>NZ_JBMIQI010000008.1:0-194807 GCF_052584175.1 Billgrantia hypersalina
CCGCCCGCCGGATGGCCGGCCCGAACATCGTCAGGCATCTCTTCCCAAACCCCGCGTTCGAAAGAACGCGGGGTTTTCTCGTTTGTCATTCTTGCTCGTACAGCTCGATGGGTGTGCCGTCGGGGTCGCTGAGAAAGGTAAAGCGCGAACCGGTCAGAGCGTCGGTCCGTATTGGCTCGGGCTCGACACCGCGCGCCCTGAGCAGGCTCACGCAGGCGTCGAGGTCCGGCGTGGCCAGGGCGAGGTGGCGCAGCCCACAGGCCTCAGGGTAGCTGGGGCGCGGCGGCGGCGAGGGGAAGGAGAAGAGCTCGAGTCGAATGCCGCCGGGGAGACTCAGGTCCAGCTTGTGGCTGTCGCGTTCTTCCCGGTAGGTCTCGTTGAGGACCTCCGCGCCGAGCACCTCGGTATAGAAACGCTTGGCGCGAGGATAGTCGGCAGTGATCAGGGCGATGTGGTGAACGCCCGCGAGGGGGAGAGGAATCGTGGACATACGGTACCTTGGGCCAGGACGGGCGCTGCCGGCGCCTGTCGGCTGAGTTTCAACGGCAGAGCAGTTCGAAGACCTCGACCAGACTGTCCATCTCGTCATCGGTGCCGATGGAAATGCGTAAAAAGTCGCGCAGCGCTTCGGTATTGAAATGGCGCACCAGGATACCTCGCTCCCGTAGGCCGACGAAGAGCTGCGCGGCATCGTGCTCGGGGTGACGGGCCAGCAGGAAATTGGACTGCGAGGGCAGCACGTCGAAGCCCAGTTTCGCGAGCCGTTGAACGGTTCGCTCACGCGTGGTCATCACGCGTTCTCGACAGGCGTCGAAATGCTCACGATCCTCCAGTGAAGCGATGCCGAGTGCACTGGCCAGGCTGTCGATGGGGTAGGAGTTGAAGGAGTCCTTGACCCGCTCCAGGCCTTCGATCAGATCGCGCGAACCGATGGCGTAGCCCAGCCGTAGGCCGGCCAGGCTGCGCGATTTGGAAAAGGTGCCGGTTACCAGCAGGTTGGCGAAGCGCTCTACCAGCGGCACGGCGCTTTCTCCGCCAAAGTCGACATAGGCTTCATCGACCAACACGACTTGCTTCGTCAGTCGCTCGAGCAGTGCGGAAATGGCCTCGCGGGGATGCCCGTGTGCGGTAGGCGCATTGGGGTTGGCGAAAATGGCCCCGCCGCTGTCGGTCGTGAAGGCATCGAGATCGACTCGCCACTGCGGGTCCAATGGCAGAGCGCGCCGCTCGACATCGTACAGCTTGCAGTAGACCGGGTAGAAGCTGTAGGTGATCTCCGGCATCTCGAGCGGCCGATCTTGGTGGAAGAAAGCCTGGAAGGCCAACGCCAGCACCTCGTCGGAGCCGTTGCCGACGAAGACCTGCTCCACCTCGACACCATGCTCCCGAGCGAGCGCCTTACGCAACGCCAGGGATTGCGGATCGGGATAGAGCCGCAGATGGTCGACAGGAAAGTCTCGCAGCACTGCCGCCACGCCGGGCGCCGGCGGGTAGGGGTTCTCGTTGGTATTTAGCTTGATCAACTTCTCGCGCGGTTGCTCTCCCGGTACATAGGGTGTCAGCTCGCGTACGGCGGGGCTCCAGAACTGGCTCATGAGGTCTCGTTTCTCGCAGGAAAGACTTTAGGTCATGTTGACCGGTGCGGCGTGACCGCGCAAGCCGGTGGCGTGCTAGCCTAGGCGCTTTCGCGTGAACCCGGGACCCGTACATGACCGCCCAGATCATTGCCACCCTGCTGCCGGTTTTCCTCATCGCCGGCTGCGGTACCCTCTATGGCCGTTTTCGCACGCCCGATATACGCAGCCTGAACACCCTCAACATGGAGATCTTCGTGCCCATGCTGGTGTTCGCCGTGCTGGCGGATCGGCAGGCGCCGCTGGCGGAATACGCCGGCCTGGCACTGGGGGCCGCCGTCGTGGTGCTGGGCTCCGGCGTGGTGCTGTGGCCATTGGTCAGGCTGCTCAAGCTCGAACCCAAGACCTTCCTGCCGCCCATGATGTTCAACAACTCGGGCAACATGGGCATACCGCTGCTGGTGCTGGCCTTCGGTGAGGCGGCCCTGCCCGCAGCGGTCGTGGTGTTCATTGTCGAGATGCTGCTGCACTTCTCGGTGGGGCTCTACATGTTGAGTCCCCGGACGCCGCTATGGCGGCTATTGCGCATGCCCATCGTGCTTGCCAGCCTGGCAGGCCTGGGCGTCAACTTGGGCGGCGTGCCGTTGCCTGGTTGGCTTCTCGAGGCGCTGCACATGCTGGGAGGGGTATGCATACCGCTGATGCTGTTCGCGCTCGGCGTGCGCATGCTCGATATCGACTTCGCAGATTGGAAGACCGGCCTCCTGGGCGCGGTGCTTTGCCCGCTCTCCGGCCTGGTCCTGGCCGTACCGATGATTCTGTGGCTGGAACTGACGGGGATGCAGGCGGCGGCGCTATGGGTATTTGCCGCGCTGCCTCCCGCCGTGCTCAACTATCTTGTAGCGGAGCAGTACCGGCAGGAGCCGCACAAGGTGGCCTCGCTGGTGCTGATCGGCAATCTAGGCAGCCTGATCGTGATGCCCATCGTGCTGGCACTGGTATTCTTGCATGTCCATCCGGGGGCATCCTAAGGCGGTATGACAGACATAAACCATCGAGACTGTCTGCCAGCGTCCTAAGGGGTTATGCTGTGACATACGCTGACACACGGTACATGGCGACAAACCCATAGGTTAGGAGTGAGCAAATGCAAGTAAGGACCCTGCTGGCTGGCTCGGCCATGCTGGCCTTCCTGGCCGGTTGTGCGGCCGGCCCGGCTGAAGACCGTGCCGACATGGCAATGGACGATGCCGAAGTCGTATACCAAGGTACCCTGCCCTGCCGAAATTGTGCGGGTATCGATCTCAACGTGAGGATGCGAGGCGACGAACAGGCTTCTGCCGAGGAGCGGACCTTCGATCTGCGCGCCAGCTACCAGGAGCATCCCCAAGATCCGCCCGATGAAGAGTACTCGGGCAATTGGGAGGTGCTCAGCGGTACCGCAGTCGACCCCGATGCCACTGTCTACGAGCTGACACCGGATGGCGAGGGGCAGATCTACTACTTCCTGCGCGTCGACGAGCAGACCCTGGAGTTGATCGACCCTCAGCGTCGTCGGTTCCAGAACAACGAAGCTCTTCAGCTGCAGCGTCAGTAAGTCTGACTCGGGCAGTAGCGAAGGCGGCCTTAGGGCCGCCTTCTTGCGTTTGGCAAGACGACATCCTGTTAGAATGGCCGACACGGAAACCGAAGAGAGGCCAGCATGGCCAAAGCGAAGAGCGCCTTCGTTTGCACCGAGTGCGGGGCGGAATATCGGAAGTGGCAAGGGCAGTGCTCAAGCTGCCTGGAGTGGAATACCTTGAGCGAGGTGCGCCTGAGCGCACCCCGCCCGGGAGCGGCGACCTCGGCCGGGACCGGGCGGTCAGGCTACGCCGGCAGCCTGTCGAAAGAAGTCGTCGACCTGGGCAGCGTGGATCTCACCGAGGTGCCGCGGCTCTCCTCCACGTTCGGTGAGTTCGATCGCGTATTGGGTGGCGGGCTGGTACCGGGCTCGGCAGTGCTGCTGGGCGGCCACCCCGGCGCCGGCAAGTCGACCCTGCTGCTGCAGACCGCCTGCAAGTTGGCCCAGGCTCGCAAGGTGCTGTACGTCACTGGCGAGGAGTCGCTCTCCCAGGTGGCGATGCGAGCGCATCGACTGCAGTTGCCTACGCAGGGGCTGAAAATGCTGGCCGAGACCAGCGTCGAGACCGTGCTGGCCGTGGCCGAACGCGAGCGCCCCGAAATACTCGTCATCGACTCGATCCAGACCATGCACCTGGAAGACATCGCCTCGGCACCCGGTGGCGTGGCCCAGGTGCGGGAATCGGCCGCAGTGCTGACGCGCTTCGCCAAGCAGTCCGATACCGTGCTGTTGTTGGTCGGGCACGTGACCAAGGACGGCACCCTGGCCGGGCCGAAGGTGCTGGAGCACATGATCGACGCCTCGCTGCTGCTCGAAGGCGGTGCCGACTCGCGCTTTCGTACCCTGCGCGGGCAGAAGAACCGTTTCGGCGCAGTCAACGAGCTGGGCGTGTTCGCCATGCTCGAGCATGGCCTGAAGGAAGTGAAGAATCCCAGTGCCATCTTTCTTTCACGCGGCGAGGAGCAGGCGCCGGGCAGCCTGGTGATGGTGGTGTGGGAGGGGACGCGTCCGCTCCTCGTCGAGGTACAGGCGCTGCTCGACGAGTCGGCGCTGGGTAATCCTCGGCGGGTTGCCGTGGGGCTCGATCAGAACCGCCTGGCCATGCTGCTGGCGGTACTGCATCGCCATGGCGGGCTTTTCACCGGCGACCAGGACGTCTTCCTCAATGTCGTCGGCGGGGTCAAGGTGCTGGAGACCAGCGCCGACCTGGCCGTGCTGCTCGCCGTGGTTTCCAGCCTGCAGAACCGTCCCTTGCCGCGCGAGCTGGTCGCCTTCGGCGAGGTAGGGCTATCCGGTGAGATCCGCCCCGTGCCCAGTGGGCAGGAGCGAATCGTCGAGGCGGCCAAGCATGGTTTTACGAGAGCCATCGTGCCCCGGGCCAATGCGCCGAAGCGAGCTCCGGAGGGCATGGAGGTCGTGGCCGTGGACAAGCTGGCCGACGCCCTCGAGGCGCTGTAAGGCAAGGAGGTCCCACTGCGGTAGAATGATGAGTGAACTGCCAAGGAGAACGAGATGAGCGCGATTCGCCTGACCCAATACAGCCACGGCGCTGGCTGTGGCTGCAAGATTGCCCCGGACGTACTCGACAGTATCCTGGCCAAGGCCGGGCCCGGGGCAACCCATTCGCGTCTGATCGTGGGCAACCAGGGCCGTGAGGATGCGGCCGTTTATGACTTGGGTGATGGCCGCGGCATGATTGCCACCACCGATTTCTTCATGCCCATCGTGGACGATCCCTTCGACTTCGGCCGCATTGCCGCGACCAATGCCATCAGCGACGTCTACGCCATGGGCGGGAGGCCGGTCCTGGCGCTTGGCATTCTCGGCTGGCCACTGGACAAGCTGGGGCCGGAGATCGCCGGCGACGTGGTGGCGGGTGCCCAGGGCGTGTGCCGCGAGCTGGGCCTGGCGCTGGCCGGCGGCCACTCCATCGACGCGCCGGAGCCGATCTTTGGCCTGGCGGTCAATGGTCTGGTCGACCTGGAACACCTCAAGCTCAACAAGGGCGCCCAGGTGGGTGACCTGCTGTTCCTGACCAAGCCGCTGGGCGTCGGTTTCCTGACCACCGCCGAAAAGCAGGGCCTCCTGGAGTCAGGCCATCAGAACCTGGCCCGCGAGACCATGCTGCAGCCCAACCAGATCGGCATGGCCCTGGCCCGGGTGTCCGGGGTGCACGCCATGACCGACGTTACCGGCTTCGGTCTGGCGGGCCATCTCACCGAGGTGTGCCAAGCCAGCGGCGTGGCGGCACGCATCGATTTTCGCCGTCTGCCACGGCTCGCCGAGGCCGAGGCGTACCGCCGTCGTGGCGCGGTGCCCGGCGGTACCCATCGCAACCGCAACGCCCTGGGTACGGCGCTGAAGGACATGGACGAGCCGCACTGGCAGTGGCTTTGCGACCCGCAGACCTCCGGTGGGCTGTTGCTCTCGGTACATCCCTCGTGGGAGGACGATGTCGAGCGCATCGGACGCGAACACGGTATCGAACTGGTGCCGTTCGGCGAGGTGGTCAAGGCCGAGGGCCAGGCCCTGATCGAGGTGCGTGGGTGAGCCAGTTGATCGAGCCAGACCTCGCCCTGCTGCGGCAGGGACGTCCGCTGATCGACGTTCGGGCGCCGGTGGAGTTCGCCCAGGGCAGCCTGCCCGGAGCGGTCAACCTGCCGCTGATGGACGACGAGGAGCGTCGCCTGGTGGGTATCGCGTACAAGGACCACGGACAGCAGGCTGCCATTGCGCTGGGCCAGCGGTTGGTCAGTGGCGGTATCCGGCAGGCACGCATCGATGCCTGGCGGCGCATGGTCGAGGCGAATCCCGATGCAGTGATCTATTGCTATCGGGGAGGGCTGCGCTCGCAGATCGCGCAGCAGTGGCTGGCCGAGAGCGGCGTTGCGCGGCCACGCATCCGCGGTGGCTGGAAGGCGATGCGCCAAGCGCTGTGCCAGCGCATCGATGCAGCCGCCCAACAACACCTGCTCGTGGTCGGCGGGCTTACCGGCTGTGCCAAGACGGCGCTGATCCAGGCCCTGCCCAATGGTCTGGATCTGGAAGGCTGTGCCCGGCACAAGGGCTCGGCCTTCGGCAGGCATCCCCTGCCGGCCCCAAGCCAGATCGATTTCGAGCATGCCATGGGGCTGCGCCTGCTTGCGCTTGCCGGCCCATTGGTGGTGGAGGACGAGTCGCGGCATATCGGCGCGGCCAACGTGCCGCTCGCCTTCTGGCGGGCGATGGAGCGTGCCCCCCGAATTCGGGTGGAGATGCCGCTCGACTGGCGCCTGGCGCAGATCCACAAGGATTACATCGACGACCTGTGGACGATCTATCGGCAGCAGTTCGGCGAGTGGCTGGGCTGGACACTGATGCGCAAGCAGCTTTCCAGCGCACTGGCGCGCTTGAAGAAGCGGTTGGGCCATGCGCGCCTGGCGCGCCTCCAGCGGCTTCAGCAGCTCGCCTTCCGCGAACACGAGCATGGCAATCGCCAGGCCCACGAGGCCTGGCTGGCGCCGCTGCTCACCGAGTATTACGACCCCATGTACCGCTACCAGCTGGAGAAGCGCGACCCAGGGCGCTTCCTCCATGTCGGCGACTGGGAAAGTTGCCGGGAGGCGGCGCGAGAATGGTCGAGCGAGGCGGCACGACAGCCGATGGGGCAGCTCCAGCCGGCCTGACGCGTGGCTTCAGGCCGCGGCGCTGCGAATCCATTGGCTGAGCAGGCGGTCGAGCAGCGGCGCCAGACGATCGAAACGCCTGGTATCGGCCAGGATGCTCTCGGCGGGCTGCACGTGGGGGCTGGCCTCGCTGCCTTCGGGCCTTTCGCTGCTCGTCAGCAATGCGTTGACGCCGGCTCGCGTGACTTCGAGATGGCACAGCAGACCGAGAGCGCGTCCCGCATCCCAGGCAAAGCCCTGCACAGGACTGCCGGGGCTCCCGCCCAGTGGCAGGGCATCGTCGGGCAGCGCGAACACATCGCGGTGCCACATGAAGGCGGTAAACCGCTCCGGCAGGTCGAAGGGGCTCTCCGGGGCCAGGGTCACCTCGTGCCAGCCAACCTCGGCGAAGGTGCCGCGGCCCACCGTGGCGCCAAGTTCGGCTGCGATCATTCGGGCGCCCATGCCGATGCCGAGCAGCGGCTTGTTGCCGTCCAGTGCCCTGGCGATCAGCTTGCGCTCGCGCTTGAGCCAAGGGTGGCGCTCGTCCTCGAGAATGTCCATGGGGCCATCGAGCAGGATCAATGCATCGGCATCGGCCAAGCTAGGGGGCGCCTCCCCGGCGTGGAGATGGAAAACGGTATGACTGTGTCCCATGCTGTTCAGCCAGTCGGCGATTCGTCCCGGGCCATGATGCGGGCTGTGTTGTAGAAGATGAAGATGCATGGAAACCTCGCCATTAGGGGTGACACGGTACGGGGAGCGGCAGCGAATATGAAACCGGCGTTGCGTGAGCAGATCCTGACCATCCTGGCAGCCATACCGCCGGGGCGGGTGACCACCTACGGCCGTATCGCTGCCATGACCGAAGGTGCCACGCCCCGCCTGGTGGCCCGGGCGCTGCGGGAATTGCCCGACGACCACGGGTTGCCGTGGTTTCGCGTGATCACCGCCTCGCGCCGGCTGGCCGATCATCCCGGCGCCATCGAGCAGCGTCAACGGCTCCTGGCCGAGGGTGTGTGGTTCGATGCGAGGGGGCGAGCGGCTCCCGAAGCGCTGTGGCCATGAGCCGGTGATATCTCCGTTACCCTGTTATGACCGTCATTTCACCAGGAGAATCCATGAACCAGCCAAAAGGCGGCTTCCACGAGCGGCTTCAGGGGCTCTCGCTCCGGCAGCAGCAAGCTTTCATGGCGGCGCTTTGTGAACGGTTGCTGCCCAACTACGTGCTCTACGCGCAGATGACGGGAGACGGCAACCCGTCGGGGCTGCGTGCGATTCTCGATCTGGTGTGGGAGCAGCTCAGCGTGCGCGAGGCGCGCATCGACTTCGAGCGCCAGGCCGAGAAGCTTGCCGAACTCGAGCCATCGGCGGACGACGACAGCTTCGGTGCTCGACGTGCGGTGGAGGTGGTTGTCGCAATGACCTCGCTGCTCGATACGCTGCGCGGTGAATCATCGGATGCCGTCGTCGAGGTCAGCCGCATCTCCAAGGGTGGGGTCCGCGCCTACATCGAGATGACTGAGGGTGAAGAGGATGCCGGTAAGCTGGCGAAGCTGGTGCGCGAGCATCCTCTCATGGCAGACGAGGACGACTTCCAGGATGCCGTGCTCGAAGCGGCGGAAGGCCGCCTGGACCGCGAAGCGCTGAAAGCGCTGCGCCAGCTGGGGCGCAACGACGGCGTGAGCAATCTCGGCCTCGAGGTGGGCTAGGGAGGCAGTGTCACAAGCGCATTTCGATGCCGCGCTCGGCCATGTAGCGCTTGGCCTCGGGGATGGTGTACTCGCCGAAGTGGAAGATGCTGGCGGCGAGCACCGCATCGGCACCGCCCTCGTGCACGCCATCGACCAGGTGGTCGAGATTGCCGACCCCCCCGGAGGCGATCACCGGCACTGTCACGGCATCGCTGATGGCGCGGGTGACGCCCAGGTCGAAGCCAGCCTTGGTGCCGTCACGGTCCATGCTGGTCAAAAGCAGTTCGCCGGCACCGAACTCGACCATTTTCATTGCCCATTCCACGGCGTCGAGCCCGGTGGGGCGGCGCCCGCCATGAGTGAAGATCTCCCAGCGCGGCGGTTCACCTTCCGCCGAGACGCGCTTGGCGTCGATGGCCACCACGATGCACTGGCTGCCGAAGCGGTCTGCCGCTTCGCGCACGAAGTCGGGGTTGGTCACCGCGGCGGTATTGATCGAAACCTTGTCGGCGCCAGCGTTGAGCATGGTGCGGATATCGTCGCAGGTGCGGATGCCGCCACCCACGGTCAGCGGAATGAAGACCTCGCCGGCGATACGCTCGACCATCTCCACCGTGGTGTCGCGATCCTCGTGACTGGCGGTGATATCGAGGAAGGTGATCTCGTCGGCGCCTTGCAGATTGTAGCGCTGGGCGATCTCCACCGGGTCGCCGGCGTCGCGGATGCCGATGAAGTTGACGCCCTTGACCACGCGGCCGGCGTCGACGTCGAGGCAGGGAATGATGCGCTTGGCCAGGCCCATGTCAGTCTCCCGCTTGGTTGCCGGTAAGTTCGTCGCACAGCCGCTGCCCTTCGGCGACGTCCAGGGTGCCCTCGTAGATGGCCCGGCCGGTGATGGCGCCAAGGATGCCGGGCTCGCCGGCCGCCACCAGCGCACGCAGGTCGCCGAGGTCGGTCACGCCGCCGGAGGCAATGACCGGCAGGCCGCCTTCGCGGGCGAGGGCGGCCGTAGCGTCGACGTTGACCCCGTTCATCATGCCGTCGCGGGCAATATCGGTATAGACGATGCTGGAGACGCCGTCGTCGGCGAAGCGCCTGGCCAGATCCACCGCTCTCACCTTTGAGACCTCGGCCCAGCCGTCGGTGGCGACGAAGCCATCTCGGGCGTCGAGACCGACGATCACGTGGCCGGGAAAGGCCCGGCACATTTCGCCCACGAAGTCGGGCTCCTTGACCGCCTTGGTACCGATGATCACGTAGGAGACGCCCGCAGCCAGGTAGTGCTCGATGGTTTCGGCGGAGCGAATGCCGCCGCCGATCTGGATGGGTAGGTCAGGCCAGCGCCGGGCGATGGCGGTGACCGCCTCGCCATTGACCGGCTTGCCCTCGAAGGCACCGTTGAGATCCACCAGGTGCAAGCGGCGGGCACCGGCCTCGACCCAGCGTGCGGCCATGGCCACCGGATCGTCGCCGTAAGTGGTGGCGTCGTCCATCCGGCCCTGCTTGAGGCGGACGCACTTGCCGTCCTTGAGATCGATGGCGGGAATTACCAGCATGTCGTGTCCTCTAGGGTGCGCACGGGCCCAGCCGGGCCAGGCGCGGTGCCCAGTTGACCGGGCGCGGGTCAGGGCGCCCAGTTGACGAAATTTTCCAGCAGCTTGAGTCCGGCCCGGGAACTCTTTTCGGGATGGAACTGCACGGCAAAGGTGGCGTCACGGCCAACGGCTACATGGGCAGCGATCCGCCCGTAGCGCGTGGTGCCGAAGACGCAGGCGTCGTCGGTTGCCGCCACGTAGTAGCTGTGGACGAAGTAGAAGTGCTCATCCTGATCGATACCTTCCCACAGCGGGTGCGGGTGGTATTGGCGCACCAGGTTCCAGCCCATGTGCGGCACTTTCAGGCGCTGCCCGCGGTCGTCGACCATATCGGTGGGGAAGCGCTTCACCTCGCCGGCCAGAAAGCCCAGGCAGGGAATGCCGCCGCTCTCCTCGCTGTGGTCGAGCAGCATCTGCTGGCCGACGCAGATGCCCAGCAGCGGTTTGCTCTGGTTGGCCAGCAGCTCCTCCACCAGGCCGCGCAGCTCCGTCTTCTCGAGCTCACCCATGCAGTCGCGGATCGCACCCTGGCCGGGCAGCACCAGGCGGGTGGCGCCCTGGATGCGCCGCGGGTCGCGAGTGATCACGACGTGCTCGTGGGTCACATGTTCCAGGGCCTTGGCAACCGAATGCAGGTTGCCCATCCCGTAGTCGATGACGGCAATGGTCATGGAGGCTCCTCTCAGGTTCGGACGTCTGCGCTACAGGCAGCCCTTGGTGGACGGCATCTGGCCGGCCATCCGTGGGTCAGGCTCCACGGCCATGCGCAGCGCGCGGCCAAAGGCCTTGAAGATGGTTTCCGCCTGATGGTGGGCGTTGAAGCCCTTCAGATTGTCGATGTGCAGCGTGACGCGGGCATGGTTGACGAACCCCTGGAAGAACTCCCAGAACAGCTGGGTGTCGAGTCGGCCGATGCTGGCGCGAGTGAACTCGACGTCCATGAACAGTCCCGGGCGACCGGAGAAATCCACCACCACCCGTGACAACGCTTCATCCAGCGGCACATAGGCGTGGCCATAGCGGAAAATGCCGCGCTTGTCGCCGATGGCCTGGTGGAAGGCCTGGCCGAGCGTGATGCCGAGATCCTCGACGGTATGATGGTCGTCGATATGCAGGTCGCCCACGGCCTTGATCTCCAGGTCGATCAGGCCGTGACGAGCCACCTGGTCCAGCATGTGATCGAGGAAGGGAACGCCGGTTTCACAGCTCAGCCGCCCCTCGCCATCGAGGTTCACGGTGACCGTGATCTGCGTCTCCTTGGTGTCACGGGTTACCGTGGCAATTCGCTCGGACATGTCGGGCTCTCTTCGCGCTCAGGCGCGTCGCATGGTGTGGGCCCGGTATGCCGCAGGCGGCCTCCGGGCGGGCAAGTCGCGTTGCTTGCCATCATGGGCCATCCATTATAGAGAATCGTACCCCCCATCCGCTACAATGCGCCCAACACAGCGGCGGCGGCCCGAGCCGCAGCCAGGAGACCGTCATGCCGGTAACGCTTCATCTCGTCGACAGGAACACCTGGGCGAACGATCCACAGGTGCGACACGACCTGCAGCGGATCTATGCGGACGCACCGGCCGACCGCCTGGACCTGCCCGTGGAGGACTTCATTCGCCGGCATTTCGAGGCCGGCCACTTCTTTGGCTGTGCGCGCTTCAATGAACGCCTGCTCGGGGCGGTGACCGTGTGTGCCGACGACCAGGCCTGGTGGTTATCGGAGCTATGCGTTCGCAAGGCCACTCGGCGGCGCGGTGTCGGCTCGCGGTTGCTGGCGCTGGTGAGCGAGACGGCACGAGCTGGCGGCTGCGAACTGCGGGCACCCTCTTCTCAGCTTCCTCTCGCCGACCAGCTGTTGCTGTCCCGCCTGGGCTATCGTCTGCATGCCACGGGTGACTATTTCGTGCTGGCTCCACCGCTGCAAGGAGGCGGTAATACATGAAGCGATTGTTACAAATGCTGTTGGCCGCCATCGGGGTGCTCGGTGTCGTGGTCGTGGCCGCCGTCGTCTATGTCACGACCTTTCTCGACCCGGAGGATTTCAAGCCTCGTCTGGTCGAGGTGGTCCGTGAGCATAGCGGGCTCGAGCTGACCCTGGACGGCCCGCTTTCATGGTCGTTCTACCCACGCCTCGGCGTGAGCGTGGAGCGGGCTGAAGGCCGGTTGCCGGAGCAGAGCGAGGATGAACGGCCTTTCCTGGCTTTCGCCCATGCGGAAGTCAGCCTGGCCTTCGCCCCGCTGCTGCGAGGCGAGATCGCCATCGAAGGCCTGACGCTAGAAGGCATGCAGCTGCGTCTGGCACGTGACGAGGAGGGGCGTGGCAACTGGGAATCCTTGCTGCAGCGCCTCGACGAGCGCCGCGAGGGGGCCGAGTCGGCGCTGGCGCCTGCCAGTGCCGGTCCCAGCCTGGAGGGTAGCAACCTGGCCGTGGCGCTCAATATCGCCAGCGTCCAGGTGCGCAATGGCGCGGCGACCTACCGCGACCTGGCGGCGGGGGAGGAGTGGGTTTTCCAGGAGATCAATCTTTCGGGCACCAACGTCAATCCGCAGCGCGCCTTTCCGTTCAAGACCTCCTTCCGACTGAGATCGTATCCCACGCTCGACTGGCGTGAGCTCGAACGCAACCCGACGCTGGCGAGCGATGTCACGCTCGAAGGGCGCATGCGGCTAGCCCTGGCCGAGCGCCGCTACGTGATGGAGAGTCCAAGGCTCAGTACCATGAGCCGGCTGGCTGGTATCCAGCATCCTCAGCAGCTCAATCTGAGCGGGCAGCAGCTGATTCTGGACCAGTCACAGCAACGCCTACAGCTTCAGGAGGGCCGGGCTGAGGCCGGGTTGCAGCACCCTGCCCTGGGCGAAGGCTCCCTACCCCTGGCATTGACCATGGCCCTGGATGCCGATCTGGCGGAGAGCACGGCACAACTGCGCGATGTGCAGCTGACCGGGCCGGATAACCTGCGCTTGAGCGGACACCTCAATCTGGCCGGCCTCGATCAGTCGCCGAGCTACAGCGGCCAGGTCAGCCTCGCGCCTTTCTCCCTGCGGCCGTGGCTCGAGCGCATGGATAAATTGCCCCGGATGGCGGGGCAACAGTCGCTCTCCGACGTGGCCCTGACCAGTCCCGTGCGAGGCGACCTCAAGCGCTTCGAACTGGCCGGCCTGACCCTGGTCCTGGACGGCAGCACCTACACCGGGAGACTGACCGCGGGTTTCGGCGGTGAGCTGCTCGACTTCGAACTTCAGGGCGACCGTCTCGACCTGGACCGCTACCTGCCCCCGGACGAGGCCGCCGAGCAGAGCACGGCCAGCAGCGGTCTGCCAGGCATCGGCGAGGCCGTTGCCGACGATTCGGCAACTCTGGTTCCCGCCGAGTGGCTGGCCAAGTTGACGCTTAACGGGGCGCTCGATCTGGCGCAGTTGCGTCTGTCGGGGCTCGATTTCACCGATGTGGCGCTGGTTGTGTCCGGCCGCGATGGCCAGCAGCGGCTCGAGCGCTTCAGCTCGGTCTTCTACGACGGCGAGTTGAGCGCCAGCGGCGCTCTCGACCTGACACGCGAACCGATTCACTGGCAGGCCCGCCCCTCTCTGTCACGGGTGCGCCTGGAGCCGCTGCTCCAAGCCCTGGCGAAGGACGACAGCCCGGCGCCGCTGCGTGGACGGCTGACGCTTGGCGGCGAACTCGAGACGCGCGCCAACACGTGGCCTGCCATCAAGCGCAATCTCAATGGGCGCATGGCAGGGCATATCGACGAAGGTGCCGTGCTCCAGGTCAATGTGTCGCAGGAGCTGTGTTCGCTTGCCGCCCTGGTCGAGGGGGACGAGACGAGCCGGGACTGGAGCGCCGACACTCGCTTCGATCGCGCCGAAGCCAGCCTGCGCATCTCCGACGGCGTCGCCCGCAGCGAAGACATTCTGGTCACGCTTCCCGGTATCGAAATGGGCGGTGTCGGTGAGCTGGACCTGGGCAGCGAACGCTTCGACCTGCGTGCTGCTGCCCGCTTCGTCGATGGTGCGGATGCCGCCTGTTCTGTCAATCCTCGCCTGGAGCGTGTCCCGCTGCCGGTGCGCTGCAGTGGCGAGCTATCCGCCGACAGCGGCGAGTGGTGCCGCTTCGATCGCGAGGCGTTCCAGGCCAACCTGGCCGAACTGCTGCGCGAGGAAGTTTCCCGGCGTGCCGGGGACGAGCTGGAGCGCCGGCTGGAACGGCCGCTCGAGCGCCTCGAGGAGCGTCTGGGCGAGAATGCCGGTCGGGAACTTCGCGACGCTCTGCGCGGTCTGTTGAATTGACCCTAAGCCAGTCCCTGCGCCGACTCCCTCAGTCGGCGCTTTTTTTCGTCAGGTCAACGTCGAGGTAGGTTCATGAGCGAAATGCCCACGCCTGTTCTCGAGCCCGTGGCGTTCCAGCAGCGCCTGCTGGAGTGGTTCGACCGTGCCGGCCGTCACGACCTGCCCTGGCAGCGTGAGCGCACGCCCTACCGGGTGTGGGTGTCGGAGATCATGTTGCAGCAGACCCAGGTTGCCACCGTGATTCCCTATTTCGAGCGTTTCATGGCACGCTTTCCCACCCTGGCCGAGCTGGCGGTGGCCCCTCAGGACGAAGTGCTGCATTTATGGACCGGGCTTGGCTACTACGCCCGGGGCCGCAACCTGCACAAGGCGGCTCGACAGGTCATGGCCGATTACGGTGGCGAGCTGCCGGTGACAAGCCTCGAGGCGCTGTCCGGCCTGCCCGGCATCGGCCGTTCCACCGCCGGGGCCATCATTGCCCAGAGCACCGGGCAGCGTGCGGTGATTCTCGACGGCAACGTCAAGCGCAGCCTGTCACGCCTGCATGCGGTAGAGGGCTGGCCGGGGCGGCCTGCGGTGGAACGCAGGCTCTGGGCGCTGGCCGAGCACTACACGCCGGAGCGTCGCGTCGCTGACTACACCCAGGCGATCATGGACCTCGGCGCGACCCTGTGTCGTCGCGGCATGCCCGAATGCGAGCGCTGTCCGTTCGCCGACGTCTGCATCGCTCGCGCCCGAGGCGAGCAGCGCCGCTTCCCCGAGTCGAAGCCCAGCAAGGCGTTGCCCACGCGGACCACGCTGATGCTGGTGCTACGTGACGCCAGCGGTCGGGTCCTGCTCGAGCAGCGGCCTGCCAGCGGCCTGTGGGGAGGCTTATGGGGACTGCCCCAGTTCGACGATCTGCCGGCACTGCGTGCCTGGCTCGACGTTCATGCGCCCGCTGCCGCGCTCGATCAGGCCTGGCCGTCCTTCAGCCATACGTTCAGCCATTTTCGCCTTGACATCACGCCGCAGCCGGCGCGGATCGCCAGGCTGGATTCGGTTGGTGAGGCGCAATGCTGGTACGATCCAGGCAACCCCGGGCGCATCGGCCTGGCAGCCCCGGTGAAGTCACTGCTGGCCTCGCTCGCTCCGTTCGCCCTGGTTGCGCCGGAGGGGCCCTGAGAACCGGCATTTCAAACATGAGGAGTACGCCATGAGCCAGACTGTCTTCTGTCGCAAGTATCAGCAAGAACTCGAGGCGCTGCCGTTCCCGCCGCTGCCGGGCAAGAAGGGGCAGGAGATCCAGGCCAGCGTGTCGAAGCGGGCCTGGGAAAAGTGGCAGGCACTGCAGACTCGGCTGATCAACGAGAAACACCTCAACATGCTCGACCCCGAGGCCCGTGCCTACCTCAACGAGCAGATGGAGCGCTTTCTCGACAACCGCGAAACCGACCAGGCGGAAGGCTATGTACCCCCCGAACGCTAGCCCGGCCGGCGCCGGTTCGACTCCGGCATCTGCATGAAACGAAAGGCTTGACGCTGTCAGCCTGATCTTGTTTAATACGCACCGTTGGCAGCGGCCAGATAGCTCAGTCGGTAGAGCAGGGGATTGAAAATCCCCGTGTCGGCGGTTCGATTCCGTCTCTGGCCACCACAATGCTGGGGTATCGCCAAGTGGTAAGGCACCGGTTTTTGGTATCGGCATTCCCAGGTTCGAATCCTGGTACCCCAGCCACGCCAACCCTCTATCCGATCTGCACTTCGCTTGGATCGGTCCCGAGCCGGCATAGCTCAGTTGGTAGAGCAACTGACTTGTAATCAGTAGGTCCCGGGTTCGACTCCTGGTGCCGGCACCATCAAAACTTCGGGACTGGCAGCATTTGCAGATTCCAAAACCGCCCTCGAAGGCGGTTTTTTGCGTTCATTGGGCTGCTATTGTCGCCATTTCAAATGACCCAGGCGCTTGAAGCCGCACGGCTCGCCGCCAGTGGGTGGCGGCCATGCGGGTGCATCACCGGCCAGCAGAGCGCGACAGGCCCTCAGTGTTTCTGTGCCAGGCTCATCAGGTAGAGGGCGCCGGCCAACGCCAGTACCGACAGCGCCAGATAGATGGCCTCCAGAGGCGTCTGGAAGCGAATGTCCACGACGGCGCGAAAGAATTCGATGATGACCGCGAGGATGACCACACGGGCAATCTTGTCCTTGAGCTGGTCGAAGGACTCGACATTGAAGGGGTGCCTCGTGGCGTGCTCCTCGGCCTGCTCGATGGGCGAGACGAAAAGCCGGTAGACCCCGAGGCCGAAAATCAACAGCACGATCGCCACCAGGTAGATATCCACGGCCATGACCACGCTCGGTACGACGGTGTCATGAATGTCTGGCCCACCCCCGACGAGATAGTACCCGGCAGTGGCGAGGACCAGCTTGAGGATGTCCATGGTGCCGATGATGAAGAGTGCCAGAGCGGCCGCCAGGCTGGGAATGACAGCCAGCAGCACGAGAAAACGACTGCTCCATAGCCAGCGCTCGAATCGCCGCTCCCAGCGGCCTTGAGGTGGTGACGGCGGTTCGGGTGTCTGCGGCATGGCAGTCTCCTGGCGGTGTGGCAAGTGGATGCATGGCGAAACGGGTCCATGGAGGCCGCTAATGTAGCAAGGCGAGCCAGGCCGATGCCATGACGAGAAGCCGAGTGCTCTTGAAAGCGAAGTGCATCGTCCCCAGATCTCTGCGGCAAGGTCCTGTTGGGACTTCCTCTCACGGCTGTACGCCGTTGCGCGAGTTGGGACTGAAACTGATCACGGAAACACAGGAGGTGATTGGATGGCAGTGCAGACTTCGTCCAACCGTAAGCTGAAACAGGCAACCGATTATGCGGTTGCCGACACCATGACCGCCCAGGTCGACATGACACTCGATCGCGTGCGCGATCGCTACCCCACCCGGCTGGCCAGGCCGCTCGACACCCTGTGGCTGGAACGCCAGGAAGGCGTGGTGCGTGGCCAGGCCGACGAGGGGCCGCTGAGCCAGGCGCAACTCGACGAGTTCGACCGCAAGGGCTTCCTGTTCGAGCCCGGCTTCATCAGCGGTGAGGAACTCGACGAGCTGCGTCGGGAGCTGAGCGAACTGCTCAATCGCGACGATTTCCGCGATCGCGACTTCAGCATCACCGAACCCGACAGCCAGGAGATCCGCTCGCTGTTCGCGGTTCACTATTTGTCGGAGCGCTTCGCCAGCCTTGCGCGCGATGAGCGCCTGGTGGGTCGCGTGCGCCAGATCCTCGGCGGCGATGCCTACGTGCATCAGTCGCGCATCAACTACAAGCCGGGTTTCGAAGGCAAGGGCTTCAGCTGGCACTCCGATTTCGAAACCTGGCACGCCGAAGACGGTATGCCGGCCATGCACGCCGTCAGCGCCTCGATCGTGCTGACCGACAACCATGAGTTCAACGGCCCGCTGATGCTGATTCCCGGCTCGCACAAGGTCTTCGTGCTGTGCCTGGGCGAGACGCCTGACGATCACCATCGCCAGTCACTCAAGCGCCAGGAGTTCGGCGTGCCGGGTCGCGAGGCGCTGCGCGAACTGGTTGGCCGCCACGGCATCGAGGCACCGAAAGGTGCGGCAGGCGGGCTGCTGCTGTTCGACTGCAACACGCTGCATGGCTCCAACGCCAACATGTCGCCGGACCCGCGCAGCAATGTCTTCTTCGTCTACAACCGGCGCGACAATGCCTGCGTCGAGCCCTTTGCGGCACGTCGCCGGCGCCCGAGCTTCCTGGCGCATTCGCCGGACGCACCGTGGACACCGGAAGGCTGATGCCGGAGGAGCCCTGAGCCCACGGAGCGGATGGAACAGGGCGCATGGTGCGGTAGACTGTTACGCTTGTCGTCGATAAGCGGCACGCAACATAATAAGGAGTAGACCCGCCATGCGCTTTGTCCCCCATTTCACCGATGGCCAGGCGTTTCCCCACCCGCTCGGCAAGATCGTTTGCGTCGGCCGCAACTATGCCGATCATGCCAAGGAACTCAACAACCCGGTACCCAGTGAGCCGTTGTTGTTCATCAAACCGGCCACCAGTGCGGTACGGCTGGATGAAACCCTCGACCCGCCTTTCGCCCGTGGTGAAGTGCACTACGAGGCCGAGCTGGCGCTGTTGATCGGAGAACGCCTGACCCATGCCACGGCTGACGAGGCCGAGCGTGCCATCGCCGGCATCGGCCTGGCCCTCGATCTGACCCTGCGCGACTTGCAGACACGCTTGAAGGAGAAGGGGCATCCATGGGAAGTGGCCAAGGCCTTCGACGGTGCCTGCCCGCTGACCGATTTCCTGCCGCTGAGCCGTGTGCCGAACTGGAATGCCCTGACCTTCGAGCTCCAGATCAACGGCGAGCTTCGTCAGCACGGCGAAGGGGCCGACATGCTGTTCCCCATTCCCACCCTGGTGGCCGAGATGAGTCGTCACTTCACCCTCGAGCCCGGCGATGTGGTGCTCACCGGCACGCCCTCGGGTGTCGGCGAGCTGCCGCGGGGCGCGACCCTGCACTTGACGCTCACCGGAGGCCTGGAGGCCGAGGGCAGGGTGGCGGAGTAACACGCCGTACGACGCTCAGGCCTTGCGAAAACGCCCCTTCGGCATGGCAGAAGGGGCGTCAAGGCTTGATGCGATAGCGGCGCAGCCGGTCACTCCAGGTAGGTGTAACCCTGTAGCCCCGCGGAGAGGTCATCCAGGAAGTGCTCCTGCTCCTCGGCGGAGAGTCCGCTCTCCTGCAGCTGGCCGGCGAGCCGGTCGCGCAGCACCTTGGCGTCGAAGTTGACGTAGGCCAACACGTCGGAGACCCGGTCGCCCTGCTGGGCGTGGCTGAGCGTCCAGTCGCCGTTGCCGTCCAAGGCGGCGTCGACGGAGTCGGTATCGCCAAAGAGATTGTGCAGGTCACCAAGAATTTCCTGATAGGCGCCGACCAGGAAGAACCCCAGCAGGCGCTCCTCGTCCTCGCGCCACTCCGGCAGCGGCAGGGTGGTTTCGACGCCTTGGCCGTCGACGTAACCGTCGATGCGCCCGTCGCTGTCGCAAGTGATGTCCTGGATCACCCCGCGGCGGGTGGGCTCACGGTTGAGCCCGGTCAGCGGCAGTACCGGGAAAATCTGGTCGATGCCCCAGACATCGGGTACCGACTGGAACAGCGAGAAATTGACGAACAGCTTGTCGGCGAGCTTCTCGGCGAGTTCGTCGATGATCTCGCGGTGGGCGCGGTTGCGGCTATCGAGGCGCTCGCGCAGCCGCGCACAGGCGGCAAAGTAGACACCCTCGGCCTCGGCACGGACGGTGATGTCGGCCAGCCCCATCAGAAAGCGGTCGTGCATCTCGCTCATCGCCTGCAGCAGGTCGTGCCACGCCTCCACCAGCTCGCGGGGTTCCACCTGGCCCTCGAGCAGGTCGTGTACGCGCCACAGTTCGTCGAGCTGGGGGTCGTCCTCGGCGAGGCGTTGGGGCGCACTATCGTTGACCCGTTCCTCGCCGATCACATTGGCGATCAGAACGGCGTGGTGCGCGGTGAGGGCGCGGCCCGATTCGCTGATCAGGTGCGGGTGGGGGATCTCCGCCTCGTTGCAGGCCTGGGCAAAGGCGCTGACTACGTTACGGGCATACTCGCGCATGGAGTAGTTGATCGAGCAGAAGCTGCGCGAACGGGTACCCTCGTAGTCGATGCCCAGCCCGCCGCCGACATCGACGGTGTCGATCGGCGCACCCAGCGCCAGCAGGCTCTGGTAGAAGCGAGCGCATTCGCGCAGGCCGACCTGGATGTCGCGGATATTGGCGATCTGCGAGCCCAGGTGGAAGTGCACCAGCTGCAGGCTGGCCAGCGAGTCGGCCTCGCGCAGGCGCTCCACTACCGCCAGCATCTGCGCCGCGGTGAGGCCGAACTTGGACTTCTCGCCGCCGGTGTCCTGCCACTTGCCCATGCCCACCGAGGCCAGGCGTGCACGAAGGCCGATGCGCGGGGTGACGCCGAGGTTTTCGGCCTCCTCCAGGATCAGCGGTAGCTCCGAGAACTTCTCCACCACCAGGTAGACCCGGTGGCCGAGCTTCTCCCCCATCAGCGCCAGGCGAATGTATTCGCGATCCTTGTAGCCGTTGCATACGATCAGCGAAGGACCGTCCGCCGAGAGCGCCAGCACTGCCAGCAGCTCCGGCTTGCTGCCGGCCTCGAGACCGACACGCCCATGGCCGCGCTCGCGGGTGGCCAGGATCTCCTCGACCACGCGGCGCTGCTGGTTGACCTTGATCGGATAGACGGCGGTATAGCCGCCGACATACTCCTCCTCGTTCATGGCCAGGTCGAAGGCTTCGCACAACTGCTCGACGCGGTCGTGCAGGATGTCGCTGAAGCGTACCAGCACCGGCAGGCGCAGGCCGGCATCGCGCAACTGATCGACCAGCGGTGCCAGCGGCAGCGCCGGACCCTCGGCCTCGCTGCCGAGAGGACGCACCAGGGCGTGGCCATTGTCGTCGACGTCGAAGTAGCCGCTGCCCCACTGGTCGATGTTCCAGGTGCGTCGTGCACGTTGGGCAGGACCTGAGGCAGCTCCCATGGATAGGCTCATGTGTTGCTCGCTTCTGGCAGGGGCAGGGCGCCATGTTCAAGGCGTGCCGTGAGAATGGTGTGAAACTGTGCCGGGTCGTGCGGCGTCAGGTCATGGGCCGGCGGATCCACGTAGACGACCAGTAGTCGTGACAGCCAATAGCGCAGGGCGGTCATGCGCAGCATTGTCGGCCATACCTCTCGCTCGGCCGGGGTCAGCGGTCGCCTCGCCTGGTAGGCGCCGAAGATCGCATCATGGCGCTCGCGGTCCAGGCGCCCGTCAGGCGCGGAGGCCCAATCGTTGATCACGATGGCCAGGTCGAACAGCAGATCGCCGGTGCAGCCATTGTAGAAATCGATGATACCGCCGAGACGGTCGCCCTCGAACAGGGTGTTGTCGCGGAACAGGTCGCCGTGCAGCGCGCCCTGCGGTAGCTCGGGTGCAGCACTGAACACGTCCTGATAGATCTCCACCTCGTCCTTCATCAGCGCCTGGTCCTCGGGGGAAAGATAGACCAGGACCTTGTGATGCATGGCGGTCAGCCAGTTCAGGTCGCGTGGATTGGGGCGATGGCCGGGGAAATGCTGGGATACCGCGTGCATGCGCCCCAGCGCCTCGCCGAGGGCCTGGCACTGGGCCAGATTGGGCGAGGTGGGGTGACGCCCGGGCAGCCGCGGGAAGAGCAGCGAGGGCTTGCCGGCCAGGCTGTGCAGGGCGATGCCCTCCCGGTCGTGCACCGTGCCGGGTACCGGCAGGCGATGCTCGTCCAGATAGTCGAGCAAGTCGACGAAGAAGGGCAGCTCCTCGTGCTCGCCCTGTTCGAACAGGGTCAGCACCAGTTCGCGGCGGTCCGTGGTCACGAAGAAGGTCGTGTTCTCGGTGCCGCCGGCGACCCCCTCAAGGGACACCAGGTGACCCACGTCGAAGCGCCTGAGAAATTCTGCGACCTGTGCGTCGCTCAATGGGGTGAATACGGCCATGTGTCTCCCGCCCAGGTTGCCAAGCCGTCTATTGTAGCGTCTTGGCACTTCGATGCACGCCTGCCGGGTCCGTTCGGGTATTCACGCCTGACGACCGTTACGCTCAGTCGGCCAACACCCATCGGGGGATAGTGACCCTGTCGCCCTCCTGGCGCTCGAAGTTGCCGTCGCCGTCGTGGTCGACCAGGAAGTAGCCGGCGCCCTGGCGCGGGCGGATCTCGATGGCATAGAGCTGGCCATCGATGCGATATTCGCGGATGGTCCGATCCTGCTCCTGGCGAACGGTAATGTCGGGTTTCGCATCGGCAGCGGACTGGGCCAGTGCCGGCACCGCCATCGCCAGGCCGAGGGCGAGCAGGACAGCCGTCAGGAAACGGCGGGAATCGTACATGTAGGCCTCCGAAGACGGCTTGCGACAAACACTGCCAGCGAGTGGCTGGCTTCAGTGTAAGGCCTTGGACAGCGCGATCCCAACGATGTCGGCAAAAGCGGCGCGCAATGCGTATCATGGCTGATCAGGATCACGTTTCTTGCACAGACCCAACGGATGCCGATACATGGCCGACACGCCCATCGTTCTCGTCGACGGTTCGTCCTATCTCTACCGTGCCTTCCACGCCCTGCCGCCGCTCACCACCTCCAGCGGCCAGCCCACCGGGGCCATCAAGGGCGTGCTCAACATGCTCAAGCGGCTGATCAAGGATTACCCCGACAGCCCCATGGCGGTGGTCTTCGACGCCAAGGGCAAGACCTTCCGCGATGAGCTGTTCGAGGCGTACAAGGCCCAGCGTCCGCCGATGCCCGATGACCTGCGCAGCCAGGTGGAGCCGCTCTACGCCTGCGTGCGTGCCCTGGGGCTGCCGCTGCTGTGTGTCGAGGGCGTCGAAGCGGACGACGTCATCGGCACGCTCGCCCGGCTTGCGACCGAGGCCGGCCGCGACGCGGTGATTTCCACCGGCGACAAGGACATGGCGCAGCTCGTCAACGGCCATATCACCCTGGTCAATACCATGAAGGACGAAACCCTCGACGTGGAGGGGGTCAAGGCCAAGTTCGGCCTGCCGCCGGAGCTGATCATCGACTTTCTGGCACTGATGGGCGACAAGGTGGACAACATTCCCGGGGTGCCGGGAGTGGGCGAGAAAACCGCACTGGGACTGCTGCAGGGCATGGGTGGGGGGCTGGACACCATCTATGCCGATCTCGATCGCGTCGCCACCCTCGACTTCCGCGGCGCCAAGTCGCTGCCCAAGAAGCTCGAGGAGCACCGCGACATGGCCTATCTCTCGTACCGGTTGGCCACCATCAAGACCGACTGCGAGCTGCCGGTGGGGCTCGACGACCTCGATATCGCCCACCCCGACCGCGAGGCACTCAAGCGCCTCTATACCGAGCTCGAGTTCAAGGCCTGGCTCTCCGAACTGCTGGCGGGTAAGGACGAGGGCGTCGACGACGTCGAACGCGGCGCTGGGGTCGCGGGTACGGCTGCTGCGGGTAACCTCGACCCCGAGGCGCCGCCGGCCAGCGTGGCGGCGTGCCAGAACCACCTGATCCTGACCCAGGCGGAGCTTGACGACTGGCTGGCCCGGCTCGATGCCTGCGAGGCCTTCTGCTTCGACCTCGAAACCAACAGCCTCAACTACATGGACGCCGAGATCGTCGGCGTGGGGCTGGCACTGGAGCCTGGCGAAGCCGCCTACGTGCCGCTCGCCCACGACTACCTCGAGGTGCCTGACCAGCTCGACCGTGCCGGCGTGCTGGCGTCGCTCAAGCCGCTGCTGGAGGACCCCTGTCGCGCCAAGATCGGACAGAACCTCAAGTACGACATCTCGGTGTTGGCGAACTACGACATCCATGTGCGCGGGCCGCTGACCGACACCATGCTCGAGTCCTACGTGCTCAACTCCACCGCGACCCGCCACGACATGGATTCACTGGCGTTGAAATACCTGGGCCAGAAGACGGTGAGCTTCGAGGAGATCGCCGGCAAGGGCGCCAAGCAGCTCACTTTCAATCAGATTGACCTCGACAAGGCCGTGCCCTACGCCTGTGAGGACGTCGACGTGACCCTGCGTCTGCACTGCGCGCTGCGGCCGCGCATCGAGGCGGAGGGCCGCCTGGCCGAAGTGCTCGACGGCATCGAGCGGCCGCTGATTCCGGTGCTGTCGCGCATGGAGCGAACCGGGGTGGCGATCGACGCCGCGCGCCTGCACGCCCAGAGCCAGGAGCTCGAGGCGCGGATCCAGGCACTCGAAACGCGGGCCTTCGAGCTGGCCGGGCGCGAGTTCAACCTCGGCTCGCCCAAGCAGCTGGGGCAGATCCTGTTCGAGGAGCAGAAGATCCCGGTGATCAAGAAGACGCCCAAGGGGGCGCCTTCCACCGCCGAGGCCGTGCTCGAGGAGCTGGCGCTGGACTACCCGCTGCCCAAGGTGATCATGGAGCACCGCGGGCTGGCCAAGCTCAAGTCGACCTATACCGACAAGCTGCCACGGCTGGTCAACAAGCGCACCGGCCGGCTTCACACCAGCTATCACCAGGCGGTCGCCGCCACCGGCCGGCTCTCCTCGAGCGACCCCAACCTGCAGAACATCCCCATCCGCACCGAGGAGGGACGCAAGATCCGCCAGGCCTTCATCGCCCGGCCCGGCTACCGCATCGTCGCCGCCGATTATTCACAGATCGAGCTGCGCATCATGGCGCATCTCTCCGGGGACAAGGGGCTGCTCGATGCCTTCGACGAGGGGCGCGACATCCACACCGCCACCGCCGCCGAGGTGTTCGGCGTAGCGCTGGAGCAGGTCTCGGGCGAGCAGCGGCGCAGCGCCAAGGCGATCAACTTCGGGCTGATCTACGGCATGAGCGCCTGGGGGCTCTCCAAGCAGCTGCGCATCGAGCGCAGCCAGGCCCAGACCTACATCGACCGCTATTTCGACCGCTATCCCGGGGTGGCCCGCTACATGGATCGCATACGCGCCCAGGCCGCCGAGGACGGCTTCGTCGAGACCGTGTTCGGGCGTCGGCTCTATCTGCCCGAAATCCGTGCCCAGAACCACGCCCGGCGCCAGGCCGCCGAGCGCACCGCGATCAATGCGCCGATGCAGGGCACGGCGGCGGATATCATCAAGCGTGCCATGATCGAGGTCGACGGCTGGCTACAGGGAGACGACTTCGATGCCTGCATGGTGATGCAGGTCCACGACGAACTGGTATTCGAGGTGGCCGAGAGCCAGGTCGAGGCGTTCCTCGACGAGGTGAAGACGCGCATGCAGGCCGCCGCCGAGCTTAGCGTACCGCTGATCGTCGAGGCCGAGAGTGGGGTGAACTGGGACGAAGCCCACTAACCTCCCTCCGCGCTCGCGACGCAGCTCTAGCCTCCCCCTGGCGAGTCCAATAAAAACGCCACCGCGGCTGCGGTGGCGTTTTCAGTTCGGGCTTGAGGCCGGGGCTTAGCGCCAGCCGACGCGATCGAAGATCCGAATCGCTTCTGGGTTGTTCTCGCCCAGGATGTTGACGTTGAGGTCATCCTTCTTGAACTCGCCCCAGGACTCCAGGGTCTCGCTCATCTTCACGCCTTCGACCACGGGGAACTCATAGTTGCCGGCGGCGAAGATCTCCTGGGCCTCGTCGGAAGCCAGGAACTCGAGGAAGCGAACGGCATTCTCGCGGTTGGGTGCGCCCTCGACCACGCCAGCGCCGCCCACGTTGACGTGAATGCCGCGGTCGTCCTGGTTGGGGAAGATGATGCCCACCTTCTCGGCCACTTCGCGATCGGCCGCCTCGTCGGATTCGAGCAGGCGTACGTAGTAGTAGTGGTTGGCCACGGCCAGGTCGCACTCACCGGCAGCCACCGCCTTGATCTGGTCGGTGTCGCCGCCCTCGGGATCGCGGGCCATGTTGTTGACGATGCCCTGGGCCCACTCCTCCGCACCTTCTTCGCCGTGGTGTTCGATCATCGAGGCCAGCAGGGACTGGTTATAAATGTTATTGGAGGAGCGGATACACACCTCGCCCTCCCAGCGCGGATCGGTCAGGTCCTCGTAGGAGCCGATCTCGCTGGGATCGACGTTCTCCGGGTTATAGAAGATCGCCCGCACGCGCTGGCTGAAACCGAACCACTTACCCTCGGGGTGATGCATGGCCTCCGGCAGGCGCTCGGCAAGCACGTCAGACTCGACGCTCTGGAAAATGCCATCCTGCTCGGCACGCCACAGGCGGCCGGCATCGACGGTGATCATCACGTCGGCGGGGCTGGCCACGCCTTCGCGCTGAATGCGCTCGATCAGCTGGTCGGAGTCACCCTCCAGCAGGTTGACCTTGATGCCGGTCTGCTCGGTAAAAGCCTGGTAGAGCTTCTCGTCGGAGTCATAGTGACGGGCCGAGTAGAGGTTGACCTCATCGGCGGATACCGTAGTGGCAAGGGCCGAGCCGGCCAGCATGGCGGCGAGCGGAGCGACAAGACGGTTGCGTTGTACCATGGTACTTATACCTCGCGGGCCTGAGTGGGTAGGTTGCAAGATTAATGATAATACGTTGCATTACGTGGAACGCTATTGAAGCGTTTTGCGAATGAGTCGTCAAGCCTGCCGCGTGGGGTGACCACTCGCAGCGCGTCGTGAATCTGACCGGGGACAAGGCGACCTGGAAAAGCTGGCAAATGCGAGTCGATTTCAAACGTATTTGCTGGACATTTCAGGTAGGATGGAGTTGCTCATTTCCCTGGACCAAGTCGCCGTACCTATGACTAGCCAATCGAAGCCAATGGACGTCGAACACGCTCCCTACCGCCAGGCCGCCGCGCTGACCATGGAGGGCGTACACCACACTTTCGGCAGTCTCGCCGCCGTGCGTGGCGTCGACCTGGACGTGGCGCCCGGCGAGGTCGTCTGCCTGCTGGGGCCTTCGGGCTGTGGCAAGACCACGCTGCTGCGCATCGCGGCCGGGTTGGAGGTGCTTCAACAGGGAAGGGTAACGCTCAACGGCGGCGAGATCGCCGTGCCCAAGGGGCGTCACGTGCCGCCGGAGAAGCGCAACGTCGGGCTGGCCTTTCAGGATTCGGCGCTGTTTCCGCACCTCACCGTCCTGGAGAATGTCACCTTCGGGCTGAAGGGGGAGCGCCCGCGGCAGCGTCGCGAACGCGCCCAGGCCCTGCTCGAGCAGCTGGGCATGGCGGCCTATGCCGACGCCTACCCGCACATGCTCTCCGGTGGGCAGCAGCAGCGCGTGGCGCTGGCCCGCGCCCTGGCACCGGCGCCCCAGCTGATGCTGCTCGACGAGCCCTTCTCCAGCCTCGACGCTCGCCTGCGTGACCGCATTCGCGATGATACCCTGCACGTGCTCAAGAAGGTGGGCGCGGCGACCCTGCTGGTCACCCATGACCCCGAAGAAGCCATGTTCATGGCCGATCGCATCGCACTGATGCGCGACGGACGCATCGTGCAGGTGGGTACGCCGCGGGAGCTCTACTGCGCCCCCTGCGATCCTTTCGTCGTCGCCTTCTTCGGCGAGGTGAACGAGCTGCAGGGCGAGGTACGCAATGGCCGCGTGCAGACGCCCGTCGGCCCGGTGGAGGCCGGCTGGCTGCCCGAAGGAAGCCGGGCGCAGGTCATGATCCGCCCCGAGGCCCTGCGTATCACCGAGCACTTCGAGCCGGCGCCGGAGCATCGCTACAGCCACGTGATCATGGCCAAGCTGCTGGGGCGCAGCAGCCTGCTGCACATCTGCGCCCATGGCGAGAATGGCAGCGAAGCCCACCTCCACGCCCGCGTGCCCGGCGTGTTCCTGCCCGCCGAAGGGCAGCGGGTGGACATCCATCTCGACCTCTCCCAGGTCTTCGTCTTCCCTTCAGCGGCCCTCTGAGCCGGGGCGCGAGCGACGCATGGCCATGCTCAGCAGGACCACCGGCACGATACCCACCACCACGATGGCCAGCGATGCCGTCGAGGCCTCGGCGAGACGCTCGTCCGAGGCCAGGCTATAGGCCCTGACCGCCAGGGTGTCGAAATTGAAGGGCCGCAGGATGATGGTGGCCGGCAACTCCTTCATGACATCGACGAAAACCAGAATGCCGGCGGCGATCAGGCTGCCCCGCATGATCGGCGTGTGCACGCGCTTGAGCGTGCCGGCCGGGGTCTGGCCCAAGGTACGTGAGGCGGCGTCCATGCTGGGCGTCACCTTGCCGAGGCTTGCCTCCACGGTATTGAACGACACCGCCAGGAAGCGCACCACGTAGGCATACACCAGGATGAATGCCGAACCGCTGAAGACCAGCCCGACGATCTTGCCGTAGTGGGCGTGCAGCCAGCTATTGAGCGTGTTGTCCAGCCAGGCGAAGGGAATCAGGATGCCCACTGCGATCACCGAGCCGGGTATGGCGTAGCCCATCGAAGCGATTCGAGCGGCGATGCGCGTCAGCGGGCTGTCATGCAGGCGCACACCATAGCTGAGGACGACCGCCAGCCCCACCGCGATGACCGAAGCGAGCATGGCCAGTGCCAGGCTGTTCCAGGCGAAATCGAGAAAGCGCGTGCCGAACAGGGTATCGCCCTTGGCAATCGCCATCTGCAGCAGCAGGCCGCAGGGCACCAGAAATCCGATCAGCACCGGCAAGGCGCAGGCGGCGGAGGCTGCCGGCGCTCGCCAGCCGCTGAGCCGGAACTCGGGTAGCTGCTGGTAGCGGTTGGTGGTGTGGAAATACTGGCGCTTGCCGCGCGACCCACGTTCGAGCAGCACCAGCACGATGACGAAGAGCAGCAGGCAAGCCGCGAGCTGGGCCGCCGCGACCTGTTCGCCGAGGCCGAACCAGGTGCGATAGATCCCCGTGGTAAAGGTATCGACGCCAAAGAACTGCACCGCGCCGAACTCGTTGAGGGTTTCCATCAGGACCAGAGAGACGCCGCCGACGATGGCGGGGCGCGCCAGGGGCACGGCGACGGTGGCGAAGAGGTTCCACGGGCCCCGACCCAGGGTGCGCCCGACGTCGAGCACGCAGACCGACTGCTCGAGGAAGGCGGCCCGGGCCAGCAGGTAGACGTAGGGATACAGCACCAGGGTGATCAGCGTGGCGGCCCCGCCCAGCGAGCGAATATTGGGGAAAAAGTAATCGCCACGGCCCCAGCCGAATATCTCTCGCAGCCAGCTCTGCAAGGGGCCGGCGTATTGCAGGAAATCGGTGTAGGCATAGGCGATCACGTAAGTAGGCACGGCGAGCGGCAGCAGCAAGGCCCACTCGAAAACCCGTCGGCCGGGGAAACGGCACATCACCACCAGCCAGGCGGTACCGGTGCCGATCACCATGGTGCCGAGGCCCACCGTAACGGCGAGAATGAAAGTATTGCTCAGATAGCGCCCCAGCACCGTGCTGGCCAGATGCTGCCAGATGCCTTGGGTAGGCATCAGGATATGCGCCAGCACCACGACGACCGGCAGAGCCACCACGAGGGCCACGGCCAACATCAGCAGGGTCCAGGGGCTCAGTTGGCGTGTCATGGAGGAGAGTGCGGAAGCGGGGAATCGGAACAAGCGGGACTCCTGTGCCGGCTGGCTCGGCAGCGCAATAATGCGAGGCGATAACGGGCGAAAATGATACCAGTTTGTTGATGGTGACGGCAGCTGACCGACATCAAGAAAAGCGCCCGCAGCTTACGCTGCGGGCGCTCTGGCCAAGTAAGGCGGCGACTCAGTAGCCGAGCATCAACGACGGCAGGCCCGTCACCAGCGCGGGGAACAGGGCCATCAGCACGCAGGCCAGCACGATCAGCGCGCAGAAGGGAATCACGGCCTTGTACAGGTCGAGCGTCTCGACCCCCGGTGGCGCGACCCCCTTGAGATAGAACAGCGCATAGCCGAAGGGCGGCGTCAGGAAGGAGGTCTGCAGCACCACGGCCACCATCACCACGAACCACAGCACGTCGACGCCCATGTCGGCGACGATCGGCAGCATGATCGGGAAGCTCAGCAGCACGATGCCGGTCCAGTCGAGGAACATGCCCAGGATGAAGACCAGGAACAGCATCAGGATCAGCGCCCCGGTCGTGCCGCCGGGCATGGCCATGACCACTTCCCGGATCACGTCCATGCCGCCGCCGCGCGAGAACACGCCGGTGAAGGCCGTGGCGCCCACCAGCACCAGCATCACCATGGTGGTGGTCTTGCTGGCATCGACCAGCGTGCGGAAGCAGGTGGTGAGCTTGCGGTCGCCGAAGATCAAGAACAGCACGAAGGCGATGAACACGCCGATGGCCGAGGCTTCGGTGGCGGTGGCGATACCCGCGAACAGCGACCCCAGCACGCCGAGGATCAGCGCCATGGGCGGCAGCACGTACTTCAGCAGCATGGCCACGAGCTCGCCGGTGGAGACGTCGGCCCGCTCCGCGGCCGGCACCGGCGGGCCGTAGCTCGGCTTGAGGTAGCAGATCACCAGCACGTAGAGGGCATACATCACGCCAAGCATCACGCCGGGCACCAGCGCGCCGGCGAACAGCGCCCCCACCGAGACCGGCGAGTAGCTCGCCATCAGGATCAGCATGATGCTGGGCGGGATCAGGATGCCCAGGCAGCCGCTGGCCATGATCACCCCGGTGCTCAGCTCCTTGTTGTAGGAGTACTTGAGCATCGGCACCAGCGCGATCATGCCCATCACCGCGATGGAGGCGCCGACGATGCCGGTGGTGGCGGCGAGCAGCACCGAGACGATGACCACGGTCAGGGCCAGGCCGCCGCGCAGGTTGGCCAGCAGCAGGCGCATCGACTCGAACATCTTCTCGGTGACGCCCGAGTCGTTGAGGAAGCGTGCCATCAGCACGAACAGCGGGATGGCCACCAGGACGTAGTTGTCCATGGAGTTGCCGTAGATGTTGTTGATCAGGGTGCCGAGCACCTTGATCCCGGGGCCGAGCAGGGCGCCCATCACGGCGACGCCGCCCAGCACGAAGGCCAGCGGATGGCCCATGAACAGGCCGACGAGCAGGCCGCCGAACATGAACAGGGTGAGCAATTCGGGGCTCATGCGACCTCCTTCTCGTTCTGTGCCTGCACCGCGCGGATCACGATGGCAACGGCTTGCAGCAGCAGCAGCGCGGCGGCGACCACGATGACCCCCTTCACCGGGTAGACGGGAATCGACACCATGCCGTAGGTGGTCTCGCCGCGGCTGAAGGAGCGCGAGAAGAAGCTCCAGCCATAGGTGAGCAGCATCCAGATGAAGGGCACGAAGAAGATCAGGTAGCCGACGATGTCGACCATGGCCTGGCGGCGGCGCGAGAGCACCCGCTTGAGCACGTCGACCTCGACGTGGGCGTGATGGCGCAGGCCGTAGGCGGCCATCAGCATGAAATGGGCACCGAACAGCATCTTGGTGACGTCGAAGGCCCAGTCGCTGGGGCGTCCGGCGAAAAAGCGCATGCCCACGTCATAGATCACGATCAGTGTGATCACGGCGAGCAGTGGGGCGATCAGGCGTCCGAACCCTTCGTTGAGGGCATCGATGGCCCTGGCAATGGCATTCATGGCAAGGATCTCGGAATCTAGCGGTATAGAACGACGACCGGCGCACGGGGCGCCGTCGCTCTGGGGGGACGGGCCCCTCGGGGCCCGTCCGGTGCCGCTTACTGGTTCATGCAGGACTCGAGCTCATCCAGGGACGGCAGGTTGTCCATGGTGCGGCTCATGTTGAAGGGAGCGGAAATGTCGCGCCACGTGGCGTAGTGCTCCAGGTAGCTGACCATGGAGTGGTAGATCTTGGCGTGCATCGGATCCTCGCAGGCACCGCGCAGGATCACCTCGTTGGTGATCTCCTGGATGCGCTCCAGGTCCTCGTCGGAGAGCTGGTGGATCTCGACGCCAGCTTCCATGAAGGACTCGGTGCCTTCAGTGGAGCCGCGCTCGGACCAGGCCAGCGACCAGGCCATGGTGGCCTCGGCGGCGATCTTCAGCTTCTCCTGGGTCTCCTCGGAGAGGGCGTCCCAGGCATCCTTGTTGATCATCACGCCGAAGACGCTGGCGGACTGGTGCCAGCCCGGCACTGACCAGTGGTCCGCCACCTCGGCGAAGCCGGCCTGGAAGTCGACGCCCGGGGTAGAGAATTCGCCGGCATCGATCACGCCGCGCTCGATGGCCTGATAGACTTCGCCGCCGGCCAGCGTCACCTGGGAGCCCCCGAGCTCTTCGAGCACGCGGCCCTGGTCGCGGCCTGAGAGGCGCAGGCGCTTGCCGTCCAGGTCGGCCAGGCTCTCGATCGGGGTGCGGCCCATGAAGCCGGACTCATTGTTGGTGATACCGTAGGGCAGGTAGACCATGTTGTACTCGCCGTAGACCTCCTGGTAGAGGTCCCAGCCGCCCCACTGGTTGATCCAGTTCAGGTAATCGACACCGTTGAACAGGCTGGTGGTGGTGGCCAGCGGCGAGAAGGCGGGGGAACGGCCGGCCCAGTAGCCGGGCCAGTCGCCGGCGGCCTCTATGCTGCCGGTTTCGGTGGCGTCGAATACCTCGGTGCCGGGCATCAGCGTACCGCCGGCACGGAACTCGATCTGCAGCTCGTCACCGGCCAGCTTGTTGACCAGCTCCGCCCAGTGGCGATCGATCTCGATCAGTGCCAGGTTGTCCGGCCAGGTCGTGGTCATGGTCCACTGTTCCTGGGCCTGAGCGGTGGTGGTGAAGGCTGCCAGGGCGACGCCTGCAGCGAGACCGGTCAATGCGAATTTCTTGTTCATCGTGTCGTGCTCCCTTCGGTGTTTTATTGTGTTACCGCAAAACGCAAAGTAGAGAAGAGCCATGCCGAAGCAGCGTGCCGGAGGCGCCCGCGGCTTGCCGGTCCGGCCGCTCGGCAAACATCGACAAGCTAGCATGGTGGCATGATCGGAATCGATAGCTTGCCATGGCGAACGTAGCGCCCCGGGTGGGCTCACGTCGGTCATAAGTTACGTTTAATTAAGAAATGCGGGAAATAGATGTGCCTGTATTTCAAGGCAAAATAGCGAGAGCCTGGCAAGGTGCGGGAGAAACTGCTGCCAAAGATCCATAGACCAAAGTCTGACGCTGGATGTCGATTTCTTTTGCTGCAGCGCCACGAAAGGTGGCGCTAAACCGCGCAGTAGACGACAACCGCTTGTCGGACAAAGGCGGGATGGCGCCGTGTTTCGCAACAAGACAAGGGGCGGGCAAGGGCGAGTGTTCCATACGACGAGGAGCGGGCTGGAAATGAACACGTATGGGGAGCGAGAGATCCTGCACTGGTCCCAGCAGCTGCGTCGGCGAGGCTGGCGTGGTCTGGTGTGGCTGGCGGCGGCTTCCGGGCCGGCGCGTCAGCGCGCTGTCGCGTTATGGCAGGCCCATGGCTGGCTAGCTCCCTGCTGGGTATCGCCGATGCCGCCCGGTGCGCCATGCGATGCTGCCTGGCTGCCGCCCGCCCAGGCCCGGACGCGCCTGGGCGGCGAACATGATCTGATCGTTCTCGATGCCGCCTCTCCTGAGGCCGCCTTCGATCCGGATGCCTTCGGTGCCCTGAGCGGGACCTTGCGTGCCGGAGGTCTGCTGTTGCTGATGACGCCTCCGCCTCCCGAAGCCGGCAATGACGCCCCCCAGAGCCGCTATATGGCTCGCCTGGTGGGGCGGATGTCCCAGGCGGATGGCGTGGTGCGCTGGGAGCCTGGTGCGCCTTTCGTACTGCCCGAGCCAGGCGAACCTCGACCCCGTTTCGACCAGGTGGGGGGTGATCCGGCCTGCCTGACCCGCGATCAGGCAGAGGCGGTCCGACGACTGGTCGGCCTGCGGCGGCGACGCCCGCTGGTCCTTACCGCCGACCGTGGTCGCGGCAAGACCGCGGCGCTCGGCATTGCCTGTGCCCGCCTGATGCAGGCGGGCCAGCAAGAGGTCTGGGTGACGGCACCGCGTCCCGAAGCAGTGGCGGCGCTGTTCGAGCGCCTGGAGGCGCTATGTCCGGGGGGGAGGCGGCATGGCAATCGCTTCTGGGCCGAGGAGGGCGGGTGGGTCGAGTTCATCGCGCCCGATGCGCTGAGCGCCAGGGCCGAGCGTGGCGAAGCCGGCGGCAAGGGCAGCTGGCTGCTGGTGGATGAAGCCGCCGCCATCCCTGCGGCCATGCTGGGACACTGGCTCGAGGTCTTCCCGCGCATCGCCTTCGCCACCACCGTGCATGGCTACGAGGGCTCCGGGCGCGGCTTCGCCCTGCGTTTCCGTGAACGGCTCGCGCGGCAGGCGCCCGACTGGCGCGAGTTCCAGCTCGCGGCGCCGGTTCGCTGGGCCGAGGGCGACCCGCTCGAGCGTCTGGTCAACGACCTGCTGTTGCTCGATGCCGAGCCATCGGCGGACGTGCCCCTGGCGACGCCCACCCCGACGTGCTGGCAGCGGGCGGTGCTCGCCGAAGACGAGCGCACCCTGCGCGACATCTTCGGCCTCTTGGTCCAGGCCCACTATCGCACCACCCCCGCCGACCTGCAGCGCCTGCTCGACGAACCGGGGTTACGCATCACCACCCTGACGGCACATGAGCGGACCCAGGCCGTGGTGGTATGTGCCGATGAAGGCGGTTTCGCCCCGGCGTTGGCAGAGCGCGTGGCTCGGGGCGAGCGCCGCCTGCCGGGGCACCTGCTGGCGCAGTCGCTGGCCGCCCATGGGGGCTGCCGCGAGGCGCTGACGGCGCGCCTGCGTCGCGTGCAGCGCCTTGCTGTGCATCCGCTGCGTCGCCGCGAAGGGCTGGGGCGGCGGCTGCTGGAGCATGAACGAGAGGCTGCCCGGGAGGCCGGAATGGACTTGCTGGGGGCCAGCTTCGGCGCCGAATCGGGACTGCTGGCCTTCTGGCAGGCCTCGGGCTTTCGCACGGTGCGGCTGGGGCTGTCGAGGGAGACCTCGACGGGGGAGCATGCCGTGATGGTCGTCGCCCCCCTCAGCCCTGAGGGGGAGCGGCTGGCCGAAGCGCTGACGCAGCGCTTCCAGCGGCTTCTGCCCGCGCTGCTGGCCTTCGAACTGGCGACGCTCGATCCCGCGGTCGCCCTGGCGCTGCTGGCGGAGGGTGTTGCCCCGACGCTGGACGGCGCCGAGCGCAGGGACGTATTCGACGTGGCCCATGGCCATCGCGAGCCGGCTCTGGCGCGCCCGGCGCTACAGGCCCTGGTGCGGCGTGCGGCAGCCGCAGACGACTGCCGCCCCGAGCTGGCCTGGTTGGCGGCTTGGGCCTTTCAGGGGCGCGATGCCGGTTGGTTGGCCGCCCGGGCCGGTATCGACGGGCGGCGTCAGGTCGTTGGCCGGCTGCGCGATGTGGTGGCGGAGCTGCTGGCGGCCGGGCACTGATCGGGCTTTTCCCGGCGGCGTCGGCCCGGTAAGGTAGCTCGGTTATCCTCATGTAGATAGACCATGAACGAACATCTCGAGCAACTCGCGCCGCAGCCGCTGTGGCGTCACTTCCGGACCCTGTGTAGTACGCCCAGGCCGTCAGGGCACGAGGCCAGGCTGGTGGCCATTCTCGAGCGCTGGGCCGAGCAGCAGGGGTTGGCCCACGATCGTGACGACTTCGGCAACCTTCGCCTACGCAAGCCTGCCACGCCGGGCCATGAAGACGCCCCCGGGGTCATCCTGCAGGGGCATCTCGACATGGTGGCCCAGGCCAACGCCGACCATCCCCATGACTTCACCCGAGACCCGATCGAGACCTACGTGGACGCGGGCTGGCTGCACGCCAGGCACACCACGCTGGGCGCAGACAATGGCCTGGGCGTGGCGGCGGCGTTGGCGCTCCTGGAGGACGATTCGCTGGTTCACGGCCCGCTCGAGGTGCTGTTTACCCTCGAGGAGGAGAGTTCCATGGGCGGTGCGTTGCAGCTGGCGGAAAACTGGCTGGAAGGGAGCGTGCTGCTCAACCTGGACTCGGAGGATCGTGGTGAGGTCTTCATCGGCTGTGCCGGCGGTGCCGACATCGTCGTCGAAGCGCAGCTTCCCACGGCCGAGCCGGGACCCGACGAAGTGGCACTCGAGCTTTCACTCACCGGCTTGGTGGGCGGCCACTCCGGCATCGACATCCACCGCGGGCGTGGCAATGCCAACCGTCTGCTGGTCCGGGTGCTGAGGGCGCTGGAGGACTACGACATCCGCCTGGTCAGTTACCGGGGCGGAACCCTGCGCAATGCCATCCCGCGGGAGGCCTTCGCCACGCTGGTGCTGCCCGCCGACGATGTTGTCGCGACCAAGCGCCGGGTGGCTGCGCTGGAGCAGGAACTGCGCGCCGAGCTGGCCGGCGTCGACGAGGGGCTGACGCTGGCCGTCGCGCCGCTGGCGGTAGCACCTGCCCGGGCGCTCAATGCCCACGCCAGCCACATGCTGCTGGCGGCGCTCAACGTGGCGCCCTACGGCGTGGAGCGCATGAGCAGCGAGGTGCCGGGCGTGGTGGAAACCTCAAACAACCTGGGCGTGGTCAACCTCGACGAAGGGCGTTTTCACCTCTGCGCCCTGGTGCGCTCGCTCCGGGACAGCGCGGTGGCGGCCATGGCCGACCGCTTTCGCGGATTGTTCGATCTCATCGGGGCCCGCACCCGGGTCGAGAATGCCTATCCCGGCTGGACTCCCGCGCCGCACAGCGCCCTGCTGGCGCGCTTTCGGCAACTGCATCGTCAACTGGTGGGCAGCGATCCCGCGGTCAAGGTTATCCATGCAGGGCTTGAGTGCGGCATCCTGGTCGGCAAGTATCCCCGCCTCGACATGATCTCGTTCGGCCCGTCGATACGTGGCGCCCATTCGCCTGACGAGCGGGTCGAGCTGAGTTCGGTAGAGGAGTTCTGGCTGCTGCTGCGAACGCTGATCGAAGAGCTGGCCCAGTCGCCATCGGGGCAGGAGCGGTAAGGCCAGCGCAGTAGGTGGGGGAGGACAGGCCTGCCGCTCGCCGGCCAGGCGAGCGGCAGGGGGCCGGACCACGCCGTCTCAGGCGTGCTGACGGCTATGCTTGCCTTCGGCGATCTCTTCGATGAGCTTGCTGCAGAACGCCTCGAGATCCTCGGGCTTGCGGCTGGTGACCAGGCCGCTATCGACGACGACCTCCTGGTCGACCCATTCGGCGCCGGCGTTGCGCAGGTCCTGCTCCACCGAAGGATAGGACGTCATGCGACGGCCCTTGGCGACGCCGGCATTGATCAGCACCCAAGGGCCATGGCAGATCGCGCCCACCGGCTTGTGGCTCTCGAAGAAGCGCCGGGTAAAGGCGAGCGCCTGTGGGTTCTGGCGCAGGGCGTCGGGATTGAACAGGCCGCCGGGGAGCTCCAGCGCATCGTAGTCGTCGGCATTCGCCTGTTCCAGGCGGCGGTCGACGTCATACGACGGACCCCAGTCGGTACCGGCCCACGCGCGGATGCTGTCCTTGTCCGGCGCGATCACGTGTACCGTGGCGCCCTCACGTTCGAGCGCGGCCTTGGGCTCGCTGAGCTCCGACTCCTCGAAGCCGTCGGTGGCCAGGATGGCAACGGTCTTTCCTTTCAGCTTCTCGCTCATGAGCTACCTCCTTGCAAGCTATGACTGCCGGCTTGGCCGGCAATGGTGGCGAGTGGCTCTTGCGTGCTCCTCCAAGCGTTGTGGCGAATGAGCCCGACGACAAGGGCGGGAATGTTCCAAAACGTCAGCGTGCGCAACGCCATTGTCTATTGCCGGGAGCCGGAGGCCCGGCCTCCCGGCACGATGCTCAGCCCAGGTAGGCGTTGAGCATCCAGACGGTCTTTTCCTGCTCGCGGATATAGTCGCCGGCCTGGGCAGCGGTGCCCTCGTCGTCGGCATCCGACGCCACGGCCAGCAGGTCGCGCTGCAGCTCTATCAGGGTCTGGTACCCCTTGAGCACGCCGCGCACGCAGGCCTCGCCGTCATGCACGTCCTTGTCCTCGCCGATCTGGGCCATCGAAACGTAGTCGCTGTAGGCGTGTACCGGCTTGTGCCCCAGGGTCAGGATGCGCTCGGCCACTTCGTCGATCTTGGTCAGCAGATCGGTGTAGAACTCCTCGAATTTGTTATGGAGTTCGAAGAACTGCGGACCCTTCACGTTCCAGTGGTAGCCGCGCACGTTCATGTAGAAAACTTGATAGTTCGCCAGCAGGTTGTTGAGTTTCTCTGCGAGCTGATTGGCGCTGTCCTGATGCAGGCCGATGGCATTGGTGTCGCTCATGTGCGTACTCCTTTCGCTTGCGAATATGTTGCCGCCCATTCTAGGGCGTCTACGGACGATGCTTAAGCCATATATGACCATGGTTGCGATAGACTGCCTGCATGATGGTCCGGTCCAGGTCGCTGCTGTCAAGGCGCTGCGCGCCCATGTCGCGCTTCGCGCCGCCGCCGCTCGGGAACCCTTGGGCCTGGCGAGACTCTCATGCGTCAGAGGCGGTTGCACGCTGAGCCGGGCTGCGTAGACTGCGGCCAATGACAAACAGGAGAACCTCCATGCGCCAGTGGTGGATGATGCCCGGTCTGGCCTTGCTGGCGGGATGCCAGACGACGCCGACGGACCTGCCTGCAGCAGAGCCTCGGCCCGCAGCCGAGTGCCGTTGGGAAGCCGAAGGTATCGAGTCCCGCGAGTGGGTGCGCCGAGCTCTCGACGCGCTGGAGGCGGACGATTTCGTGGTGCGCGATACCGAGCTGGCGCTGGGAGTGATCAGCGCCGAGCGGACCAGGACCATCCCGGGCTACGGCGACCGCTACGACAGCTGGGAGCGGACCGGCTTCTTCGGTGGCGTTGGCCTGGGGGGCGGTCGCGGCGTCTCTACCGGTGTGATGATCGGCTTCGGCGGTGCCGGCGGCAGTATCACGCAGGATGCCACTCAGCTCGAGCGAGTCTCGGTGGTCGCCGATGACGGCTGGGTGCGGGTCAGCCGCGATATCCAGGTGATCGATTGGCGGGGCGAACTGCGTGAAACGCGAAGCGGCAGCGACACCGCCTTCTGCTCGTCGCTGCGCCAGGCCATCCAGGCGGCGAATCCGAGGGAGGCGCGCTGATGCGAGGTCTCGTCATTGCGCTGATGCTTGTCTTGTTGTCGGGCTGTGCGACCACCGCGCCGGCGCCGGAGCCGCGTGAACTGTCGCTTGCGGCCTCCCCCGAAACGACCCTCCAGGAAATCGTCGGCCTGCTGGTCGACGAGGGCTACGTGATTCGCCATGCCGATGCGGATCTAGGGCGTGTCGAGGCGGTGCTCGCGCGTTGGCCGGGCTACCGGGTCCGGGCGGCGGTCGCAGAAGAGGGCGGGGGCGCCCGAGCTTCGTTGACGGCAACCCGAGATGGCAGGCCGCTGCCGCCGCACCTGCTCGACCCGTTGCTGGCCGAGCTGCAGCGTCGGCTGGGGCTGGCGCCGCGATGATTCCCACCCCGTTAGCATGAGCCCAAGTACCCTATGACTCCTTTGCCTCAACGCTTCATCGCCTGGGCGAAACGAGCCTGGCTGGCGGGTATGCTCGTCCTGCTGCCCGGCCTGGCCCAGGCTCATCCCCATGGCTGGATCGATATCCGTGTGCGCCTGATCGTCGATGACGAAGGGCGACTCGAGGCGCTGCATCAGGCCTGGCGAATGGACCCTTTCTACAGCCTGGTGCTCATCGAGGAGCTGAGTCGGGCCGAAGGCGGGCTGGAAGCGGGGCTCGACCAGTTGGGCAGCGAAATACGCGGCAATCTGGCACCGTTCGACTACTTTACCGAAGTGCGTTTAAGCGACGACAAGCTGGATCTCGGCGAGGTGAGCGAATATACCGTGATGGAGCGCAATGACCGTGTCGAGTTCGTCTTCGTGCTGCCGCTCGCCACGCCTCAGCCGCTGGAAGCGGAGACGCTGCAGTATCAGGTCTTCGATCCCACTTACTATCTCGAGGTCGTCCATGAAGCTGAGGGTGACACGCCCCAGGAGGACGCCTTGACCGTCGGTAGCGAGCTGTCCTGCACCACACGCATCCTGCCCGCCGACCCCGATCCCGAACGCGTGATGGAGGCTTCCATGCTCGACGTGGACGATGAAGCCGAGCCCGGCCTGGGGCGCCATTTTGCCGAAACCGGGGTGGTGCAATGCGGGTGATAACAAGGGCCATGGCCGAAGCCCCCGCCAAGGCATGGCTGCTAGGGCTCGGCTTGCTGGCGGCTGCCGCACTGGCGCTGCTTTTCCTCAGCCAGGGCGGGCTGCAGTCGTTGAGTCTCCAGCTGCTGTCCTGGCAGCGCGACTTCCATCGCGCCCTGACCCTGGCCATTACTCAGTTCTCGAGCACACCTTCGGCGGGTGCCTGGACGGCACTGCTGGGGGTCAGCTTCGGCTATGGCGTCTTCCATGCCGCCGGCCCGGGGCATGGCAAGGCGGTATTGGCAACGTACCTGCTCTCGCAGGGTGGTGCCGTACGCCGTGCCCTTGCGCTCTCCTTCGCCGCCTCGCTGTTGCAGGGGCTGGTGGCCATCGGCCTGGTAGTGGTATTGGTGCACGGCCTGGGCTGGGTGACGCGCCAGGCCATGGGTAGCGTGGCCTGGGTCGAACAGGCCAGCTTCCTGATGGTGACGCTGCTGGGTGGCTGGCTCTGCCTGAGGGCCCTTCGGCAATTGCGCCGGCCGGCCGCAGGCCAGGCGCATCCGGCGGCTCATGCGCATGGCCACCCACCGCATGACCACGACCCCTCGCATGCCTGCTGTGGCGGTCATCACCACGTCGACCCGAACCAGGCCGCCGACTGGCGTACCGCGCTGGCCACGGTCGTTTCTATCGGGATCCGCCCCTGCAGCGGCGGCGTTCTCTTGCTGGGGGCAGCGACTCTGCTGGGCCAGTTCGCGGTCGGTGTCGCTGCGGTGATGGTTATGGCCCTGGGAACGGCGCTGACCGTGTCCGCTCTGGCACTCGCCAGCGTCGTCGCACGTGGCTGGGCCGAGCGGCGCCTCGCGAAACAGGATGGCATGCAGCGAGCCGGTCGGCTGTTGAGCTGGGCCGCCTTGGGCGGCGGGCTTGCCATCATGTTGCTGGGCATCTCGCTAACCATCGCCGGCGTGAACCAGCCCGCTTCGGCGCCGTTGCTGGGCGAGCCGCCGGCCAGGAGCGCTCCCTCGGACTCGCCGCCCACGCGTCACCCCTTCGGGGGCTGAACCGCGCTCAGAGACGCTGCTTGAGCCCGTCCAGCTGGGCCAGCACGTGATCGCGCATGCCGGCCAGCGCGTCAAGGTCGTAGGGCTGCGGTTGCCCTTGGCCCCATACCGGCCCCGGCCAGGCTTCGTCGTCGTGCCGGCGGGCCACGATGTGCACATGCAACTGGGCCACCACGTTACCCAGGCTGGCAATGTTGATCTTGTCGGCCCGGCACAGGGTCTTGAGCATGCGGCCGACCTCGCTGGCCTCATGCCAAAGCTGGCGCTGGTCCGCCTCGTCCAGGTCGAAGACTTCGCTGACATTGGCACGACGGGGGATCAGGAGCAGCCAGGCGAAGCGTGTATCGTCCATCAGCCGCAGTTGGCACAGCGGCAACTCCGCGATCGGATAGCTGTCCTGCACCAGGCGCTCGTCAAGTTCTATCGGCATGCTCATCTCCCGATCCATGGCATCGGCTTCATGATGACACAGAGCGGCCCACCGCGCCCGCCGCGCGGAGAGGCGAAGCGGCACGGCAGCGACTAGATTGAGAACAGGTCAACCACGGAGGTGGAGCATGAAACCTACCCTAGCGTTACTGCTGGCTGTGCTTCTCGGCCTGTCGCTGCTCGGCGGCTGCAACACCATGCGTGGCATGGGGGAAGACATCGAACAGGGCGGCGAGGCGATCCAGCGCGAGGCATCGTAATATTAGCGATTATGCAAAGCGGCAAAGGGCTGTTACGCTTAAATAGCCATTGCTTCAAGGTAAGGAATGGAGTTTCCGAACATCGTTTCAAGGAGATACGACCATGAAGAGAGCGATTGCCCTAGGGTTTGCCCTGTTGATGACCGCCGGTGCCCTGGCGGGTTGCAACACCATGCAAGGTGCGGGTGAAGACGTCGAGCGCGGCGGTGAAGCCGTGCAGGACGCTGCCGAGTAACACGCACGGTCCGGCCTGGCAGTGCACGGGCGACCTGGCAGTCTCCCCGTGTGCTGCCTGTGCAGCTTCACTCCGATTTCCCTTCTCACAGAGAGAAACCCGCCGATGGTAAGCCCCCTGAGGTTGTGCCTGGCTTCTATCAGCCTGTTGTTCCTGGCAGGATGTGCCCCGATGTCGCAGTCAGACGCGCCGCGTGACCCCGCCCCCAAGCCGCCCCAGGTTAGCGAGCGGGAGAACGCCTGCGGTGCAGGGCGTGTGCAGGACCGGGTCGGTCGTCGCTATGACGAGGCGCTGGGCGATTCGATACGCCGCGACAGCGGTGCTGCCGACCTGCGTGTCATTCGCCCTGGCCACGCCTACACGATGGAGTATCAGGGTGACCGGATCAACGTCCATGTCGACGAGGGCGGCACCATTACCGACATCGGCTGCGGCTGACGCCATCATTCACTCACGTGTTCCGCCTGGGTACGACGCTCGGCCTCTTCGGCCTGCTTGCGCAGGGCCTTGCGCAGCGCCGCCTTCTCGAAACGCAGTTTCTGCAGTGGGGTTTCCAGCTTCAAGGGTGGGACAGGTGCCGGATGGCCATCGGCATCCACCGCCACCATGGTCAGGTAGCAACTGTTGGTATGACGAATCACCTTGTCGCGGATATTCTCGGCCACCACCTTGATGCCGATCTCCATCGAAGAGCGGCCCACATGGTTCACGCTGGCCAGGAAGGTCACCAGCTCGCCGACGTGAATCGGCTGCTTGAACAATACCTGATCGACGGAGAGGGTCACGACGTAGTGGCCTGAATAGCGGCTGGCACAGGCGTAGGCCACCTCGTCGAGCTTCTTGAGTATGGCGCCGCCGTGCACCTTGCCGCTGAAGTTGGCCATGTCGGGCGTCATCAGCACGGTCATGCTCAGTTCGTGCTGGCCGGGAAAGTCATGGGGCAGGTTGCCGGAATCGGCCATGTACGATACCTCGTCAGTCGTTCGTGTCGCGCCGGGAGGCACTTTTGTCCTTCCTGTAGCGGCTGTCCTGCCACGGCCAGTGGCCTTCCACTTCGACGTGCAGAGTGAAAGCCAGGAAGGCGCGTATCAGCACGATGATACCCAGGGTGGCGACCTGTTGCCCGGTGTTGGCGATGATGACCGTCTTGATGATGTCGCCGGCGATCAAGAAGTCCAGCCCCAGAATGAGCGCGCGAGCGATACCGTGACGGTAGTGCATGAAAGCCCGCTGTTCGTGAAACATGCGGTAGTGCAGGAATCGCCAGGAGGTGATGGCGAAGCCGCCCACGATGATCGCCACCCCCAGCACTTCGATGACCAGGGCGATTAAGTCGATTCCTTCGATGAAAGGCGACATGAAGACCCTCAGGGTTGGAATGGCAATGGCCCCGGCGAGTGCCGGGGCCAGAAGACCTCGCTCATCGACAAGGGTAGACGTCAGAACCAGGTCAGGCCCACCGAGATGATTACCCCGGTGATCACCAGCTGAATCAGGCAGTAGCCCATGATGTCCTTGGCCTTGAGGCCGGCGATGGCGAGCACCGGCAAGGCCCAGAACGGCTGCAGCAGATTGGTCCAGGCGTCGCCCCAGGCCACCGCCATGGCCACGCGGGGGATGTCCACGCCCAGCGCCTCGGCCGCCGGCAGCATGACCGGGGCCTGAACGGCCCACTGGCCGCCGCCCGAGGGCACGAACAGATTGACGATGCCGGCGCTGATGAACGACCAGAACGGCAACGAAGTCTCCGTGGCGAAGGAGATCAGCGCCTCGGACATGGTCTCGGCCAGCCCCGACTGGACCATGATTGCCATTATCCCGGCATAGAAGGGGAACTGGATCACGATCCCGGCGCCGCCCTTGATTGCCTCGTTGAGGCTCTCCAGCAGGCTGCGGGGAGTACGATGCAACACGATGGCCAGGAACAGGAACATGAAGTTGACGATGTTGAGGTTCAGGCCACCGTCACGCAGCACGAAATGGTCGAGAAGGAAGATCACCCCGGGGATGCCGACCAGCCAGGCAAGCGTCACGCTGTTTTCCAGCCGCTCGGCGGGACGCGTGACGCGCACCCGCGTGACAGGGCCATCGTCGAGCAGCTTGGGGTCGACGTAGACGCTGTCCTTGTCGTCGGGGAGCATGGCCCGGTTGACCAGCGGAATGGCGATGAACAGGCAGACGACGATAGCCAGGTTGAAGAAGGCGAAAATGGTCGAGCCGGTGCCGATGACGCCGATCTGTTCGGCGGTGAAGTGGTCCTCGGTGGCAATGGTCAGCGGAATGGAGCCGGCAAGCCCGCCGTGCCAGACCACAAAGCCGGTGTAGGCGCTTGCCACCAATAAGCGATAGTCGACCCGGACCAGGCGCGCCAACTCCTTGGCGAAAAGCGCCCCAACCACCAGGCCGAAGCCCCAATTGATCCAGCTGGCCACCAGCGAGACGAGCGTTACCAGCAGGATGGCATGCCCGGCGTTCCGGGCCAGGCTGGCTAGCTGTTGCAGCAGCCGCTTGACCGGTGGCGAGCTGGCCAGCATGAAGCCGGTCACCAGAATCAAGAGCATTTGCATGGAGAACGTCAGCAAGTTCCAGAACCCGTCTCCCCAGAAGCGCATCACGGCCAGCGGCGATTGTCGTTCTACGCCGATGGCGGCGGCGGCGGCGACGATCGTCAGCAGCAGCACGAAGATGAAGGGGTCCGGCAGGTAGCGGTCGACCAGCCTGACGGCAGGTCTTGAAAGAAATTTGAGCATGGCAGTGTTCGCTTCTTCTGGTTATCCGGAGTGCGTTCGTGAAAAATAGCGCAATGTCACAGCTTACCCTAATGAAAAGGCGAGCCGGCAGACTCACGAGGGGCGGTCGCTCGTTCGGATGGCGGCTTCGCTGCACGAACCATGACGCCACCGTGTGCGCCGATGGTGCCAATAGTAGCCGACCAGCACCGCCGATCGCACCACACTGAAAGTGAGAAAGGCCAGCCACAGCGCATGGTTTTCGTAACCCGGTGCGGCGATTGCCCGGGCCCCCCACCAGACAGGCAAGTAGAGGACCAGCCCGAAGAAGATGCTGTTGCGCATCTCACGGATCGCGGTGGCGCCGATGAAAACGCCGTCGAACAGATAGCTCCAGACGGCGATCAGCGGCATGACGACCATCCAGGGCAGGTACTCCCCGGCGGCGGTTCGCACCTCGGGCAGGCCGGTCAGCAGGGCGATGAGATAATGACCGCCCAGGGCGAAGGCCCACGGCGCGGCCGGCGATCGCCTCGGCGGCATGGGCGAAGCCGTCCAGGGCGTAGCTGGTGAGCATGATGAACTGCATCAGCACGGCATTGGCGGCGAGTACGGTATCGCCCTGAGCCGCGCCGCGCGAGGTGAAGAACGCCATGGCGAACAGCAGCCCCAGGGTGCGCAGGAAAAGATTGCCATTGACCTGCAACAGCTCGCCGTAAGCCGCCAGGCGGAACAGCCGCTCGCGCAGGAAGCGCCCCTGCAGCAGCTTCAGCTGCCGGGCTACCCACCAGACGCCGAAGGCTAGCGCCGAGTAGTCGGCGATCACCGTGGCCCAGGCCACACCGTTGCTGGTCATGCCGAACCCGACCACGAACAGCAGGTCGAGCAGGATATTGACGCTGTTGGTCAACACCAGGATGGCCAGCGTCACCCGCGAGTTCTGCTGGCCCAGGAACCAGCCCAGAATGGCGTAGTTCGCCAGCACTGCGGGGGCCGACAGGATGCGGATGCTGGCGTACTCGGCGGCGAGCCGGGTGGCGGCTTCGCTGCCGTCGAGTAGCCAGAGCCCGAACGTGATCAGTGGGGTCGAGAAGAGGATCAGCAGCGCCCCGATGGCCATGGCCAGCAGCAGCGCCTGGCCCAGCAGATTGCGTACCTCGCTGTCGCTCTCGCGTCCTACCGCCTGGGCAGTCAGGCCGGTGGTACCCATGCGCAGGAAGCCGAAGCCCCAGTAGAGAAAGCTGAACAAGGTAGCACCCAGCGTCACGCCGGCGAGGTAGCGTGAATCGGGCAGGTGGCCGACCACGGCGGTATCCACCAGCCCCAGTAGCGGTACGGTGATGTTGGAAAGGATGATCGGCCAGGCGAGCGTCCAGATGCGCCGTCGGGCCGAGGCCGGTGTCTCTCGATGCTGGGCTGTCACGTCGTGTCCCGGTGATAACGAACCGAGCAGCATGGCGAGTGAAACGCCATAACGCAACCGGGCATGTCGCCTCTGGATGCCGGGCGCCGGCTATGGGATCTTGGCGTATCGGTGGGTGGCGCTCGGCACGCGATGCCGAACAGGCGAAACGAGGGGAAAGACGATGCGACGCATGGGAAGAGTGACGACGGTCCTGGCGGTGGCGGCAGCGCTGTGGTGCGCCAGCCTCCAGGCGGGGGCCCAGGAACAGCGACTGGAAGCGCGGCCCAGTGGGGCGGCCATGATCGCCGATGCCCTGATTGCACGTCCGCTACTGGCGGTGGCGACGATCGGCGGCACTGCCCTGTTCGTCATCTCACTGCCGTTCTCGGCGATGGGAGGCAACGTCGAAGCGGCCGCCGAGACTCTGGTCAAGACCCCGGCCGAGGCGACGTTCCGGCGCTGCCTGGGGTGCACCTCGATCAATCCACGCCCGTCGCAGGGGCAGCGCTGAGCGGGTCTGCTCCGGTTCGATGTGCGCCAAGCCCCGCAGCAGCAGGGCTTGGGAAGCGAGTACGTCTTTTCGGCGCCGCCTCGGCATTAGGCCGCGGTGATCAACTGGTACTTGGCCATTAGCTCGTCGCGGGTCTCGCGGCGCTCGGGGTCGAGCGGAATGCAGTCGACCGGGCAAACCTGCTGGCACTGCGGCTCGTCGTAATGGCCGACGCACTCGGTGCAGCGACCGGGGTCGATGACGTAGATCTCCTCGCCGGCCGAAATGGCGTCATTGGGGCATTCGGGCTCGCAGACGTCGCAGTTGATGCATTCGTCGGTGATCATCAGGGCCATGGGGCTACCTCGCGATCGGGCAGGCCGCGCACGGCCTCGCCCGGGTAAAGCGACTCGGAAGGAAATTGCCGAGTAATACGGTCAGGTATTGTAATGCTTGCGCAGCGTTTCGGCGACCCTGGGGTGCACCAGCCGGGATATGTCGCCGCCGAGCTTGGCGATCTCCCGCACGATGGTAGATGAGATATAGGAATTTTCTACCGCCGGCGTGAGGAATACGCTCTCGAGCTCCGGTGCCTGGGCACGATACATGTTGGCGAGTTGGAGTTCGTACTCGAAATCCGAAACTGCGCGTAGCCCCCGCAGGATGATGCGCGCGCCTTGCTCGGTCATCATGTCGGTAAGCAGCCCGGAAAAGCCGATCACCTCGACGTTATCGAGCCCGGACGAAATTTCCCGGGCCAGGGCGATGCGCGTGTCGAGATCAAGCGCGGGGTTCTTGCCGGGGCTGGCCGAGATGGCCACCACGACCTTGTCGAACAGAAGCGATGCGCGCTCGATCAGGTCGTAGTGGCCGTGGGTAATGGGGTCGAAAGTACCGGGGTAGACCGCGATTCTCATGGCGCTCCGCTCAATTGCACAGCTCAGGAGGGCTCAGCGTAACTGCCCGCGACCGAACCGACAATGCCGCGCCGGATCAATCGTCGAGCTTGCCGTAGGGGTTGTCCACCGTCAGCGACACCGGGCGAGCGTAGCCGGGAATGCTGATGGAATGAGCATTGACCTCGAGCTCCGGTCCTTCCAACACGCCTTCGCCGAAGCGATAACGCACCCGGAAATAGCCACGGTCGGCCTCGCTCAGGTAGGCCTGGCCGGCCTGTCGAACGGCCTCGCGGCGCTGGCGCCAGGCCTCGAGGACCCCTTCGCCATGGCGCTGTGCCAGCAGGCGCTCGGTCACGCTGGGCGAGAGCACCACGCCGGTGGCGTTATTGCCACCGAAGCCCTTGGCATTGATGAAGGCGGCGTCGGCCGTGAACGGCTGCGGTTCGCGCGAGAAGTGAAGCCGCTCGGCATGGACGTCGTCCGCCACGGCGTCGAGGGTGGGAATGCCCGGCAGCAACGAATGGGCGAAGCTGCCCAGGGCGCTGGCCAGCTGATCGCCGGCGGCGCTGCCCTGGGAGTGACCCACGAAGGCTTTCACCGCCACCACAGGCCAGCTGTCGATGCCGTGAGCCCGGGCGACCAAGTCGAAGACATGCGATTCGGTGACGCGGTTCTTCGGCGTACTGGTGCCATGGGCGTGGAGGAAGGTGCGTTCGCGCAGGGCCCTATCGCCCAACATGTCGCTGACCAGGGCGGCCGCCTTGCCCAAAGTGATGTAGTTGCCGATACCCGGGGCGGAAATGGAGCGCTTCCAGCCATCGGCATTGACGTAGACGCCGGGTACGCTGCCCAGGATCTCGGCGCCGAGTTCCAGCGCCAGCGTGTCGTCAAGCAGGAGAATGAACTGGCTGGATTCGGCGATGGTGAAGCCGCAATTGCGGGCGAATGGCCGGCAGGCACGCTGATAATCGGAGTCGGTGAGCAGCTCCAGGGCATCCAGCGCCTTGAGGCTCTCGTCGTCGGCCAGGGCGCCCATGGCCCGGAAGCCCTCGATGATCTCCGGGGTCACGGGGGCATCCGAGGTACCCACCATCACCGCCCGGCGTTGGCCGCTGCGAATGTCCTCGACGCCCAGGCGCAAGTTGTAGAGGAAGCTGGCACAGGCCCCCAGAGCCGCGCCGGTACCCCCGACGCTACCCAGCACATAGGCGTTCAGGAAATCGGCCGGCATCTGGCCATAGCCCAGCGGCATCTGCTTGGAGGTGGCGCGGTTCCCCGAGACGAAGCTCTTGAGCAGGCCGCCCCAGCCCTCGTCGTCGAGTTGACCGATGGAGTTGCCGGCATAGACGGCGATTTCGTCGGGGTCGAGGCGATCGCGCACTGCTTCCCACTCCAGGCCGCTGCTGGCCAGGCAGTCGCTGGCAGCGAAGATCGCCATCGACAGGCCGCGTGGATGGTGCACGCTGCGATAGTAGTGGCTGGGGTCGAAGCCGCTGGGTAGCTGGCCGGCGGCTCTCACTTGGGCCGGCCGGGTTTCCGGCAACAGTACATCGAGTTCGCCGGAAGGTACCGTCACCTCCAGGGTCTGGCGGTCCAGCTCGCGTACCTGCCAGGTCGGGGGCAGCCGCTCGGGCAGCTGGCGCCGACGAATGCGAAAGGTCAGTTCCGCCCCCAGGCCGAGGCTGGCGCGCCGATTGGCCGGTAGCCCCTCATCGCGGAAGCGGGGGTCGTCGATGCGTCGAATCAGGGTATGGTCGAGCACTTGCCCGCGGCAACTCTCGGCCAGTCGGCTGGCGTCGGTCTGATTTCCGGCGGCGTCGTACCAGTTTCCATCCCGGTAGCTGCCCTGTCCCATCAGGGCCGCCAGGCCGAGTAGCAGGGCTTCTTGCTCGGCTTCGGGAAGGGCGTCGATCACGGTGCGACGAAACGCTTGATGGCCAGAGGTTCGCCCGGCGGCGTTGACGCCGCCCATGCCGACGATCACCGGTAAGTGTGACAAGCCGCTTTCCTCGTTGTGCAGTTCGTGCGAGTCAGTATAGGAAGGCGATCATAGCACCGGCCTTGGGACGCCGTCATGGGCACGGGACGCAAGTTGTGGCCAGCAAAGATAAAACAAACGTTTGAGCTGAAGCCGCGGAAGCGCTATCCTGTAGGGGCTGTTTGAGTCATACGAGTGGGTATGTGGGCGCTCCCGAATTGGGTGCGCCTTTTTTTTCGCTCCTCGCCTGCTGCTAGAATGGCCAGTTCGTCTGCTACTGAACCGACTCCGACATGCATGCCACCTCCCGCACCATCGCCACCAACCAGGACGGTCCCCACCGGGACGTGGTGCACCGCGTCGAGCGCGCCCTGCGTTTCCCGCTGCGCAAGCCCATTGCCGAGCACACGCGCCTGGCGTTCGAGCAGGCCTGCGCCTGGATAGATAAGCATGGCGGCCTGGAGGCGCAGCCGCTGGTTCTCGATGCCGGCTGTGGCGTGGGACTCTCGACCCGGCACTTGGCCGCACGCTTCGACGATCACCTGATCATTGGCGTCGATCGCAGCGCCGACCGGCTGGCGCGGGCGCATGGCGAGCTGGCCGGCAATGCCCTGCTGGTGCGCGCCGATCTGGTGGATTTCTGGCGCCTGGCGCTGGCAGCCGGCTGGCAGCCGGCGAGGCATTACCTGCTCTATCCCAACCCTTATCCCAAGTCGGCGCACCTCAAGCAGCGCTGGCATGGGCATCCGGTGCTGCCCGTGATCCTGGCCCTGGGCGGCCGGCTCGAGCTGCGCTCCAACTGGCGCCTCTACGTGGAGGAGTTCGCCCAGGCGCTGGAGCGGGTCACCGGCGTGCGGAGCCCGGTCGAGGCCTTCGAGCCAGATGGCCAGTTCCTGACTCCCTTTGAACGAAAGTACCACGCCAGCGGTCAGTCCCTCTGGCGCCTGCAGGCGGACCTGCCGCATGCCCCGGGGCTCGTCCCAGCCCCCCTGGAAGAGGAACGCTGAATGGCATTCGTCTATCTCGCGTTGGCTATCGTGGCGGAAGTCGTGGCCACCAGTGCGCTCAAGGCAACCGATGGCTTCACCCGCCTCGGTCCCAGCCTGGTCGTCGTGGCCGGCTATGTGATCGCCTTCTTCATGTTGTCGCTGGTGCTGCGCACCATTCCTGTCGGCATCGCCTATGCGATCTGGGCCGGACTGGGTATCGTGCTGGTGGCGTTGGTCGGCGTGCTGGTATATGGCCAGCGTCCCGATCTGCCGGCGATAGTGGGCATCGGCCTGATCGTTGCCGGGGTGGTGGTGATCCAACTCTTCTCACGTATTTCCGCCCACTGAGTGGGCTTTCACAAGTTCTGCATGGATCCGAGCAAAATGAGGGTAAGCGTTACTGCCAGGCTGCGCTGCCTGGTTCTCTTTTGCGGCGTGTTGCTGCCGCTGGTCGCCTCGGGAGATGGCTTCCCCGAGCTTGCGAAAATAACCGAGAAAGGCTTTCGTGTCAGCGCCGAAGCCCGGCTGCTGGGGGACGGCGGTCGACCCGGCGAGGTGCTCGGTGCCATCCAGCCGGAACGCCAGCTCTCCCCGGCCTCGGTGTCCAAGGCCTATCTGGCGGCGGCGGCGCTCGATCGGTGGGGGCCCCAGCATCGCTTCACCACGAAGCTGGCCAGCACTGCCGAACTGGATGCCGACGGCATGCTGCGCGGCGATTTGATTCTCGACGGTGGCGGGGATCCGGCGCTGGCCACCGAGGACCTGTGGCGGCTGGCGCAGCGACTGCACCAGGCCGGCGTGCGCGCGGTGGAAGGGCGCCTGGTGGTCAGCCAGTGGCGCTTCGGTCCGGTGGAGTGCATCACCACGGACCGCTGCGAGGCGCAATCGCGCACCGCCAATAGCTACAGTGCGCTGCTCTCGTCGGCCGGCGTCAACCACGGCAACTGGTGCGTCAACGTGGCGCCGGGGGCCGCTGCCGGTGAGCCGGCCCGGGTCACCAGCTGTGATAGCCAGTCCCTGATCCTGGACATCGACAACCGGATCGAGACGGGCCCGTCCGGTAGCGCCACCGAGTTCAGCGCCGAGCGCGTCACTCGCGAAGAGGGCGACACGATGCTGCTGCGCGGCCAGGTAGCGCACGATGCCTCACCCCGCGACGTCTACCGAGCCAGCGGCGACCCTGCCCGCCAGACCGCGCGTACGCTGATGGCCATGCTCGAGCAGGCGGGTATCGCCGTGGGGCAGGGCTATACCACCAGCATCGAGGCGCCGCCTGCCTCTGCCCGCACCCTGGCGCAAGTGGAGGGCAAGCCACTGCAGGAGCTGTTGCTGCAGGTCATGAACTACTCCAACAACTTCATGGCCGACGTGCTGGCGCTCAACCTGGTCGAGACGCCCCGGGCAAGCCTGCTGCAGGCGGGCGAGGCAATTCAGGATTACGTGATCGGCTTGCCCGACCACGGCCCGGTGGTCATGCTCAGCGGCAGCGGCTTGACCACCGAGAATCGCACCTCGGCCCGGGGGAGCAATGTCTTGCTGGAGAGCATGTTCCACCGTTCGTCACTGTTTCCCAGCTTCGTTGCCAGCTTCCAGTCGCCCTCGAATGGCGTGTCCCGTTTCATCCGCCGCGGCTCGTCGCTGGTCCAGGATCACGTCATGCTCAAGACCGGTACGCTCAACCAGCCGTATGCCGTGCGCGCGGTCAGCGGTTACCTGCGCACCCGCTCGGGACGCTGGGGCGTGTTCACGGTGATGGTCAACGGCACGGCATCTACCCCCTGGCTCAACTGGGCGCAGGTGCTGGATCCTCTCGCCCGGGATCTGGAGCGCATGATCGAGGCGCATTGAGCCCTGCCACCGACTGCAAGCCCCCTACTATCCAGGTAAGGACAGCGAGACGATGAAACCAGCACGTACCGGATGGCGCCATCTCATCGATGCCACGGGTTATTCGCTCAAGGGGCTCAAGTTCGCCTTTCGCCACGAGACGGCCTTTCGCCAGGAACTGGCCCTGTGCGTGGTGCTGCTGCCGCTGGCCTGGTGGATCGGCTCGGGGCCGGTGGAGTGGATCCTGCTGCTGGGCAGTTGCCTGCTGGTACTCATCGTGGAACTGATCAATAGTGCCATCGAGAGCGTGGTGGATCGCATCGGCACCGAGCATCATGAGCTGTCGGGGCGGGCCAAGGACATCGGCTCGGCGGCGGTGATGCTGGCCCTGCTGGCCGCCGGCCTGACCTGGGGGCTGCTCGCCTGGCAGAAATTCTTGGGCTGACCGCCTCGCACGGGGTGCCGCTGCGATAGCGCCTTCGTTATGCTGGAGGCAACCCAGCTGCAACAAGGCGCGCTGCCATGCCCCTACCCGATGATTTCCTGCCTGCCGACGAGCTTTCCCCCGCGCTCGCGCCTGCCCTGGAGAAAGCGTGGCAACGGCTCAGCGAGAGCCTGGCCCAGGCCGACAATATCGCGGGAATGACCGACCAGGAGGCGCCGTCCGAGAACTGGCTGGCGCTCGCTCCCGCGCGCCGGCGCCAGCTGGCCCGTGTCATTTCCATTTCCGATTTCGTCCTCGACACGCTGGTACGTCACCCCGACTGGCTACAGCATCTCGACGCGAGCGGCGAGCTGGATGAAGCCCCCACGGCCGACATTCAGGGCGCCTGGCTCGCCGAGCGGCTGGAGGGCGCCGAAGACGAAGCGGGCCTGCAGGCCGCCCTGCGTCGCTTCCGCCGGGCGCGCATGCTGGGGATTGTGTGGCGCGACCTGACCCGGCCGCCGGGCGTCGACATGTGGTCCACGGCCGCGTCGGTGTCGCGGCTGGCCGAAGTCTGTCTCGAAGGGGCGCTGGGCTGGCTCGAGCGACACTTCGAGCCGCGCTGGGGCCGCCCGGCGCCGCGGACCGACGGCAGCGAGCAGCGCCTGGTAGTGCTGGGCATGGGCAAGCTCGGGGCCGGCGAGCTCAACCTCTCCTCGGATATCGACCTGATATTCGCCTACCCCGAGAAGGGCGAGACCCAGGGCGGGCGCAAGGCGCTCGAACACCAGGAGTACTTCACCAAGCTGGGGCAGAAGCTGATCGCCGCGCTGGATGCCGTCACCGCCGACGGTTTCGCCTTTCGCGTCGACATGCGCCTGCGTCCGCTGGGCGATGGCGGCCCGCTTGTCGGCAGCTTCGCATCGCTTGCCGCTTATTATCAGGACCAGGGCCGGGAGTGGGAACGCTACGCCATGCTCAAGGCGCGACCGGTGGCCGGCGACCTGGAGGCGGGCGGCGAGCTGCTTGGCAATCTGCGCCCCTTCGTCTATCGCAAGTATCTCGACTTCGGTGCCATCGAATCGCTGCGCGAGATGAAGGCACTGATCAATCGCGAAGTGAAGCGCCGCGGCATGCAGGCCAACATCAAGCTCGGCCCTGGCGGCATTCGGGAAGTGGAATTCGTGGTCCAGGCCTTCCAGCTCATCCGCGGCGGGCGCGATACCGAGCTGCAGGTCACCTCGCTGCGCACGGCATTGTCACGCCTGCCGGCGCTTGGCCTGTTGCCCCAGGCCGTCGTCGACGAGCTGGAGCCCGACTACGTTTTCCTGCGCGACCTTGAGCACGTGCTGCAGGCGCTGGAAGACCGCCAGACCCAGAGCCTGCCGGAGGAGCATCTCGACCGCGAGCGTGTCGCCCAGGCGCTGGGCATGGAGGATTGGGCGGCGGTCGTGGCGCGGCTCGAGGAGGTGCGGGGCCGGGTGCGCCGCCACTTCGATGCGGTCATCGCCGATCCCGAGGAAGAGGTCGAGGAGGCGAGCGAGGCGCAGGGCGAGGAGACGTTCTCGCTCGGCGACTGGCGCTCGCTGTGGTGCGGCGAGCTCGATGCCCAGGAGGCGCAGGCGATGCTGGAAGAAGCGGGCTTCAACGAGCCCGACGTTGCCCAGCGGCGCCTCGCGACCCTGCGCCAGTCACGCCAGGTCCAGTCCATGCAGCGCATCGGCTACGACCGCCTGGAAGCCCTGATGCCGCTGCTGCTGGATGCCGCGGCGGCAAGCGACGCCCCCGACATTGCCCTTGAGCGGGTGCTTCCCCTGATCGAGGCGGTGCTGCGACGCACCGCCTACCTGGCGCTGCTGCGCGAGAATCCCGAGGCGTTGAGCCATCTGATGGGGCTGTGCGGCGCCAGCCCCTGGATCGCCGAGCAGCTGGCCCGCTACCCGCTGCTTCTCGATGAGCTGCTGACGCCGGATACGCTCTACACACCCGCCGACAAGGCGAGCCTGGCCGATGAGCTGCGCCAGGCCCTGGGACGCATTCCCGAGGACGATGAGGAGGCCCAGCTCGAGGCCCTTCGCGTATTCAAGCACGCCCACGTACTGCGGGTCGCGGCGTCCGACATCGCCGGTACCCGCCACCTGATGAAGGTTAGCGACTATCTCACCTACATCGCCGAGGTGCTGCTGGAAGCGGTGCTGGCGATGGCCTGGCGCCATCTGGTACGCAAGCACGGCTATCCGCAGCGGCGGGATGGTTCGCGGGCCGGGAGCGAGCCGGAGTTCCTCATCGTCGGCTACGGCAAGCTGGGCGGCATCGAACTGGGCTACGGCTCCGACCTCGACCTGGTCTTTCTCCATGACGCCGACTTGCACGGTGAAACGGACGGTGCGAGGCCGCTCGATTCCCCGGTCTTCTTCACCCGCCTGGGGCAGCGCATCATCCATTTGCTTACCGCGACGACACCGGCCGGCACGCTCTATGAAGTGGACATGCGCCTACGCCCCTCGGGTAACGCCGGCCTGCTGGTCACGACGCTCGACGCCTATGCCGACTACCAGCGCCGCGAGGCCTGGACCTGGGAACACCAGGCGTTGGTACGCGCCCGCGTGGTGGCGGGCCATGCCCATCTGGCCGAGGGGTTCGAGGCGGTGCGCCGCGAGATCCTGGGACGGCCGCGCGAGCGCGAGGCTTTGCGTGACGAGGTGGTCAAGATGCGCCGCAAGATGCGCGACCACCTGGGTGGCAAGAGCGGAAAAGGCGAGTTCGATCTCAAGCACGACCCCGGCGGCATGGTCGACATCGAGTTCCTGTGCCAGTTCGCGGTGCTTTCCATGGGCCACGAGACGCCCGAGCTGCTGCAGTGGAGCGACAACATGCGCATCCTCGAAACCCTGGAGAGCAGCGGCCGTCTGCCCGCCGAGGAGTGCCAACGCCTGCGCGAGGCCTACCTGGCGTTGCGCAGCGCCGCGCATCGCGCCTCGCTGACCCGCCAGCCAGCCCGCGCTTGCGACGCCGATTTTCACGACCATCGCCAGGCGGTGATCGACGCTTGGCAGCGGTTGCTCGAGCCGCAATCGTGACCTCACCCGACCTGTTAGCACATGAGAGAAACCGATGAACAAGGTTCTGATCCTGCACGGCCCCAACCTCAACCTGCTGGGCACCCGCCAGCCCGAGATCTATGGCCGCGAGACCCTGAGCGACATTAACAACGCGCTGTACGAGAAGGCTGCGGTCAACGGCTGGGACATCAAGGCGCTGCAGAGCAATCACGAAGGCGAGCTGATCGACGCTCTCCACGCCGCGCGTAATGATGGCACTGCGGCAATCATCATCAACCCGGCTGCCTACACCCACACCTCGGTGGCCATTCTCGATGCGCTCAACGCCTTCGAGGGCAAGGTGATCGAGGTGCACCTCTCCAACGTGCACAAGCGCGAAAGCTTTCGCCACCACTCCTACGTCTCGCTGCGTGCCGACGGTGTGATTGCCGGGCTCGGCAGCCAGGGCTACCTGGCAGCAATGGATGCGATCATTCGCGCTGCCAAGGGCTGAATCCGCTCCTCGGGCTCGCATCAGCGGGCCCACCTCGAGCGAGTGTGCTAGCGCAGGGATTCGACGCGCGCTCGGTTCTTGAGCAGCGATTCGTGGGTTACCCGCAGGTGGTTGTCGAACTCGGTCAGCTCCGACTCTTCGGCCGAGCGTTCTCGCTCGAGATAGTCGATGGCGGCAGCGAGCAGGTTTTCCTGGTACTCCAGGTAGGCGGCATCGAACGCTTCGCCCTCCGCGTTCTGCAGTGTCTCGTAGTCTTCATGGTCGTAGGCGGCCGGTTCGTCAACCGAGGTATCGCTCCGCTCGGTAGCCTTGGCCAGCCACTCATCGAGGATGGCGTGATCGCGTCGAAGCGTGTTGGCCAGTTGGGCGATCTCGTCGCGTTCGGCGCGCTCCTCGGCCAGCTCGGCCAGCTCCACCTGGTGCTGATGCAGGGCACGCAAACTGGCCTGAACCGCCTCGCGATTCTCATCCGCCAGCGCTGGAACGGCCGCCAGGCTGACCAGCACGGACGCGAAGATAATCGTATGCTTCGCAAGAAAGATTTTCATTCCTTTGCTCCGATGTTCCTGAATTGGGGCGTACCAGATTCCTAGTTTGCAGGATGGCTCTTTGCTACCTAAGGTAGAACAAGACGTCTCGCTCTGGTGCCGATTTATGCAAAGTACGATCGACAAGCCAAGCCGCAAACGCAAGCCGCAAACGCCCGAGGAGAAGCAGCAGAAGAAACATGAGCTGCTGGTCTTTCTGTTTCTCGCCGGCATCCTGTTCCCTATCCTTGCCGTCCTGGTGGTTTCTGGATATGGCTTCGCCGTGTGGATTTTTCAGATACTTACCGGCCCGCCTGGCCCACCCGGCTAGCGCATGATTCCCAGGCCAGGCGAGATGAAAAAAGAAAAACCGTGAAATAAAAATGCCATAACAAGACCGTGGAGAAGCAAAATGGGAGTGGACCCCTCGCGGCGCGCCTTGCTGAAAGGGCGGCTGGAATATTCCCCTGTGCTGCGGCCGCCCTGGGCTCGTGACGAGCCGGACCTCCTGCAAAATTGCACTCAATGCGGCGACTGTTTCCAGGCCTGCGAGACCGGCATCATCGTGCCCGATGCGGCCGGATTTCCACAGATTGATTTCCAACGTGGCGAGTGCACGTTCTGCCGTGCCTGTATCGAGGCCTGCGAAGAAAGTGTCTTTTACGCTCCTCGCGACGCAGCGCCCTGGCAGCAGGTCGCTGCGATCGATCAGGCGTGCCTGGGGCCTCAGGGCGTCTATTGCCGCAGCTGTGGCGAGAGCTGTGAAGCCGGTGCGATTCGCTTTGCGTTCAATGCCCAGCGAGTGCCGGAACCGACTATCGATACCGAGGCATGCAGCGGTTGCGGAGCCTGCGTGTCGGTATGCCCCACCCAGGCGGTAGCGGTAGCCCCGCCGAGATCGAGATACTCAACCAGCCTTCAGGAAGGGACATGAACGCTCAAGTGCACATCTCGAGCCTGGTCGTGCAGCTGCAGCCGGAGCGCATCGCCGAGGTCAGGCAGCACTGTCAGGCCCACCCGGGTGTCGAGGTACACGCCACGGATCCGTGCGGCAAGATGGTACTGGTCATGGAAACAGGGGGGCATCGGGAGATCGTGGAATTCATCGAGGGGCTGCAGCAAGCGCCCGGCGTGTTGTCGGTGGGGCTGGTTTACCACCATGCGGAGAGCGCCGATGAATTGGACAGGGAAATGGAGGAGACAAGCCATGACGCTGACACGGCGTGATTTCATCAAGAGTACCGCGGTGGCGACCGCAGCCTCGGCGGCCGGCATGACGACCACGGCACAGGCGCAGAACGTGGTCACCGATGCCAGCCAAGCCCAGCTGAAGTGGTCGAAGGCGCCGTGCCGGTTCTGTGGCGTGGGCTGCGGGGTCAACGTGGCAACGCGAGACAATCAGGTGGTGGCCACGCATGCCGACATCAACTCGCCGGTCAACCGTGGCGTCAACTGCATCAAGGGCTACTTCCTGTCCAAGATCATGTACGGCGAGGACCGCCTTACCCAGCCGCTGCTGCGCAAGACCAACGGCGAGTACGACAAGGAGGGCGAGTTCACCCCGGTAAGCTGGGACGAGGCCTTCGACGTCATGGCCGACAAGTACAAGGCGGTGCTACGCGAGAAGGGCCCGCAGGGCATCGGCATGTTCGGCTCGGGCCAGTGGACGGTGTGGGAGGGCTACGCGGCCAACAAGCTGATGAAGGCCGGCTTCCGCTCCAACCACATCGATCCGAACGCGCGCCACTGCATGGCCTCCGCTGTGTTCGGCTTCATGCGCACTTTCGGCATGGACGAACCGATGGGCTGCTACGACGACATCGAGGCGGCTGATGCCTTCGTGCTGTGGGGCTCCAACATGGCCGAAATGCACCCCATCCTGTGGACCCGGGTCACCGACCGTCGGCTCTCGGCGCCGCACGTGCAGGTGGCGGTGCTGTCGACCTTCGAGCACCGCTCCTTCGAGCTGGCGGACTTGCCGATGGTGTTTACCCCCCAGGCCGACCTGGCGATCCTCAACTACATCCAGCGCTACATCATCGAGAACGACCGGGTGAACTGGGACTTCGTCGAGAGACACGTGCGCTTCATGGAGGGCAACGTCAACATCGGCTACGGGCTGCGCCCCGAGCACCGCCTGGAGCTGGCCGCCGAGAATGCCGCGGAGAGTGCGGGCGCCCGCGACATCGACTTCGAACGCTACCGGGAATTCCTGCAGCAGTACGACGCTGATACCGTCAGTGAACTCTCCGGCGTGCCCAAGCGGCAGCTCGACCAACTGGCCGAGCTCTACGCCGACCCCGATACTCGGGTGATGTCGTTCTGGACCATGGGCTTCAACCAGCACACCCGCGGGGTCTGGGCGAACAACATGATCTACAACATCCACCTTCTCACCGGGAAGATCTCAACGCCCGGCAACAGCCCCTTCTCGCTGACCGGGCAGCCTTCGGCGTGCGGTACCGCACGTGAGGTCGGCACCTTCTCGCATCGTCTGCCGGCCGACATGGTCGTGACCAACGAATACCATCGCCGCTTCGCCGAGGAGGTATGGAAGGTACCCGAGGGTACTATCCAGGGGCAGCCCGGTGCCCATGCCGTGCTGCAGAACCGCATGCTCAAGGACGGCGACATCAACGTCTACTGGGTTCAGTGCAACAACAACGTCCAGGCGGCGGCCAACCTGGTCGAGGAGACCTACCCCGGTTACCGCAACCCCGACAACTTCATCGTCGTTTCCGACGCCTACCCCACCGTGACCGCCGAGCTGGCCGACCTGATCCTGCCCGCGGCGATGTGGGTCGAGAAGGAGGGCGCCTACGGCAACGCCGAACGGCGCACCCAGTTCTGGCACCAGCTGGTCCAGGCGCCGGGGGAGGCGCGCTCCGACCTGTGGCAGATGATGGAGTTTTCCAAGCGCTTCCAGATCGAGGAGGTTTGGCCGGAGGAAATGCTCGAGGCCAATCCGGACTACCGCGGCAAGTCGCTCTATGACGTCCTGTTCCGCAACGGCCAGGTAGACGCCTTCGGCCTCGACGAGCTCGACGAGGAGTACGCCAACGACGAGGCCCATCACTTCGGCTTCTACGTGCAGAAGGGGCTGTTCGAAGAGTATGCCCAGTTCACCCGGGGCAAGGCCCACGACCTGGCGCCGTTCGAGGTTTACCATCAGGAGCGCGGCCTGCGCTGGCCGGTAGTCGATGGGCAGGAGACGCGCTGGCGCTACAACGGCGAGTACGACTCTTACGTGGAGAAGGGTCGCGATTTCCAATTTTATGGCCATCAGGATGGCCGCGCAGTGATCTACGCCGTGCCCTACGAGGCACCCGCGGAATCGCCTGACGAGGAATACCCGCTGTGGCTGGTCACCGGCCGGGTGCTCGAGCATTGGCACTCCGGCTCGATGACGCGGCGCGTGCCCGAACTGCATCGTGCCTTCCCCCAAGCGGTGGTTTATGTGCATCCCCAAGATGCTCGCGACCTCGGTGTGCGTCGCGGCAGCGAGATTCGCATCATCAGCCCCCGCGGGGAGATGCGCTCGCGGGTCGAAACGCGAGGACGTAACCGCATGCCCCGGGGCCTGGTGTATGTGCCCTGGTTCGATGCGAGCCAGCTGATCAACAAGCTGACGCTGGATGCCACCGATCCCATCTCCAAGCAGACGGACTTCAAGAAGTGCGCCTGCCGGATCGAACGGGTCTAGGGGGGAAAGACGATGCGAACCATAGCCACCGCTATCGCCATCCTGGGCATCAGCCTGGGAGTGCTCGCCCAGGAAGGCGAACTCGATGCACTACGCGGCCACGTGCCGCTGCTCGAGGAGCGCACACCCGAGCCGCTCTACGACGTCGAGAACAACGACCTGCGGCGGGCCCGCGCCTATCCCATGCAGCCGCCAACCATCCCGCACAAGATCGACAACTACCAGGTCGATCTCAACGCCAACCGCTGCATGAGCTGCCATAGCCGGCAGCGGGTCGGGGCCACGCAGGCGCCGATGATCAGCGTGACTCACTACATGGACCGCGACGGCAACTTCCTCGCCGAGCTATCGCCGCGTCGCTACTTCTGCGACCAGTGCCACGTGCCGCAGACGGACGCGCCGCTGGCGGTCGAGAACCGTTTCGTCGATATCGCTGAAATTCTCCGCGAGCGGCGCGGAACGCAAGAGTGAGGGCCGCTGAATGATAAAACGTATCAAGCATGTGTTGGCCGTCTTCTGGCGAGTCTTCAACTCGCCCAGTGGCTACTTCAGCCTGGGGTTTCTCACCGTGGGGGGCTTCATTGGCGGGGTGCTGTTCTGGGGCGGTTTCAACACCGCCATGGAAGCGACCAATACCGAGCAGTTCTGCATCAGTTGCCACGAGATGCGGGCCAACGTGTACGAAGAAATCCAGCCGACGATCCACTTTACCAATCGCTCGGGGGTGCGCGCGGTCTGCTCGGACTGCCACGTGCCGCACAACTGGACCGACAAGATTGCGCGCAAGATGCAGGCCTCGAAGGAGGTGTGGGGCAAGATCTTCGGCACCATCAACACTCGCGAAAAATTTCTCGACCATCGCCTGGAGATGGCCTCCCGCGAGTGGCGCCGTTTCGAGGCCAACGATTCGCTGGAGTGTCGTAACTGCCACGACGAGGTTGCCATGGACTTCACCCGGCAGAGTTCCCGTGCGGCGGAAGCCCACCGGCGGGGCCTGATCAATGGCGATGATACCTGCATTACCTGCCACAAGGGCATTGCCCACGAGCTGCCGGACATGGCCGGTGTCGAAGGATGGGAATGAGCGGCATGAGCCGCAGGAGGTAAGGACATGCGCTATCGCAAGGAAGTGACGAGCGTAATCGCCGTGCTGTTGTTGGGGGCCTCCTCGACGGTCGTCGGGCAGGACGCGTCTCCCCCGCCAAGCAGCAGCTCCGCCGGCCAGGGCTCGTCGGGGGGCGAGGCGACGATTGGCACGGTGCCCGAACGCGAGGACGATCTCGGCACAGCGCGAGACGAACCGGAGCGGGATATGCTTGGCACCGGAGCCGCTGGCGAGCCGGTATCGGGAGACGGCACTGGACAGGACTCCATGCCGCCGGAAGGGCAAGCCGCAGACTCCCCTGATCGCGCCGGGACGTCAGTCGATGACATTCGGGCGCATGAAGATCCCGGCCTCGACGAACCCCGCCAGCCGATACGGCCGGGGCAGATGGAGCAGGAAGTCGAGAGGCAGGAGTGATAACTCCTCAGCGGGAGGGAGGCTAGCGAGCCGGCAGCAAGCCGGTGAGATCCATCAGCCAGAGACCCAGGCTCAAGGTGGCGAAAGCCGCCAGGGTGGCGACCATCAGCGCGGCAGCGCTGACGCCGGCCATGCCATAGCGCTGGCCTAGCAACGGGTAGATGCTGATCATCGGCGCGCAGGCGAACAGCAGTGCGCCAGCCATCATATGCGGTTCGACCTGCGGCATGATCAGCAGCAGACCGAGCACGGCAAGCGGATGAAAGATCAGCTTGCCTACGACGATTTGGCCCACGTCTCCCAGCATGCCCCGCACGCGAAGACCGAACAGTGTGCCGCCGATGACGAACAGCGCTGCCGGGCCGGCAGCGTTGGCCAGCATCTCGATGACCTTCGCCAAGGGGCGGGGCAGGGTCGTCTCCGTGATGGCCAGCGCCAGTCCAACTGCCAGGCCGACCAGTACCGGATTGCGGACCAAGCGAAGGAAGGTCTTGCGCGCCACGCTGACGATGCCGGTTCCGCTCTGGCGCCCGACTTCGGCCAGGATCAGCGCCGCGGGTATGATGAGCAGGTTCTCGATCATCATGTTCAGTGCCATATAGACGGCGGCGGGTGAGCTGCCGATTGCCATGGCCGCAACGGGATAGCCGATGAAGCCGCTGTTGGAAGCGGACATCCCCAGTGCATGCATGGCCCCTTCGCTGAGTGCCTTGCGCTGGATCCCCAGGGTCAACAGCAGGGCCAAGCCGAAGATGCTCACCGAGCCAAGGCCGTAGGCCAGCAGGTAGGAGGTCTGAAGCACTTCGTCGAGGGGTGTCTGGGTCAGGGCCCGAATCACCAGCGCTGGCAAGGCGAAGTAGAGCACGAAGGAGGCCACGCCCTGCACCTGCTCCTTGTTCAGCAGCCGAGCCGCCAGCGCCAGGTAGCCGGCGCCGATCAACAGGAAGATCGGCGTAGTAATGGTGAGGATTTCCAGCATGCGGCCTCAGCTGACGGTGGCGCGAATCTCGCGAGCCTTCTGCTGTAGCAGCGGCAGGTGTTCCTTCATCAAGGTGTCCAGATCCACGCGCGCGGCATTGGTGCTGATGTTGATGGCACCGAGCAGCTTGCCGTTGGCATCGAAGGCCGGCACGGCCAGCGAGCGCAGCCCCGAATCCAGCTCCTGGTCGGCGATGGCGTAGCCCTGCTGGCGAACCTTGAGGATGCACTGCTTGAGTGCCTTCTTGTCGGTCACGGTCTTGTCGGTGTAACGCTCGAGCGTCACCCGGTCGAGGTAGGCGTCCAGCTCGGCATCGGAGAGCTGGGCCAGCAGGGCGCGGCCCATCGAGGTATGGCCGGCCGGCAGGCGGGTGCCGACGGAGAGCGTGATGGCCATCAAGCGGTGGCGCGACGAGGAGCGCGCCACATAGATGACGTCGTCGCCATCGAGGACGCCAAGGGAGGAGGATTCGCCGCTCTCGGCGGTAATGTCCTCCAGCACCTGCTGGATCACGCTACGATAGTTGTTGGCGGAGAGAAACGCGTAGCCGAGCTGCAGTACCCGCGGGGCCAGCTCGAAGTTGCGGCCTTGCTTGCGCACGTAGCCCAGCGCATGCAACGTGAGCAGGAAGCGCCGAGCGCGGGCACGGTTCATGCCGGTACGGCTGGCGACCTCGCTCAATGTCATGCGCGAGTGCGTCTCGTCGAAGGCCAGGATGACTTCCAGGCCGCTGGCCAGGGCGGTGACGAAATCGCGATCGTCAGGGCTGAGAACCTCTTCCTCGGGTGTCATTTCTCTTCCGTCATTGCCTTTGATGTATTGCTCCATCGGAGCCCTTCAATCTAGCATAATGTTCGTTTTGCGAACACATGTACGACTATGGGCTAAGCCAGGGTCGAGCCCGAGCTTGAGCATGAGCGAGCCATTCAGAGGAGAGCATGATATGCCTGACGCCCTGCTTCGGCATCCCTTCATGAGCCAGACGGCATGGGGAGAGTGCCATGACCGAGCCTTGGTTCAGGCCATGCTCGCCTTCGAGCTGGCGCTGGCCGAGGTACAGGAACGCCAAGGGGCGCTGCCGGCCGGTACCCACCGAGCCATGTGTGAGCGTCTCGAGACGCATGCATTCGATCTCGATGCCATGGCGGCGGGTGTGGCCAGCGGTGGCAACGCGGCGATCCCCTTCGTCAAGCAGGGGCGGGCGGCGCTGCCGGACGAACTCAAGCGCTACTGGCACATGGGCGCGACCAGCCAGGACGTGATCGACTCGGCACTGATGCTACTGCTCAAGCCGCGCCTGGCTGCGCTGGATGCCCTGCTGGCGCGTTGTCGCCTGGCTGCGATCGGGCTGATGCGCGCCCATGAACAGACGGTGATGGTGGGCCGCACGCTGATGCAGCAGGCGCTGCCGATCACCTTCGCCGTCAAGGTGGCGCACTGGGCCATCGGCCTGGAGCAGGCCCGCCGCCGCCTGGCCGCTACCGAGTTGCCCGTGCAGTTCGGCGGCGCCGTGGGCGTGCACTCCGGCTGGGATGCGCTGGGCCTCGACCTCATGGACGCCCTGGCGAAGCGCCTCGGCCTGAGTGCCCCTGTCCTTCCCTGGCACACCGACCGCCAGCCGATCCATGCCCTGGGCACGGCACTGGATGCCGCAGCCGGGGCGGCCGAGAAGCTGGCACTCGATATCGCTCTGCTGAGCCAGACCGAGGTCGGCGAGGTAGCCGAACCGGCAGCCCCGGGCATGGGGGAGTCCTCCTCCATGCCGCACAAGCGCAACCCGGTGCGCTGCGCCATGATCCGCAGCGCGGCACGGCAGGTACACGGCCATGCCACGGTGCTGCTCAATGCCGCCGCCCAGCCGCTGGAGCGCGGGCTGGGAGAGTGGCACGCCGAGTGGACGCCGCTGCTCGACAGCGTCCTGCTGCTTGAAGGCGCCCTGGAACAGGCTGCCGTGCTGCTCGAAGGGTTGGAAGTGAACCCCGAGGCGATGCGCCGTAACCTGGCGGCCACCGGCGGTGGCATCATGGCCGAGCCGGTGTCGCGCCTGCTGGCGCCGGTACTGGGTCAGGACGCGGCCAAGCGCATCAGCGCTGAAGCCGCCGAGACGGCACGCCTCCAGGGGAACAGCTATGCCGAGGCCCTCGCAGCGCATCCCGAGGTGCGTGCCACTATGCAGGGCAAGCTGGAGCCGGATGCCCTGCGTCAGGCAACGGATCCCGCCTTATACCTTGGTAGTAGTAAAGCTCAGGTGCGGCGAGCCATCGACTGGCTTCAGCAGGGGTGAGTCGCTGAAAAATCATGCGGTTGCACAACCCAAGCGAGGGGAGGTCTGGCCTCCCCTCGTGCATTTTCGGCTATGGGGAATTTGACGATGTTAGGGCATGGGAGTAACTTGTTCGCATCACAAATCAAAGTTCGCTATTCGAACTTATTTGAGAATACCCGCCAGGAGGACGATCATGGCCGAGTTCCTGAGCCTGCATGACGCGGTGGCACGCTATGTCGAAGACGGCGCTACCGTGGCCATGGAAGGCTTCACCCACTTGATTCCTTTCGCCGCCGGTCACGAAGTGATTCGCCAGCGCAAGCGCGATCTGACGCTCATCCGCATGACCCCCGACCTGGTCTACGACCAGATGATCGGCGCCGGTTGCGCGAAGAAGGTGATCTTCTCCTGGGGCGGCAACCCCGGCGTGGGCTCGCTGCACAGGCTCCGCGATGCGGTAGAAAAGGGCTGGCCGCACAAGGTCGAGATCCTCGAGCACAGCCACGCCGCCATGGCCTGCGCCTTCGAAGCGGGGGCCGCCGGCCTGCCGCTGGCCGTGCTGCGCGGCTATGTCGGCAGCGAGCTGCCGAGCGTCAACGACCAGATCAAGTTCATCGAGTGCCCGTTCACCGGCGAGCGCCTGGCCGCGGTGCCCTCGGTGCGCCCGGACGTCTCCATCGTCCACGCGCAGAAGGCCGACCGCGCCGGCAACGTGCTGGTGGAAGGCATCGTGGGTGTACAGAAGGAAGCCGTGCTGGCGGCGAAGAAGAGCATCGTCACCGTCGAGGAGATCGTCGACGACTTGACCGCCGAGGCCGACTATCACCCCAACGCCTGCATCATTCCCGGCTGGGCGGTCAGCGCCATCGCCGTGGCCGAAAAGGGCTCGCTGCCCTCCTATGCCCACGGTTACTACCCACGCAACAACGCCTTCTACAAGGAGTGGGATGCCATCGCCCGCGACCGCGACACGTTCACTCGGTGGATCGAAGAGAACGTCATGAATGCAGGGGGGAACGCCTGATGAGCCTCGACTACACCTCAGCGGAAATGATGAGCGTCACCGCGGCACGCGCGCTCGAGAACGGCATGACCTGCTTCGTCGGTATCGGCCTGCCTTCCGAGGCGGCCAACCTGGCGCGCCTGACCCACGCCCCCGAGGTGGTGCTGATCTACGAATCCGGCACCCTGCAGACCAAGCCCGAGGTGCTGCCGCTCTCCATCGGCGACGGCGAACTCTGCGAATCGGCGTTGACCACCGTCTCGGTGCCCGAGATGTTTCGCTACTGGCTGCAAGGCGGCAAGGTCGACGTGGGCTTCCTGGGTACCGCCCAGATCGACCGCTTCGCCAACCTCAACACCACGCTGATCGGCGACTACCATGATCCCAAGGTGCGCCTGCCGGGTGGCGGCGGGGCGCCGGAGATCGCCACCAACGCCGGCGAGGTCTTCATCACCCTGAAGCACTCCAAGCGCGCCTTCGTCAAGGACGTGGATTTCGTCACCACCCTGGGCTTCGGCCGCGACGGCAAGGGCCGCGACGGCGTGCCCAACATCGGCCGCGGGCCGACCCGAGTGATCACCGACCTGTGCGTGATGAAGCCCGATCCCGTAACGAAAGAGCTGGTGGTCGTGTCGCTGCACCCGAACGTCACCCGCGAGGACGTGATCGAGGCCACCGGCTGGGAGGTTCGCTTCGCCGATGCGCTCGAGACCACGCCCGAGCCCAGCGCCCGTGAACTCGAGGTGCTGCGGGAACTGAAAGCCAGGACCGAGCGCAAGCACGCCGGCGAGTGAGGAGAACGAAATGAACGACGTTTACCTGTGTCATCCGGTGCGTTCGGCCATCGGCAAGTTCGGCGGCACGCTGGCCAGTATGCGCCCCGACGATCTCGCCGCACGCATCTTCGAGGCGCTGCTGGCCCGGGCGCCGGATCTCGACCCGGCCGCCATCGACGACGTGATCATGGGCTGCGCCAACCAGGCCGGCGAGGACAACCGCAACGTGGCGCGCATGTCGCTGCTGCTCGCGGGCCTGCCGACCAGTGTGCCAGGCACCACCATCAACCGCCTATGCGGTTCTAGCATGGACGCCATCGGCACCGCGGCGCGCGCCGTGCGGGCCGGCGAGGCCGAGCTGATGATCGCCGGCGGCGTGGAGTCGATGTCGCGTGCGCCCTACGTGTTGAGCAAGGCCGATACGGCCTACTCGCGCAGCCAGACGATGGAGGACACCACCATCGGCTGGCGCTTCATCAATCCACTGCTCAAGAAGCAGTACGGCGTCGACTCGATGCCCGAGACCGCCGAGAACGTTGCCGAGCAGTTCAATATCTCCCGCGAGGACCAGGATCGGTTCGCCTACGACTCGCAGTTGAAGACCAAGCGAGCCCAGGAGAGCGGCCGCCTGGCGCGCGAGATCGTCCCGGTGGAAATTCCGCGTCGCAAGCAGGAGCCGCTGGTCTTCGATACCGACGAGCACCCTCGCGAAACCACCCTGGAGAAGCTTGCCAGCCTACCCACGCCGTTCCGCGCCGCCGGCTCCAGCGTGATGGGCTCGGTCACGGCGGGTAACGCCTCCGGCGTCAACGACGGTGCGGCGGCGGTGATCGTCGCCAGCGAAGCCGCGGTGAAGCGCTACAATCTGACCCCCATGGCACGCATTCACGGCATGGCCACCGCCGGTGTCGAGCCGCGCATCATGGGCATCGGCCCGGTACCGGCCTCGCAGAAGCTGCTGAAGCGGCTCGGCATGAGCGTGGACCAACTCGACCATATCGAGCTCAACGAGGCGTTTGCCGCCCAGGCGCTGGCCTGCCTGCGCGAGCTGGGCATCGCCGACGACGACCCGCGGGTCAACCCCAACGGCGGCGCTATCGCCCTGGGCCATCCGCTGGGCATGTCCGGCGCGCGCATCGTCACCAGTGCCATGCACGAGCTGCAGCTGGCGGGCGGCCGCTATGCGCTCTGCACCATGTGCATCGGCGTGGGGCAGGGGATCGCGACGGTAATCGAGAGGGTATAACCACAGGAGTGGAACCATGGCATTTCTGACGATTGACGGCCGTAGCGTCGCCTATCGCCTGCTCGGCCCCGAGGCGCTGCCGCTGGTGGTGCTGGCGCATCCGCTGGGCATGACCCAGGCGGTGTGGGACGACCTGCTGCCGGCGCTGCTGCCGCGCTACCGCATACTGACCTGGGACCTGCCCGGCCACGGCGCCAGCCAGGCCTGGCCCGAGGATGGCGGCGAGATCACTCCGGCGGCGCTGGCTCACGAGGCGCTGGCGCTGGTCGAGCAGGCCGGCGTGTCGCGCTTCCACTTCGTCGGGACCTCCATCGGCGGCGTGGTCGGCCAGCACCTCATTGCCGAGCATGCCGAGCGGCTCTATTCCGCCACCTTGACCAACACCGGCGCGGTGATCGGCAACAGCGATCTGTGGACCACCCGTGCCGGCCGCGTGCGCGACGAAGGGCTGGCGGCGATCTCCGGCGATATCGTGCCGCGCTGGTTTTCCGCCCAGCGGCTGGCGGCCGAGCCTGCCCTGGAGGCCGGCTGGCGTACCCAGATGGCGCGCACCGATGGCGAATCCTACGCCCGGCTGTGCGAGATGCTCGGCCGCACCGACTTCCGCGGCAAGTTGAAAGCGTCACTCACCCAGCACGCTGGCGTGGGCGTGCATCTGCTCGGTGGCAGCGAGGACGTCGCCACGCCGCCCGAGACCCTGCAGGCACTGGCTAATGAATGCAACGGCGCACCGCTGGAGATCCTCGAGGGCTTTGCTCATGTGCCTTCGGTGGAAGACCCTGGCGCCATGGCCAAGCGGCTGTTGCTGTGGATGGCAAGCGACCGTAGCAACGTAGGCGAGCGCGGCGTGAGCTATGCCGAGGGTCTCGAGACCCGCAAGCAGGTCCTCGGCGAGGCGCACGTGGTGCGTTCCACCGAGAACGCCAACAGCCTCGATGCCCCCTTCCAGCAGATGATCACCCGGCTGGCCTGGGGCGAGCTGTGGAGCAACGACGACCTCACCCGACGCGAACGCAGCCTGATCACCACCGGCATTCTCGCCGCGCTGGGGCGCGAGGAGCTCACGCTGCACCTCAAGACCGCCAAGCGCATCGGCCTCTCCGAAGCCGAGCTGCGCCAGGTGCTGATGCACGTGGCGATCTACGCTGGCGTACCGGCGGCCAATCACGCATTTGCGTTGGCCAAAGAGCTGGGCTGGGGCGGGGAGAAAAGCTGATTCGCTGCGGTGCTCGACGGAAGGGGCAAGACGCGACTTTCGTTAGGGTGCTAATTGAGCATGCCCATGGCATGATTCCGAACCGGCCTTTTGGCCGGTTTCGGTTTTATCAGTAGGGGTTTCTGAAAGCAGGAGAGAAGGGCATGACCCGGGAGACCGCCACACCGCCACCGAGCGAGCTGCGCCAGGCCCTGCTGGCCTATGCCCTGCTGTGGTGCCTGGGGCTCTACCTGCGCCTCACGGTGCTGGTGGTGCCGCCGCTGATTCCTCAGCTCAAGGCCGTGCTGGGCTTCACCAACGGCGAGGTGGCCATCGCCACCAGCCTGCCGCTGGTGACGCTGGCCGCAGGTGGGCTGGCGGCGGGCTGGTTGCTGGCGCGCCTCGGTGTGCGCGGCTGCCTGCTGCTGGGCCTGTCGGTGATGGCGCTGGGCAGCAGTTTGCGCAGCCTGCCGCAGGGCTTCCTGCCGTTCATGCTGGCCACGGTACTGATGGGCATGGGTATCGCCTTCATGCAGGCCGCCATGCCGGTGCTGGCCAAGCTGTGGGCGCCGGGCCACGTTGGTCGCGCCTCGGCGGTCTACACCAACGGCCTGCTGGTCGGCGAACTGCTGGCGGCCGGTGCCACCGGGCCGATGGTAGCGCTATGGCTGGGCACGCAGTGGCAGTGGGCCTTCGCCCTGTGGGTGCTGCCGGTGCCGCTATTGATGCTGGTATTGGTTCTCGTGGGCCGACGGCTGCCATTGACCACGGCCGGGTCGTCGGCGGGCAAGCCCCCTGCGGGCCGCCTGATGCTGCCGGACCTGGGCGATGGGCGAATGTGGCGGCTGGTGGCCCTGCTTGGCGCCGCGGCGGCGCTCTACTTCTGCGGCAACATCTTCCTGCCGCCGCTGCTCGAGGCGAGCGAGCGCCTGCACCTGCTGGCGGCGAGCCTCACCGCGCTCAACGGCGCCCAGATGCTCTCCTCGGCGCTGCTGATCCTGTTCGCCGACCGCCTGATGGGGCACGCCCGGCCGCTGATCGGCATCACCCTGCTGGCCCTGCTGTCGATTCCCGCCATGCTGGCATTGCCTGGGGCGCATGTTGTCTGGGCGGCGGGCGTGTTCGGCTTCTTCACCAGCGCACTGTTCATCTTCGTGCTGGCACTGCCGGCCTGGCTGGTAACGCTCGAACAGCTGCCGCGCCTGATGAGCGGCATGCTCTGCTTCGGCTACCTGCTGGTCTTCGCCATTACCGTTCTGGGCGGCTGGCTCAATGACTTGAGCGGCACGACGAGCCTCGCCTTCCTTCCTACGGCGGCGATCGGACTGGTGGCCATTGGCATCATTCCGCGGCTGCTGGCCAGCCGCGAGTCGGCTGCCCTCTCACCGGCGCAAGCGTCGCGCTGAATCGCATGGCTTCCGTTCCCGCGCCGTTTGCGCCAAGGTAGCGGTTGTAGCCGCCACCGACGCTTCGCCATGCTCAACTCCCGTATCAAGCTGCGCCACCTGCAGGCCTTCCTCGAGGTGGCCCGCCAGCGCAGCTTTGCCCGGGCCGCTGAGCGCCTGGCGATTACCCAGCCGGGCATGTCCAAGACCATTCGTGAGCTCGAAGAGCATCTCGGTGCCACGCTCTTCGAGCGCACCCCCCAGGGCGTGGCGTTGACCCAGGCGGGCCTGACCCTGCTGCGTCATGCCGGCCCTGCCATGCGCGCTCTGGAGGAGGGCGTGGCCGCCGTGGGAGATATCGACCGCGGCGCCGGCTGGCTGCGCGTGGGGGCGCTCTCCACGGTGGAGAGCCGGCTGCTGCCCGAGGCGATCCGGCGTTGGCACGGCGAATCGGATGGGCACAACGACGTGGGTGTGAATGTGGTGACCGGCTCCAGCGCCTTTCTTCTCTCGCGCCTGCGTCGCGGCGAGCTGGACCTGGTGGTGGGGCGCATGACCGAGGCGCGTGAAATCCGCGACCTGGCCTTCGAGCATCTCTATTACGAGCCATTGCTGCTCGGCGTGCGCAGCGGCCATCCGCTGGCCGGCATCGCGCCGCTCGACCCCGCCCGGCTGGGCGAATTCCCCTGGGTACTGCCACCGCCCCAGACCACCCTGCGCCAGCGGGTCGACAGTTTCTGCGTGCGCCACTCGCTGACACTGCCGAGCCAGCGGCTCGAGACGCTTTCGCTGCCCATCAGCCGCCGCTACACCCTGGAGAGCGACGCGATCTGGGTCGCGCCCGAGGAGGCCCTGGCCGAGGATAGAACGGCGGGGCGGCTGAGCCCGCTCGCCATCGATCTGGAAGCCCAGGGCGGCTCCGTGGGGCTCTGCTTCAATGCCAGCATGCAGCCTTCGCTCGCCGTGGAGGCCTTCTGCGAAGTGCTGCGCGAGGTCAGCGCGAGGCTCCGCCAGGAAGACAGCGCAACATAACCATCAGGTTATGGGGGTCGCCCGAGTCGTCAATTGTCGTGCCTGCGGCATCTCGCCACACTTGGCCGTGAACCACCTCCAGAGACGAGCCCATGCAACATGATAACAAGCGCTTCGTACAGCGCGACCGTGATTGGCATCCCCCGGCCTATGCCCCTGGCTACAAGACGACGGTGGCCCGTTCGCCGAACCAGGCGCTGGTCAGCCTGATGAAGCCCAGTGCCTCCGAGCTGACCGGGCCGGATTTCCGCGCCCTGCGCATGGGCCCGCACGACAACGACCTGCTGCTCAACTTCCGTGAAAACCCGTCGCTGTCGGGTGCGGCCGGCCTGCCGGTGGGCGAGCGAATCATCATGTTCGGCCGCGTTATCGATCAGTTCGGCAAGCCGGTGCCGCACACCCTGGTCGAAATGTGGCAGGCCAACGCCGGCGGCCGCTACCGCCACAAGAACGACCGTTACCTGGCACCGCTGGACCCCGGCTTCGGCGGCGTGGGCCGCACCCTGACCGACGAGCAGGGCTGGTACCGCTTCCGCACCATCAAGCCCGGGCCCTATCCCTGGCCCAACGACGTCAACAGCTGGCGCCCGGCGCACATTCACGTCTCGGTGATGGGCCCTTCGATCTCCACCCGCCTGATCACCCAGATGTACTTCGAGGGCGACCCGCTGATTCCGGTCTGCCCCATCGTCAACACCATCAAGGACCGCGACGCCGTCGAGACCATGATCGGCCGCCTCGACATGGCGCGCAGCAATTCGATGGACTGCCTGGCCTACCGCTTCGATCTGGTGGTGCGTGGCGAACTGCAGACCTTCTTCGAAAACCAGTAAACGGGTTCTAATCAGCAACGGGGACAACCTGATGAAACAGCCGAATACCCAGCCCGCGAGCGAACTGGTGCTGCGCGAAACCGCCTCCCAGACTGCCGGCCCCTACGTGCATATCGGCCTGGCCCTGGCCGCCGCGGGCAACCCGACCCGCGACGAAGAGATCTGGAACGAGATGGCCAAGCCCGAGGCCGAAGGCGAGCACATCGAAGTCGTCGGCACCGTGATCGACGGCAATGGCGACCTGGTGCGTGACGCCTTTATCGAAGCCTGGCAGGCCGACAGCAAGGGCCGCTACCAGCTCGAGTTCGATCTGCAGAAGCCGTTCAACAGTTTCGGGCGCACCGCCACCACCTTCGACCATGGCAGCGAATGGTCGCTGAAGACGATCAAGCCCGGCGCGGTGAAGACCGCCAACGGCCAGACCATGGCGCCGCACATCAACCTGACGATCTTCGCCCGGGGCGTGAACGTCCACCTGCAGACCCGTCTCTACTTCGAGGACGAAGCAGTAGCCAATGCCGCCTGCCCGGTGATGAAGCGCATTGAATCGCCGACACGCCGCCAGACGCTGATCGCCAAGCGCGAAGAGGTCGACGGCAAGGTGCGCTACCGCCTCGACATCAAGCTGCAGGGTGAAGGCGAGACGGTGTTCTTCGATTTCTGATCGCATCACCGAGCGAACCCGGCCCCACCATGATGGGGCCGTAATCACCGAGAGCCGGCGCACCACGTCGGCTTTCGGCGTTCTTGGGATTGTCGGCAGGGGGCGAGGGATGCGACTAAAGGCGAATAAATAAGACTAAAGTCTAGTATTCGGGTATTCTGTTAGCATCCTCATGAAATGACCGGGAACCCAGCCATGACCACCCAGACGCTATCGTCCAGTGCGAACGCCGCCAGCACCAGCGCTCCGCTGATCAAGCGCATCGGTCTTGCCGCCTATCGCCTGCTCGAGCGGATGACCGAGAACGCCTACCAGCATCACAAGCCCATCTTGCGCAACTACTACCTCTAGCGGCCGAGGCAGGGTCGGGCCGGCAAGATGAAGCTTCAAGAAGAGCCAGCGCACTTGCGCTGGCTCTTCTCGTTATGGGTGGGGCAATCCCTCCGGCGGCGGCAGCGATGCTTCCACTTTCGTTGTCGATTCCACCTGCGCTCGCTCGACTGGGTCATGAGTGAGAATAGCGAGTGCCTGCCAATCGAGGAGCCGGAAATGATCAAACTCTACGGAACGCCCCCGACCCGCGCGCTGCGCGCCGTCTGGTTACTCAACGAGCTGGGCCTGGAGTACGAGCTGCTCCCGGTGGATCTCATGAAAGGGGAGCACCTCCAACAGGACTTCCTCACGCTCAACCCCGCCGCCAAGGTCCCTGTGCTGGTCGATGAAGAACGAGTGATAACCGAATCGGCCGCGATCCAGCTCTACCTGGCCGAAAAATATCCACAGGCGGATTTCATTCCCGATACTGTGGAAGAGAGAGCTCAGCTGTACCGCTGGATGTTCTTCCTGGTAACCGAGATCGAGCAGCCGCTGTGGCGCATCGCTCGTCACACCTTCGTTTATCCCGATAAGAAGCGCATACCCCAGGACGTCGACCTGGCACGGCAGGAGTGCCTGGAGATGCTGGCCGTGCTTGAACGATACATGAAAGAGCGTGAGTTCGTGGTCGGCGACCGGCTCAGCGTGGCCGACTTCAATGCCGCCTACACGCTGGACTGGGCGAACGAAGAGAACATGCTCGGCGACGCACCCAGGCTGAGGGAGTATCTGAAAGCCATGTACGCCCGCCCCACGGCACCGCCCACTATCGCCGAGGCCTTCGCGGCAATGGAGAGTTAGGCTCACATAGACCTGATTTATAAACGATATAGGCCGGCCAGATACTAAGAAATATACTCTTATCCAATTGTAATTATTGTCTTTTTTCACAGATTTTAAAAGCTACAACTTTGGCATGACTATACGTCGGCTCACGGCGATTCTAGGCTCGATATGCAATGCGTATTTATGTTCGTTATTCGAACGAATGACGGCAAAGCTATCGACCACAAGAAAAACGGAGCCGCAATCATGCCATCGATCACATTAGCCCGGACGTTCCTGGGTATCGGAATCTGTTTCGCCCTGAGTTTTCCCACCATGGCCGACGATCTGCCGGAGAGCATCCGCATCGGCTATGCCGTCTCCGATACGGGGCCCTACGCCGGGGGCGCCGGTACCACCATTACCCCCAACTACAAGCTGTGGGTGGAGGAGGTGAACAAGGCCGGCGGTATTCGCGTGGGTGAGCGTCAGCTGCCTATCGAAGTGGTGGCCTACGACGACCGCAGCAGCTCGGAGGAGGCCGTTCGCGCCGTCGAAAGGCTGATCAACCAGGACGAGGTGCACTTCGTGCTGCCGCCCTGGGGCACGGCGCTCAACCTTGCCGTGGCGCCCGTGCTGCACCGCGCCGGCTATCCGCACCTGGCGGTGACGGCGGTGTCCGACCGCCAGCAGGATCTGATGGACCGCTGGCCGCGACTCTTCTTCTTCCTCAGCACCTCGACCCACTACGCCGAGGGCATCGTCACCATGCTCGAGGAGCTGCGCGAGAGCGGGGAGATCGAGGGCCGGGTGGCCATGGTCAACGTGGCCGATCAGTTCGGTATCGAGTTGGCCAACGCGGCCCAGGCGCTGCTGCAGGAGGCTAATTTTGACGTCGTCTACAGCCAGTCGTATCCGCCCGGCTCTCAGGATATGCAGGGCATCATCAACAGCGCCCGCCAGCAAGAGCCGGAGGCGTTCCTGGCCTTCAGCTATCCCCCCGAAACCATCGCCATCACCGATCAGGCGCAAACCCTCGACTTCAATCCGCCGCTGTTCTACACCGCGGTGGGCACGGCCTTCCCGCTCTTCAAGAACCGCTTCGACGACAACGTCGAAGGGGTGCTGGGCATCGGCGGCGTGGATACCGATAGCGAGGTGATGGCGGATTACATCGAGCGTCATACCGAGATGACCGGTCAGGCGCCCGACCTCTGGGCCAGCGCGCCCACCTACGCCAGCCTGCAGGTGTTGCAGCAGGCCATCGAGCGGGCCGGCAGCATCGACCATGAGCAGGTCGTGGCCGAGATGGAGAACGGCACCTTCGACACGGTGCTGGGCGAGATCACCCTGAACGGTCGCGCCTACTGGGAAGGTTGGCAGGTCGGCCAGTGGCAGGACGGCGTGTTCCGCGCCATCGGCCCCAGCGATCGTGAAGGGGCGGCGGAGATCGTGCTGCCCAAGCCGGACTGGCGCTGAGGTAACCCAGCGGCAGGCGCTTCGTCTGCCGCTATTCGTGTTTGACACAGGGGTGAGTTATGGCTTTTCTCGATGCCCTGCTCAATGGCCTGACCTTGGGCGGCATGTACGCCCTGGTGGCCATGGGGCTGACGCTGCAGTACGGCGTCGCCAGGATCATGAATCTCTCCTACGGGGAGTTCCTGATCGCCGCGGCCTTTGCCGCTTTCTGGCTGTTTCAGGTGCAGGCAATCAATCCGCTGTTGGCGCTGGTGTTCGTCGTGCCGCTGGCGTTCGGCGCCAACTGGCTGATCTATCAGATCATGTTGCATCCGCTGGTGAAGCGCTCGCGGGATCGCGGTGAGCTGGAGGTGAACAGTATTCTGGCCACCTTCGGCCTGCTGTTCGTGATCCAGGGACTGGTGCTGCTGCTCTTCGGTAGCAATTACTTCAGCTACACCTATATCAGCAGTGTGTTCATCATCGCCGGCTCACCCATTGCTGCGGATCGCCTGCTGGCCGTTGGCGTAGCGGTGGTGCTGGGCACGGCACTCTATCTACTGCTGGTGCGCACCCGGCCGGGCACCGCGCTGCGGGCGGTCTCCGTCGACCCCAAGGCGGCTCAACTGGCCGGTATCGACGTGCGCGCGGCCTCGGCCATGGCGTTTGCGCTGGGCGGCGGGCTGGTGGCGGCCAGCGGTGTGCTGGTCAGCATGTTCACCACCTTCAATGCCTCGATGGGGGTCGTCTTCACCATGAAGGCGCTCATCGTGGTGATCATGGGCGGTGCCGGTCACCTGATGGGGGCGCTGGCGGCGGGGCTGATCCTGGGCCTGGTGGAGAGTTTCGTGGCGGTGTACGTGGCGCCGGGGCTGACGCTGGCGGCCACCTTTGCGCTGTTCCTGATCGTATTGCTGATTCGGCCCACCGGTATGATGGGGAGGGCCGGCGCATGATGGCTCTTTCACGCACGATCCTGTTCGGGGGCGTTCTGCTGCTGGCTGGGGTCATCGGCTTTGCGCTGCTGCCCGGCTTCGTGGGCGGCTATGGGCTCTCCATGGCCATCAACTTCCTGATGTTCGCCATTCTGGCCACCGCCTGGGCCATGTTCTCGGGGCCAAGCGGTTACGTCTCGCTGGCCACCGTGGCCTTCTTCGGCATCGGTGCCTACACCGTGGCGGTACTGGGCGAGCGGCTTCCCTGGGGCGCGGTGCTGCTGCTCGCTGCGGCCATCGCCTTTGTGGTCGCGCTACTGGTGGGGCTCTCCACGCTGCGCCTGCGCGGGGTCTATTTCGTCATCTTCAGCTTCGGGTTGGCGGAGCTGATTCGCCAGGTGGTGAACTGGTACGAATCAACCCAGGCCGGCAGCGTCGGACGCTATGTGTTCCTCGACATTACCCAGGAGCAGATCGTCTGGCAGCTCACGGCGGTACTGGCCCTGCTGTTCATCGTCGGTTGGCTGATCGAACGCTCCCGGGTCGGCTTCGCGCTGCGCATGATCGGCGATGACGAGACGGTGGCGCTGCACTGCGGCGTCAACATCACCCTGATCAAGGTACTGGTGTTCTCGCTCAGCGCCGCCTTCATGGCCCTGGTCGGGGCCATTGTGGCGCCGCGCTGGACCTATCTCGACCCGAGCATCGCCTTCAACCCCACCATTTCGTTCCAGGTGCTGATCATGGCTTTGTTGGGCGGAGCCCGGAGGCTCTACGGCCCGCTGCTCGGGGTGATTCCGATGGTGCTGCTGTTCGAGTACCTCTCCTCGAACTTTCCTCATCTCTTCAGCGTGCTGCTAGGTGTTACTTTCTTGGCCATTGTCTATCTGGTCCCCCACGGCGTGGCAGGCCTCATCGAAGGCTATGTGCAGCGCTACCGTGAGCGCTTCCCGGGCCGGCGAGCCGGGAACGACATACAGAAGGAGAGTGCGCTATGACGACATCGACGGCGCTGCTTTCCGTGCGTGACGTCACCCGTCGCTTCGGGAGCCTGAGGGCGGTGGATGCGCTGAGCTTCGACATTGCCGAGGGCGAGATCGTCGGGTTGCTGGGGCCCAACGGCTCGGGCAAGACCACCATGATGAACCTGGTGTCGGGCGCCCTGAAGCCCAACGCGGGAACGATTCGCCTGGCGGGCAAGGATATCGCCGGCCTGGCGCCTAACCGTATCGCCCGCCAGGGCATTGCACGTACGTTCCAACTGGTGCGGGTGCTGCCCTCGATGAACTGCCTGGACAACGTCAAGGCGGGGCTCGGCTTCGGTGCCGAGCCGGTCTGGGGCATTGCCGCCGACTCGCGTGCCGAGGCGCTGCTTCAGCAGGCCGGCATGGCGCACCGGTGCTGGACGCCAGGCAAGGACCTCACCTACATGGACCAGAAGCGCCTGGAGCTGGCGCGCGCTCTGGCGCTGCAGCCACGCCTGCTGCTGCTGGACGAGTGGCTGGCGGGGCTCAACCCGTCCGAACTGGTCGAAGCTATCGAGCTGCTGCGCAAGGTGCGTGGTGAAGGCGTGACCATGGTAATGGTCGAGCACGTCATGGATGCGATTCGCTCGCTGTGCGACCGCTGCGTGATCATGAACGCCGGGGCCAAGATCGCTGAGGGAACGCCGGCCCAGGCCCTGGCCGAGCCGGAAGTGGTCCGCGCCTACCTGGGAGACGATGCCCATGCTTGAACTACACAACGTGTCTGCCGCCTATGGCCAACATCTCGCCCTTCAGGGCATCGACCTGCGCGTGCGGGAAGGGGAGATGGTGGTGATGCTCGGCACCAACGGGGCCGGCAAGTCGACCTTGCTTTCGGTGATTGCCGGCCAGGTGCCGGCCCGCCAGGGCAGCGAAGTGAGCCTTGCCGGCATCGATCTGCTCGGGCTGGCACCCCACCAGGTGGTGGAGGCCGGCGTTGCGCTGGTGCCGGAAGGTCGGGGGATCTTCGGCGCTATGACGGTACGCGAAAACCTGCTGCTGGGGGCCTACCCGAAACGAGCAAGGGCCGAGGAGCGACGCAGCCTGGAACGTGTCATGACCCTCTTTCCCAAGCTCGAGGAACGCCTGGGACAGGTGGCGGGCACCATGAGCGGCGGTGAGCAGCAGATGGTGGCAATAGGACGTGCTCTGATGTCGGCACCCAGACTGCTGCTGCTCGATGAGCCGTCGCTGGGGCTGTCGCCGCTGATGGCCCATGAGCTGTTCAAGGCGCTGGAGCGGATACGCGAGATCGAGGTTAGCGTGCTGTTCGTCGAGCAGAACGCGCGCAAGAGCCTGGCCATTGCCGATCGCGGCTATTTGATCGAGAACGGCGCGGTGGTCGGTGAGGGAACGGCCGAGGCGCTGCTTGCCGACGATACCGTGCAGAAGGCCTATCTCGGGCTCGCCAGGAGCGCCTGACTGAGGCTGCCTGATAGCAGCCCCTTCATAAGCCCGGCAAGCATGGCTTGCCGGACTTCTCTGCGTATCGAAAAAAGACCCGGGGTTCCCACCACCGGGCCGAAAGTAAGCTAGTCGAGCACAGCAAGGTTTTCTCAGAAGCTGACGCTTAGCCCCGCCGCCACGTTGTTGTCGGTGCGGTCGTAGTGGCCCGCCTCGAGGAAGGCATAGACCTTCTCGTTGAAGTGGTGGCGGACGGTGGCGACCAGGGCGTCGTTGTCGAGGTCGAGGTTACGGTCGTTCTCGGCGTAGCCGACTGAGACCGACCAGGCGTCGTTCAGCTGGGCCGAAACGTTCACGCCCCAGGCGTCGAAGTCGGAGGCGGCGCTGCTGTCCTCACGGTCGTCGTTGTGCTCGTAGACCCCACCCAGTTGGACCATGCCGAAGTCGTAGCCGATACCGAAGGAGGTACGGTGCAGGTTATCGATGCCCGGGCGGCGCACTTGGGTATGGCCGATGCCGAAGTTGAGCGGGCCTTGGTCATAGACCAAGCGGCCCGTCACCACGTCGAAGTCCTGATCGTTTTGGGCGTTGGTGGTGAGCACGGCGCCGATGAACTGGAAGCCCCCGAAGCGTGGCGTACCGTAGGAGAGCACGTCGCTGGCTTGCTCGGCCTGACCGAAGATGGCGTTCTGCCCGGTCTGGCCGTGAAAACGGTTGTACTCGAAAACATCGACGTTGCGATAAATCTGTCCCCAGAACCCTGAGGGCACCCGTGGCTGCAAGCCAATGGTGCCGTAATCGGTCATGAGCAGCACGCGTGCCGTGCGGAGATAGATCTCGCCGTCGTCCTGGCGGTGGGCGCCCGGTGTCCAGGTCTGGTCATCCACGGAGTTGATGGCATTGGCGAAGTCGGCCACCAGATCGTAGCGGATACGCAAGCTGGGATTGACAGTGTAGACGCCACCCAGACCGGCTTCGGCGCGGAAGGCCCAGAGGTCGAGATCCCGGTCGCGGACGTCGAGCACGCCGCCGGTCACGTTACCGGAGAAGGTGGGACCGTTGTGCTGGGTGTCGGCCAAGGCTTGGGTGGAAAGGGATGCCGCCAGGGCTAAGGCAAGAGGCGTTAGGGTAAGTCGTTGAAGGGTTGTCATTATGTGTTCCCACTGGTGTGCGAGTCGTTGTTACCCGGAGGCGTAACGCACTCCGAGTTCGTATTGCGAACATCTATACGCAATACGAAATTCACGCTAGTGGACACTGAAGATGGCAGGCAACCATGCCAAAGTCGTAACACTGGAAGGTAGTGAATATTCGGCGGAAAAAGTACTTTAATGAAAAGAAGTTAAGGCGAAAAACAGTGGCTATTGAAAGTTCATATAACGTGTATAAGCCTCTTCTATTCAAGAGTAGCATTTACCGCCTTCTTTCGACATCATCCGGCTCGTTATCGTCGGAGAGCGAGAGGTCAAGTGAGGCTATGGCGGATGCGAGTGTGTCGCAAAACCAGCGCTGCGCTGGTGAGTGGAAGGCCTGGGAACGCCAATAAAGCGATATCTCGAAATCCGGTACCTGGAACGGCAAGGGGTGAATGCAAAGGCTCCCGTCGGCCGCAAATTGACGGGCGATATGGATCGGTATGATGCCGAGAAAATCGTTCTGACGAAGTATCTTGGGAAGTATCAGAAAATGGGGGACTTCTAGAACGACCTTCCGTTCGATGCCGAGTTCCTGCATTTTCTCCTCTGCCAGGCTGTGCCCCGAGGTGCTGGCCACTATCACGTGCCGTGAAGCAGTGAAGGCGTTGAGATCGAGCGGAATGCCATGAAAAGCCGAGGGGCGTCCCAGGCAGACATAACGATCCTTGGCGATGCCATGCCGTTCGATGCTCGCTGCCTTGATCGGCCGGCTGCAGATGATGGCATTGACCTGCCCATTGATGAGCCACTCATCGGCCCGGTCGATTTGCAGGGGAATGACTTCCAGTTCCACGTCGGGCGCCTGGGCGTGCAGGTGCTGCAGAATGACGGGCAAAAAGGAGGCTTCGCCCAGATCGGTCAGTGCCAGGCGAAAGCGCAGGCGACACTGTGCAGGAGTGAAGTGTTGACGGCTCTCGATGGTATTTTCCAGCTGTTGCAGCGACGCCTTGAGCGTGGGGTAGAGCTGGCGGGCCGTCATGGTCGGCTCCATGGCCTGGTGGGTGCGAATGAACAGGCGGTCATCAAAGAGTTCGCGCAGGCGGGCTAGGGAGTAGCTGACCGATGGCTGCGTGACGTGCAGGCGTTCTGCCGTATGCGTGACACTGTTCGTCTCGTAGAGGATGACAAATACCCGGATCAGGTTGAGGTCTGGTAATGACATGCAATGCTCTTTGTTGGTGTCTTGTTATCGGGTTTTTATCGTCCTACCTTAACCCCATTAAGTAGAATAAATAATATCTATTATTCATAAAGAAACTATTGATTTGCTTGATGCTGTTGTCAGTCTCTAGCGTGTAAGCACGCCTCGAACAAGGACAAGGATCAAGCATGCCGAGCGTTCACGCCGTCACTTATTCGCTCCTGCGCCGCCAGGGCATCACAACCATTTTTGGCAACCCCGGCTCCAACGAGCTGCCATTCCTCAAGGGCTTCCCCGAAGACTTTCGCTACGTGCTGGGGCTGCACGAAGGTGTAGTGGCGGGCATGGCTGATGGCTACGCCCTGGCCAGCGGTCGTCCTGCCTTCGTCAACCTGCACGCGGCGGCGGGCACCGGCAACGCCATGGGGGCGCTGACCAACGCCTGGTATTCGCACTCGCCGCTGGTGATCACCGCCGGGCAGCAGGCGCGCTCGATGATCGGCGTGGAGTCGATGCTGGCCAATGTGGATGCGCCGCAGCTGCCCAAGCCGCTAGTCAAGTGGAGCTACGAGCCGGCCTGCCCCGAGGACGTGCCGCGGGCGCTGAGCCAGGCGATCCACAGTGCCTCTCTGCCACCGCGGGGGCCGGTTTACGTTTCGATTCCTCACGACGACTGGGACCGCGAAGCGGGCGATGACGCCGCCCTGGTTGTGGAGCGCGAAATCGACCACGCCGGGGTGCCGTCAGCCGCTCAGATCGAGCGTCTGGCGCAGCGGCTCAACGCCGCCGCCAAACCGGTGCTGGTGCTCGGGCCCGAAGTCGACGCCCGCCAGGCCAACGGGCTGGCCGTCGCGCTGGCCGAACGCCTGCGCCTGCCGGTGTGGGTGGCGCCTTCCGCCTCGCGCTGCCCCTTCCCCAATCGTCACCCCTGTTTTCGCGGTGTGCTGCCGGCGGCCATTGCCGGCATCGCCGCGGAGCTGGAAGGGCACGATCTGATCGTCGTTGTCGGTGCCCCGGTGTTCCGCTATCACAAGTACGCCCCGGGGCGTTATCTCCCCGAAGGGGCGGGCTTGGTGCATGTCACCGGCGATGCCAACGAGGCGGCCCGGGCGCCGATGGGCGATGCCCTGGTGGGCGACGTGCATGCCACGTTCGAGGCGCTGTTGCCGCACATCGCGCAGAGCGAGCGGGCCATGCCCGAGCCGCTGCCCAAGCCGGCAACCGCCGAGGATGGCGAAGGGCGGCTGGCACCGGCCAACGTGTTCGAAACCCTCGATGCGCTGGCGCCGGAGGATGCCATCTACGTCAAGGAGTCGACCTCGACGGTGGAGATCTTCTGGGAGCGCGTCAGGATGCGCTACCCCGGCAGCTACTTCTTTCCCGCCGCGGGTGGGCTCGGCTTCGGCCTGCCGGCGGCGCTCGGCGTACAGCTCGCCCAGCCCCGGCGTCAGGTCATCGGCGTGATCGGCGACGGCTCGGCCAGCTACGCCATCACCGCGCTGTGGAGTGCCGCGCAGTACCGCATTCCGGCGGTGCTGATCATTCTCAGGAACGATACCTACGGCGCCCTGCGCGGCTTCGCCCGGCACATGGCGGTGGACGATGCCCCTGGCCTCGACGTGCCGGGCATCGACTTCTGCGCCCTGGCTCGCGGCTACGGGGTCGAGGCGCGCCTGGCCGACTCCCGCGAGACCTTGGAAGCGGCCTTGCAGGAAGGTTTCGCGATGGACCGGCCACTGCTGATCGAGGTACCGACTCTTCCCACCTGAGCCCCATCGCATCGCCACTACAACGATAAGAGAGGACACACCATGAAACACGCTATCTCAAAGAGCCTGCTCGCCGCCTGTGCGGCGGGGCTCGTCTTTTCCGCCCACGCCGACACCCTGCGCATGTCGCACTTCTGGCCGGCCAATTCCGACGTCAACAAGGAGATCTTCGAGGCCTGGGCCAAGCACGTTGAGGAGGCCACCGGCGGTGAGCTGACCGTCGAGAATTACCCCTCCCAGACCCTGAGCCCCTCCGAGCAGGCCTATCAGGGAACGGTGAACGGTATCTCCGATATCGCCATCACCATGCAGGGCTACACCGCCGGTCGCTTCCCGCTGTCTGAGATCGTCCAGCTGCCAGGCGTTTCCACCAGCGCCCCGCAGGGCGGCTGCATCCTGCAGACGCTCTACGACGAGGGCCACATCGCCGACGAGTACGACGACGTCAAGGTGCTTTACCTGTTTACCACTGGCCCGGCCTATCTTCACACCCGGGGGCACGCGATCGAAACCCCTGACGACCTGCGTGGGCTGCGCATTCGCCGCCCCAGCGACGTGGCCGGAGAAATCCTCGAGCGCCTGGGCGCCAACCCCGTGGGCATGCCGGCGCCCGATATCTACACCTCGCTGCAGCGCGGCGTGATGGACGGCCTCAGCTTCCCCTGGCAGGCGATGAAGACCTTTAGAGTCAACGAGCTCGCCGATCATCACCTGGAAGTGCCCTACTACACCGGCGTGGCGGTGGCGGTCATGAACCGGGAGAGCTACGAGCGACTCTCACCGGAGCAGCAGGCTGCTATCGACGAGGTGAGCGGTATGGTCTGGACCCGGCAGGCCGGAGAGGTCTATGCGCGGCTGGATCGCGAGGGCCGCGAGGAGGCCAAGGCCCAGGGCGGCACTATCAACACGGTAGCGGACCCGCTGAATGATCCGGCCTGGTCGGGCCCGCTCAACGAAGGTACGGAGGCCTATCTGGCACGCCTGGAGAAGCGCGGCATCGACAGCGCGCGTGATGTCTACCAGCGTGCGCTCGAGCTTCGCGACGAATGTCCTGTGGATCCTCGCTGAGGGGCGATCCGTATCGCCGGCCGCTTGGCTAAGCGTTACGCACCAAAATTCCCAGTTCGATATGGGAAAAGTCCAAGTAAAACCACTGATTTTGCCTTATGTGGCAATAGAGTCGGGAAAAAGAGAGCGGGTGATGCTGAAAACAACGCAACGGAGTTACCCATGACGACCCTCGGATTACTGATTGGCGGCCAGGCCAAGGCCGCTTCGGGAGAAGGAACGTTCGAACGCCGTAACCCCTTCACGGGGCAGGTAGCGACCACGGCGGCGGCGGCCTCGGTGGAGGACGCCAAGGCTGCGGCAGATGCTGCGGGCTGCGCCTTCACCACCTGGTCGCAAACTGGCCCCGGCGAGCGTCGCGGAAAGTTGCTCAAGGCGGCGGAGCTGATGGAGGCACGCCAGGCCGAATTCATCGAGCGCATGGTCGACGAGACCGGCGCCACGCCCGCCTGGGCCGGCTTCAACGTGATGGTGGCCGCCGGCATGCTGCGCGAGGCGGCGTCGCTGACCACCCAGATCCAGGGTGACGTGATTCCTTCCAACGTGCCCGATAACCTGGCCATGGGAATGCGCGTGCCCTGCGGCGTGGTGCTGGGCATCGCACCCTGGAATGCACCGATCATCCTCGGTACCCGCGCGGTGGCCACGCCGCTGGCCTGCGGCAACACGGTGATCCTCAAGGCCTCGGAGCAGTGCCCGGCGACCCATCACCTGATCGGCGAGGTGCTGGTCGAGGCGGGGCTCGGCGAGGGCGTGGTCAACGTGATCACCAATGCCCCGGCGGATGCGCCCGAGGTCGTCGAGGCGTTGATCGCCCATCCGGCGGTGAGGCGCATCAACTTCACCGGCTCCACCGGGGTAGGGCGGATCATCGCCGAGCAGGCGGCGCGCCACCTCAAGCCGGTGCTGCTGGAGCTGGGCGGCAAGGCGCCTTTCCTGGTGCTGGACGACGCCGACCTGGATGCCGCGGTGGACGCGGCGATCTTCGGCGCCTTCTTCAATCAGGGGCAGATCTGCATGTCCACCGAGCGGCTGATCGTCGATGCTTCGGTGGCCGACGACTTCGTCGACAAGCTGGCCGCCCGCGCCGCGGCGCTCAAGGTCGGCGACCCGCGTGAGGGGGGCAATGCGCTGGGCACCCTGATCAACGTCGAATCGGGCAAGAAGCTCAACGGGCTGCTCGACGATGCCGTGAGCCAGGGCGCGCGCCTGGCCGCGGGTGGCCAGGCCGAGGGCGTGATCATGCCGGCCACGGTGGTGGATGGCGTGACGTCGACGATGCGCCTCTACGGCGAGGAGTCCTTCGGGCCGGTGGTTACGGTGATCCGCGTCAATGGCGAGGAGGAGGCGATTCGGGTCGCCAACGACAGCGAATACGGCCTCTCGGCGGCAGTGTTCAGTCGCGACACGGCACGTGGCCTGAAGGTGGCCGGACGTATCCAGTCGGGAATCTGCCATGTCAACGCACCGACGGTGCACGATGAGCCGCAGATGCCCTTCGGCGGGACCAAGGCCAGCGGCTATGGTCGCTTCGGCGGCAAGGCAGGCATCGAGGCGTTCACCGAGCTGCGCTGGATCACGGTGCAGCTGGGGCCGCGGCACTATCCCATCTAGGCAAACACTGCTTCATCTCGCTCGTCGATGGGTGAAGCGTTTCCCAGGGCTCGCCCGAAAACTGGCTGCGCGGGGGCGGTGATATCGCCCCCCTGCTGAATGCCAGCGGGCTTCAGTTGCCCTTCCTGGCCTCGATGATGCGGTCAAGCAGGCTAAGGAGCCATTCGCGCTCCCCCTCCTCCATGAAAGAATCGAAACGTTCTTCTCCCGCCGCAACCTTGCGGTTGAGCCGCTCAGTGAACGCCTTGCCCTTGTCGGTCAGGTAGAGGGCATAGGAGCGACGGTCGTTCTTCGACTTGCGCCGTTCCACCACTTCCATGCTCTCCAGCTTGTCGATGGCCGCCACCATGGCGGAACGGTCCACGTCCAGGGCGGTGGCAACGGCCGTCTGCGTCAGCCCCGGGTTGTGGTAGACGATGGCGAGGATGCTGAACAGCCCCGGCGTGATGCCCTCCTGGGCGCAGGCTTCGAAGAAGACGTCGAAGTAGACGAGCTGCGCCCGGCGTAACTTGTAGCCGAGGCGCGATTGCAGCATGGAGTAATCGATACCGTTCTGTTCGTCGTTGCTCATAGGTTGGTCGGCCCTGAGGTTGGGTGAGCCATGAGGCGGCAAAGCAGCAAACAGCCTATCGGATACCGGACGCAAGGCCTGTTATGGCGTCCAACTTTAGTCGTGGCTCTGTCGAGAAAATGGTCGTGGCGCCACGGTTATATAATCGTACCCTTCTGTTTTTGAATGCTTTTCTAGGCCGTCTGTGGTTCCCCAAGCTTAATGTTATGTTGGCAAAATGTTTGACATGACAACAGTTTAAAAAAATACTGGAGTCCATGTTACCAAGGCTCCCATGCCGAGGGTAGCGAGATGCCCCTTTCGATCCTGATAACGATCACAAACAGCAGGAGCGCCCATGTCTCACTCCTTCCGCGATGTCCGTCTGGGCACCGCCACAGCTAAGCTGATCCTGCGCGACGATGGAACTCAACTTCTCAGTATCGAGGAACCCCTCGGCGACTATCCCGATACCCTGCTTGAATGTCTGGAACGCTGGGCCCGAGAGGCGCCTGAGCGGACCTTCGTGGCGCGGCGCGACGCCAGCGGTGTGTGGCAGCGCCTGAGCTATGCCGAAACCCTGTCACGCGTGCGCCACCTGGCGCAGGGGCTGCTGAATCACGGCCTGAGCGTCGAGCGGCCCCTGATCATCCTCAGCGGCAACTCCATCGAGCATTTGCTGCTGGCGCTGGCGGCGATGTACGTGGGCATTCCCTTCGCTCCCATCTCGCCGGCCTATTCGCTGGTCAGCCGCGACTACGGCAAGCTGCGCCATGTCGTCGAGCTGTTGACGCCGGGTCTGTTGATGGTCGACAGGGCCAAGGATTTCGCGCCGGCACTGGCGGCGGTGCAGCCGGCCGACTGCGGCTGTCTTGCCGTGGATCCAGCAGGCTTTCCGGGCGTAGACGGCTTCGAAAATCTACTGGATACGCCCGTGACCGCGGCGGTGGAAGAGGCCCGGGCGACCGTCGGCCCGGATACCATCGTCAAGTTCCTGTTCACCTCCGGCTCCACCGGCATGCCCAAGGGCGTCATCAATACGCATCGCATGCTCTGCGCCAACCAGGAGATGCTGGCCTCGCTGATGCCATTCCTGCGCGACGAGCCCCCGGTGCTGGTCGACTGGCTGCCGTGGAACCACACCTTCGGCGGCAACCACAACGTCGGCATCGCCCTCTACAACGGCGGCAGCCTCTACATCGACGACGGCCGCCCGGTGCCGGGCGAGTTCGAGAAGACCATCGTCAACTTGCGCGAGATCGCCCCCACGGTCTACTTCAATGTGCCAAAGGGCTTCGAGATCCTGGTGGACTACCTCAAGCGTGAGGATGCCCTGCGCGAGACCTTCTTTTCCCGGCTCAACCTGATGTTCTTTGCCGCCGCGGGGCTCTCCCAGCACATCTGGGACCAACTCGACCGCCTGGCCGTCCAGACGCTGGGCTGCAAGGTGGGCATGCTGACCGGGCTGGGCGCCACCGAGACCGCCCCCTCGGCGATGTTCGCTTCGCTGGAGGAGTCCCGGTCGGGTGTGGTGGGCCTGCCGGCGCGTGGGGTGACGATCAAGCTGGTGCCCAATGGCGGCAAGCTCGAGTGCCGGGTGAAGGGGCCCAACGTGATGCCCGGCTACTGGCGTCAACCCGAGGTCACCGCCAGGAGCTTCGATGAAGAGGGCTTCTACTGCCTGGGCGATGCGGTCAAGTTCATCGACCCGGACGACCCCCAGCGTGGCATGCGCTTCGATGGGCGGATCTCCGAGGACTTCAAGCTCGACACCGGCACCTGGGTCAGCGTCGGGCCGCTGCGGGCCCGTATCATCGAAGCTGGCGCCCCTCATGTGAAGGATGTGGTAATCGCAGGGATCGACAGGCCCTATGTGACGGTCATGGTGTTTCCCGACCTGGAGAAGTGCCGCGCATTGGCCGGGCTTGCCAGCGATGCCGATGCCGCCGAGGTGCTGGCCAGCGGCCCCGTGCGCGAGCGGTTCCTGCAGCTGCTGCGCGATCTGGACGTACACAGCACGGGTAGCTCCACCCGGGTGCGGCGGCTGGTGCTGCTCGACGAGCCGCCGCGCCTGGACGCCCACGAGATCACCGACAAGGGCTCGATCAACCAGCGCGCCGTGCTGGAGAATCGGGCCGCGGTGGTGACCGAGCTGTACCGCGAGCCCCCTTCAGCGCAGGTATTGCGGCTCGACTGAGCGCTCTCCGAACTGGCGGTTTCGGGCCAACCAACGGGCTAGGGGACATTGATCCCGGGGATAGCGCGAATTTGCTCGACAAGGAAATCGATCAGCAGCCGGACCCGGGCGATGTTTGCCCGTTCCGGGACGATCAACATGCTCAGGGGGACGGGCGGAAGCGAGTATTCCGGCAGGAGGGTCTCGAGTTCGCCGGCGGCCAGGAGGTCGTCGACCAGCCACTGATGGGCCGGTCCAATGCCACGCCCGGCAACAAAGGCTTCACGTGCGGCGAGCCCGTGGTCGACGCGGAGGCGCCCTCCGAACGGCACCCCATGGCGTTCCCCGTCCGGGCCTAGCAGCACCAGCATGTTGCTCCCCGCCACGTTCGACATTCGGACGCCTTCATGCCGAGCCAGATCCTCTGGCACAGCCGGTGTCTGCCGCGTTGCCAGGTAGGCGGGGGCGGCGACCAGCAGTCGCCTGCATTCACCGACGGCTCTCAGCCTCATGGAGCTGTCGGTGAGCGGCCCCAGGCGAAGCGCGATATCCACCCCCTCACGCACCAGATCGATCCGCTCGTCGGTGAAGCTCAAATCGATCCCGATCTCGGGAAATTGATCCTGGAAATTGAAGATTAGCCGGCTGAGGTGGAGGACACCGAAGGCGGCGGTGCAGGAAATTCGGATGGTACCGACCGTCGCGCCGCGCGTGCCACGCACCTCGTCGTTGGCCTGCTCCAGAAGACGCAGTATCTGGACGCTGCGGGCATAGTAGCGGCTGCCTTCTTCCGTGAGCGTCATACGCCGCGTGGTCCGGCTGAGTAGAGGCACGCCGACGGCATCCTCCAGCTCCCGCAGGTGTCGTGAGATCGTCGATTGCCCGACTTCCGTCTCGCGCGCCACCGCCGACAAGCTCCCGCGTTCGGCAACCCGAACGAAGCTGCGCATTCGCTCCAGCGTGATATCGGATTTATCCATTTTTCGGAACTTATCTATTCGCCCATGCATATATCGGAACGATTTTGCGTCGGATACGGTAAGGATTCAACTCCTGCCAGCAACGAGGTGTGACATGTCCCAATCGATTTCGGACACCATGCAAGCCGTCGCTATCGACCGCTTCGGCGGGCCTGAGGTACTCACCTGGCAAACCCTGCCCGTTCCCGACATCGGCCCCGATGAGGTACTGGTTCGACTCATGGCCATCGGGGTCGGCGTGTGGGATCCGTGGGAGCGCGAAGGGGCCTTCCGCCAGCTTTTCTGCGAGCGGTATGGCGCCGAACCGACATTTCCCTACGTGATCGGCTTCGAGGGCGCGGGCACGGTAGCCGCGGTGGGAAGCCACGTTACCCGCTTCCAGCTGGGCGATCGCGTCTATGCCGATCACCACATCAATCCCAAGGGCGGCTTCTATGCCGAGTATGTCGCTGTCGACGTGGACCACGTGATGCCCGTTCCAGACGGACTCAGCGTCGAGGAGGCCGGTGCCATGCCAGTCGATGCGATTACCGCCCTGCTGGGGCTGGATAACGTTCTCGGTCTTTCGCCCGGTGAAACGGTGCTGATCTTCGGAGCTGGCGGCGGCCTCGGGCACCTGGCGGTACAACTGGCCAAACGCATGGGGGCCCGCGTGTTTGCCGTCGCCTCGGGCGAGGATGGGGTGGCATTGGCAAAGCGCCTGGGAGCGGATGCGGTGGTGGATGGGCGTAAGGACGATGTGGCAACCGCTGCCCGCGCCTTCGCCCCCCACGGCATCGATGCGGCGCTGCTCACGGCTGGCGGCGAGGTGGCCGAACGCGTCCTTGCGACATTGCGCGATGGTGGACGAGTCGCCTATCCACGAGGCGTGCAGCCGCAGCCCGAAGTACGTCCTGGCTTGGTTATCCAACAATATGTCGGTGACGATGCCGGTCTGGAGGATTTCTTGAAGCTCAATCGCTTGATCTCATCAGGCTCCTTTGAGGTCCATATAGCACGGTCGTTTCCCTTGGAGCGGGCTGCTGATGCTCACCGCGCTCTTGGCGAGCACTATTTAGGCAAGCTGGTCTTGAAGCCGGAGAGGTGAGGGGAATATTAGCCATGCACGGCACGATGGCATCGCATGGTTGGGATGGAGCCGCTAAGCGCTAAGTAAGCATTACGAACTGGTTAGGCGGCAGAGGTGGGGGGGGGTGAGAAATGCTTGCCATGGCTGCTTCGTCTTCAATACGCATCATGGCTGAAAATGGCGAAAGCTACCTGATCTCGTGTTTGGTCGTCTAACCACGCAGCTTCACTGCACCCGACCGCTTGGTTCCGCGTTACCTGCTCGAGCCGGGCCTTCCATCAGCGCTCAGACGCCCCCTGCTGCGCCAATGAAAGTGCTTGGCGCCCCTCGCTTTTCTCCGTCCCTTCCCTTGATCTGTGCTCCGAATGTTTCCTCTGCCCCGAAGCCGGGGCGGAGGCACTACGTCAGGCGAAAATTCGCTGGATCGCAAGCGGCTGCAGGTTTTATACCAAAGTCGGGTATCGGGGAGGGTTGCTAGCCGGACTATAATCGGCTCACAGATAGATGATAAACACCATTGTTTTATCAACAAACAAATATAACCATCGAGGTGAACCATGACGACACGCCCCCTGCTTGCAACCCTTGCCATTGCCGCAACCCTCGGCGGCCTGGCGCTCGCCGGCCAAACCCAGGCTCGTGACCTGCGTATGGCGCCCGGGGTGCCGCCGGCGCATCCTGCCTACAATCCGATGTTCACCGAATTCGCAGAGCGTCTGGCCGAGAAGACCGATGGTGACTTGGCGGGTAACCTCCTGGGGACCGAGGTGGCCAACATCGGCAACATGCGTAACGCCATCAAGAGCGGCCTGGTGGAGGTCGGTCTCTTTCTGCCCGCCTATTTCCCGGCAGACCTGCCGGAGATCAACCTGGTCGGCGACTTGGCTTTCCTGGGCACCAATCCTCATGCCATGGGCGCGGCAGTGACCGAGTACATCGTCACCTGCGCCGAATGTCAGCAAGAGCTCAAGCAATTGGGCATCGTCTATACCAGCTCTCATGCCTCGGATCTCTATCGGATACTGAGTACCGAGCCGGTACGGTCTCTTGATGATCTCCAGGGGCTGCGCATGCGAGTGGGCGGTCCCCAATATTCCCGCTGGGCCGAATCGGTGGGCGTGTCGCCGGCTTCCATCCCGGTAGGGGAGACTTACGAATCGCTCTCCCAAGGGGTGATCGAAGGGACCATCGCTTCCATTGCCGACATCATCTCCTTTCGGCTGGATGACGTGCTGAATTATGTCACCGATGTCGAGCTGGGCACTTTTCATAGCACCATTTCTCATGCGGTCGGGCAGCAGGCATGGAGTTCCCTAACTGCCGAGCAGCGTGAGGCACTGGTCCATGCCTCGGTCGAGGCATCCGCCGCCATTACCCAGCGCTGGGGATACGAGATGGCGGACGAGGCTCGCGAGGTTGCACTCGAAAACGATATCGAGATGCTGGAACCCGAGCCCGAGTTGCTGGAGGCCATCGAGGCGTTCCTCGAGCAAGACCTGGTGTATGCCGCGGAGCAGGCGGAAAGCCGCCACGGCGTGGAAGACGCGGCGGGCAAGATCGAGCGCTTCCAGTCACTTGTGGAGAAGTGGACCGCTATCGTCGAGGAGGTCGGCGCGGATCCCGAGGCGGTGGCCGAGGCCATGAACCGCGAGGTCTGGGACGGGGTGGATTTCTCCACCTACGGGACCTGATGACACGCCGACCGGCACCCCGGTCTTCGGTATCGCCCCTCTCGGAGACTCGTCATGGACGCTCTCTACCGTATCACCAACCGGGCCGCCGTGGGCCTGGCGCTGCTGGGGACGCTCGGCATCCTGCTGATGGTGATTCACATCACCCTGGACGTCCTGCTGCGCTCGGCCCTTTCGGTGTCGATCCCGGCCACCGTGGAGCTGGTGACCCGCTATTACCTGATCACGCTGGCGCTGCTGCCGCTGGGTTGGGTGGAATGGCGCCGGAACATGATTGCCGTTGAGGCCCTGGAGGGGCTGATGAAGCCGTGGCTGGTGCGTCTCTCCGATGTGCTGGTGTCGCTGCTCTCGGCCGCGGTCTATGTCGTGCTGGCCATCGCCACGTGGGACAAGGCCATGGAGCAGTACGCCATCGGTTCCTACGTCATGTCGCTCAACTTTCCCATGCCGGTCTGGCCGACCTACTTTGCGCTGCCCGTGGCCTTCGCCCTGGCGGCGACGGTCTGCGTCGTGCGGCTGCCGTTTCTGATCAGCGGCGCGGCCCATCCCACCGGCACGCCAGTAAACGAGGCCCCCCATGTCCGTTGACGTCGGCTTCTACGGCCTCGCCATCCTGATGCTGCTGCTGGCGCTTCGGGTGCCGGTGGCCCTCGCGCTGGTCGTCGTCTCGCTGGGCGGCATGACGATGATGTTCGGCTGGCATACCGCTATCGGCATGCTCTCCTCGACGCCCTACGAGTTTATTGCCAAGTGGACGCTCAGCGCGGTGCCGATGTTCCTGCTGATGGGCTTCGTCTGCTACCACACCGGGCTAACCAACGGGCTCTTCAGCGCCGCCAAGGTGGTGTTTCGCTGGCTACCCGGCGGCGTGGCGATCTCCAGCATCGTGGCCAGCTCCGGCTTCGCCGCGGTGAGCGGCTCCAGCGTGGCCTGCTCGGCGGCCATGGGGCGCATCGCCATTCCCGAGATGGTGCGCGGCGGCTACCAGCCGAGCTTCGCCTGCGGCACCATCGCCGCCGGTGGCACCATCGGTGCGTTGATACCACCCAGCATCCTGATGATCGTGTATGGCGTCTTCGCCCAAGTCTCCATCACCCAAGTTTTCCTGGGCGGCATTACCATCGGCCTGTTGACCGCCCTGAGCTATAGCCTGGTAATCCTGCTGGTCAGCTGGCGGCGTCCCGATATCGTGCCGCGGGAAGCCGTGGGTGCCCGCGATATCTCTCCCCGCCAGGCGCTGCTCGATATCTGGCCGGTGCTGGTGCTGGGGGTGCTGGTGTTCGGTGGCCTCTTCTCGGGCTTCTTCACCGCCACCGAGGCGGGTGCCGTGGGCGCCGCCGGGGCGATCCTCATCGGTCTGCTGCTGAGGCGCTTGAACGGCCAGGCGATGAAGGCCGCGCTGCTCGAGACCCTTTCCACCACCTCGGCGCTGCTGATCATCGGCGTCGGGGCCAGCATGTTCACCCTGTTCCTGAGCCTGAGCGGCCTGGCCGGCTACATCACCGGGGCGGTGACGGGCTGGGAACTCTCCTATCTCGGGCTGATGCTGGTGGTGGTGCTGATCTACCTGTTCCTGGGGCTGTTCATGGAGCCCTTCGGTGCCATGCTCGTGACCCTGCCGGTGCTGTTGCCGGTATTCGAACTCTACGACGTCAGCCTGATCTGGTTCGGGGTGCTGCTGGTGAAGCTGCTCGAGATCGGCATGATAACCCCGCCGGTGGGCATGAACATCTTCGTGATCAAGGGCGTGGCGGGGCAGTACGCCTCGCTGATGGATATCTTCCGGGGCGTGTCGACCTTCCTGGTGGCCGATATCGTCGTGGTCGCCCTGGTGATCTTCTATCCCCAAATCGTACTGGTGCTGACCGGCAGCTGATTGATTTATCAGGTGAAGGCGTCTGACATCTTTCGATGACAGCCAAGCCAACAGCATAATAGTTTGTTTATTAAACAATATATTAATCACTGCATCATAAATACCTCCCCGGAGGCCGAGAACGTGAACAAGATCATCGACAGCACTACCGCGGCGAGCCTGATCCAGGATAACGATACCGTCATCTGGTCCACCGCCGGCCTGTGTGGCTTTGCCGAAGCCGTGGCCACGGCACTGGAGAGGCGCTTCCTGGAGAGCGGCACGCCGCGCAATCTCACCCTGGCGCACAGCTGCGGCTGCGGCGACGGCAAGACCCGCGGCATGAACCACCTCGGTCACGCCGGCCTGGTCAATCGACTGATCAGCGGCCACACCGGCCAGGCGCCGCGCATGGGCGAGCTGATCCGCGAGAACCGGATCGAGGGCTACCTTCTGCCCCAGGGCGTGCTCGCCCACCTATGGCGACATATCGCCGGCAAGAAGCCCGGTGTGCTCACCAAGGTGGGGCTGGGTACCTTCGTTGATCCGCGCCTCGAGGGCGGCAAGGTCAACGCGGTCGCCGTGGAGGACCTGGTGCAGCTGGTCGAGCTCGAAGGCGAGGAGTGGCTGCTTTATCGCACCTTCCCGGTGAACGTGGCGGTGATCCGCGCCACCACCGCCGACGAGCGCGGCAACCTGAGCATGGAGCGCGAGGCGCTGTTTCTCGAGCAGCTCTCCATGGCCCAGGCGGCCCGCAACAGCGGCGGCATCGTCATCGCCCAGGTGGAGTACCTGGCCCGACAGGGCAGCCTGCACCCCCAGCGGGTCAAGGTGCCGGGTGATCTGGTCGACTACGTGGTCGTGGCCGAGCCCGAGCACCACATGCAGACCATCACCACCGGCTACAACCCCGCGCTTTCGGGTGATCTCCGGGTCCCGCTGGGCGGCATAAAGCCGATGCCTCTCGACCCGCGCAAGGTGATCGCCCGGCGCGCCGCCATGGAGCTGGTGCCGGGCGGGGTGGTCAACCTCGGCATCGGCATGCCCGAGGGGGTTTCGAGCGTAGCCGCCGAAGAGGGTGTCAGCGACCTGATGACCCTGACCACCGAGCTCGGCACCTACGGCGGCGTGCCCGCCAGCGGCGGCGATTTCGCCACCTCCTACAACGCCGAGGCGATCATTGACCATGGCTACCAGTTCGACTTCTACGACGGCGGCGGGCTGGACGTCTGCTTCCTGGGCCTGGCCCAGACCGACCACGAGGGCAACCTCAACGTCAGCAAGTTCGGCGACAAGGTAGTGGGGCCGGGCGGCTTCATCAATATCAGTCAGAACGCCCGCAAGGTGGTGTTCTGCGGCACTTTCACCAACGGCGGCGAGGTAGCGGTGGAGGAGGGGCGCCTGCAGATCCGCCAGGAGGGGCAGCGCCGCAAGTTCGTCCAGCGCGTCGACCAGATCACCTTCAGCGGCCGCTATGCCCAGGAGATCGGCAAGCCGGTGCTGTTCGTCACCGAGCGCTGCGTCTTCGAGCTGATCAATGGCGAGGTCACCCTCACCGAGGTGGCCCCGGGCCTCGACATCGAGCGGGACATCCTGGCGGCCATGGACTTCGTGCCACGCATCGCCGGTGAGCTGCGCGAGATGCCGGCCGAACTCTTCCAGCCCCAGTGGGGCGGTCTGCGCGAGCGGCTGACCCGCGACTGAGCATCCAGGAGAAACGTCATGTTCAAGAACGCCTATATCCCCTATGGCGGTTACTACTCCAGCCCCTTCTGCAAGTGGATGGGGAGCCTGGCGACGCTCAATTCCATCGAGCTGGGTGCGGCCACCAGCAAGCGCTGGTTCGCCAGCCGCGATATCGATCCCGCCATTATCGACTACCTCTACCTGGGCGTTTCGGTGGGTCAGAAGTCGATCTTCTACGGCGCCCCCTGGGCCGCGGCCATGATGGGCGCCGGACAGGCACCGGGGCAGAACATCACCCAGGCCTGCGCCACCGCCACCACCTCGGTGTTCAATGCCGCCCTGGCGGTGGAGAGCGGCAGCTTCGAGACCACCTATTGCCTGCTCGCCGACCGCCCTTCCAACGGGCCGCATACCATCTGGCCAAACCCCAATGGGCCCGGCGGCGAGGTGATTGCTGAAAACTGGAACATGGACAACATTGCCGCCGACCCGGCCACCGGCAGGGACATGCTGACCACTGCCGAAAACGTCGCCCGAGAGCATGGCTTCTCCCGCGAGCAGGCCGATGAGCTGACGTTGCGGCGCTATGAGCAGTATGCCGAGGCCTTGGCCGACGACCGCGCCTTCCAGAAGCGCTACATGTTTCCCGTCGAGGTCGCGGTCTCGCGCAAGGAGACCCGGGTAATCGAGGCCGACGAGGGCGTGGCCGACACCACCGCCGAGGGTCTGGCCCGGCTGCGCACCGTGCAGCCCGAGGGGATTCATACGTATGGTTCCCAGACCCATCCGGCCGACGCCAATGCCGGGATTGTCGTCACCACCCGCGAGCGCGCCGCCGAGCTCAGTACCGATCCTCGCCTGGCCGTACGCGTACTGGCCTATGGCCATGCCCGTACCAAGCCGGCGCATATGCCCATGGCGCCGGCCGAGTCGGTCAAGCGGGCGTTGAACCAGGCCGGCCTGAGCCTGGATCAGATCAAGACGATCAAGAACCACACGCCATTCATCGTCAACGACCTGCACCTGGCCAAGGCGCTGGGAATCGACCCTCACGCCTTCAACAACTACGGCACCTCGCTGGTCTACGGCCACCCCCAGGCGCCGACCCTGGCGCGGCTGCTGATCGAAGCCATCGAGGAGACCGCGCTGAAGGGCGGCGGCTACGCCCTGGTCACCGGCTGCGCTGCCGGGGATTCCGCCGCGGCGCTGATCGTCAAGGTGGGTTGAGTTCTTTCCGGTCATTCCAGCCGGGAGCGCCCGCCGAGGGATGGGGCGGGTGTGTAAGCAAGAGAGCAAGGGATACGGATAGCACAGCGTAGTTAACGAACTAGAACAACACGGAGTTCAAAAAAGATGATGAATAAAAAACGAATCGCTATGGCGGTCGCGCTTTCTGCCGTTACTGCACAGGCTTATGCCCTCGATCTGGGTGAGTTCGGCGGTACAAATTTCAGTATCGGTGGCTATGTCAAGGCGGAGGGTATCTTCACCGATCCCGATGGGGGCGACAGGAACTTTGATGCCAGCGCACGTCAGTCTCGAATCAACTTCAGAGTCGACAGGGAAGTTCAGGGCCATAGTGTGACGGGTTTTATAGAGGGCGACTTCTGGGATAACGCAACGGACGCATCGGATACGAGTTACGCCATGCGGTTGCGCCACGCCTACCTCCAGGTCGACAACCTGACGCTCGGTCAAACCTGGTCCGGTCAGTTCTTTGCCAATGCACCATTCGATGTGGAGATTCTCGACTTCTACGGTACGGGTGTCGGTAGCGTATCCGGTAGCGGCGCGGTTGTACGGCCCGACGTGGTACTGCACTACACGCCGGGTGGTTTCCGCTTCAGCCTGCAGGACCCGGTCTACCAGGATGCCGACTATCCGGACATGGTGGCGTCCTATACGCATCGCACCGAGGCGGGACATGCCTTCAATGCGGCCGTCACCGGACGTGAAGTCGAGACGGGCATTGACGATTCGAAATTCGGCGCCGCATTTTCCCTCGCTGCCAAGTTCAACTTCGGCGATACCGCCCTTGCCCTGAGTGGCTACACGGGGAAGGGGAATAATGTTTATTCCGGCTGGGGGTACAACGGTGCCACGAACCCTGCCAGCATGGTGGCGAGCGGGGAGGTCAATGCCGATGGCGACCTGGTGAGTACCACAGGCTATACGGCCGGTGTGAGTCATCGTTTCAGTGATCAATTCCGCGGCAATATCCGATACGCTCAGGTGGAAGCGGATGAAGTGGCACCGACCGTTACCGACGACACGCTCAAGATGATGAACGTCAATCTGATCTATACCTACTTGCCCAACCTGGACTTCGGCATCGAATGGCGTGACCGCAATGCGACGACGATGCCGCTGCGCCCGGGCGGGCAGCAGGTGGAATTGATGGCGATGTACAAGTTCTAAAGCTGGATTGAATAAGTAGTCCTGCGTTTCGATCGTAATCGTTGGGGCGAATCATCGATGGGTTCGATGATTCGCCTATTTTGATTTGGTTAGTGCTCTCGCTACCTCTGCAGACTGTCAGGTCTACACAGCTCTAGTCCGCCGGCATAACGCAGATGGGGGGTGGGATGGCTTAAAGCGACGCTTGGGGAAGGCGGGCCAGCACCGCCCCGGCCTGACGCAGTGTCTGGGCGTGAGCACGGGCCTGGGGGGCATGAGTGGCCATATAGAAACGGGCCAGTTCGCTGAGTCCCTGTAGGTACTCGACGTCGCCTTCATCGACCTCAACGCGGATATCCGCAGCCAGCGCCAGGCGGGCTATCTGCCAGGCACCACAGGCAGTGCCCAGCAGGTGCAGCAGTGGCACGGCACCGGCATAGAGCTCGGCGGTCTCGGCCTTGTGAGCCAGCAGCCAATCGAGGGTTCCGTCGAGCAGGCTGGCCTGGTCGTGGAGGGGCGTGGCTAGATCGCCGAGCCGCTTATTGCCTTCGAGACAGGTGGCGGTCTCGTGGATATCACTGATCAGTTCGCGCAAGGTAGTCCCGTTTTCGCGTAGGATCTTGCGCCCCAGCAAGTCATTGGCCTGAATGCCGGTGGTGCCTTCGTAAATGGTGATGACACGGGCGTCACGGAACAGCTGGGCAACGCCGGTCTCCTCGACGAAGCCCATGCCGCCGAATACCTGGATCGCTTCGTCGCAGAGGTCGTTGCCCACCTCGGTGCACCACCCCTTGACCACGGGCATCAGCAGGTCGACGTAACGACGGTGTTTGTCGGCGACGCCTGGATCCGGGTGGTGGCGGGCAATATCGAACCAGCCGGCAGCGCTGTATAGCAGGCCGCGCATGGCCATCAGTCGGGCACGCATCGATACCAGCATGCGCTTGACGTCGGGGTGGTGGATGATCGGCAATCCGGCCTCGCCGCTGACGATATCGCGGCCCTGAACGCGTTCCCGGGCGTAGGCGAGGGCCGACTGATAGGCGCGCTCGCCCAAGGCCACGCCCTGGATGCCAACATTGAAGCGGGCCTCGTTCATCATCACGAACATGGTGGCCAGGCCCTGGTGCGGCTCGCCCACCAAATAGCCCAGCGCGCCGCTGTCGTCGCCGTAGCTGAGCGTGCAGGTGGGGCTTCCGTGGATGCCCATCTTGTGCTCGATGGCGATGCAGCGGATGTCGTTTCTCTTTCCCGGCTCGCCGTGGTCGTCGAGCAGGTACTTGGGCACCAGGAACAGCGACAGCCCCTTGACCCCGGGTGGGGCGTCGGGCAGCCGGGCCAACACCAGATGCACGATGTTGGCGGTGAGTTCGTGCTCGCCGTAGGAGATGAATATCTTCTGGCCGAACAGGCGGTAGGCATCGTCGCCCTCAGGCTCGGCACGCATGCGCGTAGCCGCCAGGTCGGAGCCGGCCTGGGGCTCGGTGAGATTCATGGTGGCGGCCCACTCGCCACTGACGATCTTCTCGAGCCAGGCGGCCTTCTGCGCCTCGCTGGCGGCGATCATCAGCGCCTCTGTCTGACCGACGTTGAGCTGGGGCAGCATGGCGAAGGCCATGTTGGCGGAGAACCACATCTCCCAAACCGGCGTGGAGACCAGCTTGGGTAGCCCCTGGCCGCCATGATCGGGGGGCAAAGAGAGACCTATCCAGCCGGCATTGCGGAACTGATCATAGGCAGCTTTCCAGCCGTCGGGTGTAATCACCCGGTCGCCATCCAGGCGGCAACCCTGCCGATCGCCGACCGGGTTGAGGGGGGCGAGCACGCCAGTGGCGAACTTGCCGGCCTCCTCCAGCACGGCGCTAACCAAGTCGGCCGAGGCTTCCTCGCAACCAGGCAGCCCGGCGATCACCTCGAGCCCGGCCAGCCCGTCGAGGATGAACTGCATATCGCGCAGCGGCGCTTGGTAGTCAATCATGGTTTTGGCGTCCTCGCGGAGATGCAGGCCGAATCGTCGTTGGGAGAGGGTGGGCTATCCCGGCGCCCACCAGCTTGCGTCGGCTTGGCGCCGGAAAAGCGCATCGCTTTCACCGGGCTGTGGAAAAGCGCTTAACGTGGTGCCATACGGATAGAGCCATCCAGTCGAATGGTCTCGCCGTTGAGCATGGCGTTGTCGACGATATGGCAGGCCAGGCGCGCGAACTCGCCGGGCTCGCCGAGGCGGCTGGGAAAGGGGATGGACGCCGCAAGCGACTGCTGCGCCTCCTCCGGCAGGGCATCCATCAGCGGGGTCTTGAACAGTCCCGGGGCGATGGTCATGACGCGGATGCCGTGGCGGGCCATTTCCCGGGCGATGGGCAGGGTCATGGCGACGATGCCCCCTTTTGAAGCCGCATAGGCAGGCTGGCCGATCTGGCCGTCAAATGCGGCCACCGAGGCGGTGTTGATGATCACACCACGCTCGCCGTCGGCCTGGGGCTCGCCCTTGGCCATGGCCGCGGCGGCCAGGCGCAGCATGTTGAAACTACCCAGCAGGTTGATGTTGACGATGCGGGAGAAGGCTTCGAGCGGCAGGGGCTCGCCGTTGCGGTCGACCACCTTGGCGGGGTCGCCGACCCCGGCGCAATTGATTAACCCATGCAGCCCACCGAAGGTGCTTACGGCCAGCTTCACCACGGCCTGTGCATCGCTTTCGCTGGTGACGTCGGTGCGCTGGAACAGGGCGCGGTCGGTGGCGCTTCTTCCGTTTAGCTCCCTTGCCAGCGCCTCGCCGCGATCGGCATTGAGATCGGCGATCAAGACATTGGCGCCAGCCTCGTGCAGGGCACGCGCGGTGGCTTCGCCGAGGCCCGAAGCTCCGCCGCTAACAATGAAGGTATTGTCCTGGAATTTCATTACGCTCTCCTCCCGGCCATCAGGTGCGTGGGCCCTGGCCCTTTTTCTTGAAGAAACTGCCGATGCGTTCGGCGACCTCGGGGCTGGTCTGGGTCAGGGCGGCGGTCAGCGATTCCACGAACAGACCGTCGTCGCTAGCCATGTTGTCGATGCGTGAAATGGCGGAGACCATGGCCCAGTTGGCCAGGGGGGCGTTCTCGGCGATACGCTCGGCAAGCTGACGGGCCTTGTCGAGGCTTTCACCCTGGCTGACCACATAGTGGGAGAGGCCCAGCCGTTGCCCTTCGTCGGCTTCCATGACACGGCCGGAGAGCATCATCTCGCACAGGCGCCCGGGGCCGATGATGTTGGCCACCCGCACCGAGGCGCCGCCGCCGACAAAGATACCGTGGCGCCCCTCGGGCAACTGATACACGGTGCTGGCTTCTGCGACACGCACATGGGTAGCCGTGGCCAGCTCCAGGCCGCCGCCTATCACGGCACCCTGCATGGCACTGACGACCGGAATACCGCCGTTCTGTAATCGATCGAAGATGCGATGCCAGCTGCGGGAATGCTGCACCACCCCGAAGGGTTCCCGATGCTGGTGTTCGGCGAGGTCGAGGCCGGCGCAGAAGTGCTTGCCTTCGGCGGCGAGGATGATCGCCCGGGTGGCTTCAGGTATGGCCACCAGGGCCTCTTCCAGAGCGCTGAGCAAGCGATCGCTGACGGCATTGCGCTTCTCGGGTCGTGCCAGCGTGATGGTATAGATACAGTCGTCCAGGGACGTCTTGACGAGGGGCTCGGTCATCAGTGGCCTCGCGATGGCAGAAGGACAGGTTCGAGAAACAGAGGTGGCCGCAGCCGCATGGGAAATCTTGTTGCTCGAAAATACTGTTGTAAATATAAACAATATAGAGGCTACAACAGTTCTGCCGCCAGGTCATGAGTGCAAGACTGCGACTTTGGTCTCGTATGGCCGTGAGTCGAGTGCAGCAAAACGCAAACGGCAGCCCGAAGGCTGCCGTCAAGTGGAGAAATGAGCGGCAAGGTCAAGCGCGACACTCGTCCTGCAGTGCCATTGCCGCCTCGTAGATTTCCCCGGCCTCGCTGCCGGTATCTTCCAGGTAACGATCGATGGTTTCCTGCAGTACGGGGCCCCAGTCGGCATGTTCGAGGGCGTCCTCGACGACCAGGAACTCGTGACCGGCGGCCTCGGCTTCCTCGCGTCCCTGGCGGATCAACTCGTCATAGACTGCCGCGGCGCGCAGCGACCACTCCAGACCGCTATGCTCGTCGATGACCCGCTGCAGGTCTTCGGGCAGGCTGTCGTAGGTACGCTGGTTCATGGTGGCGAACAGCGACAGGTCGTAGAGCGGCACTTCGGTGTGGTAGCCGGCCAATTCATTGAGGCGGAACGTCTTCATGCCTTCCCAGTTGAAGCTCAGCCCGTCGACCACGCCACGCTGCATGGCGGTGAAGACGTCGGGCGCCGGCATGCCCACGGCCTGGGCGCCGAGTCGATCGAACATGTCGCCGACCAGCGGCGTGGGGCGGCGCAGGCGCAGCCCCCCGAGGTCTTGGGGCGTCTCGATCAGGCGCTCCTTGGTATGCAGGTAGCCGGGGCCGGTAGTGAACATGAACAGAGGCCGGGTATCGTCATACTCCGCCTCGAAGTGCCCTTGCTCGTAGAGGGATTGCAGGATGCAGGAGCCCTGACGGCTGCTGGCCGAAACGCCGGGCAGCTCGACCACCTGGGTGAGCGGAAAGCGCCCGGCATTGTAGCCCTGGGCCGAGGCGCCGATATCGGCGACGCCGCTGGCGGCGCTCTCGTACGTCTTGTCGGACTTGGCCAGGGTCTGGCTGGGGTAGACCTCCACCTTGAGCCGACCGTCGGAAGCTTCTTCGACGCTCTCAGCCCAAGCCTGAAAGAGGTCGCGGTCGATCAGTGAGCCGCCGGGCCAGACGTGAGCGATGCGCAGGGTGGTGGCCTCGGCCAGGGCCGGGGTGACAGCCAGGGCACTGGCCAGGGCGATGCCGGTCACGATCTTGCTGGGGGACATGGGGATTCCTCTTGTCGTTATGTTGTCGTTATGGGGATGACGCTTACAGGTCCAGCACCAGAACCTTGCTCTTGGCTCTGGAGCAGCAGGGGGTGAACTGGTCGTTGGCGGCGTGCTCGTGGTCCTCTAGGTAGAGGTCGCGGTGGTCGGGCTCGCCCTCCAGCACTCGCGTCAGGCAGGTACCGCAGACCCCTTGCTCGCAGGAAACCATGATTTCGATGCCGTTCTCGGCCAGCACCTGATGCACCGTCTTGTCGGCGGGCACGGTAAAGCTGGCGCCGCTGCTGGCGATCTTGACCTCGAAGCTGTCATCGCCGGCAGTGTCGGTCACGGCACCGGTGAAATATTCGGTGTGCAGACGCTCGCTGGGCCAGCCCTGCGCCTTGGCGGTCGACAGCACGGCATCGATGAAGCCCGTGGGGCCACACACATAGAGGCGGGTCTCGGGCTCCGGCGTGGCCAGCAGCGCCTTCAGGTCGAGCTTCTGCGCAGGGTCGCCGTCATCGAAGTGGAAGTGCACCCGCTCGGCAAAGCCCGAGGCGGCGATGCGCTGGCGAAACGCCGTGCGCTCGGCGGAGCGAGTGCAGTAGTGCAGCGTGAAGTCGGCGTCGGTGTGGGCCAGGCGTTCGGCCATGCACAACAGGGGCGTGATGCCGATGCCGCCAGCCAGTAGCAGGGTGCGGCCGGCTGGCTTGAGCGGGAAATGATTCTTGGGTGCGCTGATCTGGAGCAGGTCGCCTTCGTGGATCTCGTCGTGCATGGCGCTGGAACCGCCCCGGGAGGCCGGGTCGCGCAGCACGCCGATCAGGTAGCGGTCGCGCTCCTCGGGGTGGTTGCACAAGGAGTACTGCCGAATCAGGCCATCCTTCACCCGCACATCGATATGCGCACCGGCGCTGAAGGCCGGCAGCGGTCGACCGTGGGGGTCGGCCAGCTCAAGCGTGACGATATCCTGGGCTTCCTCTTGACGCGCCTTGACCTCGACGAACAAGGAGAGGGGAGCGCTGCTCATATCGTGGCCCCCGCGTTGCTGGCCTCCCGCTCCTCGCTGAGGAGGCGGTCGATGACACGCCGCGCCTGGACGCCGCCGCCGTCGATGTTGAGCTTGAGCAACTGCCGGTCGGGGTAGCGCAGCAGGTTGCGCTGCTGGGCCTCGAGCATCTCCAGGTCCTCGGCGAAAATCTGGCCCTGGCCCTCGCGGATCTTGTCGGTGAGCTCGCTGTCCTCGGGCTTGAAGTTGCGCGCCATGCCCCAGAAGTACCAGATCGAGGTATCGGTTTCGGGGGTAATGAAATCGACCACGATGCTCGACGCCTTTACCTCGGCCGGAGCCTGGTAGCCGCCGTGGCCGGCATGGGCCACGCCCACTTCGATCAGCACGTGGCTCGGCGGCGTGAAGCGACAGATTTGCCAGCGGTCCACCGGCACGTCGTCAGCCAGGCCGTTGCCGCGCAGCGCCGCCTGCCAGAAGGGCGGCGCGGAGATATTGGCCATGTGCCGGCTGGTGATGACTTCGTCGCCGTTGACCGTGGTCTCGGGTGCAGCCTCCTCGATCTCGGGCTGTCCGATACTGGAGGCATGCACGTAGGTTTCATGGGTCAGGTCCATCAGGTTGTCTATCATCAACCGATACTCACACTGGATATGGTAGAGCCCGCCTCCGTAGGCCCAGTCGGGGCTGTTGGCCCAGTGCAGTTCGGGAATCAGGCTCGGGTCGGCTTTCTCCGGGTCGCCCGGCCAGAACCATATGAAACCGTGACGTTCCTCCACCGGGTAGGCACGAATGCTCGGGAAGCCGCGCACGCGTTGACCCGGCATGCCGGCACACTTGCCATCGCAGCCCATCTCCAGCCCGTGGTAGCCACAGACCAGCTTGCCGTCGCGCACGAAGCCCAGTGAGAGCGGGGCGCCGCGGTGGGGGCAGAAATCCTCCACAGCGGCCACCCGGCCCTCGTCGCTGCGGAAGAACACCACCGGCTCGTTGCAAATGGTGCGTCCCAGCGGCTTGTCTTCGAGTTCGTCCGGGGTGCAGGCCACGTACCAGGTATTCTTGGGGAAAGGGGCTTGTACGGACATGGTTCTCTCCTCGGTAGGCACGGTATGGTTATTGTTTGGATCCAAAGTAAAGAGCAAGTAGCAAAAAATGGTCAACTTATGCTTTAGTTGGATCCAATTGATTCGAGTTGACACAACGACAGGAAAAACAAGTGAGTAACGGCGACAAGAGCGTGGTGAGCCGGCTGCGGAAAATGATCGGCGAGGGGATTTATCCATCAGGCGCACGTCTCGGCGAGGTGGCAGTGGCGGAACAGTTGGGTGTGTCGCGCACCCCGGTACGCCTGGCCTTTCGGACGCTGGAGCAGGAGGGGCTGTTACAGCGGGCGGGCAAGCGAGGCTTCATGGTGCGTGAATTCACCGAGGCCGATGTGCGCTGTGCCGTGGAGGTGCGGGGCGTGCTGGAAGGACTGGCGGCCAGACGCCTGGCTGAGCACGGTCTATCCGAAGAGCTGGAGGCCGAGCTGCACGTTTGGATCCAAAAGGGGCGGGACCTGCTGGCCAAGGGCTATCTGGAGGAGCGTGATGTCGATCTCTGGAGTGAGCTGAATCGTCGTTTCCATGAAGCCATCGTCGGCTCGGCCGGCAGCCCGGTCATCGGCGATGCCATTGCCCGCAACAACCACCTGCCTTTCGCTGCCGCCGATTCCATCATTATCGATAGCGAGGCCCTGGATCGGGAATATCGCAAGCTGCAACTGGCCCAGGTACAGCACGAACTGGTGGTTCAGGCGCTGCGTCACGGCGAGGGGGCGAGAGCCGAGATGCTGATGCGCGAGCATGCCTTCATCGGGTTGCGCTACGGAGAGCTGTTGGGTCTGGATGGGTAGTTCAAGTACGCCCGAGACGACAGGCACATGCGAAAAGTCCAAGAAAGCGTGTCGATAGTGCTGGGTAGGACGGATTCGCTACGACAACCGTTCGAAACGGGAGAAATTCCCGGCACCATAGACTAATGTCGATTATCGGGACCTCAGGGAGTGGGGTACTTTAGCATTTATTCCGAACGTAAATTCGGATAGCGAACAAACGATATGTCCATTACAACGAGTCTTCCGGAGGCACCCCATGAAGCGCACCCTGTCCCGTTGCCTGCTGGCGGCTTCCATCGCCAGTGTTACCGTTGCCTCGGCGCAAGCCGCCACCACCCTTCGCGTGGCGCATTTCTGGCCGGGCGCCTCTGGCATCAACCAGGATATCTTCGAAGCCTGGGCCGATGCCGTGGAAGAAGACGCCGGCGGTGAGTTGAGTGTCGAGATCTTCCCCTCCGGCACCCTCGCCAAGCCGGATGCCATCTACGAGGCGGCCGTCAACGGCATCTCGGATATCGGCATTACCGCCCAAGGCTACACGGCGGGGCGCTTCCCGCTGTCGCAGATCGTAGAGTTGCCCGGTGTGGCCGACAGTGCGCCGCAGGGTGCCTGCATCCTGCAGAGCCTGTATGAGGAAGGACACCTAGACGAGGAGTATGACGACTCGCGCCCGCTGTTCTTCTTCACCACCGGCCCCGGTGGGATCCATACCGTCGACACGGACGTTCAGAAACCGTCCGATCTCGAGGGGCTGCGCATTCGCCGTCCCACTGCCGTGGCGGGGGACATCCTCGAAAACATGGGCGCCAACCCGGTCGGCATGCCGGCGCCAGACATCTACACCGCCATGCAGCGCGGCGTGGTCGACGGCTTGAGCTTCCCCTGGGAGGGGCTGAAGGGCTTTCGCATCAACGAGCTGGTCGAGTACCACACCGAGGTTCCATTCTATACCTTGATCTTCGTTGCCACCATGAACCAGCGCACCTACGACAGCCTCTCGCCCGAGCAGCAGGAGGCGATCGACGCGAACTCCGGCATGAAGTGGGCGGAGAAAGCCGGTGAGGTGTTCGCAGCGCTCGACGTGGCAGGCAAGCAGGAGGCCGAGGAAGCTGGCCACACCATTCGCGTGATCGAGAATCCGCTGGAGGATCCCGACTGGCAGCAGCCGCTGCAGGATGGTATCGACAATTATCTGGCTGAGCTCGAAGAACGTGGCCTGAGCCAGGCGCGCGACATCTATGAGGCCGCTCTCGAGGCACGGAATTCCAGCTGCGCGCAGGATCAGGGCTAAGCCATGCAGGTTCATCTGGAACGGGTCAGCCATTGGCTGGCCCTCGTTTGCCGCCTCGTGGCCGGCGTAGCGCTGGTGGCGCTGCTGGCGGTGACGATTGCCGATGTCGGCACGCGCTACCTTGCACGCATCACCGAAGGTGCCGTGGCGCTGCGTGTGAGTGGAAGTGTCGAACTGGTCAGCTACCTGATGCTGTTCGCATTGTTGGCGGCCATGGCGGCCAACGTCGAGAAGAGCCAGGTCGTGGTCGAAGCCTTTTCCCATGGCCTTTCACAAGGCATCAAGAATCGCCTGCATGGTTTTTACCTGCTGGGCTTCGCCGCCCTGGGGCTGGTGCTCTTCCTCGGCCTGCTCGACTCGGCGGCGGCTGCCGCCCGCCACGGTGAGGTAACGCAGGACCTGCGATTGCCGATGGGGCCGATCTACACGGTTGCCGCCGGCTTGAGCCTGCTGTTGGGCCTGCGCAGCCTGCTGCATGCCCTGCTCAGTGCCGTCTTCGGTGCCGAAGGGGAGGTGAGCCATGGGGAGTGAAGCGATCGGCGCCCTGGGCCTTGGCCTGCTGCTGCTTTTGATGGTGCTGCGCGTCCCGGTGGCGCTGACCATGCTGGTCGTCGGCGTAGTGGGTTTCGCCCAGGTGATCAGCTGGGGCGCGGCCATCTCCCAGCTCAAGACCGTGCCGGTGGAGGTGCTGTCGAACTACAGCTTCAGCGCCGTGCCGATGTTCATCCTCATGGGTGTGCTGGCGGCTCATTCGGGCATGGCCGGCAAGCTTTTCCATTCGACCCGGGTCATCTGCGGCGGCTGGAAGGGCGGCTTGGCGATCGCCGCGGTGGGCTCTTGCGGGGTGTTCTCGGCGATCTCCGGTTCGTCGCTGGCCACCGCCAGCACCATGACCCGCGTGGCGCTGCCCGAGATGGAGCGCTACGGTTACAACCGCGGCCTGGCCACCGGTGCGCTGGCCGCCGGCGGCACGTTGGGCATCATGATCCCGCCGAGTATCGCCCTGCTGATTTACGCCATCCTCACCGAGCAGTCGGTGGGCGACATGTTCATGGCCGGCCTGGTGCCCGGCCTGATGGGCCTGGTCATGTATGCGCTGACCGTCAGCGTGGTGATGCGCCTGCGTCCTTCGCTGGCCGTGGCCGGCGAACCCACCGGCCTGAAGGAGAAGCTGGCCTCACTGGGGGGGCTGGTACCTTTCTTCGGCGTGTTCCTGGTGATGATCTTGGGTATCTACTTCGGTGCCTTCACGCCCACCGAGGGGGCAAGCGTCGGCGCCTTCGCCACGTTGCTCTATGCGCTGGCCAAGGGGATCCGTGGCGCCGACCTGTGGCGCAGCGTGCAGGAGACGCTGGCGCTCTCCGCCGTCGTGTTCTTCATGCTGGTCGGTGCCGAGATGCTGGGTTACTTCATCTCGGTGTCGCGCATCTCGTTCTCGATCAGCGACATGCTGCTCACCATGGACCTGGCGCCGTTCGTCGTGGTGCTGTGCATCCTGCTGCTCTACTTCGTGCTCGGCATGTTCATGGACTCGATCGCCATGCTGGTGATCACCGTGCCGGTGGTGTTCCCGATCATCCAGATGCTGGGTATCGACCCGGTGTGGTTCGGCATCATCACCGTGCTGACCGTGGAGCTGGGCCTGATCACGCCGCCGGTGGGCATGAACGTGTTCGTGATCAAGGCCATGGCGCCCCATGTGGGGTTGGGCGAGATCTTCCGCGGCGTGGCGCCATTCATTGTCTCGGACTTCCTGCGCCTGGCCCTGCTGCTGGCGTTCCCGGTGCTGACGACGCTGTTTCTGCTCTGAGTGCATCAGTGGACGCAGCGCCCGGACAATCAGGGTGCTGCGTCATATCGAATTGGTTATGGCAGTGCATGGAACTCTCAATTGGTTTGCGGGTAGGGCTGCATCATGCTGGCTGCATGGCCCTTGGCCTGGAAAGGAGACGTGAACCTTAGAGGTGAACCATGCATGATGAAGCCCTGAATTCCACCCATCGTCCCCGCACCTGGTTCCAGCGGCTGGGGGGCTTTCTCTTCGATGCCTCCATGCCGCGTCTGGTATATGAAATGCGCCGCGAGGCCGCCCCGACGTACCAGGCGATGGTGCGGGATTTCGCGACTCCCATGTCGCCGGCCTTCGAACGGGAAGTCGCTCGCAGCCTCAACCGTGGTGGTGAAGTCGACCTGATTCCCAGCCTAACTTTGTTGCCTCCCATGATGGCCCGCTTCGGCCTTACCACGAAGGATTTTGATCCTGATGATCGGCAGGCCCTGGCCGAGTTGCAGCGGGAATGCGACCGTTGCCCTGTGGTGGGCCGTTGTTGGCGAGCGCTGCGCGCGGGAGCCGACCAAGAGCGCTGTCGAGCGTTTTGCCCTAATGCGCCAGCATTCGAAACAAGGGAGGAGAGGCTTCAGTAGTCATCGACGCTCCTCAGTCAGCGCGTTTCGTTGCATCTGTGCGTCTACACATACCGGGACCGTTAAAGTCCCGGTTTCGAGGCTGTCTCATAAGAAGCGGTATCACCTTCTTTCTGTTCTATTTTCTCCCCCTTTGGTCGTATGCGGCTGACGCCCATTCCGAATGCTTGTGCTGGGCGTTTTTCCAAGCCTCTGAATTTTATTGGTTTTTATAGGGTTTGCTGCGCATTTGTATAGCCCTTTCATGGTGCGCTGCACCAATTGACGTTTCCCACGTTTATTGCAACCCTGTGCGTATGACAAATTAACGTTCGCAATGCGAACTTATTTTGTCTGTCAGTTGGCCATAGGGCCACACCAAAAATAACGAGGCGAAACTGCCGTTACGACAGTTCGCAACGGAGGAAACCTGATGTCTTTTCACAAGCGCTTCGCTGTCTCACTGCTGGCGGCTGCCTGTATCACGCCATTGGTTTCTCAGGCTACGGAAGACTTCTACGAGGACAAGACCATTCGGATGGTCAGCACCACTGGAGCCGGCGGCACGATGGATCTCTATCTGCTGCTGACCATGAAGCACATGGAGAAGTATCTCCCCGAAAGTACCGACATCGTGTTGGAGCATCGTACCGGCGGCGGCGGTGCCGTGGGCGCCAACTACCTGTTCCAGGCCGCGCCTAAGGATGGCACCTATATCGGCATGCCGGTTCCAGCCCTGGTCTCGTCGAAGTTCTCCAACCCCAATCAGGTACGCTACGAAGCCGATGAATTCCTCGCCATAGGTCGTTTGGTGGACCTGCCTCGAGTGTTCGTGGCTCGGGCGGATAGCGGCATTGCCAGCTTCCAGGATGCCATCGACGCCGAGGAACCGATCACGCACGCGATCATGACCGTGGGCACCTCGCTGGATCAGTACATGACCGTCGCTAACGATGCATTAGGGACTAACTTCCGCCGTATCCCGGGCTACTCCGGCGGCGGCCCGACCTTCCTGGCCATGGAGCAGGGCGAGGTCGACAGCACCACCGCCGAGCCGGCCAACCTTCTGTCGAACAAGTGGCATCTGGTCGAGAGCGGCGAAATCAATGTGCTGGGTATCTTGGGGCTGGAGCCGCTTGAGGGCCTTGAGGATGCGGAAAACATTCTCGACTTGATCGACGAAGACAACCCCTACTACGGCATGGCCGAGGCGGTGGCTCAATCTGCGGCGCTGGGTCTTTCACTGCTTGCGCCGCCCGGCGTACCCGAAGAACGCATCGAATACCTGCGTGATGTTTTAGAAAAGACCGTCAACGATCCCGAGTTCATCGCCGAGGCAGAAGAGCGCGACATTCCGGTGAACTATGCCTCGGGGGAATGGCTGGACGACTTGATTGCTGAATCATCAAAAGTATCCGAGGAAGTCGAGCAGTGGTTCTTCGAGCTTTCCAACTGACCTGTCAGTCCTAATAAAGCACACGATGCCCCGGAATTATCCGGGGCCAGGTGTGAACCGACACACCTCACGAGGTCTGTATGGAAGTCGATTTCATAGGCCAGATGGCGAGTGCCTTCGCCATGTTGAGCCAGCCCGAAATGCTGTTTTACATGTTTATTGGCGTCGTGATCGGCACGCTCATGTCGGTCATCCCGGGTGTCGGGGGCCTGATGGGAATTGCACTGCTGTTGCCCTTCACCTTCAGTATGAGCCCGATGGAAGCTATGGCCTTCCTTCTCGGCGCCATGGCGGTGATGTCGACCGCCGATACCATTCCGGCCATCCTGTTCGGCGTGCCGGGCACGCCGACTTCCATGGTTACGGTGCTAGACGGTTATCCCATGGCAAAGAATGGCGAGGCCGGCCGTGCCCTGGGAGCGGCATTCACGTCATCGGTCATCGGCGGCGTGATCGGCGCGCTGATCCTGCTGCTGGTGATCCCGGTCATCATGCCGGTACTGATGGGGGCCACTTCGGCTGAGCTGTTGGCCTTCTGTCTTCTCGGGCTCGCCATGGTGGCGGCACTCTCCGGTGGCTCGATGGCCCGGGGGCTGGCGGCGGCGGCCATCGGCATCATGCTGGCCTTCATCGGCCAAGACCCCAACACCGCCGAGCTGCGTTGGACCTTCGATTCGATCTATCTTTGGGATGGCCTGCACATCCTGGTCGTGGCTCTGGGCATTTATGCCATTCCTGAGCTGGCCGATCTTGCCATCCAGTCCAAAGCAATCGCACGCGATGGACGAAAATCCACCCTGGACGGGGCCGGACTGGGCCTGAAAGACACCCTAAAGAACATCCTGCCGGTGACGCGCAACTCTGCGGCCAGCTCGGCACTGGGCGTGATACCTGCCATCGGGCCTGCCGTCATTCCGTGGCTGGTCTATTCATTCACCAGCATGACAACACGCGGGGAGAAGAAGTTCGGTCAGGGTGACGTGCGTGGCGTAATCGCTGCTGAATCGTCGAACAACGCTACCGTAGGCGGCTCACTGCTACCCACCGTGGTGCTGGGCGTACCCGGTTCTGCGCCCATGGCGCTATTGCTTGGAGCTTTTCTGCTGCACGGCATCGCGCCCGGGCCGGATATGCTCAGCCGCCATCTCGACGTCACCTACATGATGGTGTGGACAATCGTCATTGCTAACGTCATTGGCGGCATCTTTGCTTTCGGTCTGGCCAAGCCGCTGTCGCAAGTTGTATTCGTACGCTCGGCGATACTGGTGCCCCTAATTGCCTCGGTAGTGTTCGTCGGTGCGTTGCAATCCTCGCGGCAGTGGGAGGATGTGCTCTTTCTGGTGCTGATCGGGCTGGTCGGCTGGCTGATGAAGCGCGTGCAGTGGCCCAGGGCGCCGCTATTCCTCGCATTCATCCTCGCCCCGCTGGTCGAGAAGTACTACTTCATCTCGATGAACATTCACGGCTGGACTTGGACTACGCGCCCGGTCGTCGCGCTGCTGCTGGTAATTACCGGCTTGTTCCTGCTCGGGGTGTTCTTCAAGCGCATGGCCGGTTTGTGGCGTAAACGGCGGACGATTTCCCGCTTCGCGTGGCGGATGCACTTTAACCTAGAGGTTGTGTTTACTCTGGTCGTGTTGGTAGTAGCGGCTTATGCCACTTGGCTGGCCATGGAGTGGCATCCGTCGGCGGCAGCCATGCCGGTTGCCGCCTCATTGCTGTGTTTGGTCAGCAGCCTGGTGGCGTTGCTCTCGCTCTGGATCCGGCCGACCTATGCGGAAGGCACCGTGCAACAAGAAGAAGCGCACTACGACTTGGTGACCGATTTCGGCGAACTGACGCCGGCCCAGATCCTCTGGCGCGGTGCGCGTTTCCTGCTGCTGTTCGGCATGCTGGGTGTGGTGTCATGGGCCATCGGCCTGATGTGGGCATTGCCGGTCTTTTTGCTCATTTATATGCGGGCCATGGGCGAGAAGCTCAAGATTGCGCTGCCGGTGACTCTGGGGTTCTGGGCCGTGGCCTATGTGCTTTTCGAACACTTGCTGAAGCTGGCGTGGCCCAATCCCGTCTATGACCTGACGGCATGGCTCGGTTGAACTGACTGAAACAAGGAGAACGGAACATGAACGAACTGGAGCTTTTGATTGGTGGCGCTCCCCGTAGCGCCAGGAACGGTGCCAGCTTCGAGCGCGCCAATCCGTTGAGCGGCAAGACAGTGACCCGAGCGGCGGCGGCATCGGTCGAGGATGCCCGGGCCGCAGCCGAGGCGGCGGGCGAGGCCTTCGCGGCTTGGTCGCAGGCCGGGCCCGGCGAGCGACGCGGCAAGCTGCTCAAGGCAGCCGAGCTCATGGAAGCGCGCCAGGCTGAATTTATCGAGCGCATGGTGGATGAGACCGGTGCCACGCCGGGTTGGGCGGGATTCAATGTGATGATTGCCGCCGGCATGCTGCGCGAGGCGGCAGTACTGACCACGCAGATCCAGGGCGACGTGATTCCCTCCAACGTGCCCGACAACCTGGCCATGGGGGTGCGGGTGCCCTGTGGCGTGGTGGTGGGCATCGCCCCGTGGAACGCGCCGATCATCCTGGGCACGCGAGCCGTCGCTACGCCGTTGGCGTGCGGCAACACGGTGATCCTCAAGGCCTCGGAACAGTGTCCGGCCACCCATCATTTGATCGGAGAGGTACTGGTAGCAGCGGGCCTTGGCGATGGCGTGGTCAATGTGATTGCCAACGCCCCTCACGAAGCACCGGAAGTGGTCGAGGCACTGATCACTCACCCTGCCGTGCGCCGCATCAACTTCACCGGCTCCACCCCGGTGGGTCGTATCATCGCCGAGAAGGCCGCCAAGCACCTCAAGCCGGTGCTGCTTGAACTGGGCGGCAAGGCGCCCTTCCTGGTGCTGGACGACGCGGACCTGGACGCCGCCGTGGATGCGGCGATCTTCGGTGCCTTCTTCAACCAGGGCCAGATCTGCATGTCCACCGAGCGCCTGATCGTCGATCGTTCGGTGGCCGACGCCTTCGTCGAAAAGCTTGCTGCACGCGCCAAGGCGCTCAAGGCGGGCGACCCGCGTGAAGAAGGTAATGCCCTGGGGACCCTGATCAATGCCGAGTCGGGCGAGAAGCTCAATGGGCTGCTCGACGACGCCGTGGCCAAGGGGGCGCGACTTGCCAGCGGCGGCAAGGCGGAGGGGGTCGTCATGCCGGCTACCGTGGTCGATGGAGTAACGGAGGAGATGCGGCTTTATCGCGAGGAGTCCTTCGGCCCGGTGGTCGCGATGATGCGCGTCGACGGCGAAGAAGAAGCCATTCGGATCGCCAACGACAGCGACTACGGTCTTTCCGCCGCGGTATTCAGCCGCGACACGGCTCGGGCCATGAAGGTGGCGGCGCGCATCGAATCGGGCATTTGCCACATCAACGCCCCCACGGTGCACGACGAGCCCCAGATGCCCTTCGGCGGGGTCAAGTCGAGCGGTTACGGGCGCTTCGGCGGTCGTGCCGGCATCGAGGAGTTCACCGAGCTGCGCTGGATGACGGTGCAGCTTGGCCCGCGCCACTATCCGATCTAAGCTGCCTTTGGTCTAAGCTGCGCCCCCGCTCAGTTCGTCTGGCCGGGGGCGTCGTTTTTATAGCCCACTCCGGCATCCTGGCGCAGGCGAAACGCCTTGGGCGAGAGGCCGGTATTGCGCTTGAAGAAACGGGTGAAATAGGCCGGCTCGGAAAAGCCGAGGCTGTCGGCGACCTGGCTGATGGTCATGTTGGTGTAGGTGAGCTGTCGTTTGGCTTCCAGCAACAGGCGTTCATGAAGCAGCTGCAGTGCGCTGCGATCGGCCAGTCGGCGGCACAGGGCGTTGAGGTGTGCGCTGCTCATGCCGAGCTGCTCGGCGAAGCGCTCGATGCCGGGTTGCTGCCGGTATTGGGCCTCGATCAGCGCCTGGTAGCTGGCCAGGTGCTCATAACCCTTGTGGCGCTGGCGTGGACCGGTAGGTGGCGAGCGCTCATCGCGGCTCACGGCAAGCCGCGACAGCTCCACGACCAGAGCCTGGGCCAGGGCTTCGAGCAGGTTGGTGCGACCCGGCGACGGCTGGCGGTACTCTTCGTCTATCTGCGCTACCAGGGTGGCGATTCGCCTCGCCGCCTGCGTCCGGTCGAGGGGATGGTAGCCCGCACGAGCGAGTGCCTTGCCCTGCTCGGCCAAGTCGTGTGTCAGGCGCTCGGCCAGCGGTTGGGCCAGGGTGACGATATGGCCTTTCACGTTCTCGGAGAAACGAAACCCGTGTATCGCCATGGCCGGCACCACGATCGCCAGCGGCCCCTGCAGGGCTCGTCGGCTGCCTTCCAGTTCGAGCTCCACGCGTCCCCCGGCGACATGCAGTACATGGACGAGATCTGCGTGCCGATGGGGGCGGATGTACCAATCATGCAGCCGGCTGCGCTCGGGTATCGATTCGCAGTGCAGCAGGTCCGGCGTAGGCCAGTGGCGGGTCTCGCCATAGAGCTTGAAGACGGGCACCGAGGCGGCTGGAGTTGCCGACATGTTCTTGCCTCCGAGGGTACGACCAAAGTCGACGGTCTGTCAGCGAAATGTCCAATGAATGAAGTCAATCATGCCTTATCCACGCGCCTCTTTCATTGAAAAATGCAATTCATGGCGAACACACGTCGCAAGGTCATAACAACGGAGCTCTCCTCATGAAGACACAGGTCGCCATCATCGGTGCCGGACCTTCCGGGTTGCTGCTCGGCCAGCTACTCAGCCGCCAGGGCATAGACAATGTCATCCTCGAACGCAAGAGCGGTGGGTATGTGCTCAGCCGCATCCGTGCCGGCGTGCTGGAGCAGGGCATGGTCGACCTGCTGCGCGAGGCGGGCGTCGACGAGCGCATGGATGCGGAGGGCTTGCCCCACGACGGCGTCGAGCTGGCCTTCGACAACCGCCGCGTGCGCGTTGATCTGGCCGGGCTCACCGGCGGCAAGACGGTGATGGTCTACGGCCAGACCGAAGTGACCCGCGACCTGATGGCCGCTCGCGAGGCGACCGGCGGCATGACGATCTACGAGGCGGATAACGTTCAGCCTCACGATCTCGATAGCAATGCTCCCTACGTGACGTTTGAGAAGGATGGCGAGACGCTGCGCCTCGACTGCGACTACGTGGCCGGCTGCGACGGCTTCCACGGGGTGTCCCGCCGGTCGATCCCCAAGGAAAGCATCAAGGAATTCGAGAAGGTTTACCCGTTCGGCTGGCTGGGGTTGCTGGCGGACACGCCACCGGTGTCGGACGAGCTGATCTACGCCCGCCACGAACGCGGCTTTGCCCTGTGCAGCATGCGCTCGCCGACGCGCAGCCGCTACTACGTCCAGGTGCCGCTCGACGAAAAGGTCGAGGCGTGGTCCGATGAGCGCTTCTGGGAAGAACTCAAGCGCCGCCTGCCCGAGGAGGTGGCTGCCAAGCTGGTGACCGGCCCGTCGTTGGAGAAGAGCATCGCGCCGCTGCGCAGCTTCGTCGTCGAGCCGATGCAGTACGGCCGGTTGTTCCTGGTGGGCGATGCCGCGCACATCGTGCCGCCCACCGGCGCCAAGGGGCTCAACCTGGCGGCCAGCGACGTCAATACGCTCTACCGCTTGATGGTCAAGGTCTATCATGAGGGCCGCACCGACCTGATCCCCAACTACTCGCGCACCTGCCTCAAGCGGATCTGGAAGGCCGAGCGCTTCTCCTGGTGGATGACCTCGTTGCTGCACAAGTTCTCCGAAGAAGAGGGCTTCGAGACCCGAATGCAGCAGGCCGAACTCGACTACCTCACCTCATCCGAGGCTGGCCTCAAGACCATTGCCGAGAACTACGTCGGGTTGCCCTACGAGTCGCTCGAGTAGCGCGCTTCCCCGCTTCCTCCTTGCCCGGGCTGTGGTGGTTTGGCCCGGGTTTTTTGTGTTTGTTGGCGTCTTCGCTAAGACTAAGGTCGGGTTTGGGCCTTGGTAGTAACCCAGTACTCTCGATTCATAACGAATAAATGTGCGCTTTGCGAACAATTCCAATCGGCGACGAGAGGGTAATGTGATGACTGCTGTGAAAAAGAATGTGTTGAAGAAAGTCTGCCTTGCGGTGTGTGGTGGCGGCCTGGCCATGGCAATGTCCCTTTCGGCGGCTCAAGCTGATGAGTGGCCGAGCGACGACGTTCGCCTCGTCGTTCCCTATGCCCCGGGCGGTACCACCGACGTGCTGTCTCGCCGCGTTGCCGACCTGCTCCAGGAGGAGCTGGATACCAACGTGGTGGTCGAGAACCGTCCCGGGGCGGGCTCTACCGTGGCGACCGGGCGCCTGGCACGCGGTGGCCGCGACGTCGACCACACCATCCTCATGGCCTCACCGGGCCACTCCATCGGTGCGGCGATCTATCCCGATCTGGCCTACGATCCGGTCGAGGACTTTGTCTTCCTGCAGAACCTGATCGACATCCCCAATGTCATGGTGGTGCCGGCCGACAGTCCCTACGACAGCGTTGAGGAATTTGTCGAGGCCGCCAAGCAGGAGAACATGACGTTCAGCCACAGCGGTGTGGGCAGCTCAATCCACATGTCGGGCGAGCTGTTCAAGACACTGACCGAAACCAACATGACGGCGGTACCGTTCGCCGGTAGCGGGGCGGCGCTGCCGGCTCTGCTGGGCGGCGACGTCGACGTGTCGTTCGAGAATATGCCAACCGTGCTTTCGCACATAAAATCCGGTGATCTGAAGGCCTTGGCCGTGACCTCCGCCGAGCGCTCCGAGCACCTGCCGGACGTGCCGACCCTGAGCGAAGTCGGCGACTATAATCTTGACCAGTTCGTCACTACCGCCTGGTTCGGCCTGATCGCCCATGAGTCCTTCCCCGAGGAGGCGCAGGACGCCATGCGCGAGGCCCTCGAGGCGGTGATGCAGCGCGAGGAGTTCCTCGACTTTGCCGAACAGCTTGGCGCCGAGCCCGGCCAGGTGGCGGGGGAGGAGTTCAAGCAGTTCATCGCCGAGGAGGTGGAGCGCTGGCAAGAAGTCGCCGAGCAGGCGGGCATCAGCCAGTAACGTCCGGTTCCACCCAGCGACCGATGAGGCGAGGGCAGTGTCCTCGCCTCACCTGTTTTTCGAGATGAGGTGGTTATGTCGACACCCGTTCACAAGCGCGGTGGGCCGATCCGGGACCCGGGAGACGTCCTGGCCGGTGTCGTGTCACTGATCGCTTCCGCCATTCTGTTGTTTTACCTGGTGCCCAACTACATCGGCGAGCCTCCGATACTGGAAAGTCCCATGATGTCACCGCGTTGGCTGCCGCGTATCGTGGGTTGGCTGTTGCTCGGCTTTTCCCTCCTGCTGATCGTGCAGGGGCTGCTGGTTGACAACACCGACAAGGAGGATGGGCGCCGTATCGATAAGGGGCCGTGGTGGCGTTTCGCCCTGATGATGGTGGGCTTGGTGGTCTACGTCGCGCTTTTCGAGGCGCTGGGCGCGGTGATCAGCGGGATCCTGGCGACGCTGATCCTCTTCGCTGCCCATCCGGTACGCACCTGGTGGGTCTATGGCCTGGCCATCATTTTCCCGGCTGCCGTCACCTTCGTCTTCGTCAAGGTCATGAACGTGCCGCTACCGGTGATGCCTTTCTGACTGCTCAATCGGGTACTGGATGACGCATGGATATCGTTTCGGAAGTTCTGCAACTCTTCCTCCAGCCGGAGAACTTCCTAGCCATTGCGCTGGGAGTCGTCATCGGTGTGGTAGTGGGCTCCATTCCCGGCCTCACCGCTACCATGGCGGTAGCGCTGGCCTTGCCCTTCACCTTCTCAATGGAACCGGTTGCCGCCATCCTGCTGCTGGTCGGCATCTACAAGGGCGGCATGTACGGCGGTTCCATCACCGCCATCCTGATCCGTACGCCCGGTTCGCCCGCGTCGGCATGCACGCTGCTCGACGGTTATCCGATGGCCCAGCAGGGGCACGCCAAGAAAGCCCTCAAGATGGCGCTGTATTCTTCGGTCATCGCCGATTTCATCTCCAATATTGCCTTGATCTTCTTTGCCGCCTACCTGGCCAAGATTGCCCTGAACTTCGGCGCCCCCGAGTTCTTCTGGCTGATCTGCTTCTCGTTGACCATCATCATCTCGCTGGCCAGCGGCTCGATGATCAAGGGCCTGCTGGCGGCGTTGATGGGCATCCTGCTCTCGCTGGTGGGGTTGGACGAAGTCTATGGCTCTCCACGACTTACCTTCGGCAATTACAATCTGATGGACTCGATTTCCTTCATTCCGTTACTCATCGGGCTGTTCGCCATCCCCGAGATCATCGAGTTTTACCGCAAGAAGGCACTGCCGCACCTCAAGGCCAAGGCCAGCGGTGCCAGCGTGACCCTTTCCGAGATGAAGCGGAGCCTGAAAACCATCATTCGTGGCAGCCTGATCGGTGTCATCATCGGGGCCATTCCCGGTACCGGGGCGACGGCGGCCGCCTTTATTTCCTACAGCGATGCCCGCCGCCGTTCCCCCCGCAAGGAAAATTTCGGGAAAGGCGAGGTGGAAGGCGTGGCCGCTTCGGAAGCCGGCAACAATGGCGTGGCGGGGGCGACCATGATCCCGCTGTTGTCGCTGGGCATCCCTGGCGACGTGATCACCGCGATCATTCTCGGCGCCTTCATGGTCCACGGACTGACTCCCGGACCGGTCATGTTCCAGGAAAACCTTACCCTTATCTATGCGTTATTCATGGGGATCATGTTCAGCTCGCTGGTGCTGCTGGTAGTGGGTAACGGTGCCATCAAGTACTTCTCGCTGATTGCCGACATCCCCAAGGAAATCCTTTTCCCCATCGTGTTGATGTTCTGCGTCTACGGGGCCTACGCCGTGAACAACGATACCTTCGACGTATGGCTGATGCTGGCGTTCGGGGTGTTGGGCTACATCTTCAACCGGGCAGCCATACCGGCAGCGCCGTTCCTGATCGGTTTCATCCTGGGGCCGATGTTCGAAGACAACTTACGCCGCTCGCTATTGATTGGCGGTAATGACCTGTCGATCTTCGTGCGCGGTCCGATTACCTGGTTCTTCATTGCCCTGACGCTGGGCTCCATCCTGTTGGCGCTCTATCGCTACATGACCGCGCGGCGCCTGCCGTCTCAGATCGATACGACCCGGGAGGCTCCGTAGGTGTCAGGACACGTGCGGAATAAATAGATTCGGAGGCAATGACATGGCGGGACCGCTGACCGGCCTGAGGGTGCTCGACCTGAGCCGCGTGATGGCCGGGCCCTGGTGCACCCAGATACTCGCCGACATGGGGGCAGAAGTGATCAAGGTCGAGCGCCCAGTAAGTGGCGACGACACGCGTCACTGGGGGCCGCCCTGGCTCAAGGATCGCAACGGCAACGAGACCCGCGAGTCGGCTTATTATCTGTCGGCCAACCGCGGCAAGCATTCCATCACCGTGGACATGAGCAAACCCGAGGGCCAGGCGCTGATTCGCGAGCTCGCCGCCGAGAGTGACATCCTGGTGGAGAACTTCAAGAGCGGCGGCCTGGCGCGCAAGGGGCTCGATCATGCCACTCTGGAAGCCATCAACCCGGGGCTGATCTACTGCTCGATCACCGGCTTTGGCCAGACCGGGCCGATGGCCGCCATGGCGGGCTACGACTACCTGATCCAGGCCCAGGGCGGGCTGATGAGCATCACTGGCGCGGCTGACGGCGAGCCGGGTGCCGGCCCCCAGCGGGTGGGCATGGCGGTGGCGGATCTGACCACCGGCATGAATGCCGCCATCGCCATTCTCGGTGCGCTGCACCACCGGCACATGACCGGTGAGGGGCAGTACATCGACATGGCGCTGCTCGACGTTCAGGTGAGCTGGTTGGCCAACCAGGCGCAAAACTACTTCTGCAGCGGCACGCCGCCCACCCGCACCGGCGAATACCACCCCAACCTGGTGCCCTACCAGCCGTTCCCCACCGCCGACGGAGAGAAGGTGATCATCGCCATTGGCAATGACGGTCAGTTCCAGCGTTTTTGCCGGGCGGTGGGGCGCCGCGACCTGGCCGAGGACCCGCGCTTCGCCACCAATCCCGAGCGGGTGCGCCATCGCCTCGAGCTGGTGCCGCTGATGGTCGAGATCACTCGCTCACGTACCGCGGCTGAATGGATGACGCTGCTGGGTGAGATCGCGGTGCCCTGCGGGCCGATCCAGAATATTGCCCAGGTGTTCGAAGACCCCCAGGTCCAGGCGCGAGAGATGAAGATCGAACTCGAGTCTGACTATGGGCCGATTCCCGGCGTGGCCAACCCGATCAAGTACTCGCGCACCCGGATCGAGTACCGCAAGGCGCCGCCGGCGCTGGGTGAGGATACCGAGGCCGTACTGGCGCAGCTGCTCGGCAAGACACCGGAGGAGATCGACGCGCTGCGCCAGCGCCGTGTCGTCTAGCGCGAAGGGTCAGCCAACACTGACGCCGCCGCAGACAAACAGGGTCTGGCCAGTCACGAAGCCGCTGCGCTTGTCGCAGAAGAAGCTCACCGCCTGGGCCACGTCTTCGGCCTGACCCATGCGCTGCGCGGGGATGTTGTCGATGATGCGCCGTGCGCGCTCCGAGTCCGGTGGATTGTTCTCCCAGAAGGCAGTGGTGGCGATGGGGCCGGGGGCAACGCAGTTGACCGTGATGCCGTCGCCGGCCAACTCCAGTGCCCAGGTGCGGGCCATGGACTGCAGCGCGCCTTTGGTCGCGCTGTAGAGGCTGCGCGCCTCCTTGCCCAGCACCACACGGCTGGCGTTCATGACGATACGACCATGGCGGCGCTGGCGCATGCCCGGCAGCAATGCCTGGATGCAGACCAGCGCCGAGCGCACGTTGAGGTGCATCAAACGATCGAAGTCTTCCACCCGCGTCTCGTCGAGCAGTGCCGGCGCGACGATCCCGACGTTGTTGACCAGGCAAGCCACCGCATGGTTTTCGGCGATCTCGGCGAGTGTCGCCCGGGTGGCCTCCACTTCGCTGAGGTCGACCAGGCGCGCATCGTCCCTCAGCGATTCGGCCTCGGGAGCGACGATATCCAGCACGATGGTGCGATAGCCGTCCTGCTGCAGGCGCAGAGCGATCGCCTGGCCGATATTGCGGGCACCGCCGGTGACGATAGCGCAGGGTTCACACATGTTCGGGCCTTGTTAAGTAAATGCTGGTGTACGTATAGCGTACGTACGTTCGCTCACATGGTTGCGCCCCCGCTGGCACGTCGCAACACGACCTTGGTCTGGGCTAGGCGCGCAAGCCTCGGTGCGAACAGGGTTTGGCGTCATGTCGTGCAGAAGCCGTGGAAAGGTGGCGATAGACGCTAACGGCTCGCGCTCGGTGATGAAGTGGTTCTCCGGTGCCTCGGGGGCTTCATGGCCCAGGGCGATGGCGCACAGCACAAGCTCGTTGGTTTCGAGCCCCAACTGCTCCCGAATGATCGCGTGGTACCAGGCCAGTGCAGCCTGGGCGCAGGTGTGCAGCCCCTGGCCACGGGCGGCCAGCATCAGGCTCTGGATCAACATGCCGGCGTCCATGTAGCTGCCGGCCTCGAGCCGCCGGTCCAGCGTCACGATCATGGCTACCGGAGCGTCAAAAAAATGGAAATTGCGACGCATCTGCGCGTGGCGGCGTACCTTGTCTTCGCGCTTGATGCCGAGTGTTTCGTAGAGTCCGTAGCCGCAGCGCTGGCGTCGCTCACGGTAGGGCTCGAACCACGCGGTAGGGTAGTAGTCATACTCCGGATGGTGATCCTCGCCCGCATCGTAGGCAGCGAGAATGGAATTGCTCAGGCGCTCCCGCGCGACGCCCGTCACTACGTGCACTTTCCACGGTTGGATGTTGTTGCCGCTGGGTGCGCGGCTGGCTACCTCGATGATGTGCGCGACTGTTTCGCAGCTCACCGGATCGGGCAGAAAGCGGCGAACGGACTTACGGCTCTGGATGGCATCGTCGACATGCATGAATCACTCCTCAATGAAGCTGCCGGACCGCTGGCGGAGCGGTCCGGCAGGCGCTCAGGAATTGACCAGACTGCAACCGCTCCGCTCCAGTGGCAGGAAGGCCTCGTCGCCCGGGATGGTACGCAGGATGCGGTAGAGGTCCCATTCGCCTTCGGACTCCTCCGGCGACTTCACCTCAACCAGGTACATGTCGTGGACCATGCGGCCGTCCTCGCAAATCACGCCGTTGGAGGCGAACATGTCGTTGATCGGCGTCTCGCCCATCCAGGCACGTAGCGTGGCGGCATCGTCCGTGCCGGTAGCTTCGATGGCGTTGAGGTAGTGCATCACGCTGGAGTAGACCCCGGCCTGGACCATGGTCGGCATGCGGCCGACACGCGCGAAGTAGCGCTGCGCCCAGGCGCGTGAGGCGTCGTTCATGTCCCAGTACCAGCCGGTGGTGAGCTGCATGCCCTGGGTGGTTTCCAGGCCCAGCGCATGGATGTCGTTGAGGAACACCATCAGTCCCGCCAAGGCCTGGCCTGATTCCGCCAGACCGAACTGCCCGGCGGTACTGATCGCGTTGACGGTGTCGGCACCGGCGTTGGCCAGGCCGACGATCTTCGCCCCGGAGCCCTGGGCTTGCAGCATGTAGGACGAAAAGTCGGCGGTATTGAGGGGGTGTCGCACCTTGCCCAGCACCTGGCCGCCCCTCGCTTCCACCACCTTTTCCACGTCGGCTTCCAGCGAGTGGCCGAAGGCGTAGTCGGCGGCGATGATATACCAGGTATCGCCGCCCTCATCGACGATGGCGCGGGCCGTGCCGTTGGACATGGCATGGGTATCGTAGACCCATTGAATGTGGTTGGGTGTGCAGTGCTCGTTGGTCACACTGAGCGCTGCCGCACCGGCCACCATGCCGATCTTGTCGTGCTCGGCGAGCAGTTGGGTGGCGGCGATGGTGACGGAGGAGGCGACCAACCCGCCGACCATGTCGACGTTACGCTGGTCGATCCACTCGCGCACGGTATTGGCGCCCACGTCGGCGCTGTTGCGATCGTCTGCGCTGAATACGTCGATGGGCGCGCCGTGAATGCTGCCACCGTGGTCCTCCACGGCCATGCGCAGCGCCTCCAGCCCGCCGGGACCGGCCAGGTCTCGGTAGGGGCCGGACATGTCGGCGAGGTAGCCGATGCGAATCTCGTTGTCGCTGATCTCGGCCTGGGCACTGCCGGCAGCAAGCGCAACGGCCAGGCCCAGCAGGCCGGTTTTCAGAGCGAATTGACGTTTTGCGGACATACGAACTCTCCTGCCTCGTCGCATGACGAAGCCATTGTTGTTGTGGTTCGAAAGGGTGTCGCTCGGGGTCGGGTTTGGCGTGGTGGGTGGTCAGGTCTCCTCGTGCTCGACGGTCGGGACTTCCTGCATGGCGATGGACTCCAGGTCCTTCTGGAACTTGTTGAGGTAGTGCAGCAGGCTTACCGTCTCGTCGAAGGTGAAGTTGGCGAGCCCCTGGGCGTAAAATTCATGGATTCTCGGCTGCAGGCTCTCCCAGAAGGCGCGGCCCTTGTCGGTGAGCAGAATCAGGCGTGCCCGCTTGTCTTCCGGATGCGGTATGCGCTGCACGTGATCGTCCCGCTCGAGCCGCTTGAGTACGCCGTCGAGGCTCTGGCGGCTGACGATCAGGTACTCGGTTAGCTGGTTGAAGGAAACACCCTTCTCGTACCCCTTGCGCGACAGGGCGCCCAACACGGCCCACTGCACCGTGGTGAGGCCGACCTGGCCGACCGTCTGCTTCTGCAGGATGTTGCTGGCCTGGAAGAGACGGAAGAACAGCCGGTTGGCCACGCTCTTGTCGTCCTGAATCGCCATTGATGGCACTCCTTTGTCGAGCAGGGCCGCCAGGCGAAGGTCAGGGCATCCGGTCGCGATGAGGCTGCTCATCTGGGCAGCGCCTGGCGGGCGATGATGTTTTTCATGATCTGCGCGGTACCGTCGCCGATCAGCAGCCCCAGCACGTCGCGCATGCGCTGGGAGAAGGGCATGTCTTCGCCCCAGCCGGTATGGCCGTGGGCCAGCATGCACTGCTTTATCGCATCGAAGGCGAGCTTGGGCCCCCACCATTTGTTCATGGCCGCCTCGCTGGTGTGAGGCCGTTCGCTGTCCTTCAGCCATAGCGCGTAGTAGCACTGCAGGCGGGCGGCCTGCACGTAGGTCTGGTACTCCGCCAGCGGATGCGTCAGCCCCTGGAACGCTGCCAGTTTCTGGCCGAAGGCCTCGCGCTCGGTGAGCCACTGCCAGGTTTCGTCCAGCGATTGCTGGGCCACCGCCAGGCACTGCAGACCGATCAGCGCGCGGCTGTAGTCGAAGCCCTGCATCACCTGCTTGAAGCCCTGGCTCTCGTCGCCGAGCATGTGATCGGCCGGTACCGCGACATTGTCGAAGAAAATCGAGCCCCGGCCAATGGCGCGCTGACCCGAGTCCTCGAAACGGCTGGTAGAAATGCCCGGCAGATCCATCGGCACCAGGAAGGCGCTGATGCCGCCGGCGCGCTGCTCCGGGGCGCCGGTGCGGGCGAACACCACTGCCACGTCGGACTGGTCAGCCATGGAGATCGATGTCTTCTCGCCGTTGAGGAGGAAGCGCTCGCCATCGCGGGTGGCCTTGAGCTTGAGGTTGGCGGCGTCAGAACCGCCGTGGGGCTCGGTCAGAGCGATGCAGCATACCTTGCGCCCGGCGGTGATTGCGGTCAGCCACTCCCGGGCCAGTTCGGGGCGAGCGTAGCGAGCGATGATCTGACCGTTGAGCGAGGCCAGCAGCGGCAGATAGGCAACGTTGAAATCGCCGCGGGCGATTTCCTCGACGATGATGCCGCTGGTCACGCAGTCAAGGCCGCTGCCACCATAAGCATCAGGCAGCTCTCCGCCGAGGCAACCCATCTCGCCCAGCTGGGCGATGAGCTCACGCTCGATGCGCGCCTCCTGCTCGCGGAGGCGGTAGCGCGGTGCCAGGACATCGGCGGCCAGCCGCGCCACGCTCTCGCGAATGGCCTGCTGCTGTTCGGTAAAGGCAAAGTTCATGCTGTCGTCCTCGTGGCAGGGGCCGTCACTTGTAATATTTCCGGAACTCTGGCGTGCGCTTCTCCTTGAACGCGGCCACCCCTTCGCGCGACTCGTCGGTCTCGTAATAGAGGCTCAGCGCCTGCATGCCCAGGGCGCCGATCCCGGCGATGTTCTCGCTGTCGGCATTGAACGAGCGCTTGGCGATGGAGAGTGCGGTGGGGCTCTTCTCGAGGATCTCGTCGCACCAACGGCGTACCTCCTCGTCGAGCTGCTCGGGCGGCACCACGGCGTTGACCAGCCCCCACTCCAGCGCCTGGGCGGCGCTGTACTTGCGGCACAGGTACCAGATCTCGCGGGCGCGCTTTTCGCCGATCACTCGGGCCAGATAGGCGGTGCCGAAACCCGGGTCCACCGAGCCCACCTTGGGGCCGACCTGGCCGAAGATGGCCGTGTCGGCAGCGATGGACAGATCGCATACCACATGCAGCACATGCCCACCACCGATGGCGAAACCGTTGACGCGGGCGATCACCGGCTTGGGGACCTGACGGATCAATGTCTGCAGCTCTTCCACCGGCAGGCCGATGATGCCTCGGCCGTCGTACTGTCCCGCGTGTGCCCCCTGGTCGCCCCCGGTGCAGAATGCCCGGTCGCCCGCACCGGTCAGCACGATCACACCGATCGACTTGTCCCAGCCGGCGCGGTTGAAGGCGTCGAGCAGCTCCATGCAGGTCTGGCCGCGGAAGGCGTTGTAGCGCTCCGGACGGTTGATCGTGATGGTCGCCACACCGTCGTCGACGTCAAAGAGAATGTCTTCGTAGTTCATCTCGATCTCCTGAAACGGTATTTCGCGCACCGCCGTCGGCTATCTCTTCACCAAGGGCGCGAACGCAGCTATGAATCAGCGCTGGCTAGCCCGCCATGGTGAGCCCGCCGGAAACACTGATGACCTGCCCGGTAATGAAGTCGGCGTCGTCGCTGGCGAGCAGGGCAATGATCCCGGGATAGTCCTCGGGCTGGCCGATGCGGCGCATGGGCACGGCGTTGCGGAACGCCTCGAGCAGCTTCTCGGGGTCGCGGGAAGTCTCGGCGAAACCCTGCAGCAGGGCGGTGTCGGTGGGGCCGGGGCAGACCACGTTGAGGGTTACGCCCTTGGTGGCGAGCTCGCGGGCCAGGGTCTTGCTCAGTCCCAGCAGCCCGGCCTTGCACGCGGCATAGACCGCCTCGCCGGAGGAGCCGACCCGGGCGGCATCGGAGGCGATATTGATCACCTTGCCGCCGCCGGCCTCGATCATCTTCGGCAATACCACGTGATGCATGTTGAGCGCGCCGGTGAGGTTCACCGCGATCAGCGATTCCCACAGCGCCGGCTCGGTCTTGAGAAACGGCATGAAGCGGTCGAAGCCGGCATTGTTGACCAGCACACGGGGCACGCCGAGCTCGGCCTCGATGCGCTCGACAGTCGCGACGATGGCGCCATAGTCGGTAATGTCGGCGCCATAGGCGCGGGCCTGGCCATCGGCTTCGGCGATCAGTTCCACCGTGGTGCGGGCGGCGTCGAGGTCACGGTCGAGTACCGCCACCTTGCTGCCTTCTGCAGCGAAGCGCCGAGATACGGCACGGCCGATGCCACCACCGCCGCCGGTGACGATGACGGTCTTGTGCTTGAGTCCTCTCATTCGGTTCTCTCTTCTGTGATCGACAAACGGAAAGCAGCAGCGGACATCAGGCCGATTCGGGCGGTGTGGCCTGGCTGGCCTTGTCACGCAGCTTGAACTTCTGGATCTTCCCCGACGGTGTACGTGGCAGCTCGTCGAGCACTTCCAGGAACTCCGGCTGGTACTGGCGCGTCACCTGGCGTTCGGTGAGGAAGGCGGTGATGGCTTCGAGTGTCAGCGATTCATGGCCCTCCTTGAGGGTGACGTAGGCGCACAGCCGCTCGCCCAGGCGTTCGTCGGGCCTGCCCACTAGCGCCACGGCCTGGATCGCCGGGTGCTGGTAGAGCGCGTTCTCGATGTCGACGATGGGAATGTTCTCGCCGCCGCGGATCACCACATCCTTGGAACGGCCGGTGATACGCACGTAGCCGTGCTCATCGAGCCGGGCCAGATCGCCGGTGGGGAACCAGCCTTCCGCATCGACGCCGTAGAGCTCGGGCTGCTTGAAGTAGCCGACGAACAGGCTGGCGCCGCGCACGTAGAGCGGCCCTTCCTCGCCGGGGGGCAGGGTATTGCCCTCCATGTCGGTCACCTTGAGTTCCATGAAGGGGAGCGGCAGGCCGTCGGTGTGTACGGCGCGGGAAGGGTCGTCGCCGGGGCGGGTGGTGGTCACCGCACCGTTCTCGGTCATGCCCCAGGCGGAAATGATCCGCGTTGGCAGGTTGCGTGCCGCCTTCTCCACCACCGGGCTGGGGATCGGCGCGCCGGCGCACATGAATAGCTTGAGCGACTGCAAGTCGGGTCCGTGGGCCACGGCCTGCTCGGCGATGTCGGCAAGGAAGGGGGTGGAGCCGAGCATCAGGCTGGGTCTTTCGGCACGCATGATCTCGACGGCGCTGGCCGGCTGCCAGGTGTCCTGCAGCACCACGGTGGCCTTGAGGTAGATCGGCAGCATCAGGCCGTAGAGGAAGCCGAGCTGATGGGCCAGTGGCGATGGCATGAAGACGGTATCGTCATTGCCTAGCCCCAGGCGGGTGGCGAAGGGGCGGATATGGCTCATCAGGGTATTGGAGGTATGCATTACGCCCTTGGGCTTGCCGGTGGTGCCCGAGGTGTAGAGCAGCTGCACTACGTCGTCGCCGCCGGGGCGGCGCTCGCGAAACAGCGCGGCAGTATCGACTTCCAGTTCCCAGGCGCGTTCGAGCAGTACCCTTTCGAAGCTGTCCTCGCCCTGTCCGCCGATCACCAGGACATGATCGAGCGAGGCCAGCTCAGATTTCAGGCGTCGCGCCATCGCGGCGTGGTCGAAGCCGCGAAATAGGCCGGGCACGACGAGTATCTTGCTCTCGGCCTGGGCCAGCATGTAGCGCAGCTCATGCTCGCGAAAAATCGGCATCAGCGGGTTGAGTACCGCACCGATGCGGATGCAAGCCAGGTGCAGGGCGGTCATTTCCCACCAGTTGGGGAGCTGGCAGGAGACTACGTCGCCTTTCGCCACGCCGAGTCCGGTCAGTGCCACGGCCAGGCGCGTGACCTTCTCGCTCAGCTCCTGGTAGGTCAGTGAATCGCGAGTACCGCCGGCCAGGCGGTAGGTGACGATGGCGGTACGGTTGGCAGCACTGGCCAGCGCGTCATCTAGATAATCTGTCAACAGCATGTCATTCCAGGCGCCGCTGGCGACCATGGCGTGCCTGCGTCCGGCAGTCAGGTTTGTCTCAATGGACATACAAGCTCCTGATATGGCGTTGTTCATTGTTGTGGTTGGCGTAGGGTCTGATTGCTTGGTGCCCGCGCGTCTTGAAATTAAACTAGGCGAGCCTAAAATTTATGTCAATACATTGTCCTTTGTTTGAGGCAGGCTAGTCCCGGCTTGAGGCTGGGCGTGTGGCAGGCGCCAAACTATGTCAAGCTCTTGTCATGTGCCGCGGCCTTGGTGTGCACAACCCTTACACAGCGAGACGATTCATGAGCCGAGCCGTGACCTTGATCCGTGAGGGCAACTGCGCACGGATCACCCTGTTCAACCCGCCGGTCAACGCGTTGACCCAGCGGCTGCGCTTTGAGCTGCAGCAAGCCTTGGCCGAGGCCGAGAGCAGTGCCGAAGTGGAATGGATCCTGCTGCGGGCCGGTGGCCGTTGCTTCTCGGCAGGTGCCGACATGAGCGAGCTCGATCGGCTGCACGAGGTGCCGTCACTACCCGAGCTGACCTGGGCCATCGAAAACTGCGACAAGCCTTGCGTAGCCTGGCTGCACGGGGCCGTGCTCGGCGGCGGGCTGGAGCTTGCCATGGCCTGCCATTACCGGATTGGGCCGCCCGAGCTGCGCCTGGGCTTGCCGCAGATCGCCCTGGGGTTGATCCCCTGTGCCGGCGGTACCCAACGCTTGCCACGGTTGGTGGGGCTGGCGGCGGCGCTGCGCCTGCTGCTCGCTGGCACGACGATCGGCGCCAGCGAAGCACTGCGGCTCGGGCTGATCGACCGCATTGCACCGCGCCTGCACGGCGAGGGGCAGCAACAGGCCGAGGCGTGGCAACTGGCAACGCAGGGCGTGCGCCGCACGCGGCACCGGCGCATCAAGGTGCCGGTGGCCGACGTGGCGGGCTGGCTCGAGCGCCAGCGCCAGGTATTACCCCGCGTGGAGCGTGACAGCCCGGCCTGCTTCAGAATGTTCGCGGCCTTGCATGCCGCGGCCTTCGAATCCTTCGACGAGGGGATGCGGCGCGAATGGGCGCTGCACTTGGAGTGCCTGGCACTGCCACAACTGAGGGAGAAGGCCGAAGCTCGGCTGGCAGCCCGGCGTGGCGGACGCCGGCGGCGTTCGGCATCGAAGGCGTCTTGATCTGGCGACTCTTCATCTGTTGTGATGCGCGACATGATCCGAAGCCTGCTTTACGACACCCTGATCCTGCGGCTTACCTCACGCTGGTATGCCGAGGTGCTTGCCCGCCTTCCCGAGGGGGCGGCGCTTCTCGATGTGGGCATCGGCACGGCCGGGGCGCTCCTGGCCAACGCTGAGCGGGTGGAGCAGAAGCGCCTGCACGTGACCGGCATCGATATCGACCGCGACTATATCGAGCGGGCCCGCCAAAGGCTGCACGATTCCTCCCTGGCCGAGCGTGCCGAAGTGCGCCTCGAGTCCGTCTACGATCATCACGGCGGGCCCTACGACGCCGTCTACTTCTCCGCCAGCTTCATGCTGCTGCCCGAGCCCGAACGGGCGCTGCGTCACTGCCGCACGCTGCTCAAGCAGGGCGGCCGGCTCTATTTTACCCAGACCATCCAACGACGGCCCTCCCGCGGGATGGAAGCCCTCAAGCCGATGCTGAAGCGGCTCACCAGCATCGACTTCGGCCGCGTGACCTACGAGGAGGATTTCAGGGCGCAGCTCGACGCCGTCGGGCTGGTGCTGGAGGAGTTCATCGCGCTGTCGCGCCACGGCAGCCGGTCATCGTGCCTGGCCGTGGCCTCGCCACACGGCTGAATTTCGCCACGGCAGGTCATGGGTATCGACCGCTGCGTCGATTCTCCACCAGCACCTCGAGGATGGCGTTGGCCTCGCGCATGATCGGCGAGGGCGCTTCGCCCTTGCGCCGGCTGCAGATCACGGGTGAGGTCAGGCCCGGATCGGCCAGGTAGACATAGACGATGCCATCGCGCCGGACCCGTTTGACCTGTTCCGGCACCAGGGTGATACCGATCTCCGAGGCAACCAGCGCGAGTGCCGTCTGCAGTTCGTTGGCCTCTTGCGCCACGGTGACCTTGAGGCCGCGGCGGCGAAACAGGCCCAGCGTCATGTCGGCCAGGCTGGGGCGGGGCTGGGCCGGGAACAGCACAAGCGGATACTCGGCGAGCTGGGCCAGGGTCGGTGTCGTGTCGGCCAGCGGGTGGCCCTCGGGCAGCGCCGCCATCAGCGGCTCGTCGAACAGGTTCTCCTGTTCCACGTCGGGATCGTCGATGCGCATGCGGCCGAAGCCCATGTCGATGCGTCCGCTCTTCAAGGCTTTCATCTGCTGCACCGTGGTCAGCTCGGCCAGCATCAGCTCAACGTTATCCTTTTGTCGTAATTCCCGTACCAGCAGGGGCAACTGTCCGTAGAACACCGACGGCACGAAGCCGATGCCGAACATCACGCGCTTGCTTCGGGCCAGGCGCTGGGTGGCGGCAACGGTGGTGTCGACCTTCTCCAGTATCTGCAGGGTATGCTCATGGAAGAATTGGCCCGCCGGTGTCAGGCGCAATCCGCGTGCGCTTCTCTCGAACAGCTCTGCACCGACTTCGCTTTCTAGTTGCTTGATTTGACGAGATAAAGGGGGCTGGGCCATATGCAGCTTGGCGGCCGCCCGGGTCAGGTTAAGCTCCTCCGCCACGACGCAGAAGTAGCGTAGATGTCGCAGCTCCATGATACCTCCAGGGTATGGCTTGGGACCTAAACGATATTGGTTCGGCCTCACGGGGGCAATCAAACTGCCACGGTATCGAAACACCGAACCGCCGGAGCGCGCATGTCATCTGTCATCGAGTCCATCGAAACGCTGCTGGTCGACCTGCCGACCATCCGCCCCCACAAGCTCTCCATGACCACCATGGCGTGCCAGACGCTGGTCATCGTGCGTCTGCGCGACTCCGATGGCGTCGAGGGGCTGGGTGAGGGCACCACCATCGGCGGGCTCGCCTACGGCCCCGAGAGCCCGGAGAGCATCAAGCGCAACATCGACACCTACCTGGCGCCCCTGCTGATCGGTCAGCCGGCGGCCGCCGTCGCGGCGCTACGGGCTCGACTCGACCGACACGCCCGTGGCAACGCCATCGCCAAGTCGGCCTTGGAAACCGCACTGCTCGATGCCCAGGGCAAGCGCCTGGGACTGTCCGTGGCCGAGCTGCTCGGCGGTGCACGCCATGACCACCTGCCGGTGCTGTGGACCCTGGCCAGCGGCGACACCGGCCGCGACATCGACGAGGCCTTCCAGCGACTGGAACAGCGCCGCCACTGCGACTTCAAGCTCAAGATCGGTGCCAACGCCGTAAACGACGACGTGCGTCACGTCGCCGCCATCAAGGAGGCGCTGGGCGAGCGCGCCAGCGTGCGCGTCGACGTCAACCAGGCCTGGAGCGAGTCCACGGCCGTGCGCGGTATCGCCGCGCTGCAGGCGGCCGGCATCGACCTGATCGAACAGCCGATTCCCGCCCGCGAGCATGCGGGCTTGGTGCGCCTGGCCAACCGTTTCGAGGTACCGATGCTGGCCGACGAGGCGGTAGCCGATGCCCGTGACGGTTTCGAACTGGCGGCGGCCGGCTTCAGCGGCGCCTATGCGCTCAAGATCGCCAAGGCCGGTGGCCCGCGCGGTGCCCTGGCGCTGGCGCAGGTGGCCCAGGCGGCTGGCATCGGCCTCTACGGCGGCACTCTGCTCGAGGGCACCATCGGCACCGCCGCCTCGCTGCACGCCTGGGCCACGCTACCCGAGCTCGCCTGGGGCAGCGAGATGTTCGGCCCCCTGCTGCTCAAGGAGGACATCGTCGCCGAGCCGCTCGCCTATGGCGATTTCGGCGTCGCGCTGCCCAAGGGACCGGGGCTGGGTATCGCCCTGGATGAAGACAAACTGGCGCACTACGTCCGCCGTTGAGGAGGAACTCATGCTTTTCCAAGTGGAAATGACCGTCAAGCTGCCGCCGTCGATGCCGGCCGAAGAGGCCGCCGCGATCAAGGCACGCGAGAAGGCGTACGCCCAGGAACTTCAGCGCGCCGGCAAGTGGCGTCACCTGTGGCGGGTCGCTGGCAGCTACGCCAACGTCAGCATCTTCGACGTACGCGACAACGCCGAGCTGCAGGAGATCGTCGCGGGCCTGCCGCTCTTCCCGTGGATGGAGATCGGCGTCAAGCCGCTGTGCCGCCATCCCTCGTCCATTCGCGACGACGACAGCTGATAGACGACGCATCACGCCAGCCCCACGGGGCCACCAACGACAACGAGGAATGACCCATGACCGTGAAAATCTCCGATACCCCCGACGTGCAGAACTTCCTGAAGGCCGTGGCCGGCTTCGACGAGCAGGGCGGCAGCCACCGCACCAAGCAGATCCTGCATCGCCTGCTCGCCGACGTGTACCGCCTGATCGATGATTTCGATGTCAGCCCCGAGGAGTTCTGGTCGGCTGTCAGCCTGCTCAACGAGCTAGGGAAGGAATCGCAGTTCGGCCTGCTGGCCCCGGGGCTCGGCTTCGACCACTACCTCGACATGCGCATGGACGCCGCCGACGAACAGGCCGGTCTTGCCGGCGGTACGCCGCGCACCATCGAGGGGCCGCTCTACGTGGCTGGCGCGCCGGTCAGCAAAGGCGAGGCGCGCATGGATGATGGCAGCGACGAGGGCGCCGAGGTGATGTGGTTGACCGGCCAGGTGCGCGATACCCAGGGCAAGCCGATCCCCGGTGCCCAGGTCGAGATCTGGCACGCCGACTCCAAGGGTAACTACTCCTTCTTCGACCCCTCGCAGTCGCAGTACAACCTGCGCCGGACCATTCTCGCCGATGCCGAGGGGCGCTACCGTGCGCGCAGCATCATCCCCTCCGGCTACGGCGTGCCGGCCGGCAGCCCCACCGACCAGGTGCTCAAGCTACTCGGCCGCCACGGCCAGCGCCCGGCGCACATCCACTTCTTTGTCTCCGCCGACGGACATCGCCACCTGACCACCCAGATCAACCTGGCCGGCGACGAGTACACGTGGGACGACTTCGCCTTCGCGACCCGCGAGGAGCTGGTGGTCGACGCCACCCGCATCGAGTCCGCCGACGAGGCCGCCAAGCGTGGGCTCGAGGCGCCCTTCACCGAGGTGGTGTTCGACGTCGAGCTCACCCCCACCGCCGACCCCGAGCGGCAGAGCCGCCACAAGCGCCCACGGGCCCTCGAGGATGAGGCGGCGCCGGCCCGGCAGGAACCCGCCGAGGCCTGAGCGCCAGGCGCTTTCGCCAGACACCTGACAGACGACACGAAACGCTCCCCCGCCGGCCTGGCCGGCGGGTAGGGGAGCCTCACGACCTGACAAGAGCCACGAGGAGTTGGAGCCATGACCGCACAGCTTGATCGTCTCGAGAAACGCGTACGCGGTGCCGTCGTTGACGACCCCGAGAACGGCGTCTTCCGCTGCCACCGCAGCATGTTCACCGACCCGGCCTTCTTCGAGCTGGAGATGAAGCACATCTTCGAAGGCAACTGGCTGTTTCTCGCCCATGAGAGTCAGATCAGCGAGCCGGGCGACTACATGACCGTCACCATGGGGCGCCAGCCGGTCATCATTACCCGCGACAAGCAGGGCGAGCTGCATGCGCTGATCAATGCCTGCGCCCACCGCGGCGCGACCCTGTGCCGCAAGAAGCGCGGCAACAAGGGAACCTTCACCTGCCCGTTCCACGGCTGGTCGTTCAAGAACGACGGCAAGTTGCTCAAGGCCAAGAACGAGAAGACCGGCGCCTATCCGGAAAGCTTCAAGCAGGAGGGCTCCCACGACCTCAAGCGCATGGCGCGCTTCGAGAACTACCGCGGCTTCCTGTTCGGCAGCCTGAGCGCGGACGTTGCCCCGCTCACCGAGTACCTGGGCGAGACCACCAAGATCATCGACAATATCGTCGACCAGGCGCCGGAGGGTATCGAGATCCTGCGCGGCACCTCCTCCTATACCTTCAACGGCAACTGGAAGCTGGGGGCCGAGAACGGCGCCGACGGCTACCACGTCAGCACCGTGCACTGGAACTACGCCTCGACCATGGAGCGGCGCAACTACGACGCCGGCGGCACCAAGGCGGTGGACGCCAACGGCTGGTCGAAGAGCATGGGTGGTTTCTACTCCTACGACAACGGCCACATGATGCTGTGGACGCGCCTGCTCAATCCCGAGGTGCGCCCGGTCTACTCCCAGCGCGAGCGCATCGAGCAGGAGCTCGGCGAGGCGCGCGCCGATTCCATCGTCAACCAGACCCGCAATCTCTGCCTCTATCCCAACGTCTATCTGATGGACCAGTTCTCCACCCAGATCCGCGTGATCCGGCCGATCGCCGTGGACAAGAGCGAGGTCACCATCTACTGCTTCGCGCCCAAGGGAGAATCCGCCGAGAGCCGCGCCCTGCGCATCCGCCAGTACGAGGACTTCTTCAATGTCAGCGGCATGGGCACGCCCGACGACCTGGAGGAGTTCCGCGCCTGCCAGAACGGCTACGCCGGGCTCGACGCCGGATGGAACGACCTTTCCCGCGGTGCCAGGCAGTGGATCGAAGGGCCCGACGACAATGCCAAGGCCATCGACATGAAGCCGCTGCTCAGCGGCGCCTCGCCCGAGGACGAAGGGCTCTACGTGCTGCACCACAAGCACTGGGTCGAGGAGATGCTGCGCGCCATCGAGAAAGAGCGCAGCCAGTTCATCGCCACCGCACCGGCAGCAGCGAGCGCATCCTGAGGAGGGCACCATGAGCATCGATTTTCTGACCATCCAGGCCTTCGTTCATCGTGAAGCCCGTCTGCTCGACGACCGTGAGTGGGACGAATGGCTGACCTGCTACCACAAGGACGTGGTGTTCTGGATGCCGGCCTGGGATGACGACGACCGGCTGACCGAGGATCCGCAGAGCGAGATCTCGCTGATCTACTACCCCAATCGCGAGGGACTCGAGGATCGCGTCTACCGCATCAAGACCGAGCGCTCCGGGGCCACCAGCATCCCCGAGCCGCGCACCACGCACCAGGTTTCCAACCTGGAAGTGCTCTCCCAGGAGGGCGACACGGTCGAGCTGCGCTTCAACTGGCACACCCTGAGCCATCGCTACCAGCAGACGAGCAGCTACTTCGGCACGTCCTTCTACACCCTCGACGTGAGCGGCGACGCGCCGCTGATCACCGCCAAGAAGGTGGTACTCAACAACGACTACATCCACCAGGTCATCGACGTGTACCACATCTGAACGATCGCGAACCCGGTGGGAAGGAGACGAGCATGAGCTACACGATAGCCCTCAACTTCGAAGACGGCGTGACACGTTTCATTTCCTGCAAGGACGGCGAGACGGTGCTCGACGCCGCCTATCGCCACAAGGTCAACCTGCCCATGGACTGCTCCGACGGCGTCTGCGGCACCTGCAAGGGGAGCTGCGAACAGGGGGAGTTCGACCTGGGCGACGAATACCTCGACGAAGCACTCTCCGATGAGGAACTCGCCGAAGGCAAGGTGCTGACTTGCCAGATGGTGCCGTCGTCGGACTGCGTGGTACAGGTGCCGGTGGCCTCGACCCTGTGCAAGACCGCGGTGGGCGAATTCCCGGCCCGGGTCGCCGAAGTCGAGCGCCTCTCCGAGGACAGCTTCGAACTGGTCGTGGATCTCGACGAAGGCGAAGGTCTCGCCTTCCTGCCGGGGCAGTACGTCAACATCCAGGTGCCGGGCAGCGACGAGACCCGCTCCTACTCGTTCAGCTCGCGGCCCGGCGAGCGGCGCTCCTCCTTCCTGATCCGCAATGTGCCGAATGGATTGATGAGCGGCTATCTCAGCGATGCGGCCAGGCCTGAGGATGCGCTGACCCTGACCGGGCCGATGGGCAGCTTCTACCTGCGCGAAGTGAAGCGGCCCGTGTTGATGCTGGCCGGGGGGACCGGCCTGGCGCCGTTCCTCTCCATGCTGCGTCAGCTGCAGGAGAGGGCCTGCGATCAGCCGGTGCGCCTGCTCTACGGCGTGAACGTCGACGACCACCTGGTCAAGCTCGACGAGCTCGACGCCTTCGCCGAGGCACTGCCCGACTTTGCCTACACCACGGTGGTGGCCGACGCGGGCAGCGATCATCCGCGCAAGGGCTACGTGACTCACCACATGGCGCCCGAGCTACTGCACGGCGGCGACGTCGACGTCTACCTGTGCGGACCGCCGCCCATGGTGGATGCAGTGCTCACCCACTTCCGCGAACAGGGCATTTCGCCGGCCAGCTTTCACTACGAGAAGTTCGCCCCGAGCCTGGCGCCGGAAGCGGCCAAGGAGGAAGTGGCATGAGCGCGCGTTTTGCCGAGCAGGTGATGCTTGTCACCGGCGCCGCCCAAGGCATTGGCCGGCGCGTCGCCGAGCGCGCCGGTGCCGAGGGCGCCCGCCTGGCGCTGGTGGATCGTGCCGACCTCATCCATGAAGTGGTGGACGGGCTATGCGACCAGGGCGTCGAGGCCATGGCGCTGCAGGCCGACCTGGAGACCTGGCAAGGGGCCGAGGAGGTGATGCGCAGGACCGTCGCGCACTACGGTCGTCTCGACATCCTGATCAACAACGTGGGGGGAGCGATCAACTTCAAACCCTTCACCGAGTTCACCGAAACCCAGATCTCGGCGGAGATCACCCGTTCGCTGATGCCGACCCTGTGGTGCTGTCGTGCGGCCTTGCCCACCATGGTGGAGCAGGGTGGCGGCGTTATCGTCAACGTGTCGTCGGCAGCGACTCGCGGCATCCACCGGATTCCCTACTCGGCGGCCAAGGGCGGCGTCAATGCCATGACTGCCTCCCTGGCCTTCGAATACGCCGAGCATGGCATACGCGTGGTGGCCACCGCGCCCGGTGGTACCGAGGCACCACCACGACGTATCTCGCGCGGCACTCCCGAGCCACGCAACGAGCAGGAACAGGCCTGGTTCCAGGCCCATATCGATCAGACCAAGCGCAGCTGCCTGATGGGGCGCTACGGCACCCTGGACGAAATGGCGGCACCGATCCTGTTCCTGGCCTCGGAAGAGGCCAGCTATATCACCGGTACCGTCGTGCCGGTGGCGGGAGGTGATAGCGGCTGAGCGTCACCTCGCGCCACGTTCACCTGTACGCCCTACACACGCAACGATAACAACAGTCCCCTGGAGCATACCGTGAAACATATCGAGAAAGGTGCCGGCCTCGCCTCGGCGCCACGCGACTTCATTCGCGACCTCAATGCCGACAACCTCAGCGCTGGCGTGGTGGCCGGCATCTTCGGCCTTAGCGCCGGGGTCATTCACATCAGCGCCGGCACTGCGGCGGGGCTCCCCCAGGAGTTCACCCTGCTGTGGGTGATCAGCTACCTGATGATCAACGGCTTGTTCGGGCTCTTCCTGCCGGCTTACTACCGGCTGCCGCTGCCGATGGCAAACTCCATCCCCGGCGCGCTGCTGTTCGCCGCCGTCATTCCCTTGGTGGGACTCAACGAGGCGTTGGGCGCCACGTTGATGGCGGGGGCCATCGCGCTGTTGGTGGGCCTGGCAGGCTGGATGCGCCTGGTCATGCGGCTAATTCCGATGCCAATCGTCATGGGCATGGTGGCGGGTATATTGCTCAAGTTCGGCACCAATATGGTGATGCCGCTGCAGAACGCCCTGGTGCCGGCGACCATCATGATCCTTTCCTTCTTCTTCGCCGCGCGTTTCTTGCGTCGGATACCACCGCTGGTGGTCACGCTGCTGGTGGGCGTCGGCTACATGGCGTTGTCCGGCGCCGACTTCTCCGACGTGACATTCTCATTCAAGTTGCCTGAGTTCATCATGCCGGTCTTCACCCTGGAGGCCTTCCTGGCTTACGGCCTGCCGCTGGCACTGATTCTCGTCGGCATGGAAACCCCGGCTGGAGTGGGGCTGGTCAAGGGCATGGGGTACAAGTCCGCGCCGGCCAACGCCATCACCGCGCTGGGGGGCTTCGGCACCATGGTCTCGGCCTTCTTCAACCTGCACAGCACCTGCATCGCCGCGCCGATGACCGGGATCTGTTCGGGGCCGGAGGCCGGCAGCCATGACAAGCGCTGGGTGGCGGCGGTGATCGTCGGCATCATCTTCGTCACGGCGGCGCCTTTCTACGGCTTCGTGTTCAGCCTGATCGAGGCGATGCCGAGCTACTTCATCGCCATTATCGCGGGGCTGGCATTGCTGAGGGTGATCAGTTCGGCCATGCACATGACCTTCTCCGGTAAGCATGAGGTGGGCGCCATGTTCTCCTTCCTGATTGCCGTCTCGGGGATCCAGATTCTCGGCATCGGCTCTTCCTTCTGGGCGCTAGTGCTGGGGGCGGGCCTTTCCATGCTGGTGGAATTCAGGGACTTCGATTTCTCCCGCGAGACCGCCAGTTCGCACGAGGCGACCGCCACGGCGCGCTAGCGGGACGACCTTACCTTCCTCCATTGGTCCGCGGTCGATGCTTCGTCGCGGGCCTTTTTTCCCGTTTCGACTTTCCACCCCCTCTCACGCGAGGTGAACCATGTCATTACGTCAGGACGTGTCGCTATCGGCCGTGACCGCCGGCTTCGTGGCGGTGTTGATCTCCTATGCCGGGCCGCTGGCGATCTTCTTCCAGGCTGCGCAGAGCGCGGACATCTCCACCCAGATGATGAGCTCCTGGGTGTGGGCGATCTCCCTCGGCGCCGCGGTGTCGGGCATCGGCCTGAGCCTGTGGCTCAAGACGCCGATAGTGACGGCCTGGTCGGCGCCGGGTACGGCGCTGCTGGTCACGCTCTTTCCCGAGCTATCGCTGAACGAGGCGGTGGGCGCCTATCTCACGGCAGCGCTCATCATCTTCGCTGTCGGCGTGAGCGGCTCATTCGACCGCATCATTGCGCTGATCCCGCCTGGTATCGCCGCGGCGATGATGGCCGGCATCCTGTTCCAGTTCGGCGTCGGCGTGTTTACCTCGCTGGAGGGAGCGCCGATGTTGGCGCTGGGCATGCTGGCCGCCTACCTGGTATTCAAGCGACTCTTCCCGCGCTACTTCCTGGTGCTGCTGCTGGTGGTGGGGGTGGGGCTGGCGGTGCTGCTGGAAGGGGCCAGCCTGGCCGGGGTTTCCTGGCAGCTGGCCACGCCCGAGCCGATCCGCCCCGAATGGACGCTGCATGCCACACTGAGCCTGGCGCTGCCCCTGGCGCTCGTCAGCCTGACCGGCCAGTTCCTGCCGGGCATGGCCATTCTGCGTGGCGCCGACTACGCCACCCAGGCCCGCCCGATCCTCACTGTCACCAGCCTGGTGTCGATGCCGATGGCGCTGTTCGGGGGCATCACCACGGTGGTGGCGGCCATCACCGCGGCACTGTGCACCGGCAAGGCGGCCCACCCCGATCCCGCCAGGCGCTACGTGGCCGGCGTGGCCAATGGGGTCTTCTATCTGCTCGGGGCGCTGTTCTCCGGCAGCATCGTGCTGCTGTTCACCTCGCTGCCGGTGACCTTCATCGCGTTGCTGGCGGGGCTGGCGCTGATCGGGGCCATTGCCAGCAATCTCAGCGCAGCGGCGGGGGAGAAGACGCATCTCGAGGCGTCGATCATCACCTTCCTGGCCACCGCCTCCGGCATGAGCTTGCTGGGGCTCGGATCGGCCTTCTGGGGGGTGGCGATTGGCTGCGTGGCCTACGTGATTCTGCATCACCCATGGCGGAGTGAGGGGCGGCGGCAGCCCGCGGCGGCCATGCGCCGCTGAACTCCAGCCCATCGCATCGACGGGCCAAGGGTTTGGCCCGTCGCGTCCGCCAAGGGGGCTAGGCCACCCCTTTGGCCTTGGCGGAATGCGTGGCGATGGCATCCATCAACGGCGGCGAGAGGCAGTCGTAGGGCGGCAGGCCCAGCTCCTGGAGCCGCGAGCGAACCGCGTCCATGTTCTCCGGGTCGGCGCCGGACTCGATGATCGACGAGACGAAGGCGGCGAACTCGGGGCCGGCCCAGCCGTCGTCGCGCGACAGCTCGGTGTGAATGAAATCCAGCCCATGGAAGGGGTGGTCGGTATTCTCGATGCGCCCGTACATGTGGACGCCGCACTCCCGGCAGGCATGGCGCTGGATGGCCGCGGAGGGATCGACGACGTCGAGCTTCTCCTCGTGAGCGGTGACGCGGAGCTTGTCGCGGGGCACCACGGCCACCATCGAAAACAGCGCCCCTTCGGGCTTCCAGCATTTGGTGCAGCCGCAGACGTGGTTATGAGCGCACTGGGCGTCGATTGTCACCTCGACCTGGTCGCTGCGGCAGTGGCAGTAGAGCTTGCCGCCAGTGAAGCTGTCGCTGCCGCGCTTGACGCCATCATCGACGGCGGGGTGGATATGAACGTTGTGGTGGCTCATGGGGGATGGCTTCCCTTGTGTTGTCGTTGTTGTGGGCTTTTCACGGGGGGGCGGCGTACGGGGCGCCGTCGTGCGTGTCGCGCTCGTGGCGGGCTTGCCGCCGAACCAGCGCTGGATGGTATCCATCAGGCTCATGGTTGCTCCTTGATCCCGCCCGGGACCGATGCGCGTCTCGGTGGGACGACGCTGGCTTCAGTCTAGGAGAGTCGTGGCGAGCCGATTGTGACCTGGCGACACAACTGAGTTGTCGGCTGGCAACATTTGCGATCAGCCCGTTACGCGTCGGCTCCGCCCGGGGTGTGCAGCCACCAGCGCCGTACCAGGCGGCCAGCGACGAGGTTAGCTGCCAGATCGGAGAGGTGGTCGGGCTGCAGGGTCAGCAGCGCCTGTTTCTCGGCTTCCCAGGGAAGGGGTTGCCAGGGAGAGCGCGCGCCCTCCTCGGGGGGGTGGCGGCGCAGCGCCTGCCACAGGCGGACGAGGGCCTCGGCATGGGTTTCCGGATGGCCGGCATTGACGAGCAGGCCATGCTTACGCTGTGCCATCTCCGCCGAGGCAAGATGCGCCAGGGCTTCTCCCTGGTCAGTCAGAAAGTCGAGGATGGCCAGTTGCAACGCGTCTGTTGCAGTGCCCGGCGATTGCACCACATAGCCCAGCCGCGGGAAGCCCGACGATTCGCGGTAGCGCACCGCTGCGGCGTAGCCCAGGGCGCGACGCTGACGCATCTCGCGGTTAAAGGCGGCGTCATGGCACTGGGCCAGCAGCCTCAGCAGCCAGCGGCTACGGGGCGTGTCGTCAGGGGCGGAGATTTCCAGCATCACGGCATGGTCGGCGCCTTGGGGGGGGAGCCGGAGGGTATCGAGATGTACCGGTGGGCAAGGCTCATCGACAGGCGGGTTCGCCGCAAGCCGCTCTTCCAGGCGCATGAGACTCGCCTCGGCCACCTGGGCGCCGGCGGCGTCGCTTGCCCACCCCAACAGTCGGGCAGGGACAGGCCCCTGGCCGGTGGGTGGCGGCAAGGTTTCGAGCCGTGCCAGCATGCGCTGGGCCAGCAGCCCCTTGGCTGGTATGCCGTACGCCGACGGTGCCGTCTGCGGCCAGCAGGCCACGGCCAGCGCCGCCAGGGAGCCAAGACGCTCGGCCGCACCCGTGGCAACCAGCCAGTCGCCGCGGGCATCGCCCGCGCAGGCCAGGTGCATGCCATGCACGGCAGCGGACTGGCGCAGCGGCAAGGTGTTCTGCTGCCAGCGGGCCAGGCGTGCCGGCTGCTGCGACGCCGGGGCGGGCCAGCCCAGGCAGAGGCTGGCCGGCGGCGCGTCCGCCAGGTGTATCGGTGTGCCGCACCACAGGCTGAGCCGTTCGTCGTGTCGCAGCGGGTGCGGCTTCGACTGGCCGGTGTGCGGCGACGGTGCTCGGGCGGGCAGTGCGGGAGGGGCCCGTGAAGGCAGCGGCTCGCCCATGCGGGGCAGCGGCTGGGGCCGCCAGCAGGTACCGGTCTCGGCCAGTGTCTTCCATCGCCCGGCGGCAGCGGGGGTTTGCCACAGGAGCCGGCAGCGCTCGGGGGTGAGCCAGGATATTGGCGATTCGATCGATGCCCTGTCGTCTTCTTTCAGTAAGCTCGGCCTGGCGACCCGTTGCCGCGGCCAGGCGTCGAGATCCAGGGAGGGGACGGGTAGAGTGGGCAGCGGTGAGGCCATGGCCTGCTCAAGTGCCGTGCAGCAGGTAGCCAGCATCGCCTGAATCGTCTCCTCGTCGGGGGCCGGCGTCAGGCGCAGGGCCAGTGCAGGGCCCATCCCCTCCGGGGCCAGGGTCGCCTCGAGCCGGTCGAGCTCGACGGCGGCCTGCAGGGTGGCGGCCAGGCGGCCATCGACCAGCCGGGCCGCCACGCCAGCCAGCCAATCGCCATGCGCCGCGGCGATGGCCTCGGGCAGGGGCCAGAAGAGTTCCAACGCTGTGGCGCCTGCCTTGGCCTCGGGCAGGTGCCAGGCCATGCCGCCCGGCTCGCTCCAGCGCCAGGCCCGCTGCGGTGATGCCGCTCCGCCCGGCTTCAGTGCAGCGCCGTGGCCGGCGAGCAGGTCCAGTTGCCGCTCCAGCGGCAGCGGCCCCAGCATGACCAGCACCATGCGCCCGGCGCGGTAGTGGCAGGCATGAAAATCGCCGAGTCGGGTCGTCAGTCGGGCCGGGTCGTCGCCGAGCGTGGTGCGGTTGCCGGCATGGCAGTGTCGGGCGGGATGCCCCTCGCGGCAGAGCCTGCCCAAGGCCATCAGCCGGTGCAGGGCGGGATCGGCCAGCCGGGCCTGGAATTCCGCATCGAGTATGCCCACTTCCCGGTCGATACTCTCGACCTCGAAACGGGGCCGGGCGAGCAAATCCACCAGCCGGGCCAGGCCCTCGTCGGTCTCGGCCGGTGGCAGGTGCAGGTGAAAGTCGGTCATGTGCTCATCGGTGCGTGCGTTATAGCGTCCGCCACGCTCGCCGAGCCAGCCGGCCAGCTCGCTGGCGCCGGGAAAGCCCGCCGAGCCCAGGAACAGCGCATGCTCGAGCAGGTGGGCCAGCCCGCGGCAGTCGTCGGGCTCGTCCAGGTAGCCCACGTCCACCGCACCGACCAGGCGCTGCAGCTGAGCGCTTGATACCTCCGCCGCTACGATCGTCAGGCCGCTTTCCAGCCGGGTCTCGTGCAGCCGGCTGCCCGGCGGCAACCCTGCGCGTCGAGCGGCCTCGTCACCGGGGGCGGTGAGCGAGGCGGTCATGCGCGACAGAACACCCGCGATTCGTGCACGTTACGCAGGGTCAGGGCTTCCAGCGGCGGGGCAGCGGTACTGGCCTCGCGGCGAGCGGCCTCGATCAGGTGATGGTCCGGCGAGAGCGAACAGACCGGATCGGTGGCCGCGGCGTCGCCGGTGAGCAGGTAGGCCTGGCAGCGGCAGCCACCGACGTCCCTGTGGCGTTCGTCGCAGCTACGGCACGGCTCGCGCATCCAGGCATCGCCGCGATAGCGGTTGAACGGCTCGCTGTCGTACCAGATCTCCCTGAGCGGGTGCTCGCGAACGTTGGGGAAGCTCATCGGCAGCATTCGGGCGCTGTGGCAGGGCAGCACCGCGCCGTCGGGCGCCACGGTCATGAAGATCGCACCCCATCCGCCCATGCACGCCTTGGGGCGCTCGCCATAGTAGTCGGGCACCACGAACAGCAGGCGCATGTCGCGGCCGCGTTCGGCCAGGCGTTCGCGCCAGCGTGCAGTGGTGGCCTCGGCGGCCTCGAGCTGGGCGCGGCTCGGCAGCAGACCCTCGCGGTTGAGATGCGCCCAGCCGTAAAGCTGGCAGTTGGCCAGTTCCACCGCATCGGCGCCCAGCTCGTCGCATAGGGCGATGATCTCGTCGATGCGATCAATGTTGTGCCGGTGCAGTACCACGTTGAGCACCATGGGGTAGCCGGCCGCCTTGACCGAGCGTGCCATGGCGAGCTTCTTGGCGTGGGCCTTGGGCGAGCCGGCCACCGCCGCTGCCACGTCGGGATCGGAGGCCTGCAGACTGATCTGGATATGGTCGAGCCCGGCTTCGCGTAGCGCCGCGATGCGCGCCTCGTCGAGCCCCAGGCCCGAGGTAATCAGGTTGGTGTAGAAGCCCAGCCGGCGTGCCTCGCCCACCAGCGTCTCGAGGTCGCGCCGCACCAGCGGCTCGCCGCCGGAGAAGCCCATCTGCACCGCCCCCATGGCACGCGCCTGGGTCAGCACCTCGACCCATTCGTCAGTGGTGAGCTCCTCCTTCACCGAGGCAAAGTCGAGCGGATTGGAGCAGTAGGCGCACTGCAGCGGGCAGCGGTAGGTGAGCTCGGCGAGCAGCCAAAGCGGTGCGCCGGTGGCGCCGTTGACGGCGGCGGTATGGGAGCGGTCAGTCATGTTGAATCCACCCTTGTCGTATGGCGTCGAGCAGGAACTCGTGGGTGTCACGTTCGATTTCCGCGGCGGGGGCCTCGGGGAAGCGGGCCTGCAGGTTCGCCACCACGTCAGCCACGTCGCGACTGCCGTCGAGCTCGGCGAGGATGGCGCCAGCGCTGTCGTTGAGCTGTACCATGCCCTCGGGATAGAGCAGTACGTGACGGCCCTGGGCCGCTTCCCACTGCAGTCGCCAACCGGGGCGCAGGCGGTAGACGGTGGCCGATGCGATTGTGCTCATGACAGCCCCCGGTGGTAGACGCGCCGGTCGGTGACCGTGTGGTAGGGCGGCCGGCCGAGCTGGTAGGCCAGCGTCATGGCGTCGAGCATCGACCACAGCACGTCGAGCTTGAACTGCAGGATGTCCAGGGCGCGCTGCTGGGCGACGGCAGTGGTGCATACCGCCAGTGCCACCTCCAGGCCATGGTCGACGTCGCGGCGGGCTTCCTTCAAGCGCTTGCGGAAGTAGCCGTAGCCGGCCTCGTCGATCCAGGGGTAGTGGATCGGCCAGGTGTCGAGTCGGCTGCGGTGCGCCTGAGGAGCGAACAGTTCGGTGAGCGACGAGATCGCCGCCTCGCGCCAGTCGGCACGTCGCACGAAGTTGACATAGGCGTCCACCGCGAAGCGCACGCCCGGGAGTACGTGTTCCTGCGCCCATAGTTCGTCGCGAGTCAGCCCCACCGCCTCGCCCAGGGTCAACCAGGCCTCGATACCCCCACCGTCCGCCGCTTGGCCGTCGTGGTCGAGCAGGCGCTGGATCCAGCGTCGGCGCGTGGCGGCGTCGGGGCAGTTGGCCAGCAGCGCGGCGTCCTTCTGCGGAATGTTGACCTGATAGTAGAAGCGGTTGGCGACCCAACCGCGAATCTGCTCCGGCGTGGCGCGCCCCTCAGCCATATCGACCTGGTAAGGGTGATGGATATGGTAGTAGGCGCCCTTGGCCAGCAGCGCTTCGCGGAACGCCTCGGGTGAGAGCGCCGCGGTGCCGGGCTCGGCCGACGGGTCGGCGAAAGGGGATGCGATCGAGGTCATAAGGCGATTCCTTCCCGTTGCATGGCGTGCGTGCTCGTTATTGTTGTGACGTCGTTCGGGGTCGCCGGTTCATATCTCCAGGCGCATGCCGTCGAAGGCGACCTCGATGCCGGCCTCGACCAGCGTGGCCCGTTCGGCCGAGCGTTCGTCGAGGATCGGGTTGGTGTTGTTGATGTGGATCAGTACCCGGCGAGTGGTGCGAGGCAGGGCGTCGAGCTCTTCCAGCAGCCCGTCCGCTCCCGCCAGCGCCAGGTGACCCATGTCGGCACCGGTGGCCTGACCCACGCCGGCGCGAATCAGTTCGTCGTCGTGCCACAGGGTACCGTCGAGGAGCACGCAGTCCGCCTGGCGAAGAAAACCACGCACTCGGTCGTCGAGCCGGCCGAGCCCCGGGGCGTAGAACAGCCGGGTGCCGCGCTCGCGATCCTCGATCAGCAGGCCGATGTTGTCGCCAGGGGTGGTCGCCCCGCGGCGAGGCGAATAGGGGGGCGCGTTGCTGCTCAGGGCCACGGCGGTGAAGGTCAGGCCAGGGCAGGCCGGGACCTCGAGATTGGCCTCGAGATGCTTTTCGTCGATGCCGATGGGGTGCCAGTTCAAGCCGCCCCAATGCTCCAGCATGGTGAACAGCGGAAAGCCGCGGGTCAGATCCTGGTGGACATTGGGCGTGCACCACACGTCGAAGGGGCAGCCTTCGCGCAGCGACAGCAGGCCGGTGGTGTGGTCGATTTGCGCGTCCATCAACACGACCCCGCTGATGCCGCTGTCGCGGGGTACCTGGCGTGGATGAAGCTCGCGGTTGGCGGCCAGCTGGGCACGGATATCGGGCGAGGCGTTGCACAGGAACCAGCGTTCCGCATCGCTGCTGATGGCGATCGACGACTGGGTGCGTGGGGTGGCCTCGAGGTTGCCGTCGCGCAGGCCGAGGCAAAGCGAACAATTGCAGTTCCATTGGGGATAGCCGCCGCCGGCGGCGGCTCCCAGAACCAATACGTGCATGCAGGGCTCCGTGCCGAACCGAGATAGACGACGGCTGACGCCCGTAGGAACGTCAGCCGGTCGTTATTGCCATGACAGGGAAACGGTTCAGCGGTTGGAGATATACAACGTCACTTCGAAGCCGAGGCGAAGGTCGGTATAAGTGGGCTTGGTCCACATAGGTGGTCCTCCACGATGGGTGGATGGGTGTCGTGCACTCTCAGTAAAGCAGTTAATGACGTCGCTACCTTTCGACAAAAGTCTTATGCGGTGCCGGTAATCGAGACGTAACGGGATTGAAATGCTGCTGTGGTGCGGTTCGCTGATGATTCGCCTCGATTGTTGCCAAGGGGCAATAGTCTTTTGACCCGCCAAGAGCGCTTAATTCCTTTCTTACGCCCTGTCGCTCCGGAAAGTTGTGCTAGACCTTCAGTGTCAATACCTGAAACACAACTACACAAGATGTGCCGTTTTCCCCCAGGCACACCTTCAGTGAGACGGAGACAGCGCCATGCTAAGGGAGATCGGTTATACGGTAGTGGCCACAGGATTGCTGGCCGCATCCGTGGCTCATGCCAACCAGAACCAGCTTGAACTCCAGCAGAACCCCGAATTCTGGGCGACCCAGCTGGGCAATTACCAGGGCAACCGCTTCAGCGAACTGGATCAGATCAATCGCGACAACGTGGACGAGCTTCGCTCGGTCTGGCAGTTCTCGACCGGCGTATTGCGCGGCCATGAGGGCGGCCCTCTCTATGTCGGCGACGGCCGGCTGTACATCCATACTCCCTTCCCCAACAAGGTGTTCGCCCTCGACCTCGAGGACGAAGGGCGTGTGGTCTGGAGCTACGAACCCGACCAGGACTCCCGCGTCATTCCGGTGATGTGCTGCGACACGGTCAATCGCGGACTGGCCTATGCCGATGGGCGCCTGTTCCTCGGTCAGGCCGACAACACCCTGATTGCCCTGGATGCCGAGACCGGCGAGCTGCTGTGGGACGTCAGCAACGGTGACCATACCGTGGGCGAGACCAACACCATGTCGCCGCTGGTGGTGGGTGACAAGGTGTTGATGGGCATCAGCGGCGGCGAGTACGGCATTCGTGGCCACATGACCGCCTACGATGTCGAGACCGGCGAACAGGTGTGGCGCGGCTACTCCACCGGTCCCGACGACGAAGTGCTGATCGATCCCGAGACCACCACCATGCTGGGAGAGCCGATCGGTGAATCCGATCTCGGCGTGTCCACCTGGCCCGAGGGCGAATGGGAGCGCGGCGGCGGCGCCCCCTGGGGTTGGGTCACGTACGATCCCGAACTCGACCTGATCTACTACGGCACCGGCAACCCCGGTACCTGGAACCCCGAGCAGCGCACCAAGGATGGCGAGCCGGCTGACAACAAGTGGGCCATCACGGTATTCGCCCGCGACCCCGATGACGGAGCGGTCAAGTGGGTTTACCAGAAGGTGCCCTTCGACGAGTGGGACTACGACGGGGTCAACGAGAACCAGTTGATCGACATCGAGTACGAGGGCGAGCAGCGCAAGGGGCTGGCCATCATCGACCGCACCGGCTTCGGTTTCCTGCTCGATCGCGAGACCGGCGAGCTGCTGGTGGCGGAGAAATTCGCTCCCGAAACCAACTGGGCCGATGACTACGACATGGAGACCGGCCGGCCCAACGTCAACGAGCAGTACAGCACCTACCGCCAGGGAGTCGACGTCAACACCACCGACATCTGCCCCACCGCCATGGGGGCCAAGAACATGCAGCCGAGCGCCTATTCGCCGCGCACCGGGTTGATCTACGCCGGTATCAACCGGATCTGCATGAACTACGAACCCTTCGAGGCCGAGTACGTGGCCGGCCAGCCCTACGTCGGCGCAACGTTGACCATGATGCCGGCGCCGTCCCAGAACGGCAGCATGGAAGGGCGCATGGGCAGCTTCATCGCCTGGGACCCGGTGGCCGGCGAAACCGTCTGGGAAGTGGACGAGCGCTTCGCGGTCTGGAGCGGAGCGCTGGCCACGGCCGGTGACCTGGCGTTCTACGGCACCCTCGAAGGCCATGTGAAGGCGGTCGATATCGAGACCGGCGAGGAGCTGTGGCGCTTCAAGACGCCCTCCGGGATCATCGGCAACATCAATACCTTCATGCACGAGGGCAAGCAGTACCTGGGCGTGCTCTCCGGCGTCGGCGGCTGGGCCGGCATCGGCCTGGCGGCCGGCCTCGAGAACCCCGAGGATGGGCTGGGTGCGGTGAGTGCTTTTTCAGCACTGGAGGACTACACCAAGCTCGGCGGCGTGCTGACGGTGTTCGCCCTGCCGGATTGAGTCGGGTGCTTGCAGGCGGGTGCGGCATGCCGCACCCGCCCCATTCTGTCTCCGGTTTCACACCCCTGCTGGCGACGGTGGCCGGAGTTGCGAGAAGGAAGTACTGCATGACGGTATACCTGCGTTTCCCTTGCCGTATCCTGTTGGCCGGCCTGTTGGGTCTGCTCCTGTCAGCGCTCGTTTCGGCTGACGAACATGGCGCTGCCAGCGATGAGCCCGGCGCTTACATCGTCGAAGACGGGAAGGTCGATCCGGCGACCTACCAGGGGTATCTGGTCTATACCCGGGTCTGCATGGCCTGCCATGGCCCCGATGGGCTGGGTTCCTCCTTCGCTCCCAATCTCGTCAAGGGTGCCGAACGTCTCGGCTGGGCCGACTTTGCCGGTACCATTGCCACGGGCCGCGAGGTCCAGCCCGGCCAGGTGATGCCCTCCTTTGCCGACGATCCCTATGTGATGGGCAATATTCCCAATCTCTACAGCTACCTGCTCGCGCGCGGCGAGGGTGGCCTGGGTCGCGGTCGGCCCAAGGTCATCGAGTCGATGCAAGCGGACGCGGAAGCGATCGAAGAGCAGGACGAGGCCGCTTCTGAAGCGGCCGAAGCCGGGGGCGATGCTTGAGCGGCGCGTCTGCGAAGCCCATTTCCGGCGCGGAGGAGTCATGAAAGCCGCCTTTCGTCTGACCTTGAACGCAGTCGCCCTGGCCATGGCGCTGGGCGCGGCCGCTCTCGCCTTCGCCAACCCACCGGAGCGCGAGGCGCGCGACGCCCTGCGGGTGTGTGCCGATGGCAACAATCTTCCCTTCAGCAACCGGGACGGTGAGGGCTTCGAGAACCGCATCGCCGAGCTGATGGCCGAAGACCTGGGAGTGCCGTTGACCTACGTCTGGGCCCCCCAGGTCATGGGCTTCGTGCGCAATACGCTGGAACTGCGTGTCTGCGACGTGATGATCGGCGCCGTGGCCGGCTACGAGTTCGTGCAGAACACCAATGCCTACTACCGTTCGGTCTACTCGCTGGTGGTTCCTGCCGACTCCGACCTCGACGCTACCCGCCTGAGCGACCCGGCATTTTCCGGTCGCCGTATCGGCGCGGTGGCGGAGACGCCACCGATCGCACCGCTTCGGCGCACGGGGGCGAGCATCCAGGGGTATCCGCTGATGGTCGATACCCGGGTGCGTGCGCCGGTGCGCGACGCCATCGAAGACGTCGCCGCCGGCAATACGGAGGGCGCCGTGCTGTGGGGGCCGCTGGCCGGCTACTACGCGGCGCGCCAGGACCCGCCGTTAAAGGTGTTGCCGCTGGTCGATGACGACACCGGTGCCCAGCTCGATTACCGCATCACCATGGGGGTGCGGCACGGCGAGTCCCACTGGAAGGACTGGATCAACGACTTCATCGACCGACGCCAGGAAGATATCGATGCCATCCTGACCGAGTACGGCGTTCCCCTGCTCGACCGGCACGGCCAGCTGCGGGAAACGAGCGAGGGAGGCGACGCATGAACCGAACGAGCCGACCCTTTGGTTGCCTGCTGTCGCTGGGTCTCGCCATGGGCCTGGCGCTGACCGGCATGGCCCAGGTCGAAGCCCAGCGCGCTGCGGCGGGGCCGCCCGACTGGCCTTGTGTGCAGCGCCTGATCCCCGAGTTGGCCTGGGGCACGATGTGGACCGGGCCCTCGCCGGACGAACTGGAGCAGGCGTGGTGGGAGGACGAGGAGGTGGGCCGCACGGCACGCTTCGCCACCTCGCGCTCCACCCCCGAAGCGCAGGCACTGGAGCGGGTACGTGAATTCGTCGCCTCGGTGGAGGAGAGCGAAGCCGAACGACGCCTGACCCTGCTCTTCGCGGGGCTGTTCGAGCTAACTGATCGCGAGCGGCGGCGTACCATCGAGGGCATTCGGCGGGCTTCCCGCGCCCAGCTGGCACGCCTGGAAACCATTGCCGACATGGTCGACGAACTGGAAGAGCGCCGCGCCGACGACGAAGCGGATGAAGCCGAGATCGAACGGCTCTCCGAAGCGCTGTTCTGGGAACAGCGCACCTTCCAGCATCGCCAGCAGGCGCTGCCGGCGATGTGCGACCAACCCTACCTGCTGGAGGAGCGGCTGGCGCGTATGGTCAGGGAGATCATGACGGGCATGCCATGAGTCGCGGTTGAAGTAGCATAACGACAATAGCGGCAGCGCAGGCTGCCTGAGGAGTACGCATGAGACCCTTGCCCCTTTCCCTTCGCTGGCTGGCGATGGGTGGGTTCGCCGTCGGCCTGGGGTGGCCGAGCCTGCTTCCGGCAGATACCCCCGAGCCCATCGTCGTGGGTTACCTGGGCATGGAGCGACCCGACGACCGGGAGCCGCTCTCGGTGCTCGACCCCGTGCTCGACGACGAAGGGCTGCAAGGCGCTCGCCTGGGCATCGCCGACAACAACGCCACGGCCCAGTTTCTCGGGCAGGAGTTCATTCTGCACGAGATGGAGGTGGCCCAGGGAGGCGACGTCGGCGAAGCGCTGGCGCATATGGTCGAACAGGGCGCGGAGTGGATCGTCAGCGGCCTGCCCGCCGAGGCGCTGGGCGAGCTGATGGCACACCCAGCCCGCGGCAGCCGCGTGGTCTTCAATGCCAGCGCGCCGGACGACGAGCTGCGTGGCGAGGCGTGCCATCCCGAGCTCTACCACACGACGCCGAGCCGTCGCATGCTGGCCGACGCCTTGGCGCAGTTCCTCGGCTACAAGCAGTGGGATCGCTGGGCGCTGGTCTACGGCAATACCGAGGAGGATCGGATTCTGGCCGATGTGCTGCGCGACGCGGCCGAGCGCTACGGTCATCGCATCGTGGGCGACGAGATGTGGCCGCACGATCCCCTGTCGCGCCGCGCCGAGGGTGGCTTCCATGCGATTCAGCGCGAGATTCCGGTTTTCGTGCAGGACCTGCCCGAGCACGACGTGCTGGTGATCGCCGACGAGACCGACTACTTCGGCGAGTACTTTCCCTACCAGACCCGGCTGCCACGCCCCGTGGTCGGCACTCAGGGGTTGGTTGCCACGCCTTGGCACCGCGCCCACGAATCGTGGGGAGCGGTACAGCTGCAGCGGCGCTTCGAAGAACTCGCCGAGCGTAGGATGACGCCGCGCGACTTCGCTGCCTGGCTGGCGGTGCGCTCGTTGGGGGAGGCGACGGCGCGGACCGGCTCCGTCGAGCGCGAGGCGGTCCTCGACTACATGCTTGGCGATGAGTTCGAACTCGCCGCTTACCTGGGCCTGCCGGTCAGTTACCGCACCTGGAACCACCAACTGCGCCAACCCATCCTGGTCACCGGGCCGCGCATGGTGGCCTCGGTATCGCCGCAGGAGGGGTACCTGCATCCACGCACACCGCTCGATTCGCTGGGTGCCGACGAAGGGGAATCGACATGCCGTTTCTGAACAGCGGGAGAACGACTCTCAGGCGCAGGCAAGGCCTGCTCGGGCTGGCCCTCGGAGCGGCGCTGGTACTGTTCCCGTACAGCGCCCAGGCAGAGCGCATCTTTGTCTCCAACGAGAAAGACAATACCGTGTCCGTGATCGATGGCGAGAGTCTTGAAGTGATGGAGACGATCCGCGTCGGCCGCCGGCCCCGTGCGATGGCTTTCAGCAGCGACGGCAGTGAGCTGTTCGTGGCGGTGGGTGACGACGAGGCCGTCGACATGATCGACCTGGAAACGCTGCAGGTGATACGCAGCCAATCCTCGGGCGACGACCCGGAGGTGATTCGCGTCGATCCCAACCGGCCCTACCTCTACGTCTCCAACGAGGACGACAACATCGTCTCGGTGCTCGATTACGAACGACGCACCCTGGTGACCGAGATCCCGGTGGGGGTCGAGCCGGAAGGGCTCGGTATCAGCCCCGACGGGCGCTGGCTGATCTCGACCACCGAGACCTCGAACATGGCGCACATCATCGACCTCGAGGCCATGGAAGCGGTCCATCACCGCCTGATCGGTGCCCGGCCGCGGCATGCCGAGTTCACCCACGACGGCCGCGAGGCCTGGGTTTCGTCCGAGATCGCCGGTACCGTGTCGATCCTCGACATGGAGGACACCTTCGACGTCAAGCACGTCATCCGCTTCGACGTGCCCGGCGTGCCGCGGGAGACCGTGCAGGCGGTGGGCGTCGCGCTGACCTCCGACGGTCGTCACGCCTTCGTCGCCCTGGGTCCTTCCAATCGTGTGGCGGTCATCGACCAGCAGAGCTACGAGGTGCTCGACTACATCCTGGTGGGCCAGCGGGTCTGGCACCTGGCGCTCAACGGCGACGAGAGCCGGCTCTACACCACCAACGGGGTCAGCGGCGACGTCACCGTGATCGAGGTCGACGACCTGCGGGCGGTCAAGTCGATACCGGTAGGGCGCTTCCCCTGGGGCGTGATCGTCGAACCGTGAGCGAAGCGAACCTCTCTCGCGGGGATGCCGCACCTGCCCTGGCGGTCAGCCGGCTGAGCTTTGCCTATGGCGGCAGGGCGGCACTCGATGACGTCTCGCTGAGCGTGGCGGCAGGGGAGTTCGTGGTGCTGCTGGGCCCCAATGGGGCCGGCAAGAGCACCCTGTTCGCGCTGGTCACCCGACTCTACGATCGCCGCCGCGGCGAGATCCGCATCGGTGGCTTCGACGTGCGCCGCCAGGCGGTCCAGGCGCATGCCCGCATCGGGGTGGTATTCCAGCAGCCGACCCTGGACCTCGACCTCAGCGTGGCCCAGAACCTCGCCTATCACGGCGCCTTGCACGGCATGGGGCTCGGCGAAGCCCGCCGGCGCGCCGAGGCCCAGCTCGAGCGAGTGGGGCTCGCGGGCCAGCGCCACACACGGGTGAGACGGCTCTCCGGCGGCCAGCGGCGGCGGGTGGAGATCGCCCGTGGCCTGATGCATACACCGCGCCTGCTGCTGCTCGACGAGCCGACCGTGGGGCTGGATATCGCCTCGCGCCGCGAGCTGGTCGAACACGCCCACCGGCTGTGCGCCGAGGAGGGCGTGGCGGTGTTGTGGGCCACCCACCTGATCGACGAGGTACGCCCCGGTGACCGGGTGCTCGTGCTGCATCGCGGTCGGCTGTTGGCCGATGCGCGGGCCGGGGAGCTGGCGACGCGGCTCGGGGTCGATACGCTGGGCGAGGCCTATGACTGCCTGGTGAACGAGGAGGGGGCATGTCGCTGATGCCCTGGTTACACTGCCTGCGCGGCGTGGTGGGACGCGAGCTGCTGCGCTTTCTTCACCAGCGCAGCCGCTTTCTCGCCGCCCTGGTGCGCCCGCTGGTATGGCTGTTCGTCTTCGCCACCGGCTTTCGCATGGCGCTGGGCGTGGCCATGACCGAGCCCTACCAGACCTATATCCTTTATGAGGTGTATATCGTGCCGGGGCTGGTGGGCATGATCCAGCTGTTCAATGGCATGCAGAGCTCGCTGTCGATGGTCTACGACCGGGAGATGGGCAGCATGCGTGTGCTGCTGGTGAGTCCCTTCCCGCGCTGGTACCTGCTGGTGTGCAAGCTGCTCGCCAGTACCCTGGTCTCGGTGGTGCAGGTCTACGTGTTCCTGGCCATCGCCTGGGTCTACGGCATCCAGGCGCCGCCGCTGGGCTATCTCTTCGTGCTGCCGACGCTGCTGGTAACCGGGTTCATGGTCGGCGCCCTGGGGCTTTTGCTCTCTTCTTTCATCCGTCAACTGGAGAACTTTGCCGGGGTGATGAATTTCGTCATCTTCCCCATGTTCTTCCTCTCCTCGGCGCTGTATCCCCTGTGGCGTCTCCGCGAAGGCAGCCTGGTGGTCTACCAGATCGCCGCGTTCAACCCCTTCACCCATGCCGTGGAAATGATCCGCTTTGCCATGTACGAGCGTTTCAACCTCGAGGCGGTAACGATCAGCGTGGTCGTGACGGCGCTACTGTTGGCGCTGGCGATCCTCGGCTACAACCCGTCGCGCGGCATGATGGCGCGCAAGGGCGGTGGTGGGGACTGATTCTTCACGGCTCGGCAATACGCTCCAGATAGTCGATGATGCCTCCCCGCGTGCGCTCGTCGAGGCCCCACAGCAGCATGCGGGTGCCGGGCAGGAAGCTGTCGGGGCCGGCAAGGAAGGCGTCGAGGTTCTCGCGGTTCCAGGTCAGCTCGGCCTCGCGCAGCGCCGGCGAATAATCGTAGTCGTCAAGGCTGCCGGCCTGGCGGCCGATCAGTGCGTGCAGGCTGGGGCCGGCCAGGTGCCTGCCGGGTTCGAGACTGTGGCAGCCGATGCACTGCGAACGAAACAGGCGCTCGCCCCGGGCATGTTCGGCAGCGGCTGACGCGAGCGGCACGAGTGAGGCCGCCAGCAGCACGGCAAATGCCAGCCGGGGGAGGGCAAGCCCGCCATGACGAGACACGGCTCAGAAACAGCGCAGGTTGGCGTCGGCCTGCGCCTGACGCAGCGCCTGGACCTGGTCCTCCATGCTGCGCTCCGTACGGAAAAGCACGCCCAGCTCGCCGCGTTGGTCCTGCATGCCCAATACCGTCTCGACCTGCTCGTAGGTCTCGTAGGGCAGATGCTCGGCGATCACGTCGATGCTGCAGGCGCACTTCTGCATGGTCAGGTAGCTTTCGCCATTGGAAGCCATGCAACCCAGCACGTAATCGACACGCGCTTCGGTGGGGTAATCGTTGGCCAGGCTCGGTGCGGCGAGAGGGAACAGCAGGCAGGCGAGTGCCATCTGGTGCCATGCGCCGGCGGCTTTCGTCCGAAGTCGAGGCATTGTTGTTGTCTCCGGAAACGTCAGGGGCGTATGGCTTAAAGTTATGGCAGAACGAGGGATAACGCCACCGCACAGGCGGCTTTATCGCCCCGATGGCCAAAGCCTATTGGCCCAGGCTGAAACGTGACGGTAACGTGTCGCGGTTGGCACAGCCCAACTGTCTGCATCCCCTGCATGACACGCTTTGACCCGCCTCGGCGGGTCCTTTTCTCTCCTGGCATAGCTCCCTTCTAGCGTTTCTGCTCGTCGGCGCGGACCTCGTAATCGCCTTCCAGCAGTTCGCGTTCGCCCGAGTCACCGCGCTCCCGATAGTAGGTTTCGCGATAGTAGTAGCCGCCGCCGGCATCCTTGGCCTGCTCGGCGCGGATCTGTTCGAGGCGTTTCTTCATGCGGTAGCGCACGAGTGGCAGCAGGGCCCAGCCGAGCAGCAGGAAGAACAGGCCGAGGACGGTGCCGACGATCAGCAGCAGGCCGAAGAGCAGCCAGGTGAAGATCAGCTTCAGCCCGCCGAGCGGTCCGCCCGGGGCCTGGCGGGTGCGGGCGCGCCACTGCTGGGCCGCCTGCCAGGCGGCGTTACGGCGCGGGTCGTTGCGATCGAACATGGGCATCTCCGATGGTGACGCCGACGAGCGGCGTACGGAATGACTGTTCCTTTGAGGTCGCCGTGCGGCGTTCGTTCCCTCGAGCCTGGTGGGTCCGGCCGTCGAACAGGCGGCTAGACGACCAGACGCCACAGGGCGGCGGCAAGGATACCGGCGCTGATCGCGGCGAGGGCCTTTTGCGTGGCCAGCATCACCGCCAGCGTGGCCACGAGCGCCATGCGCGCGCCCCAATCCCCCTCTACGACCATGGGCGTGATTACCGCCACCAGCACCGAGCCGGCCATGGCGTTGATGAAGCGCTCCACCCCGGGGCCGATGGGCACGCGGGACATCACGAAGACGCCGCCGGCTCGGGTCAGGTAGGTGACCAGCGCCATGACGACGATCGCCGCCAGCGCCCCCCAGGCGCCCGTGGGCAGCGTCACGGCCCGGTCTCCGTTTGCCGCGACGGCATCAGCATGCCGGCCAGCCCCCCGGCCAGGGCACCGACGATCACGTGGGAGTGCGGCGGCAGCCAGGCCATCGCCGCCAGGGCGGCAAGTGCAGCGGCACTCCACGGCAGCAGCATCGCGAGGTCGCGACGCCCGCCCACCAGCATCGCCAGCAGGAAACAGCCCATGATCACGTCGAGCCCGAAGCGCTGGGGCTCTTCGATACCGCTGCCGAAGATCACGCCCAGCAGCGTGCCCATGAGCCAGGTGAACCAGAGGGCGATGCCGCCACCCACCAGCATGCCCACATTGGTCTCGCCGCGTTGGCGGTCGGCGGCGGCCATGGCCCAGTTGGAGTCGCTCATCAGCACCAGGCTGGCGTAGCGCTGACCGGGGGGCAGGTGGGCCAGCCACGGCTGGATGGCGGCGCCCATCAGCAGATGGCGGGCATTGATGGCGAAAGTGGTGGCGATCAAGGGCAGTAGTGGAATTTCCGGACCCCACAGCTCCAGGGCGGCAAACTGCGAGGCGCCGGCAAACACCAGGGCACTCATCAACAGCGCCTCGAGGCCCGACAGCCCGCGCGACAGTGCGGCCACGCCGAAGGCCAGGCCGAATACCACCACGAACAGCGACAGCGGCGCCATGCGGCGCATGCCAGAAAGCGTGCCGGCCAGGTCCAGCCGGGCGCCGGGTGTGGCGGAACTCACGATCGCCACACCTCGGCGACGATCTCGTAGCTCCTCTGCCTGTCCTCGCTGGCATAGGTATCGGTGTTGAGCATCAGCTCGTCGGCACCGGTCTGCTCGAGGAAGCGTTCCAGTCCATCGCGCACGGTCTCGGGGCCGCCGATCACCGCGGCGCCGAGGAACTGTTCCACCTGTACCCGCTCCATCGGCGTCCAGTCGAGGGTTTCGACCGGCGGCAGCGAGCGCGTGCGGCGTCCACGGACCATGCCGAGGAATTTCTGGCGGGTGGTGGAGGCGAGGAACTGGGCCCGCTCGTCGTTCTCGGCGGCGATCACCGGCAGCCCCACCATGGCGTGGGATCTGTCGAGTACGGCGGAGGGGCGAAAGTTGTCGCGGTAGAGCCGGAGCGCCTCGTGCAGGTAGCCGGGGCGAACTGGGCGGCGAAGGCAAACGGCAACCCCTCGCGGGCAGCAAGCTGAGCGCTGTAGCCGCTGGAGCCTAGCAACCAGATGGGGACCCGGGTGCCCTGGCCGGGCACGGCGCGCACGCGCTGGCCGGAACGCTCGTCATCGAGGAAGCCTTGCAGCTCGGCCAACAGTTCTGAGAAGTTCTCTGCGCCAGCATAGGGGTCGCGGCGCAGCGCGGCCATGGTGGCGGCATCCGAGCCTGGCGCTCGGCCCAGCCCCAGGTCGATGCGACCGGGGTAGAGGGTCTCCAGGGTGCCGAACTGCTCGGCGATGACCAGCGGTGCATGGTTGGGCAGCATGATGCCGCCGCTGCCTATGCGGAGGCGCGAGGTGGCGCCGGCGATATGGCCGATCAGCACGGCAGTGGCGGCACTGGCGATGCCGTCGAGGCTGTGGTGCTCGGCCAGCCAATAGCGGGTGAAGCCCAGGCGTTCGGTCAACTGGGCCAGTGCCACGCTCTCGGCGAAGCTGTCGGCGATGGTGCCGTCCTGACGAATCGGTGCCAGGTCGAGCACGGAGAGAGGTGTCCGGGAGAGTCGGGACATGTGCACACTCGTAAAAGAAGATTAGCCTGCTTGGTTTTCCTAGAATCCTCTCGTCCGCCTCTGGTTGCAATGGCTTGTTGCCATTCACGGTGCGTCTGGCAGGCGATCGTGTGCCACCGGGCCTGGGCTGCTAGCATGTAAGGCGCCCAAGGAAGGAACAAGGAATATCCATTATGGCCAATCATGGAGGGCAGCGGGTCTTCGCCGTGTCGGCCCTGATCATCCTGGCGCTGGTGGCGGTCGGTGCAGGGTTTCCCGAGGCGTTCGGCGATGCCGCCGATGCCGCGCTCGCCGGCGTTACCCGCCTGTTCGGCTGGTTCTATCTTTTCTCGGTATTCGGCTTCGTCGTCTTTCTGCTGGTCCTGGCCTTCAGCAAGTACGGCAAGATACGCCTGGGCCCGCAGGACAGTACGCCCAGCTTCAGCTTCTTTTCCTGGATCAGCATGCTGCTGGCGGCGGGCTTCGGCGTGGGGCTGGTGTTCTACGGCATGGCCGAGCCGATGCTGCACTATGTCGAGCCACCCTATGGCGACGTAGCGGCTGAATCCACGGAGGCGGCGCGCTACGCCATCCAGTACAGCTACTTCAACTGGGGCATCCACCAGTGGGCGGCCTTCTCCGTGGTCGGTCTGATCATTGCCTATTTCCAGTTCCGCAAGGGACAGGCCGGCCTGGTCTCCTCGGTGTTGTCGTCGATTGCGGCCAAGTATCCCCGCGTGCGCCCCTACGCACCGACCCTGGACGTATTCGCCGTGGTGGCCACGGTGATGGGTGTCGCCACCTCGCTGGGGCTCGGCGTGCTGCAACTCAACGGGGGCTTGAATGCCGTGTTCGGCCTGCCGGAGGGGGTGCTGTGGCAGTTCGTCATCCTGTTCGTGATGTTCCTGGCCTACATGGCCTCGACCTGGTCGGGGCTGGACAAGGGCATTCGCCGACTCTCCAACCTCAACATGATCCTGTGCATCGGCCTCATGCTCTATGTGCTGGTGACCGGTCCCACCGTGATGATCCTGGAAACCATCACCCTGGGGATTGGCGACTACCTGCAGAACTTCGTCGGCATGAGCCTGCGTATTTCGCCCTTCACCGACAATACCTGGGCGGCCAGCTGGACGATTTTCTACTGGGCCTGGGTGATCGCCTGGTCGCCTTTCGTCGGTACCTTCGTGGCGCGGGTATCGCGCGGTCGCACGATCAAGGAGTACGTGTTCGGCGTGCTGGTCGTGCCGCCGCTGCTGGCCTGCCTGTGGATCGGCGTGTTCGGCGGTGCTGCACTGCACATGGAGCTGAATGCCGATGCCGGGTTGGCGGCAGTCACCGAGGCCAACATCACCGTGGCACTGTTCGAAATGTTCGACCGCATGCCTTTCACCGGTGTGCTGTCGGTGATCGCCATGCTGCTGATCTTCATCTTTCTGGTGACCTCCGCCGACTCGGCGTCCTACATCGTGGCGCAGATGACCGACAACGGCTCGATCAATCCGCCGCTGTTCAAGCGGGTGATCTGGGGCGTGCTGATCGCTGCCATCTGCCTCACGCTGATCGCCGCTGGCGGATTGACCGGGCTGCAGTCGGCTGCGGTGCTTTCGGCGCTGCCCTTCACCTTCATTCTCTACGGCATGATTCTGGTGCTGATTCGCGAATTGCGCGCCGACCGCCAGGCCATGCTCACCCAGCTCTACCGGCGTCATGGCGAGACGCCGGTAGGCGCCGACGCCTTCGAGGCCGAAGCGCTGGGGGAGCAGGAACGGTTGCGGCGGGCTCCCAACGTGATCAACCGGCGCATCAACCGACGCGAGGGAGGTTAGGGGGCGTGCCACCGGTCTTTCGTTCGGCATCGGAGTGCGCCGATTGTCGTAGCCAGTTCGCCGCGCAGGCCGTAAGCTCAGGAAAAATGGGGAACCGGATCTTGCCATGTCTCTCATCGGCTCACGCCACCGCGCGTTGCAGCGCGGTGCCACCCGTCGGCGGCAGCCGAGTCGCCGCCGTCCGGGCGGCTTCGACCGTTGGCTCGACCGTGCGGTGGATATCGCCGTGGTCACGGCGCTGGTGGTGGGAGGTATCGCCCTGGCCCTGCAGCTGCTGCTATAGCCGCGGAACGAGATGCGCCTGCTGTGGGTCCTGATCCTGCTGGCCGGCGCCGCCATGGCGGGGTGGCAGCTGGAGCAGCGCCTGCCACGCCATTGGCACCCATGGCAGCCCCTGAAGGTCGATGACCCGCTCACGCCGGTCACCCGCTGGAAGCTGCATCGTCTGGCGGAGGATCGGGATGGCTGTCTGTCGGCGCTTGATTCCGCCCCGGAGGGGGCGCTGCGCATGACGCCGCTGCCCGATCACGAGCCGGCGCCCGGCTGTCCGCTGACCAACGTGGTGCGTGTGCACGGCAGCGACGTCGCGTTCAATGCCAGCTTCGTCGCGAGCTGCCCCCTGGCGCTGGCCTGGATCATGTACGAGCGCCATCGACTGCAGCCCGTGGCCGAGGCGCATTACGGTCAACGGGTGGCACATATCGAACACTTTGGCAGCTTCGCCTGTCGAAACGTTTACGGTCGCGAGAGCGGACGGCGCAGCGAACATGCCACGGCCGAGGCGCTCGACATAGCGGCCTTCCGGTTGCAGGACGGCAGTCGCATCTCGCTGCGGGAGCACTGGCATGACCCGGGGAAGCGGGGGGCCTTCCTGCACGATGCGCGCGATGGCGCCTGCGATCTGTTCGGCAACGTGCTGGGCCCGGAGTACAACCAGGCGCACGCTGATCATTTCCACTTCGGGATGCGTGGCTTCCGGCTGTGTCGCTGAGCCGACAGGCTCGCGCCGCATCGCCGGCATCCGTACACTCAGAGGCAATTACCCGCGGGCGCACGAGGCTTATGCTGGAATTTCTGCAGGGATTCTCATACGGGTTGTTCGTAACCTGCTTGCCATGGTGCCTGGTCGGGTTGGTCAACCCGCGCCTGGCGGTACCGACCGAGACCCCGGGCCGCCTGCAGGTTCTGTTTCGCTACTGCCTGTTGGTGCCCTTCATCAGCACGGTGCTGTGGCTGACGTCGCTGTGGGGCGGCTTCGGACCCAGCCTGGGCGGCTGGCTCGCCGGCCTGGTGGCCATCGGGGTGTCGCTGCCGCTGGAGCGGGGCTGGCGTCGCTGGCGCAGCCGGCGCCATCAGCGCCGGCTGCAGGAGCGCCTCGAAGCCGAGGCCAAGCGACGTCGTGCCGAACAGGAGCGTACCGCGCGGGAGTCAGGCGTGGCCGAGCTCGACCCGGCCCGGCCGCCGGTGGGTGCCGACGATCTCGTCCTGTCGCTGTGCCGGGCCAAGCAGCAGTTGCTCGACGTCAAGCGTGACGACCTGGCGGGCCAGGTCGACCGCTTCTACACCCGCTACGCCCACGTGATGGCGCTCCTGACGGCGCGCTTCGATCGCAGCGAGCTGGCTTTCGAACGCTCTCGTAGCCTGATCACCGAGGTCTGTCTCGGTGCGGTGGACACCTTCACTTCCATGGCCGCCCAGGCGCGCGGCGTCATCGGTCTGGACGATAGCTACGTGCGCCGGCGCCTGGAGCAGGAGAACCAGCGGCTCTCCGTCGAAGAGCGCATCGCGCTCAAGCGCCGCCTGGAGCTGATCGAAGAGACCGACCGGCGCATTCGGCGCCTGGTGGCACGCAACGAGTCGGCGTTGACCCTGCTCGATGACACGGCGGTGGCGCTGGCGCGTGTGGAAACGGGTCGCCCGCAGGCCACGCTTGCCACCGATCGGGCTCTGGAGGAGCTGCGGCGCTTCATCGAGGGGGCGGATCGTTACAGTCGCAGCGAGCGACGTTGAGTCCAGCGCCGGTCAGCGCTGCTAAGGTAGGGGCAAGAGCCTGAAGGGGAAGAAGCTTATGAACCAGTCGTCCGAACGCGGCTCGCCGCTATCGCTGCCGCCGGTGGAACAGATCGCCAGCGAGCTCGAAGAGGTGACTCCGGAGCCGAGGGCCAGCGAAGCGATCGATATCGACGACCCCGAGCTCGAGCAGCTGGCGGAATCGTTCGTCGACGAGGTATTGACCAGCGATGGTGCCGCCCTTGACCGCCAGCGTCGCGCCGTGGACGAGATGGGGCTAGAGCTGCAGCAGCAGGCGGCGCATCACAGCGAGATGCTGCAGGCGCCGCTGCGCAAGCTGGCGCATCAGGGCGACGAAGGCGGCCCGGTGGCCAAGGCGCTGATCGACCTGCGCGGCCATATGCAGGAGCTCGACCCGCACCAGCATCGCCTGGCCTCGGGGCCGCTCGACCGCCTGCTCTCCCGGCTTCCCGGCGCAGGCGGCCGCGTGCAGCGCTACTTTCGCAAGTTCGAGAATGCCCAGCAGGCGCTGGATGCCATCATTGCCGACCTGGAGGCCGGCCGTGACATGCTGCGGCGCGACAACATCACCCTTAGCGACGATCAGGAGAGCCTGCGCCAGTTGCTGGACCGACTCCAGCGTCAGGTCGACCTGGGCCGGTTGATCGATCGCCGCCTGGTGCAGGCACTGGACACGCTCGGTGACGAACACCCGCAGCGCGCCTTCATCGAGGAGGAACTGCTGTTTCCGCTGCGCCAGCGCATCGTCGATCTGCAGCAGCAGCAGGCGGTCAGCCAGCAGGGGGTGCTGGCGCTGGAAGTCATCATCCGCAACAACCGCGAGCTCATCCGCGGCGTCGACCGGGCGATCCACGTGACGGTGTCGGCACTGACCGTGGCCGTCGCCGTGGCGCTGGCGCTGGCCAACCAGCGGCTGGTGCTCGACCGGGTCGAGTCGCTCAACACCACGACCTCGGAGATGATCGCCGGCACGGCCAGGGCGCTGCGCCAGCAGGGGGTGGAGATACAGACTCGGGCCGCCTCGGCCCAGCTCGACATGCAGGCGCTGGAGCAGGCCTTCGACGATGTGCTGGGTGCCATCGACGACCTGTCGCACTACCGCCAGGAGGCCCTGCCCAAGCTCGACGCCCAGATCGACCGCCTGGCCCAACTGGCACGTCATGGCGGCGAGGCGATCGACAGGCTTCAGCGTGGTAGCGAGGTCCAGCCGCCCGCCCCGGCTGATGAAGCGTCATCGTCCGAGCAGGCGCGCAGAGAGCGTCCTTCCTAGCCGCGTCCCTGCGTTAAGGCGAGCCGCCCGACGATCGGGGAGTATCGTCTTCCGGCTCGTCGACATCCCTGGGCGGCGGTTCTCGCCGCTGGGCGTCGCGCAGGGCCTTGCGCATCAGCTCCCAGGCGTCGTCGAGGCCCTGCTGCAAGGCGTCCCAGGCGGCCTCGCTGGCGTACTGCAACTCTTCCAGCCGCCGTCGTGTCTCGTCCCGTCGCCTTCTGAGCCGTTCGATGTCGTCCTGATACCGGGCCTGTGCCTCGGTGCTTGCCTGGCGCGCGCGGGCGGCCAAGGCGTCGATTTCGGCATTCCATTCGTCGAGCTGGGCCTTCATCCGTTGGATGAATTCGTCACGTCTGTTCATGCGGCTTCTCCGCCTCTGGCTGGGCCTACCCTATCTATCGATTCTCCGATCGCTGTCCGGTTCCCGATACGGCGTTTCAAGCTTGCGAGGCCACCTGGTCCCGGCCCTGATCCTTGGCGCGATAGAGCTGCCTGTCGGCCTGGGCCAGCAGCTCCTCGCAGCTGGCCTTATCCTGGACGGGAACGGCACTGGCAACGCCAAGGCTGGCCGTCACGCGGCCGCTGCGGGTTGAACGGGCATGCGGGATATCCAGGGCACGGATCTCCCGGTGAATATTCTCGGCCACCTCCAGGGCGCCCTCGAGATCGGTATCGGGGAGAACGCAGACGAACTCCTCTCCCCCATAGCGAGCGACCAGGTCGGAGGGGCGATGGACCACGCGTGCCAGAGCCTCGGCAACGGCTCTCAGCGTGTCGTCGCCGGCAACGTGGCCGTAGTGGTCGTTGAATTCCTTGAAGTGGTCGATATCGATGAAGATGACCGCGAGCGAATGACCGTTGCGCCTGGCGCGCTGCCACTCGCGATCGAAGAAGGTATCGAAGTGGCGGCGGTTGGCGATACCGGTCAGACCGTCCATGGTGGAGATCTGATGGAGCTGGTCTCGCTGATCGAGGCCGCGCTGGAAGGCCTGTAGCAGTTGATCGACGCTCTCGACCAGATGCCCCAGCTCATCATTGGCATGGCTGCCCAGGGTCGGCTTGGGCCAGCGCCCCGGCTGTCGCGGGTCGGTCGCGGCGATGGCTGCGTGGACCTTGAGCAGGGGGCGGGTGACGAACCAGTGGAATACCAGGGCCAACAGGGCCGCGATGGCCAGCGCCTTGGCAACGCCAAGCGCGAAGATGAGCAGGCTGCGGTCGCTGAAGTCGCGCCCCAGGCTGTCGAGTGCCAGGCTCAGGGTCAGCTCACCGACGGGCTGGGGAGTGGCGTTGGCACCGGCCTGATAGAGCAGCGTCTGCCGATATTGGAGGATATCGTCGAACAGGGCGTGGGCAACCCAGCCGGCATCGGCTTCGCGTATGCGCTGGCGCACGGCCATGTTACGGCCAAAGTCGTCGCGCAGGGCCACGCTCGAGACTCGACCGCCATCAAAAAGCCCCTCGACGACTTGGGTCGCCAGATCGGGGTTGAGCTGGAAGGCGGCTTCGGCTGCGGTGCCGTGCACCAGCTCGAGCCGGTAGCGAGTGTCGCGGACGACTTCCTGGTACATGGACCGGGCATCGAGAGCGAGCTCGATGGCACCGGCGAGTATGCTCAGCACCAGCGCTATGGCCAGGGTGAGCCCGGCCTGCTTGGCGGTCAGGCTGCGCCTGCCCGGCTGGCGATCCCCGGGCGAGTGCGTCATGGGCATTACCGGCGTGCCTCCGTGTCGTTAAGCGCCCTGTCGAGCGCCGCCTGCAGCCGGGTAGTGAATTGATTGGAGACCGACGGGTGGCAGGCCAGGTAGAGGTCGACCTCATTGAAGGCGAACAGGCGGCGCAGCGACAGGCCGGCCTCTGCGGCAAGGAAGCGGGCCGTCTCTTCACCGGTGACCCAGGCATCGATCAGCCCCGCGCGCAGGCGGCCGATATTCTCGCGCTCGGCGCTGGCCACGACGATGGGAACACCCTGGCTGGCGGCGTGCTGGCCGACGGCGTCCTCGCGAAAGCTCCCCACGCGCAGGCCTGCCAGATCGTCCAGGGAGTCGGCCTCGATGTCGGCATCCTCGAGGGCAAAGGCGGCCCAGGTACTTGAGGTCAGCGGGCCGACCCAGGTGAAGAGCGACTCCCGTTCGAACGTACGCGTCGTCGAGTAGACGCAGTGTCGCTCGCGCAGCTGGGCTTCGGTATAGGCGCGCGCCCAGGGCAGAAGGCGAAATTCGGCATTCAGCTCGGCGGCACCCAGCGCGGTTCTCAGCAGCTCGGTGGAGCTTCCCGTTATGCTGCCGTCAGCATCCGCGTAGTTGTAGGGCGGGTACTCTTCGGTATTGAAGGCGATGGTGCCGCCGAGGATCTCGCCGAGAACACCCTGCTCGCGCAGGCGGTCGAGCGCTTCCTGCATGCGGGCCACCAGGCCGGGGTCGGTATCCCGGTGCAGGGCATAGTAGAGGTCGGATTCGCTGATGGTCAGTAGTGGCATGTAGTCGGTGGTGGGCAGCCCTTCTTGCAGCATCAGCCAGAAGGCCACATCCTCGCTATAGGCCCAGAGGTCGACGCGACCACGCTCGAGCATGCGCAGGGCACTGATGTTTGAGATGGCGGCATGAACCTGGCTTTCCGGCACCCCGGCTTCCTGCAGCCGTTGGGCACCGATGTCCTCGCGTATCACCGCGATGCGAAAACCGCCATCGATGACATCGCCGATGTTGCGCAACTGGATGTTGCTGTCGCGCCTGGCGATGAGTGTGACCCGGTCGGTAGCGATGGGGCCTACCCACTGGAACAGCGACTCGCGCTGCTCGGTACGGGTGGTGGAAAACAGTACCGTTCCCGGTTCGGAGAGCGCTGTGTCGTAACCACGTGCCCAGGGGTAGTAGCGAACGTCTGCGCGCGAGAGCGCGGTGTCGGTCTCGGCGAAGATCCGTTCGAGCAGTTCGATGGAGATGCCTTCGAGCCGTTCGGCCTGCCGGTAACTGTAGGGCGGATACTCCTCGGTGATGAAGGTCAGGCTTTCCAGGTCGGCGACCGCCGGCAGGGGTAACAGCGCAAGCACCAGCAACAACCAACTCTTCTTCATGCGTCCTGCACTCCCCGCGAGTCATTTTTCTTCTTGCCCTGGGTGCCTTGGCAGAGGCGCATCTCGTGCGACTGCCACTGGAGCATAACCTAGGTTAACCCAGATAATGCCCGGGGGATCGTGAGAAGGGAAGAATGGGCCTCTCCACGCAATAAGGACCCCGGCCCGCGGAAGGCCCGCCGGCCGGGGTGCGGTCACTCTGCAGGTTCGATCCGGTAGAGTGTGCCGCGCTCCTCGCCGATGAGGACATAGATGAAGCCATCGGGTCCCTGGCGTACGTCACGCACCGGCCCCAAGGGCTCGTCGAGCAGTGCCTCCACCTCGGTCACTTCGTCGCCATCCACCTCGAAGCGATAGAGCTGCTCATCCTCCAGGCCGCCGACGAGCAGGTTGCCTTCCCACTCGGGATAGTGCCCACCATTGACCACGGCCAGGCCCGAAGGCGAAACGTTGCTTTCGAAGCGATAGAGGGGCGGGATGATGTCATTGTCGATGAAGACGGTGCCCTTGGTGATGCCTTCGAGGAAGTCGCCTCCGGCTGCCTCTTCCCCCAGGGTCAGCTCCGGCCAGCCATGGTTGGCGCCGGGCTGTACGCGAATGAGTTCGTCGTCGCCGTTGGGGCGTGTCTCAACCGCCCAGACGTCTCCACGCGCTTCGTCCACGGCCAGTCCGAGCACATGACGGTGGCCCCAAGAGTAAATCTCGGACAGGAAGCCGACCTCCTCGAACAGCGGATTATCCTCCGGCGCCAGGCCCTGCGGGTCGAGGCGCAGGATCGAGCCGGCGTGGTCCTGGGTATCCTGGGCGCGTTCGGGGGTGCCGCGGTCACCGATCGACATCAACAGGGTATCGTCGCCCATCCAGGCGAGCCGCGAGCCGGCTTGTGGGCCGGGCTCGGATCGCCGGTTCTGCTCGAACAGTTCCTCGACGTTGGTCAATTGGTTTCCCGCCAGGCGGCCACGCGCCAATGCCGTGGCGGTCGAGTCGGCACTGCCGCTGGAATAGGTGAAGTACAGCCAGCCGGTATCGGGGAAGTCGGGCGAGGCGGCGATGTCGAGCAGGCCGCCCTGGCCCTCGACGTGGACGCCGGGCAGGCCTTCGACCTGCTGCTGCTCGCCGTTGTAGAACGTTTGAATCTGCCCCGTTCGCTCGCTGACAACGTAGAGCTCGCCCGGCAGCACGGCCACGCCCCAGGGTTGCTCGAGATCCTCCGCTACCGGCACCAGGCGTAGCGCCTGGTGGTCACTGCTGAGCGGCACTTCATCGGCCGAGGCCGACGCGGCGGAAACCGCCAACACCAGCAGAGGGGCACACCTACAGCATCCTTTCATCGTTCACCTCCTTTCCGTATGTATCCCTCAGTGTAGTGAAAGTGGCTGCAGCGTCATTTCTGTCCCGATTAGCTGGTAGGCTAAGCGCTTTCGGGCAGGTCCCGCTGGGAGTGAGGAGGCAGGGAATGAACATGAATCCGGCGGTCGGCGGCGCTGGCGCCAGGCGGCGGGCCTCGAACAAGGAGATTCTGGGGTGGGCGATGTTCGACTTCGCCAACCAGGCCTATACGCTGCTGATCATTACCGTCGTGTTCGGCGAGCTGTTCACCACCGTCATCGTCGGTGATCGCGATGACGGATTTCGCCTGGCCAATCTGCTGTGGAGCCTGGCACTTGCCACGAGCTATCTCCTGGTGGTGATTACCGGCCCGCTATGCGGCGCGGTGATGGACTACCGGGCGGCCAAGAAACGTTTCCTGTTCGCCAGCTACATTGTCACGGTATTGGCGACCGGGCTGCTCTACTTCGTGGCGCCCGGCTACGTCATGCTCGGGCTGCTGCTGATCGTGGTGTCCAACTACGCCTACTCCATGGGCGAGTCGTTCATTGCTGCCTTCCTGCCCGACCTGGGCCCTCCGCAGGATCTCGGCAAGATCTCCGGCTTCGGCTGGGCGCTGGGCTACGTGGGCGGTCTTTTCGCGGCCGGTTTCACTCTGGTGGCGCTGGGCGAGGCTACGGCCGACAACTTCGAGCGCATCCGCTGGGTGGGACCCTTCGCCGCGGCCTTCTTCCTGGTCACCGCCATTCCCACCTTCCTGTGGCTGAAGGAGCGCGGTACGCCGCAGCCGCATCGCAAGCGCTACCGCGAGATCGCCTGGGAGCGTGTCTCCACCACCCTGCATGAGCTCCGGCGCTTTCGTGACCTGGGTATTTTCCTGATATCGCTGCTGTTTTCCATGGCAGGGGTCTACATCATCATCGCCTTTGCCTTCATCTACGGTGCTCAGGTGATCGGCTGGGACGAATCGATCCGCAACGTCATGTTCATCATCGTCCAGATCACTGCGGCGGCCGGCGCCCTGGGCTTCGGCTTCATTCAGGATCGCATCGGCACCAAGCTCACCTATCAGTTGACCCTGCTGCTATGGGTGGCGGCGATATTGGCCATCTGGGCGACGCCGGAAGTCACGACCTTTCTCAATGCTCGCCTGGGGCTGGATTGGGAAGCCCAGCACCTGTTCCTGTTCGTGGGCTGCCTCGCCGGGCTCTCGCTGGGCTCCAGCCAGTCGGCCAGCCGGGCTTTGGTGGGGCTGTTCTCCCCTGCCCGCAAGGCCGGTGAATTCTTCGGTTTCTGGGGCCTGGCCAACAAGCTCGCCGGCGTGTTCGGCATCATCGGACTGGGGCTCTTGCAGTCGGTGGTGGGGCTGCAGGCCTCGATCCTGCTGTGCGCGGCGCTGTTCATCGTGGCCATGCTGATCTGCCTGGCGGTCGATCAGGCAAGGGGGCAGCGGGCGGCGGCCGAGTGGGAGGCGCGCCATGCGCTCGCCGCGGCCGGCGGGGAAAGCGCCCCATGACGCTGGATCCGCTGCTGCTGGGACTGGTGGCGGCAACCTTCGTCACTGCTGGCATGGTCAAGGGGGTGATCGGCATGGGCATGCCGACGGTCTCGCTGGCCCTGCTGACGGCTACGGTGGGGCTGCCCTCGGCCATGGCTCTGCTGCTGGCGCCCACCATCATCACCAATGTCTGGCAGGCCGTGGTCGGTGGCTATCTGAAGCGGATTCTCCGACGGCTATGGCCGTTCCTGCTGGCCTCGGCGGTCACTGTCTGGCTGGGCGTTGCCGTGCTGGCCAGGGTTGACGTGCGCTGGCTTTCTGCCCTACTGGGCGTGCTGATCGGTTTATATGCCCTCGCCGGGTTGCTCGACCTCGGCCTCGGCGCGCTGGTCAGCCGTGGCCGCTATGCCGCTCCGGTCAATGGCGCGCTGACAGGGTTGCTTACCGGCATGACCGGTTCATCGGTGTTTCCCGGCGTGGCCTACCTGCAGTCGCTGGGCCTGCCGCGTGACATGCTGATCCAGGCCATGGGTGTGCTGTTCGTGGTCACGACCAGCGCGCTGGGGCTCTCCATGGGGGGGCAGCGCCTGCTGAGCGTGGAGCTGGGCGTGCTTTCCCTGGGCGCGGTGGTGCCGGCGATTCTGGGCATGCAGCTCGGCCAACGGTTGCGGCGGCGTCTCTCCGAGGTGGCCTTCCGGCGGGTCTTTCTCACCGGTCTGCTGGCCATGGGCGGTTACCTGCTGGTGCGCTCCCTGGCGGGCTAGCCGGCCAGGGAGCGGACGCCTCAATCGGCAAGGAAGGCACGGATTCGATCGCCGGCCTGATCGATGGCGAGTACGCCGTCGAGGTGACCGCGATTGCCCTCCAGCGTGGCCAGTTCGACCTCGGTGCCGTCTGCCTCGATCAGGCTGGCGGTCTCGCGCACGCCCTGTGGGGCGAACACCAGGTCGTTCTCGCTGTAGAGAATCAGGCTGGGGGCGTCGATACGCGCCAGTCCCTCTTCGAGACTCTCACCGTGGCCGGTGACGAACGCCTGGTTGGCCTTCACCAGGTAGAGCAGATGGTTGGCGTCGGCGAGCTCCGCGCGTGTGGCGGCGAGATCGTCGAGTGTCTTCTCGATGGCGTAGCGTGCCTCGAGATCGTGGGTGGGGTCGGCGTCCTCGTCGGCCCAGCTGCGATCGAAGGTCTCGTTGGCCCAGTGCCAATGGTTGGCATTGAGTGTCACCAGCTTGAGCGATTCGCGCAGGCCGTCCAGCGGCGGCTCATCGTCGTAGTAGTCGCCCTCGTTCCAGTTGGCATCCAGGCGGATGGGGGCGGCCCAGGCGCTCAGGGTGGCCAGCAGCCAGGGGTCGGCGACGCCAGCGCCGATCACGGGAATCAGGCGCTCGACCCGTTCGGGATAGGCGCTGGCCCATTCGTAGGCTTGCAGGGCCCCCATGGAAGCGCCCATCACCGCATGCAGCCGCTCGATGCCTTGGCTCTCGAGCAGCGCCTTCTGCACCTCGACGAAGTCACGGATGGTGACCAGCGGGAAGTCGGTACCCCAGGGTTCGCCGGTCTCGGGGTTGGTCGTGGCCGGCCCGGTCGTGGTCACGTTGGGGTCGTGGACGTTGAGGTTGACCAGCGTGTCCGAGGCAATGATGTAGTACTCGTCGGTGTCCAGCGGCTTGCCGGGGCCGATGATGGCGTCCCAGTAGCCGGGTGCCTCGTCGTCTTCGGCGTAACGGCCGGCGGCATGGCTGGTGCCGGAGAAAAAATGAGTAATCAGGATGACGTTGTCCTTCTCTTCGTTGAGCGAGCCGTAGGCCTCCCAGCCGATACGCACCGGAGCGATGGTTTCGCCGCTGACGGTGGTGTACTCCTCCATCTCGAAGACCTGCTTGTCCACCCGCCCGTCCCATGCCGCTGCTGCGCTGCTGGCAAGCAGCAGGGCGGCGGTCAGTGCCGCACTGGCTAGCCGTGGGATATCTCGGGAATGACGAGGAGCGTTCGAGGTCGAAAGTGCGATGCGGTCATGCATGTGGCTATCCCTGTCGTTATTGGTTCGATGGGGCGGTCGTTGGTGACACCCGGCGAATGCCGTGGAGAACGCAGCCAAGGGAACTTGGCGCTGTTCAGTACAGACAGCGAAATCAAGGGTGTCAAAGCGGGCGAAGCCTGCCAAACGGGAGAGAGGGCATGAACCGACAGAGCGGTTCGATCCGGCGCGCCGGCATGGGCATGATGCTGCTGTTCTGGGTGTCGTTCATCGGCTTCGGCAGCTGGTGGCTGCATGGCTACCTCGAGGCTCAGCGCAACCCCAATACCCATCTGGTCAATACCGTGACCGAGGCCGGCGAGCCGATTGTGCTCGAGCGCAATCGTTCGGGACACTTCGTGGCCACCGGACGCATCAACGGCGAGCCGATCGAGTTCTTGCTCGACACCGGCGCCACCTACGTGGCGGTCTCCAGTGAATTCGCTGATCGGCTTGGGCTGGAGCAGGCGGGGTCGGCCTGGTTCAACACCGCCAACGGGCGTGTACGTGGCGATCTCACCTGGTTCGACGAAGTCAGCCTGGGAGGTTTCACCGCCGCCGACGTGCGCGGTTCCATCAGCCCGGGGCTCGAGGGCGATGTGGCCCTGCTCGGCATGAGCTTCTTGAGTCGGTTCGATATCGAGATCCGTGATGCCCGCATGGTTCTGCGCCCCGCACAGCAACCCTAGGGAGTGACATGATTCAATATCGCAGAGGCCGGAGGGCAGGCAAGCCAAACCAGATACCCGGCCCGGGCTGGCTGGACGTCGTCTGGCGAGTCAAGGAGCAGCTGGCGGATGACCGGGTCAACATGCTGGCAGCCGGAATCGCCTTCTATGCCCTGCTTTCTCTCTTTCCGGCCCTCGGTGCCGTCATATCGTTATGGGCGCTGGCCTTCGACCCCGCCGAAATCACCAGCCAGATCGGCGAGTTGAGTCGCTTCATGCCGCCCGGCGGCGCTCGGTTGATCAACGAACAGGCGCGGGAAGTCAGCGAGAATACCGATACCGGGCTAAGCCTGACGGCGCTGTTGGGGCTTGTGGTGGCAATGTTCCTCGCTTCCAAGGGCGTACGTGGCCTGATGGTAGGGCTCAACGTGGTGTACGGCGAGGAGGACCAGCGCGGCGTGCTGCATCGTACGCTGGTCGTCGCTGCCCTGACTCTCGGCCTGATCGTTATGTCCCTGGCGGCCACGATCTTCGTGGCGATCTATCCTCTCGTCGTCGGCTGGCTCGCCCTGGACGGCCCCTTGATCACACTGATCAAATGGCTACGTTGGCCGGCGCTGGTGCCGCTGATGATGTTCGTGATTGCCGTGCTCTACCGCTACGGCCCCTATCGGCGCTCGCCGCGCTGGGAGTGGGTCAGCATCGGCACCGTGACGGCGACGCTGCTGTGGTTGCTGGGCTCGGGAGGGCTGTCGCTCTACGTCGGGCGCGTTGCCAACATGGACGAACTCTACGGTTCGCTGGGTGCCGTGGTCGTACTGATGCTGTGGTTCTGGCTTTCCTCGTATGTCGTATTGCTGGGGGCCGAGATCAACGCTGAAATGGAGCGTCAGACCCGGCGTGACACCACGGTGGGCGTATCCCGGCCCATGGGAGAGCGAGGCGCCTACGCCGCCGATACCCTGGGGCCGAAGCAGCCGTGGCAGCGCAAACCCTCTCAGGGAGAAGACTCATGAGCCTGACCCACCAGCTCGGTATCGAGCTTCCCATCCTGCAAGCCCCCATGGCCGGCGTTCAGGGGAGCGACCTGGCGTTGGCGGTGAGCGGGACGGGCGGCCTTGGCGCCTTGCCCTGCGCCATGCTCACGCCTGAGGCGATGGTGGCGGAGCTGGGTCGTATCCGCGAGACGACGACGCAACCCCTCAATGTCAATTTCTTCTGTCATGCACCGCCGACCCCCGATGAGGCGCGCCTGGTGCGCTGGCACCGGGCGCTAGCGCCCTACTACGCCGAGTTCGGCCTGGATATCGACAGCGTGCCGGCAGGGGCCGGGCGACGCCCGTTCGACCAGGCAGCCTGCGAGGCCCTGGCGCCCTTCCGCCCGGAAGTGGTCAGCTTCCACTTCGGCCTGCCGGAGCCGGCGCTGCTCGAGCGGGTCAAGGGCTGGGGCGCGCGGGTGCTCTCTACCGCCACCACGGTGGAGGAGGCGCGCTGGCTCGAGGCGCACGGTGCCGACGCAGTGATCGCCCAGGGCCTGGAAGCGGGCGGGCATCGTGGCATGTTCCTCAGCGACGATGTCTCGACCCAGCTCGGCACCTTCGCCCTGTTGCCTCAGGTGGTTCAGGCCGTCTCCGTGCCGGTGATCGCCGCCGGCGGTATTGCCGATGCGCGCGGTGTGGCGGCCGCGCTGGCCCTGGGGGCATCGGCCGTCCAGGTCGGCACTGCCTTCCTGTGCTGTCCCGAGGCCACTACCTCGGCGCTGCATCGCCAGGCGTTGCGGAGCGAGGCGGCTCGCCATACGTCGCTGACCAATCTCTATTCCGGGCGTCCGGCCCGCGGCATCGTCACCCGACTGATGCGAGAACTCGGCCCGCTCAGCGACGTGGCCCCGGCCTTTCCCTTGGCCACCGCTGCGATAGCACCGCTGCGCAGTGCTGCCGAGGCGGCAGGCAGCGCCGATTTCTCGCCGCTATGGTCCGGGCAGAATGCCAGCGCCTGCCGTGAGGTGCCGGCCGCCGAGGTGGTGCGCGCTCTCGCCGCAGGCCTGGGCTGACGGCGAGGGTGGCGAGGGAGTGCCGGGCTGATATCATGGATGCATGAACAGTATCCCGCGCCCCGCTTCGGCCACCGCCTCGCTCGACGATCCCTTCTATTACCTGGCGAACTTCCGCTTCGTACTCGGCTGGGTGAGGGAGCACCATGCCGATCTGCTGAGCGCGGAGGAGCACGCCTTCGTCACCGGCTTTGATAGCCTGCCGCAGCCGTCCCAGGCGCTACTGGTCCGCATGGTGATGCGCAAGGGGGATCACTTTCGCACCGCCAAGCTTCATTATGCCGAGATCGGCGATACGCAGCGCGCACTGGCTCCGCTCGTCGAGGCCGGCTGGGTCGAAGCGGACCCCGCCCTGCCGCTTGATGAGCTGTTTCGCCTGCTGCGCCTGGATGAACTGCGGCGGGCACTGGCAGGCGACATCGATGCCGCCGGGCTTTCCCCCAAGGCGAGCAAGTCGGCGCTCGGCGAGGTGCTGCGGGCGCAGCAGATCCAGGCGAAGCGACTCGACGAATGGTGGCCCGAGGCCGGCGATGCCTTGGGCGGCGAACGCATCGTGCGGTTGACCGTGATGTCATGGTGCGAACGACTGCGGCTGATGTTCTTCGGGAACCTGCGCCAGGTCTGGGCCGAGTTCGTGCTCACCGAGCTTGGCGTGCAGCGCTTCGAGCGGGTCACGCTGACACCCGGTGCGCGCGCCTTCCAGCGTCGCGAGGAAGTCGATACCTACCTGACGCTGCATGCGTTGCGTGAGCGATTGGAGCAGGGTGAGGCCCCGGAGTGGCTGGAGCCCGAGATACCCCGTGCGCCGGATGACAATGCCTGGCTGGCACAGCGTCGCGGCCGGCTGCTGTTTCGCATGGGCCAGGCCGCCGAGCGCGGTGGGCAGAAAGAAGTGGCACTGCGGCTCTATGCGGCGAGCGGCGACGGCCCGGGCGCTCAGACGGAGGCGCGCATTCGGCGCCTGCGGCTGCTGGAACGCCTGGGAGAGCATCGCCTGGCCCATGCCTTGGCGGCCCAGGCGTGGGCGTCGGCTACCTGCGAGCAGGAAACCCAGGCATTGGCGCGATTGTTACCGAGGCTCTGCCGTCGGCTGGGGCTGGCACCGCCGGCGCGCGAGCCCGACGAGCCGCCATCCCGCTTCGACCTGTGTCTGCCTCGTACCGACGCGGTGAGCGTCGAGCAGGCCGTGGCCGAGCATCTCAGTCGCCCCGAGGCGCCGGTCCGCTACGTCGAGAATGTGCTGCTCACCGGCGTGTTCGGTCTGCTCTGCTGGCCCGCGCTGTTCGCTCCGCTGCCCGGGGCGTTCTTCCATCCGTTCCACAGCGGGCCGGCGGATCTCTATCGCGACGATTTCGTTGCTCGCCGGCGCGAGCGCTTCGACGCCTGCCTGGCTCGCCTCGATGAAGGCACCCACGGCGAGGCCATCCGGCACGCCTGGCAACACAAGCGAGGCTTGGCCTCGCCCTTCGTCTTCTGGGAGGGACTCGACGAGGGCCTGCTCGAACAGGCGCTGGACTGCATTCCTGCCACGCACCTGCGCGTCTGTTTCGAACGTCTGCTGGCCGATCTCAAGGCCAACCGTGCCGGGCTACCCGACCTGATTCAGTTCCTGCCGCCCGGGACGGAGGGCGAGCCACGTTACCGGCTGATCGAGGTGAAGGGGCCCGGCGACCGGCTGCAGGATAACCAGCGTCGCTGGTTGGCCTTTTTCCAGCGTCATGGCATCCCCGCCACGGTCTGCCACGTGACCTGGCAGCCGGGCGAGATGGCATGAGCGATGTCAGGGAGCGCGCCGGGACGACGCCCTACCGGGTGGCCGTTCGGGCGCTGTGCGACTTCACCGCTCGCGAGGGTGATCTTGACCACCGTTTCACCCCGTCACCCAGCGCCCGCGAGGGCATGGCCGGACATGCCCTGGTGACAGCGCGGCGTGGCGAGGGCTACGAGCGCGAGATTGCGCTGAGCGGACGCTACCGCAGTCTCGTCGTGAGTGGCCGGGCCGACGGCTTCGACCCGACGTGCCATCGCCTCGAGGAGATCAAGACCCATCGCGGCGACCTGGCGCGCATGGCCGCCAACCAGCGCGCCCTGCATTGGGCTCAGGTCAAGGTCTACGGCGCGCTGCTGTGCGCCGAGAGGGGGCTCGAGTCGCTGACCCTGGCGTTGGTCTACCTGGATATTGCCAGCGAGCGGGAGACACTTTTGACCGAAGAAGCGAGCGCCGTCGAGCTCACCGCCTTCTTCGAGGCCCAGTGCGAACGCTTCCTCGTCTGGGCCGAGCAGGAGCGAGCCCATCGCCTGGAGCGCGATACCGCCCTGGCCGGCCTGGCCTTTCCTCACGAAGACTTTCGTCCGGGCCAGCGCGAGCTGGCCGAGAACGTCTACAAGGCCGCATCCACCGGACGCTGCCTGCTGGCCCAGGCACCCACCGGCATCGGCAAGACCGTGGCCACCCTGTTTCCCACCCTCAAGGCGATGCCACGCCACGACATTGACCGGCTCGCTTTCCTGACCATGAAGACGCCGGGGCGGCGCCTGGCCCTGGAGGCCCTGGCCCGGCTGGGGGCTGTCGACCCGGCAGGGCAGAGAGGAACAGAGCGGTTGCCGCTGCGCGTGTTGGAACTGGTGGCTCGCAGCAAGGCCTGCGAGCATCCCGACAAGGGTTGCCATGGCGACGCCTGTCCGCTCGCGGCCGGCTTCTACGACCGCCTGCCCGCCGCCCGCCAGGCTGCGGTGGCACGCGGCTGGCTCGACCGTGCGTCGTTGCGCGAGGTGGCGCTCGCGCATGGCGTCTGCCCCTACTACCTGGGCCAGGAGCTGGCACGCTGGAGCGATGTCTGCATCGGCGACGTCAACCATTACTTCGATACGGCAGCGTTGCTGCATGGCTTGGCCCAGGCCGACGGTTGGCGCCTGGCGCTGCTGGTGGACGAAGCCCACAACCTGGTGGAACGGGCACGGGGCATGTACAGCGTCGAACTCGACCAGCAGGCGTTCACTCGCCTGCATCGCAGCGCACCTGTGCCATTGACGAAGCCGCTGGGGCGGTTGGTGAGTCAGTGGCAGACCCTGGTGCGAGAGCAGGGTGGGACCGAAGAGGGCCAGGTGGGGCGTCCGGCTTACCGGGTGCTCGAGGACCTGCCGGTACGCTTCATCGGCGCGCTGCAGCAGGTTGCCGCGGCGCTTACCGACTACCTGGCCGAGCACCCGGGCGGCGGCGACCCAGCCCTGCAGGAGTGCCTGTTCGAGGCCCTGGCGTTTACCCGACTTGCCGAATCGTTCGGTGACCATACGCTGTGCGACCTCACCCGGCAGGGTCGCGGCCGCGCCGTGCTCGGCCTGCGCAACCTGATACCGGCGGATTTTCTGGCGCCGCGCTTCGCCCAGGCACACAGCTGCGTGCTGTTCTCGGCAACCCTGAGCCCGGCACACTACCATCGCGACCTGCTGGGCTTGCCGGACGACAGCGTCTGGCAGGAGGTGGCCTCCCCGTTTCGGGCCGACCAGCTCGAGGTGCGCATCGCGGGCGGCATCTCGACGCGACTGCGCGATCGTGAGGCCTCGCTCGACCCCATCGTGGCCGAGCTGGCGGCCCAGTTTCGTCGTCGCCCCGGGCCCTATCTCGCCTTCTTCAGCAGCTTCGCCTACCTGCAGGCCGTGGAGGAGCGGTTGGCCCGGTTGCACCCCGAGCTGCCCCGCTGGAGCCAGACCCGCGGCATGAGCGAAGCCGAGCGCGATGCCTTTCTGGCACGCTTCCAGCCAGGCGAGCGGGGAATCGGCTTCGCGGTGTTGGGTGGCGCCTTTGGCGAGGGCATCGATCTTCCCGGAGAGCGTCTGATCGGTGCCTTCATCGCCACGCTGGGCCTGCCGCCGTTCGACGCCTTCAATGAGGCTCTCAAGGCCAGGTTGCAGGCGCGTTTCGGCTGCGGCGATGCCTATGCCTATCGGATCCCGGGGATGATCAAGGTGATCCAGGCCGCCGGCAGGGTGATCCGCAGCCCTCAGGACTGCGGCACCCTGGTGCTGATGGACGACCGCTTCCGGCAACGCGAGGTGCTTCGTCTCCTGCCCGATTGGTGGCAGGTTGGCTGAGGTGCTTTACGCGCTCTTACGCCCTGTAACAGTTTCGGTTTGTTACTCGTGCCGCTGCATGCTACTTCTTGAACCACACATACCGCTGGACAAGGAGACGTCTGATGGGAATCGAAGTGGGCGGCCTGCTGGGCCTGATCTGGCTGATCATCTTGATCTGGGCCATCGTGAAGGTGGCGAAGAGTTCGGCCGGTACCTTCGCCAAGATCCTGTGGATTCTGGTGTTGCTGTTTTTCCCGCTGGTCGGCCTGATCATCTGGCTATTGTTGGGACCTAAGGGCTAGCGGCAAGTCCCTGCGGGGCGTTGTCACCGGTTGTCCCGGGGCTCGCCCCGCTCGCATTTCAGGCATTCGAGTTCGAGGCCGAGGCGTGAACGGCGCCCGGCATTCGTCATGACCCACGGGCGCTCGATCCAGGGGGGCTGGTGGCGCACGTGCTGATTGTGCCCGCATGCCAGCTCGGCGACCCAATGGTTCTCTTCGTCCTGATGATATCCCACGATGGCTTGACGCATCACAGCGGCTCCAGGGGAGTGCAACGCATTCAGCAGTCGAAGGCACGGCTTGCGCGTACCCGCCCGAAATTGCTGAGTACCAGCTGGGCGCCTTGGCCTTGGCGTCCGCAGATTCGAAAGGTGCCATTGTGGCCGGCCGGCCGACCGAGGCTGCCATAGCGCACCGGCTTGCCGTCCTGGCGATAGCTGACAGTGACGCTGCGGCCGGCCTCGAGCACGCGCAACAGGGCCTGTGGCTCGAAAGACGTCCCAGTCAGCGGACCCAGAACGATGGCCAGTGGGGCGCTCCAGTCGTCCATGACGCAGCGCTGCCGGTCGGGGCTGGGACAGACGATCACCGGCATGCGCCGAGTGATCGCCGTGTTACGGGCCAACGAGAGCGCCGTGCGGATTCGATGTGCCTCGGCGACCACCTCCTGACGCGCCTGCATCGCCTGCAACCCGGGGACTGCCCAGCCCATCAGTACGATACCCACGGCAATGACGACGAGCAGTTCGAGGAGGGTAAGGCCGCGCTGACGCGAGGCGGCAAGCGAGGCAGCAGCACCTTCCATGTCGCTCTCCTGAGTGTGTTTCCTTGAGACAAGGCACTCACTCTAGTCGAGCCTGAAGAGAGGTCTATCAGTCGTTTCTGATAGGAGCTGTAGGCGATTGCCGCCAATGCCTGCCGGTTACTCCTCGGGGCGCTGCTCCTGCAGATAACGGTCGCGATGGGCACTGCTGCAGAACCACTCGCCCTTATCGCGTAGGGCGTCGGCTTCGGGCACGTGCACCTGGCACCAGGCACAGCGGACCATCGGGTTGCCTTCCTGGTGCGCATCGCCCTGCGGTTCCTCGCGGTCGAGCTTCCACTCGCGATACATGCGGTAGAGCTTGAGGCCGGCCAGAAACAGCACGGCAAAGATGATCAGGCGAATGAGCAATAGGTTCATCCTTATCCGACTCCTTTAGGCTGGCGGCTTTGCCAGTCGGACGTCCTTGCGGGACAATGTCATGATTACGGATTCTCAAGAGATTTCTACGCCCATGCAAGATTTGACGCTGGTAATGGCGCAGCTGGACCCACTGGTAGGAGACATTCCCGGCAACGCGGATCGTGCCATCGAGGCCGTTCGCGAGGCTCGCATCGAACATGGTGCTGACATCGTGGTCTTTCCCGAGCTGTTCCTCAGCGGCTATCCACCCGAGGACCTCCTGCTGCGCCCCTCCATGGAGACCCGCCTGCGTGAGGCGCGCTCACGCATGGCGGCCAAGATGTCCCGCAACGTGCTGGTGATCATTGGCTACCCAGGCCGTCGCGAGGGGCTTGGCTACAACCTGGCCGGGCTGCTCTACAACGGCGAGTGGGTCGGCGAATACGCCAAGCAGGCGCTGCCCAATTATCAGGTCTTCGACGAGCGGCGCTACTTCGCCACCGGCGACCGCAGCCTGGTGCTCGAGCACAAGGGCGCCAAGCTCGGCATTTTGATCTGCGAGGATCTGTGGGACGGTGAACCGGTACGTGCCGCCCGTGATGCCGGGGCCGACATTCTCGTCACGCTCAACGCCTCGCCCTACCATCAGGACAAGCCGGGCGAGCGCCTGCGTCTGCTCGAACAGCGCGCCGCCGAGGTGTCGCTGCCGCTGGTCTACGTCAATACCATCGGTGGCCAGGATGAGCTGGTCTTCGATGGCGGCTCGGCCTGTGTCGATGCTCGGGGGCTGGTGCGCGTGGTGGCGCCGTATTGGCAGGCGGGGCTGATGCCGGTGCAGTTCGTCCAGGAAACCGGCGCCTGGGTGCCGCGAGAGGGCGAGATCGAACCCATGGAGGAAGCCGAGGAGAGCCTCTACTGTGCGTTGGTCAGCGGTGTGCGCGATTACGTCAACAAGAGCGGATTCCAGGGCGTGGTGCTGGGGCTTTCCGGCGGTATCGACTCGGCCCTCACGCTTGCCATCGCCGTGGACGCACTGGGGCCGCAGCGGGTGCATGCGGTGATGATGCCGTACCGCTACACCGCGGATATCTCACAGGAGGACGCCGCCGAGCAGGCCCGCCTGCTCGGCGTGAACTACGAAGTGCTGCCGATCGAACCGATGGTGGAGGCCTTCATGGCGACGCTGGCCGACACCTTTGCCGGCACCGAGCGTGATACCACCGAGGAGAATCTCCAATCACGCTGCCGCGGCGTGCTGCTGATGGCGATCTCCAACAAGAAGGGCTTGATGGTGCTGACCACCGGCAACAAGAGCGAGATGGCGGTGGGCTATGCCACGCTCTATGGTGACATGGTGGGGGGCTTCAATGCGCTCAAGGACGTCTACAAGACCTGGGTCTACCGGCTGGCGCGCTGGCGCAACACCCAGTCGCCGGCGATTCCCGAACGGGTCATTGTGCGTCCGCCCTCGGCGGAACTCGCGCCCGACCAGAAGGATACCGACTCGCTGCCCGACTACGATACGCTCGATGCCATCCTGGCACGCTACATCGAGGGCGACATGAGCGCCGAGGCGATCATCGACGCCGGCTTCGAGCGCGAGGATGTCTACCAGGTGGTCAAGCTCGTCGATCGCAACGAATACAAGCGGCGCCAGGCGCCGGTAGGGGTGCGAGTGACGCCACGGGGCTTCGGCCGTGACCGTCGCTACCCCATCGTCAACGGCTGGCAGCCGGGTGAATAGATAGAGAGCCACTTGCCAAAAAGAACGCCACCGTCAAGGCGGTGGCGTTCTGCTGTCTGGAGGTAAGCGACTACCAGGCCGCAGCCATCAGGCGGAGAGGGCATCCGCATCAACGTGCTGCGGTTGGAAGGTGCGGCCGCGCAGGCGCTCGTTGTTCGGGTCGTTCTCGATCAGTACCTGCAGCACCTCGCGAGCGCGATCGCGCATGTCGAGCCCGAGATAGCCTTCGACCATCACCGCCAGTGCATCGCGTGTGGCCTCGGCTTGGGGATAGTTCTCGACCACCCAGCGACCGCGCTCGACGGCGGCGAGATAGGCGCCCTTGCGCAGGTAGAAGTCGGCGACATGCAGCTCATGACGGGCCAGGACATTGCGCAGGTAGACGATGCGCTGCTCGGCATCAGGGGCGTATTCGCTATCCGGATAGCGTGACACCAGCTCGCGGAAGTCGGCATAGGCGTCGCGCGAGGCGCCCAGGTCGCGCTTGGAGAGATCGATCAGGCGCAGGCGCTCGAGACTGAAGCGGCCTGCCTGCCATGAGGCCAGGCCACGCATGTAGAGCGCATAGTCCGCCTGCGGGTGCGTGGGGTGCAGGCGAATGAAGCGGCTGGCAGCGGCGCGGGTGGCCTCCCAGTCGTCACTTTCGTAATAGGCATAGATCAGCTCGAGCTGGGCCTGTTCGGCATGACGGCCGAAGGGGTAGCGTGTGTCGATGGCCTCGAGGCGAGTGATGGCGGTGGTGTAGCGCCCGTCCTCGAGTGCGTCGCGCGCCTCGTCGTAAAGCTGTTGTTCGGCGACGCCTTCGAATTCATCCTCTTCTTCCGTGGCGGACCTGCCGGCACAGCCAGTGACCAGTGCTGTCACCAGGAGCAGGGCGACAAGGCGTGTAGCGATGGGGGAAACGCGCATCGTGATCCTCGTATCTAACAACCCGTGTCGGCCATGGTAGAATTGGCCATAACCCGTCCACTATAAAGCACCTTGCGTGAAAACGCAGTCCGAGGATGCTCTTCAGCGATATCCCTATGCCCCAGACCGTGGAAGCTCAGCAGCGCGTACCCCTCTCTCTGGCCGGAAGCCGCCTCGATCAGGCTGCAGCCGAGCTTTTTGCCGAGCACTCCCGGGAACGCCTCAAGGGCTGGATCAAGGAGGGCGCGCTGACGGTCGACGGTCGTCCGGGTAAGCCCAAGGAAAAGATGGCCGGCGGCGAGTGGCTACAGCTGGCGGCCACGCTCGAGGAGGAGGCGCGCTTCGAGCCCGAGGCAATACCGCTAGACGTGGTGTTCGAGGACGACGAGATCCTGGTGATCGACAAGCCGGCCGGCCTGGTGGTGCATCCTGCGGCAGGCAATCCCGACGGCACCCTGCTGAACGCGCTGCTCAACCACTGCCCCAGCCTGACCGTCGTGCCGCGTGCCGGCATCGTGCATCGCCTGGACAAGGACACCACTGGCTTGATGGTCGTGGCCAAGACCCTGGCCGCCCAGACCGCCCTGGTGGAGCAGCTTCAGGCCCGAACCGTATCGCGCGAGTACGATGCGATCTGTGTCGGCGTGATGACCTCGGGCGGGACGGTGGATGCTCCCATCGGCCGCCATCCGAAGGATCGCAAGCGCCAAGCGGTGCACGCCAGTGGTAAACCTGCCGTAACCCACTATCGCGTAGTCGAGCGTTTCCGCGCTCATACGCACGTGCGCTGCCGGCTCGAGACCGGGCGTACCCACCAGATCCGGGTGCACTTGGCGCATCGGCGCTTCCCGCTGATCGGCGATCCGGTATACGGTGGGCGGCTCAAGCTGCCGGCCGGGGCGAGCGAAGCGCTCAAGACGCTGTTGCGCGAGTTTCCCCGCCAGGCGCTGCATGCCAGGAAGCTGGTTTTCCTGCATCCCGGCAGCGGCGAGGCGGTCGAATTTCGCGCACCGTTGCCGGACGACCTGCTGCTGTTGATCGACTACCTGCGCGATGACCACGCGGTCATGCGCTGACGCTGAGGAGTTCGGATGAGCGACGCCCCCCATCTGAAGCCGACCCTGATCGAGCCCGACTGGCCGGCACCCGCGAGCGTCGGTGCCTTCGTCACCACGCGCGAGACCGGGCCCAGCCAGGGCGAATTCGCCTGTTTCAACCCCAGCGACCGGGTGGGCGACAATCCCGCTCACGTGGCGCTGTGCCGGCGGCTGATCGGCAACGAGCTCGACGACGACCGGCCGCTGCTGTGGCTCAGCCAGGTGCACGGCGCCCGGGTGCAGGCAAGCTATACGGACAGCGTGCCCGAGGCCGATGCCTCGGTGGCCTTCGACCGCGGCCACGCCTGCGTGGTGCTGACTGCCGACTGCCTGCCGGTGTTCCTCTGCGACCGCCAGGGCACGCGGGTTGGCGTGGCGCACGCCGGATGGCGCGGCCTGGCCGGCGGCGTGCTCGAGGCCACGGTCGCGGCGCTCGGCGTCCCCTCCGAGGAGCTGATGGCCTGGCTGGGGCCGGCCATCTCCAACGCGCAGTTCGAGGTGGGGCCCGAGGTTCAGCAGGCCTTCGTCGGCGTGCACCCGGAGGCGGCCGTGGCCTTCGATCCCAGCCCCTATCGACTGGGCCACTACATGGCCGACCTCTACAAGCTTGCCCGCCTGCGCCTGGAGCGGCTCGGCGTGGCGCATGTCAGCGGTGGCCACTTCTGCACTGCCTGTGAGTCGCGTTTCTACTCGCATCGGCGCGATGACGGCAGGACCGGGCGCATGGCCAGCGTAATCTGGCTTCGTTAAAACCCGTCACCGCTTCCACATCCTACAGTTTCCTTGACCCGCGTCAGGCTGTCGCACCCTTTCCCTGGCTGGCGACTTGAAAGCCGGCCACCCTGACTCCATTGAAACTGTCAACGATATGACAGGGCCAAGCGGCGCGTCCGAACGCGCCGACACCCCGATGGAGGAAGACGAATGCGTTTCGACAAGTTCACCGCCATGCTGCAGAACGCCGTGGCCGACGCCCAGTCACTGGCCGTGGGGCGCGGGCACAACCAGCTCGAGCCCGGCCATCTGCTGCTGGCACTGCTGGATGCCCGCGATACCGGCATCAAGGCACTCATCCAGAAGGCCGGCGGCGACGCCGCGCGGTTGCGCGACGGCCTGGTGGGCCATCTCGATGACCTGCCTCAGGTGGGCCAGTTTACCGGCGAGGTGCAGCCCTCGCGCGACCTGATCAAACTGTTCAACCTGACCGATAGAGAGGCGCAGCAGCGCGGCGACCAGTACATCGCCAGCGAATTGGTTCTACTGGCCGCCCTGGAGATGGGCCACGCGGTGACCAAGCTGCTGACCCAGGCCGGGGTCACCCGCAAGGGACTCGAAAGCGCCATCGAGAGCGTGCGCGGCGGCGAGCGAGTCGACGACCCGAACGCCGAGGAGCAACGTGAGGCACTGGAGAAGTACACCCTCGATCTTACCGAGCGTGCCGCCGACGGCAAGCTCGACCCGGTGATCGGGCGCGACGACGAGATCCGCCGCACCATCCAGGTGCTGCAGCGGCGTACCAAGAACAACCCGGTGCTGATCGGCGAGCCCGGCGTGGGCAAGACCGCCATCGTCGAGGGGCTGGCCCAGCGCATCGTCAACGGCGAAGTGCCGGAAGGGCTCAAGGACAAGCGCGTGCTGTCGCTCGACATGGGCTCGCTGCTGGCCGGGGCCAAGTTCCGCGGCGAGTTCGAGGAGCGCCTGAAGGCGGTGCTCAAGGAGCTGGCCCAGGAAGAGGGCCGCGTGATCCTGTTCATCGACGAGCTGCACACCATGGTCGGCGCCGGCAAGGCCGAGGGCGCCATGGACGCCGGCAATATGCTCAAGCCCGCCTTGGCGCGCGGTGAGCTGCACTGCGTGGGCGCCACCACCCTCGACGAGTACCGCAAGTACATCGAGAAGGACGCCGCACTGGAGCGGCGCTTCCAGAAGGTACTGGTCGACGAGCCCTCCGAAGAGGACACCGTGGCGATCCTGCGCGGCCTCAAGGAGCGCTACGAGGTACACCACAAGGTCGATATCACCGACGGCGCGATCATCGCTGCGGCCAAGCTCTCGACCCGCTACATCACCGATCGTCAGCTGCCCGACAAGGCCATCGACCTGATCGACGAGGCCTCCTCTCGCATCCGCATGGAACTCGACTCCAAGCCCGAGGAGATGGACCGCCTCGACCGCCGGCTGATTCAGCTCAAGATGGAACGCGAGCACCTCAAAAAGGAGACCGACGAGGCCTCCAAGAAGCGTCTCGAGAGCCTGCAGGAACAGATCGACGAGCTCGAGCGCGAGTATGCCGACCTGGACGAGATATGGAAGGCCGAAAAGGCCAGTATCCAGGGGGCCGGACAGTTCAAGGAGGAGCTCGAGCGAGCCCGCATCGACCTGGAACAGGCGCGTCGCCAGGGCGATCTCGGCCGCATGTCGGAGCTGCAGTACGGTGTGATTCCCGAGCTGGAAAAGAAGATCGCCGAGTCGAGCGAGGCCGAGGCCGACACCGCCAAGCACCAACTGCTGCGCTCCAGTGTCACCGAGGAGGAAATCGCCGAGGTGGTGTCGCGCTGGACCGGCATCCCGGTGGCCAAGATGCTCGAGGGCGAGCGCGACAAGCTGCTGCGCATGGAGGAGGCGTTGCACCAGCGCGTCATCGGCCAGGAGGAGGCGGTCAATGCGGTGGCCAACGCCGTTCGCCGCTCGCGTGCCGGCCTCGCCGACCCCAATCGACCCAACGGCTCGTTCCTGTTCCTCGGCCCCACCGGGGTGGGCAAGACCGAGCTGTGCAAAGCGCTGGCCAACTTCCTCTTCGATACCGAGGAGGCCATGGTGCGCATCGACATGTCGGAGTTCATGGAGAAGCACTCCGTGGCGCGGCTGATCGGTGCACCGCCCGGCTACGTGGGCTACGAGGAGGGCGGCTACCTGACCGAGGCCGTGCGGCGTAAGCCTTACTCCGTGCTGCTGCTCGACGAGGTGGAGAAAGCCCACCCGGACGTATTCAACATCTTGCTTCAGGTGCTTGAGGACGGTCGCCTCACTGATGGCCAGGGGCGTACCGTGGACTTCCGCAACACTGTGATAGTGATGACGTCGAACATGGGGTCGGACATCATCCAGCGCATGGGCGGTGCCGAAGAGCAGTACGAGGAGATGAAGGGTGCAGTGATGGATGTGGTCGGCAATCACTTCCGTCCCGAACTGATCAACCGTATCGACGAAGTGGTGGTGTTCCACGCCCTGCGCCAGGAACAGATCGAGGCGATCGCCGGCATTCAGCTCGATCGCCTGCGTGCCCGCCTGTCCGAGCATGGCATGCAGCTCGAGGTCAGCGAGGAAGCCATGTCACAGCTCGCCCTGGCGGGCTTCGACCCGGTATTCGGCGCGCGCCCACTGAAGCGGGCGATCCAGAGCCGCATCGAGAACCCGCTGGCCCAGGATCTTCTGGCCGGCCGCTTCGCCCCTGGCGATGTGATTCACGTCGGTTTGGAAGGTGAAAAACTGGTATTCCACACTTGATACACATGGTAACGCGCCGGACTGTGCGCCATCCGGCGAACGACTACACTGATCTATAGGTTGCGTCCTGTAACCCCCTTGCCCGCCCGCTCAGCCGGCGGGCTTTTTTTCTTCCTTGTCCCGCCAATGGCCGGTCGTGGCGGTGCAGCAGTTGACACACTCGCATGGCTGTTGGAATCTTGAGCGTTCCTGATTTGCGGGCGCGGACTCCTGCGGGCAACCCCCCATCCCCGCGCGAAGGGTAGGCCGTCCAGCCTCTACCCGCCGAAGGACTACCGGAATGCGGCCAACCGCCGTTTCCGGCCAATGCCCCGACGCGGCAATCCGCCGTGATGAGAGTGCAGGCCCCAACCGGGCCTAATGCCAGGGTTTGGCATCAGGTGTCGGCCTCGCCGACAGCGGCATACCGCCGCACTCGACCCCGTGCCCGGCAGAGGGCGCGGATCGCACTCGAGACCTCCAGGGGAGAGATACAAGTGGAATTGCTTTCCGGCGCGGATATGATCGCCCGATTCCTGCAGGATGAAGGCGTCGAATACATTTATGGCTATCCGGGCGGTGCAGCTTTGCATATCTACGATGCGCTGTTCCGTCAGGACAAGGTCAAGCACATTCTGGTGCGCCACGAGCAGGCGGCCACCCATGCCGCTGATGGCTACGCCCGGGCTTCCGGCAAGCCCGGTGTGGTACTCGTCACCTCCGGCCCCGGTGCCACCAACGCCGTCACCGGCATCGCCACCGCCTACATGGACTCGATTCCCATGGTGGTGCTGTGCGGGCAGGTAATGAGCCATCTGATCGGCGACGATGCCTTTCAGGAAACCGACATCATCGGCGTGACCCGGCCGATCGTGAAGCACAGTTTCTCGATCAAGCACCCGACCGAAATTCCTGAAGTTTTGAAGAAGGCCTTCTACCTGGCATCGACGGGGCGCCCCGGGCCGGTGGTGGTCGACATACCCAAGGACATGACTGCGCCTACCGAGCGCTACGAGTACGTCTACCCGAAGAAGGTCAAGATGCGCTCCTACAACCCGGTGGCGCGAGGGCATACCGGCCAGATCAAGAAGGCCGTGGAAATGATGCTCAAGGCCAAGCGTCCGGTCTTCTACACCGGCGGTGGGGTCGTGACCGGGCGTGCCTGTGAGGGGCTCACCGACCTGGTCAAGCGGCTCGGCTATCCCATCACCACTACGCTGATGGGCATCGGTTCCTATCCGCAGAGCGATCGCCAGTGCCTGGGCTGGCTGGGCATGCACGGCTCCTATGAATCGAACATGGCGATGCATCATGCCGACCTGATCATCGCCATCGGCGCGCGCTTCGACGACCGGGTGACCAACAACACCTCCAAGTTCTGTCCCACGGCCAAGATCATCCACGTTGACATCGACCCCAGCTCGGTATCGAAGACGGTGCGTGCCGATGTGCCCATCGTCGGCCCGGCGGCCAGTGTCATCGACGAGATGATCAGTCTGGTGCAGGGCAAGGAGATCGCACACCCCGAAGCCTTGGCGGAGTGGTGGGTCAAGATCGACGGCTGGCGAGAGGAGCGCCACGGCAAGCTCTACGAGCCCTCGAAGTCGGGCGAGCAGCTCAAGCCGCAGGAGGTGATCGAGGCGCTGTGCGAGGTGACGCGCGGCGAGGCCTATGTCACCACAGACGTGGGCCAGCACCAGATGTTCGCCGCCCAGTACTACAAGTTCGACAAGCCCAACCGGTTCATCACTTCGGGCGGGCTCGGCACCATGGGTTTCGGCTTCCCGGCCGCCATGGGCATCAAGCAGAACTTTCCCGACGAGCAGGTCATCTGCGTCACCGGCGAGGGCAGCTTCCAGATGATGATGCAGGAGCTCTCCACCTGTAAGCAGTTCGGTGGCGGGGTGAAGATCATCAATCTCAACAACGCATCGTTGGGCATGGTGCGCCAGTGGCAGGACCTCAACTACAAGTCGCGCCACGCGCACTCCTACATGGAGTCGCTTCCCGACTTCGCCAAGCTGATCGAGGCCTATGGCTTCACCGCGCTGCGGGTGGAGACCATGGACGAGCTGCGCCCGGCGCTTGAACGTACCTTCGCCGACAAGCACGAGTTGGTTTTCGTCGATGTGATCGTCGACCCGCGCGAGCACGTTTATCCGATGCAGGTGCCCCTGGGCTCCATGCGTGACATGCTGCTTTCCAAGACGGAGCGGACCTGATGCGCCATATCATCTCGATTCTGATGGAAAACGAACCTGGCGCACTGTCTCGCGTGGTAGGGCTGTTCTCGCAGCGCAACTTCAACATCGAGACGCTCAACGTGGCGCCCACCGAGGATCCGTCGCTGTCGCGGCTGACCGTGACCACCGTCGGCGACGACCGGGTCATCGAGCAGATCACCAAGCACCTCAACAAGCTGATCGACGTGATCAAGCTGGTCGATCTCACCGAGGGCAACCACATCGAGCGCGAGCTGATGCTGGTGAAGGTCAAGGCGCTGGGTGCAGCACGCGACGAGGTCAAGCGTACCGTCGATATCTTCCGGGCTCAGATCGTCGACGTCACGCCGAGCCTCTATACCGTGCAGATCACCGGCGACGCGCCCAAGCTCGACGCCTTTCTCCAGGCCATGGGGCCGGTGGGAGTCCTCGAGGTGGCGCGGACCGGCGTGTCGGGTATCGCCAGGGGCGATAAGGTGCTCAGCCTTTGATTCCGGCTATCGGTTCGGTAGAAGCCGCCCTTCGGGGCGGTTTTTTTTATCAGCGCTCCGCTACTTCATCCCATAACGCCTGGATGAGGGGGCTCTTGAGCTGGCGGTTGAGCGCGCACAGGCCCACATCGTAGTGGGGCAGCTCGGGTTTTACCGGCAGCACACGCACCCGTTCGGCAAGGGGGCTGTTATCCAGCACGATCTTCGGTACCACGCCAATACCGAAGCCCAGGCCGACCATGCTGACGATCGCTTCGTGACCGGCAACCTGAGCATAGATGGTCGGTGCTACACCCAGCGCGCGGAACCAGGTGTCGGCATACTCCCGGGACAGCCCTGCTTCGGAAAGAATCATCGGCACGGCTCGCCACTGTTCGGCGGAGGGCGAGGCCGGTGTGGCAGGAATCCATGGTGCCTGCTCCACCGGAGCGATGAATACCAATGGCGAGCGGGTCAGGGACTTGAAGGCCAACCCTCCCGGCGCGTTGCGCGGCCGCGGGGTAATGGCCATGTCCTCCTCACCGGCCAGCACCCGGTTCATCGACTCCGCGGGGTCGCCGGTGTGCAGCTTGAGCTCGATGCGCGGATGGCGCAGGCGGAAATCGCTGAGCAGGTCGTAGAGGAAGCTGTAACTCGCCGTGACCGAGCAGTAGATACTGATCTCGCCGGAGAGCTCCCCGGCCTGGCTACTCAGGGTATGGCGCAGCATCTCCCACTGGGTCACTGCCTCCCGAGCATACGCCTGGAAAGCCAGGCCCTGGCGGGTCAGACTCACATGACGGTTGTCGCGCACGAACAGCGGTGCATCGAGGTTCTCTTCGAGCTGCCGGATGGTGCGGGAGAGTGTCGAGGGGCTCACGTGGCAAAGCTCGCTGGCACGACCGAAGTGCAGCGTATCGGCAAGGGCGAGAAATTGTTTGAGGGCGCGTAGATCCATGCGCTGCATTATTGCATAAATCAGCATGTGACGTTGCAAATATCGCGTTTTACGCAACGTGGCTGCGACGTTAAGGTGAGGCCATCGAATGAGCCGACTCCCAGCGCCGCGGCAGACGGTGCGGGTGGCCATCAACGCTGACACGACTTCCTTTTTCCTCGCTTCCAGGAGTTTCGATATGCGCGTGTATTACGACAAGGATTGCGACCTCTCCCTCATCCAGGGCAAGAAGGTCACCATCGTGGGCTACGGCTCCCAGGGGCACGCCCACGCCAACAATCTCAAGGAGTCCGGTGTCGACGTTACCGTCGCCCTGCGTTCGGGCTCCTCCTCCGCAGCCAAGGCCGAAGGGGCCGGGCTGAAGGTGGCCTCCGTCGAGGAGGCGTGCAAGAGCGCTGACGTGGTCATGATCCTGGCGCCGGACGAGAACCAGAAGGCGATCTACGAAAACCAGGTCGAGCCCAACCTTAAGGAAGGCGCCACCCTGGCCTTTGCGCACGGCTTCAATATTCACTACAACCAGATCGAGCCGCGCCGTGATCTCGACGTCATCATGGTCGCGCCGAAGGCGCCAGGCCACACCGTGCGCTCTGAATTCGTCAAGGGTGGCGGCATTCCCGATCTGATCGCCATCCACCAGGATGCCTCGGGCAAGGCCAAGGAGCTCGCCCTCTCCTACGCCGCGGCCATCGGCGGCGGTCGCAGCGGCATCATCGAGACCACCTTCAAGGACGAAACCGAGACTGACCTGTTCGGCGAGCAGGCGGTGCTGTGCGGCGGCGCGGTCGAGCTGGTCAAGGCGGGTTTCGAGACCTTGACCGAGGCAGGCTACGCTCCGGAGATGGCGTACTTCGAGTGCCTGCACGAACTCAAGCTGATCGTCGACCTCATGTACGAGGGCGGCATCGCCAACATGAACTACTCCATTTCCAACAATGCGGAGTATGGCGAGTACGTGACCGGCCCTGAGGTGATCAACGAGCAGTCCCGCCAGGCCATGCGCAATGCCCTCAAGCGCATCCAGACCGGCGAGTATGCCAAGATGTTCATCCAGGAAGGCAACACCAATTACCCTTCCATGACGGCGCGTCGACGCCTCAACGCCGAGCATGACATCGAGCAGGTGGGCGCCAAGCTGCGTGCCATGATGCCGTGGATTGCCGCCAATCAGCTGGTCGACAAGAGCAAGAACTGAGCCGGCGACACAAGCGGTTATCCCCAAGGGCGCGGTCTACCGCGCCCTTGGCGTTTGTGCGAAAGAGCGGGCGCTTTTCGCTTCCCCAACTCGGTGTAGAATGAAGGCACCGCCTTCGGGTGAACCCATTTCGGCTATGGACGAGACGAATGAGTCAGCAGCCCCGCAACACCGAGCAAGCCAACAATCGTGACAGCGCCGAGCCAGGTATCTCCGGTGAGCAGGGAGAGCGGCCTGCCGAGGAGGACCTGGCCGCCGCATTCGTGCGCGAGACCGAGGTCATCGAAGAGTCGATCGAGGATGGCAAGAAGGTTCGGCGCAGGGGGATCTACCTGCTGCCCAACCTGTTTACCACGTCGGCACTGTTCGCCGGGTTCTTCTCGGTGGTGGCCGGCATCAACGGCGATTTCACTGCGGCGGCGGTCGCGGTTTTCATCGCCATGGTGCTCGACGGGCTGGACGGTCGCGTGGCGCGCCTGACCAATACCCAGAGCGCCTTCGGTGCCGAATACGACAGCCTTTCCGACATGCTCTCCTTCGGTGTGGCGCCAGCGCTGGTGGCGTTCACCTGGATCCTCCAGGACATCGGCAAGACCGGCTGGGTCGTCGCATTCCTCTACGTCGCTTGTGCGGCACTGCGCCTGGCGCGCTTCAATGTGCAGATCGGCAGTGTCGACAAGAAGTGGTTCATCGGCCTGCCCAGTCCGTCCGCCGCTGCCCTGGTGGCGGCAAGCGTTTGGACCTTTCATAGCTTCGATGCCGACGCCGTTGGGTTCAAATTGCTGATGCTGCTGGTCGTTGCCGCCGCGGGTGTGCTCATGGTCAGCAACATTCGCTACTACAGTTTCAAGGACATCGATCTCAAAGGGCCGGTACCGTTCGTGGTGTTGCTTGCCATCGTGCTGGGCTTCGTCGTGATCTCGGTAGAGCCCTCGGTAATGTTGCTGCTACTGTTCGGCACGTATGTGGCGTCCGGCCCAACGCTGGCCGTCATGCGCAAGATGAAGCACTCGCCTCCAGGTGAATGAATTGACGAGACATTGCCAACGCCCGCCCCGTGCGGGCGTTGTCGTCTGTAGCAGCCATGCGAAACGATCCACAGCCCTGGCTCCTGCGGCCCTGTGGATAGCCTGGTGCCGTTGGTCAGGCATGGCCTGGTCATGGTCCTGAAAGTTTTTTACAGGCAGGCCTTGCAGGGCTCCGGCGAAAACCGTAAAGTACGCATCCGCTGCCGGCAACGGGCAACGTTGCAGGCGGTGGGCAGGGTGGTAAGTGGCTGTCACGCTTTGGATTTTTCGATTCGTTTCGTAAAATTCCCGCTTGACGCCCACGGCGGATTCGGTAGAATGCGCACCACTCGAGACGGCGCCCGCAGCGCGGGAGTTCGACGCCAGGGTCACCCCGGTGACGGCCTCGAAGGGAGTTGACAAGCTCCGCCGGATCAGTAGAATACGCCTTCCTCGCAGGGCGCTGGC
>NZ_JBMIQI010000009.1:0-67809 GCF_052584175.1 Billgrantia hypersalina
CCGGCGTCGCCGGCCTCGGTGTCCATGGCCATGTCGAGCACGAAGGGCTGGCCCTCCTCGAGCACCACGGCGCCGTCGCGGAAGCGGGCGATGCGGATCTTGGGCCCCTGCAGGTCGCCCAGGGCGGCGACGCTCTTGCCCAGGCGGTCGGCGATCTGGCGCACGGCGATCAGCCGGCGGCGGTGATCGGCGGCGCTGCCGTGGGAGAAGTTGAGGCGCACCACGTCGACCCCGGTGCGAATCATGGCCTCCAGCACGCCCTCGCGGTCGCTGGCCGGGCCCAGGGTGGCGACGATCTTGGTGCGGCGAATGGGGGGGTGTGGCGACTGGGTTGACATCGCGATCCTCCGGCGTGGTGGTTGGCGGATGACTTACGGTAACGCCAGCAAGGTAATATTACTACAGAATATTCTCGATAAACGAGTTCGCTCCCTTCTCATAAGCCCTGCCAGCAGTAGGGGCATGGGTCATTTTCGCTTTCGCGAAAGTGAAAGTTTGTCGAACGCCGATCAGCATAAAGAGGCTTCAGTACGATGTTTATGTTGTAAAGTTACTAAAAGGCGCTTGAGTCTGTCGCTCTCCTGCGTCACATTGTGCGGTATTGCCATGAGCCGTGGGCCCGCGCGCATTCAAGAGCACGTCCTCCGCCAATCGGCTCGACTCCCTATCGACAACCCCTACGGAGGAAGCGAACCATGACGCTCAAGATCGCCATCAACGGGTTTGGCCGCATCGGCCGCAACGTGCTGCGTGCCCTGTACGAGAACGGGTATCGCAAGCAGATCCAGGTCGTAGCCATCAACGACCTGGGCGACCCCGCCCTCAATGCCCATCTGCTGCGGCACGACACCGTGCACGGCCACTTCCCCTTCAAGGTGGAACACGATGAGGAGAGCCTCAGCGTCGACGGGGATCGTATTGCCATCTTCTCCCAGCGTGACCCGTCCGCACTGCCCTGGAAGACGCTGGGCGTCGACCTGGTGATGGAGTGTACCGGCCTGTTCACCAAGCGTGAGGCTGCCGCCAAGCACCTCGAGGCCGGCGCGGAGCGCGTACTGATTTCCGCGCCCAGCGCGGATGCCGACGCCACTATCGTCTACGGGGTCAACGAGCACGTGCTGAAGCCCGAACACAAGGTGGTTTCCAACGCCTCCTGCACCACCAATTGCCTGGCCCCGGTGGCCAAGGCGCTCAACGACACGGTAGGCATCGAGAATGGGTTGATGACCACGGTGCATGCCTACACCAATGATCAGAACCTGTCCGATGTCTACCACAGCGACCCCTACCGGGCGCGCAGCGCCACGCATTCGATGATTCCGACCAAGACTGGCGCCGCCGCCGCGGTGGGCCTGGTACTGCCGGAGCTGGCGGGCAAGTTCGACGGGCTTGCCGTGCGCGTGCCGGTGATCAATGTCTCGCTGGTCGATCTGGTTTTCACCGCGGGGCGCGACACCAACAAAGACGAGATCAACGAGATCCTGGCCAAGGCCGCCGAGGTTTCCCCGGTGCTCTCCGTCAACGCCCAGCCGCTGGTCTCGATCGATTTCAATCACGACCCCAACTCTTCGACCTTCGATGCCAACCACACCCGAGTGAATGGCCTCCTGGTCAAGGTCATGGCCTGGTACGACAACGAGTGGGGCTTCTCCAACCGCATGCTCGACACTGCGCTGGCCATGCACGCCGTGGACGATGCCAAGCGGGACGCCGCCTGATGCGGTGACTCGCCTTTGCCCATCGCCGCTAACCTTGACTACGTTGAGAAAGTACATCCATGGATCAGGAGGTAAGTCATGAACCGTTATGGAGTGGGACTGCGTAGTGTGTTATTGGCCATTGCCGCCTCGCTGGCACTGGCGTTGGCCGGCTGTGGGACCAGCACTGGCGAGCGTGCGGCCAGCGGTGCCGGTGTCGGGGCTGCCGTAGGCGGCGCCGCCGGGGCGGCCACGGGAGGAAGTGCCGTGAAAGGGGCGGCGATCGGTGCCGGTGCGGGCGCCGCGACCGGGGCCGCCACCGATGAGGATGACATCGACCTGGACGATTGACGACGCCCTTCGCAAAGGGCGAGTTGGCGATAGTTCCTATTCCGCCGCACAGGTCGCATGACGGCCCGTGCGGCTTTTTCGACTCGCTCGTGGGCAGGCGGAGCGTGGCTGCGCTCAGTCGGGAATATGCCAGGTCTCGGGGCACTCCCGGCTATGGTACAGGCGCTGGGCGGTGGCATCGTTGCGCCGTTCGGCGAGCGTTTCGCGACCGGCGTCGAGAGCGTCCAACATACCTGGGCGGGGGTGGCGGACGGTCAGCAGCGTCAGTGCGTCTTCGCGTCTGACGGCATAATCCTGGTCGAGGGATGCGATGAAGGGTTGCAGGCGCTCGGGCTTGTCGTCGAGGCAGAGCGCGAAACGCATGGCGCCGCTGTCGACCAGGTTGGCGTGCAGGCCGGCCTTCACCAGGCGGCCGAGTATGTCGTGCTGGCGCGGTTCGTCCATGAAGGCGAAGTCGAGCGGCCGCACTTCCACCCAGACTTGATTCTCCCGTAGGACGCAGCAGGGTATGTCGGCATCATGGTCGCGCTCGGCGTCGATGACGGTGGGGGTGGCGTCGGGCGTTTCGAAGGAGCGTACCGTGAGCGGGATCGATTTCTCCTGCAATGGTCCCAGGGTCTTGGGGTGGATCACCTTCGCGCCGTGCCAGGCCAGCTCGGTGGCCTCGGCGTAGGAGAGGCGCTCGAGCTGCACCGCGTTGTCGAAGCGTCGCGGGTCGGCGTTGAAAAGCCCCGGCACGTCCTTCCAGATCACTACCTCACGGGCATCGAGGCAGTGAGCGAAGATTGCCGCGCTGAAGTCGGAGCCCTCGCGACCCAGCGTGGTGGCATAGCCTTCCTGGGTGCCGCCAATGAATCCCTGGGTCAGAATCACGCGCTGGCTGTTCGCCAAGTGTCGACGAACGGTTTCGGCCGTGGCCGCCCAGTCGAGATTGGCCGCCTGATGGCAGGCATCGGTGCGCACCAGCTCGCGAGCATCGTGCCAGTCGGTGGCGATACCGCAGTGGTTGAGCCAGGCCGCGACGATAGTGGTGGAGATCAGCTCGCCGTAGCAGACGGTTTGGTCATAGTGACTGGCATGAGTGTCGTGCCTGTGCTGGCGATGCTTCGCATCGAGTTCGTCAAACAGGGCGGAGACCCGCTCGGCAGGCGAACCCTGCGCCTTGCCGAAGAGCGCCTCGATCGTCTGGTGGTGTTCGGCCTGCAGCGCGTGGAGGCGCTCGCGGTAATCGTCGGCCCGGCTTTCATCACGGGCGGCGGCAAGCAGTCCCTGGAGCTTGTTGGTGGTCTTGCCCATGGCCGACACCACCACGACCAGCGGCCGGTCTGCATGGGTCTCGATCAGTGGCGTCAGGTGGCGAATGGCATCGGCATCCTTGATCGAGGCGCCGCCAAACTTGAAAACGGTGGTCATGTGGTTCTCCGTGTCAGCTGACTGTTCGCCCCTCACCATGGTGTAAAACCACGGGAAGGAAAAGGGGCCCCGGCCACGGCGTGCAAAAGCGGGTGCAGAGACGAAAAAGCCCCCGTATGGGGGCTTCCTGTTCGCGCCGCGTACTAGCTCAGGCGCTCCTTGTAGGCTTCATAGCCGAAACGCTTCACCGTGCGAACCTCACGGCTGACTTCATCCACCCGACAGATCGAGGGTAGGCGAATGCCATTGAAGGTGGTGGTCTTGACCATGGTGTAGTGGGCCATGTCGGTGAACACCAGGCGATCACCGATCGCCAGCGGCGTGTCGAAGGAATAGCTGCCGATCACGTCGCCGGCGAGGCATGTCGTGCCGCCCAGGCGGTAGGTATGTCCTTTCTCCCCCGGCTCGCCGGCCCCGATGATGTGCGGCCGGTAGGGCATTTCCAGGACGTCGGGCATGTGTGCGGTGGCGGAGGTGTCGAGGATGGCGTTAGGGCCGTCGTTCTCGACGATATCCAGCACCGTGCACACCAAGTAGCCGGTATTCAGCGCAATCGCCTCGCCGGGCTCCAGGTAGACGGTGAGGTGCGGATGCCGCTCGCGGAAGCCACGAATCAGCTGGACCAGCCGCTCGATGTCGTAATCGTCGCGGGTGATGTGGTGGCCGCCGCCGAAATTGACCCAGCGCAGGTCGGCCAGGTAACGACCGAACTTCTCCTCGAACGCTTCCAGGGTGACCTCGAGCGCGTCGCTGTTCTGCTCGCACAGGGTGTGGAAGTGCAGCCCCTCGAGGCCCGCCAGGTCGGCCGCTTCGAGCTGCGCCGCTCGCGTGCCAAGGCGTGAGCCAGGGGCACAAGGATCGTAGAGCGCCACCTTGCCTGTCGACCGCTCGGGATTGACGCGCAGCCCACAGGAAACCTGGCGCGGCGCCGCCGCAACGCTGTCACGGAAATGCCGCCACTGGCTCGGGGAGTTGAAACTGATATGGTCCGCATAGCGCAGTACCACTTCCATCTCCTCGTCAGTGAAGGCCGGCGAGTAGACATGCACCTCGCCGCCGAAGGTCTCCGCGCCCAGTCGCGCCTCGTCCTGTCCGCTGGCCGTGGTGCCAACCAGATACCGGCTCACTAGCGGGAAGGTATCCCACATGGCGAAGCCCTTGAGCGCCAGCAGGATTTTGGCGCCGCTCGTTTCCTGTACCTGCCCGAGCAGTTCCAGATTGCGACGTAGCAGTGCGTCATCGACCACGTAGGCCGGCGACGGGCAGGCGTGAATGTCGAAGTCGAGTCGTGTCATGCCAGGGGGTCGTGTTCCGGGTCGAGTTCCACCATCTGCCACGGCAGGCCCATGTCGCCGATGCGCGCCATGAAGGGGTCGGGATCGAGCTGCTCGACGTTGAACACGCCCGCGCCCTTCCAGATGCCTTCCAGCATCAGCATCGCCCCGGTCACCGCCGGCACGCCGGTGGTATAGGAGATCGCCTGGGACTTCACTTCACGGTAGCTCTCCTCGTGGTCGCAGATGTTGTAGATATACACCTTGCGCCGCTTACCGTCCTTGATGCCGTCTGCGATGATGCCGATGTTCGTCTTGCCCTTGGTGCGCGGGCCGAGCGAGGCCGGGTCGGGCAGCACCGCCTTGAGGAACTGCAGCGGGGAGATCTCACAGCCGTTCACCTCGATGGGCTCGATGCTCGTCATGCCGACGTTCTCGAGCACCTTGAGGTGGGTGATGTATCGCTCGGAGAAGGTCATCCAGAAGCGGATGCGCTCCAGTCCCTTGATGTTCTGGCTCAGGGACTCGAGCTCTTCATGATAGAGAAGGTAGATGTCCTTCTCGCCGATGCCGTCGAAGTCGAACTTGCGCTTCTCGGCCAGCGGCAGGGTCTCCTTCCACTCGCCTTTCTCCCAGTAGCGCCCGTTCGCGGTGATCTCGCGGATGTTGATCTCGGGATTGAAGTTGGTGGCGAACGGATAGCCGTGATCGCCGCCGTTGGCGTCGAGGATGTCGATGCGGTGGATCTCGTCGAACAGGTTCTTCTGGGCGTAGGCGCAGTAGATGTTGGTCATGCCCGGGTCGAAACCGCAGCCCAGGGTGGCCATGTTGCCTGCCTCGACGTAGCGGTCGTGGAAGGCCCACTGTTCCTTGTACTCGAACTTGGCCTCGTCCGGGTGCTCGTAGTTGGCCGTGTCCAGGTAGGGCACGCCGGTCTTGAGGCACGCCTCCATGATGGTCAGGTCCTGATAGGGCAGCGCCACGTGAATCAGCACGTCCGGCTTGAACGATTCGATCAGCGCGACCAGGGCGTCGACGCTGTCGGCATCCACCTGGGCGGTTTGAATCGGGCGGTCCAGCTGGGCCGCGATGGCCTTGCACTTGTCTTCATTGCGGCTGGCCAGACAGATCTCGCTGAACACTTCGGGATGCTGTGCGCACTTGTGTGTGACGACGCCTCCGACGCCGCCGGCGCCGATAATCAGGACTTTGCTCATGGGCCTCTCGAATCCAGATCGGGGAATGTCAATGAAAGGGTAGGGGCTTCTCGGTCATTCGGCCATCTCGTCATGCCCTGGCCCGATACGCCCGGTCTCGCTCAACGCTTGCGCGCAGATGATGGCCCCCCGTGAAGCCAGGGGCAAGTGATTTTGTCGTGATATATTAGACCAAAGAAGGGGGAGGGCGACAGCGGCGACGGTGAGCCCCAGGCGCCGGGTCGCGCGCAGAAAATCCGCTCGGCTTGCGATTTGGCGCATCGAGGCGTTGTGCATTCAAGGCCGTGTTTTTTCTAACTTTTTATTTCCTTGCTAACGATAAGGTTGTTCAAGAAAAAGCAGTGTTCAGGTTTGGCCCCGGCTGGTGCTCCGAAGGGGTTGCGTCTCATTCCGGCGAAGATTTGCCCATTAGCGAAGGTCAATAACCTGCGTTATGAATCCTTATATAAGCTTGTGGTTTAGTATGACGCCACGTAACCAAAGCCGGAGAGGCAGAGTGTGACCCTACTCGACAGTGTAGTGATACGGGAGCTTGGCCGTCACGCCGCGTTGACGGCGGAAGACAAGTCCCTGTTGTTGGGCCTAGAGCTCAATCCAAGGCGCATGTCGGCCGGGGAAGTGCTATGGCAGGAGAGCGCGGATGTCGATATGTTCTGCGTAATCAAGGAGGGCTGGGCCTACTCCTACCGTAACCTCGACAATGGCTCGATGCAGATTCTCAAGGTCTACCTTCCCGGTGATGTCATCGGCATGCGCGATTACGGCTTCTCCCGCCGGCTGGCGAGCGTGGCGATGATCAACGACGGTGTGGTCAGCCCCTTCACCTACCAGCAGCTCTTCGAGATCTTCGCTCGCTCGCCGGCATTGGCCGCCGGTGTTGTCGCCATGGCAATGCGCCAGCAGGCAATGCTCACCGAGCGTCTGGTATATATAGGGCGATACTCCGCCCACGAGCGGCTGGCGCACTTTCTCTACGAGTTGTACCAGCGCCTCAAGCGGATCGGCGCTGTGGAGGAGAACGGTTTTCTCATGCCGCTCTCGCAGGAACAGATCGGCGATGCGCTGGGACTGAGTGCGGTGCATGTAAGCCGGACCTTTTCGATGCTGCGTGACGAGGGGCTGGTGATCCGCGATCGCCATCACTTGATACTGCCCGATCCGGATGCCCTGGCTCGGCTGGTAGACTTCAACGGCACCTACATCGACGAAACCCTGCCTGCCGCCTTCCACCATTTTCAGGAGTCGTCTCGAATAGCACCGGCCTGAACGGGCGATAAGGGAGGGGGTATACCGAAAGAAGCACCCCTTGGGTGCTTCTTTCGTCTATCGCCCATACTCCAGCGACAAGGATGTCAAAGGAGGCAACCATGCCGCGTTCCATCGAAGTCAGCGCACCTTCCGACACGATCGACTGCATTCTTGAGCAGACCGCATCGGTTAACGGCGTCGTCAGCCTTTCTCGCCAAAAGGATGCCTCCCTCCTCCCCCAAGGCGATGTGCTCACCATTCAGGCAACGGATGAAGCGACACGCTCGCTGCTCGCTATACTGACCAACCTGGATGCGACCGTGAAGGGAACGGTCAGCCTCAGCGAACCTACCAGTTTGCTTTCGTCCGACTACCAAAAGGTGATCGACAAGGAGTCGAACGAGACGATATGGGATGACATGGCATTCCTGCTGCGCCGCGATACCAATGTCTCCTCCAACTATCTTGCCCTGATGACACTCGCGGGGGCCATCACGGCTGCCGGCCTCTGGTCCGACACGCTGCATCTGATCATCGGATCGATGATTATTGCTCCCGCCTTCGAGCCCCTGTTGCGGATGCCCCTGGGCCTGATTACGCGGGCCAAGGAGCTCGTGCCGAGCGGCTTGTTCTCGACGGGGGCAGGCTATCTTGCGCTTGCCTTGGGGGCGGCACTTTCCGCCAGCATACTGAACCTATGGGAGCCAGGTGCCAAGCACGGGCTGGCCGAGCAGCAGTGGGTTGAGTATTGGTCGACGCTCACGTTTCCCGGTGTGCTTATTTCCTGCTTCGGAGCGATAGCGGGGCCGATCATCGTCAGTGCCCAGCGCTCGGTCATGACCGTGGGTGTCATGATCACCCTCGCTCTGATTCCCAGTATGGGCATCGTGGGGCTGGGGCTGGCGATGGGAGATGTGGCCCTTGCGGGGCAAGGGGCGGTTCGTTGGTTGGTGGATGCCGTGCTCGTCACCGTCATGAGCGCCCTCGTGTTCGGGCTCAAGAAGCGCTTTCTGCACCATCGTCTGCATGCGCTCAGCTAGCGAGGAGCGGTTGAGGCTATGTAGGAAATTGCTTACAACACTCTGATCAGAATTCTTACAGGGTCCTCTATCTTGGGTTAAACCATTTTTCTCGTGGAGCGACTATCTTGTCGATACCGGGCAAGGGAAAGCCCTACAGGGAAGATCGAGCGACGGAACGCTCAGAGCCAAGGATGCTTGGGCAGGACGCCCAAGGTTGGTGGATAGGGAAGCGTCGATTGAAAGCCCGGCCCCGGTGGTCGGGCTTTTTCTTGGGCGGGAATGGGGTGTAAAGAGAGATGCTGAGCTTTTGCGTTCCTGCAGGGTTCGCCACAATATCGCGTCTCATCGCACCTGTCCCGGCCACAGGCCGGGGCTTTTTCCTTTCTTGCGGCCAGCATCAGCGCATTATGGGTGCACGGCCGGCTTTGAGAGCAAGCCTATGAGCCCGACGAATGAGCGTGCGCAATTTCGCCGTGACAAACGGCTGCGTTGTGCCACGCTTATAGATGCGCCAGGGAGGGGGCAACGGGATGAGCCCGGCCGGGATCGGCCGGGCTTTCGTTTTTCTGGCCCTCACTGGCACTAGGCCAATTGAAGACGCGACACGTGCCATCTGTGCCACTCCCAATCGCTCGGTATCGGCCCTACAGGATAGCGCGTCTGAAGGAGCGCTATTACCGCGGTTAGCGCATGAGTCAACGAGGCAGGCGCAGACCATGCTCTATGGAAACGAAAAAAGCACCCGAAGGTGCTTGATTCGTATGCTGAGTTGGTGGAGGCGGCGGGAATCGAACCCGCGTCCGCCGGCACTCGCTCTTCGGCTCTACATGCTTAGGTCCGTCTTTTGGTTTAACGCTACTGGCTCCGACGGGCAGGATCCAGCAACGCGATTCCTCTAAGGTTTAGCGATTGACGAGAGGACGTCGCCAACCGCGATCCCATCAGTTTTAGCTCATATCCCCTCCGCGATGAATGGGCACATCGCTTTGGGGCCGGGCTAGAAGCTAACAGCTATTTAAGCTGCCAGCGCGCCCTGAGCGTAGGTGTCGTCGTTTGCGACTATTTAGTCGTGATGTTGGATTTACGAGATACATCACGCTCTCGGCATGCACCTAGGAGGTTGTCACCGGCGTCGAAGCCATGTCGCCCCCGTAGCAGACCCATCTTACCAGTTTGGGCCATTCTATGACACCTGCGGGATGGGTCGGTTCCATCATTTCCCCGCTTCTTGTCTTTCGGGGGGAGCCACCAGGCGTTCGTGGATTATGACCGCTCAGGCCTTGGCATGTTCCCGCATGATGCGTCCCTTCTGCCGCTGCCAGTCGCGGTCCTTCTCGGTGGCACGCTTGTCGTGCAGCTTCTTGCCTGTCACCAGCGCCAGCTCGCACTTCACCTTGTTGCCTTTCCAGTAGAGCTTGAGCGGCACGCAGGTGTGGCCCTTCTCCTGCGAGCGAGAGAAGATCCTGGCGATCTCCTTGCGATGCAGTAGCAGTTTGCGCGTGCGCGAAGGGTCGGCGATCTCGTGCGTGCTGGCGGTATTGAGCGGTGTGATATGGCTGCCCAGCAGCCAGGCCTCGCCATCCTTCACCAGGATGTAAGTGTCGGTGAGCTGAGCCTTGCCGGCGCGCAGGCTCTTCACCTCCCAGCCGGCCAGCACCAGGCCGGCTTCGAAGGTCTCGTCGACGTGGTACTCGAAGCGAGCCTTCTTGTTCTGGGCGATGACGCTGCTGCCGGGACCCTTGCCCTTGCCTTTCTTGTTGGCCATGGAACCTCGTGTCATGTTCTGCCGATTGGCAACGTTCCCTTCGATATGGGGGGAAGCGTGATACCATTCAAGGCGTGAAATAACCGCTCATGATACGCCCTGGGCACTGTGAAGTCAGCGGAGAGCTCAATGCCAATGGTCAATCGGTCCGCCCTGGTGCGGCACACCCCGCGGGAGATGTTCGAACTGGTCAACGACTTCGAGCGCTATCCGGAGTTCCTGCCGGGCTGTCGCCGGGCCAGGCTGCTCGAGCGCGACGACTCGCACCTGATCGGTGAGATGACCCTGGGGCGGGCGGGGATCGAGCAGAGCTTCACCACCCGCAACGACCTGATTGAACCCGAGCGCATCGAAATGTCGCTGGTCAGCGGCCCCTTCAAGCGCCTGCGCGGCCGCTGGCTGTTCCTGCCGATGGGGGAGGGCGCCTGCAAGGTCAGCCTGGAGCTCGAATTCGAGTTCGCCAATCGGCTCCTGGGCATGGCTTTCGGCAAGCTGTTCCAGCAGGTGGCAGGCCAGTTGGTCGAGGCCTTCACCCGGCGCGCCGACGAGCTGTATGGGCGCTGAGGTGGAGATCGAGGTGGAAGTCGCCTTCGCGCTACCCGACAGGCAGCGTATCGTGACCTTGTTGGTGCCGCCCGGAACCAGCGCCCGCCAGGCCGTTGCCCTGGCCGGGCTGGAGCGGCTTTTTCCCGAGGTGACGGCCGCCGCCCTGGCCGAAGCGGACCTGGGTATCTTTGGCCAGCTGTTGCGCGACCCCGAGACACACCAGCTGCGCGAGGGCGATCGGGTCGAAGTCTATCGCCCGCTCGAGATCGATCCCAAGGAGGCGCGTGCCCGGCGCGCCGAGCGCGCCGGGCAATAACGCCAGCGGCGAGCGTTCGCGCTAGATGTCGAGCGGTTCGGTGGAGGCCGGTTCGCCGCCTCTCGGCAGGGTGCCGCCGGCATCGGGAGCACGCTCCGGCACTGCCTCGGGCTGGCTTTCGGGTAGCATGCCGGCGGGATCGGAGCCCTCGGAGGGCGGGCCGATATCGTCCTGGGGGGTCAGATCGATGTCGGCGCTCATGTTCCCCTGTTGTTCGATATCGACCAGGCGATCACCGGCGAAGGTCAGCGTTACCCGACGCTGCTGCACGCCGCCGTAGGCCTCGTCGAGGCGAAACACGTAGTCCCACTGGTTGGCATCGAAGGGTGCTTCCAGCAACGGGCGGCCCAGCACGTCGACGACCTGGGCGCGGCTCATGCCGGGCTGGAGCTGCTGCACCATGCCCTCGGTGATGTAGTTGCCCTGCGGAATGTCGCGCTTGTAGACGCAGCCGCCAGCGACTGTCAGGGCGATGACGAGGGGAAGGGTTTTGATCAGCTTTTGCATTTGAGTCCGTTCTTCACTATCGTGGATTCGGTCGATCATACCCGACCCTACCTGATACTGCGAAGAGCTAACATGGCCGACCAGAACCATGAACTGCGCAAGGCGGGCCTCAAGGTCACCTTGCCCCGAGTGAAGATCCTGCAGATCCTCGAAAATGCCACGGGCCAGCACCACCTGAGCGCCGAGGATGTCTACAAGACCCTGCTGGAAGCCGGGGAGGACGTTGGCCTGGCCACTGTCTATCGCGTGCTGACCCAGTTCGAGTCGGCGGGTTTGGTGAATCGCCACAATTTCGATGGCGGGCATGCCGTCTTCGAAATCTCCCAGGAAGAGCACCACGATCACATGGTGTGCCTGGACAGTGGCGAGATCATCGAATTTTTTGACGAAACCATCGAGCGTCGCCAGCAGGAATTGGCCGAGGAGCACGGCTACGAGCTCGTCGATCACGCTCTGGTGCTCTATGTGCGCCCGCGCGGCTCCAATACCACCCGCCAGGAAGGTTCGCCGCGCAAGTAGGCGCCTTTCCGTTGACGATGCGAAGCGGCCCCGATCCATGATCGGGGCCGTTTTCGTCGAGGCAAGGAAAAGACCGCGGCGTCAGTGGGCGGCGCCCTGCTGGCTGGCATCGAGCATCTCCCTGGCGTGGGCCAGGGTACGGTCGGAAAGGTTGACGCCACCGAGCATCCGCGCCAGCTCGCTGACCCGGCCGGCCTCGTCGAGCAGGGCCATGCGCGTCAGCGTGGTGTTGCGCTTGGCCTGCTTCTCGATATGCAGATGGTGATGGGCCTGGGCCGCCACCTGGGGCAAGTGGGTGACGGTCATCACCTGACCGTTGTCGCCCAGCCGGCGCAACAACTGCCCGACGATCTCGGCGGTGGCGCCGGAGATGCCCACGTCCACTTCGTCGAATACCAGGCTGGGGATGGTCGAATGGCGCGCCGCGACCACCTGGATCGCCAGGCTGATGCGTGACAACTCGCCGCCGGAAGCGACCTTGGCCAGTGGCCGTGGCGGTTGGCCGGGGTTGGCGCTGATCAGGAAGCGCACCTCCTCCATGCCGTCGGCCTGAGGAGTTTGGCGGCTCGCCACTTCAACGGCGAAGCGCGCCTTGCCCATGGCCAGGAAGGCGAGCTGCTCCTGCACCGCCTTGCCGAAGCGCTCCGCAGCCTGCCGACGGGACTCGCCGACTCGTCGTGCCTGCTCACGCCAGGCATCGCGCAGGGCCTCGACCTCCCCGCGCAGCGCCTCGAGGTCGTGCTCACCCCCTTCCAGGCCCTCCAGCTCGGCCTGCAACCGGCGATGCAGGGTGGGCAGTTCCTCTGGCATCACGTGGTGCTTGCGCGCGATGCGGTGAACCTCGCCGAGGCGCGACTCCACCCAGGCCAGCCGCTCCGGGTCCAGCTCGGTGGTGTCGACGAATCGGTTGAGCTCGCGCACGGCCTCCTCGACCTGGATACGCGCCTCGCCGAGCATGGCAAGCACTTCGGCCAGCGTGCCGCGGTCGCTACCCGGCAGCGGGTCGAGCCGATGCGCCGCCTGGTTCAGCAACGAAAGCACGCCGCCTTCGTCGCTGTCGCAGCATTCAGCCGTCAGCTGCGCCTCCCGCAGCGTCTCCTCGGCGTGGGCGAGCTGCTCCTGTTCGTGTTCCAGGGTGGCCAACTCCTCCTCGCCCAGGGCCAGGGTATCCAGTTCCTCGACCTGGTAGCGCAACAGCTGACGGCGCGCCTGCACCTCGTCGCCGCTCTCGGTCAATTGCTTGAGTCGGCGCCGGCTCGACTGCCAGCGCCGGAACGTCTCGGTGAGTTCGCCCACGGTGCTGCGGTTTCCGGCAAAATCGTCGAGCAGCCGCAGGTGGGTCTCTTCGCGCAGCAGCAGCTGGTGGGCGTGCTGGCCGTGAATTTCGACCAGATGCTCACCCAGCGCCTTGAGGTCGGCCACGGTGGCCGGCTGACCGTTGATCCATGCCTTGGAACGGCCGCTTGCCGTTACCACGCGGCGCAGCAGGCAGTCGTCGGCCGGCAGCTCGCGTTCGGCGAGCCAGCCGCGGGCAGCCGGCAGGCTGGCGATGTCGAAGCGTGCCGAGAGGTCGGCCCGCTCGCAGCCATGACGCACGCTACCGGCATCGGCGCGTTCACCGAGGCATAGCCCCAGGGCGCCCAGCAGGATGGATTTGCCGGCACCGGTCTCGCCCGTAATGGCGGTCATGCCGCCGGCAAGCTCCAGGTCGAGCGTGTCGACGATGGCGTAATCGCGTATGGCGAGCTGAATCAGCATGAGACCTCCCGGCGGTCGGCGCGAAAATGCTGGATATGCATACAACTTAATGCGTTTTTATACAGTAGTCGAGTTCCGCTCTCAATATGCCCTGTGCACCTTGGCGCCGTATCACTTGAGATTGGCCCAAGGGCCCCCATATAGGCGGCAGACCGTAAAGGCTTTTGCCGAATCGAACCCTTCCGGCCTGACTGGGCCGGCGTTGCTTCAGGAGATGCGCATGGCTAAAGAACCCCAGACCCCGCTTGACGATGAGCTGGAACGGCGCGAGGAAGAGGCTCGGCCGGAACCGGTGCAAGGTGAACTGGACGACGCGGTAGGCCTTGGGGATGGCGAGGCCACTGCTTCCGAGGAACCGTCGACGGTGAGCGACAACCCCGAGGCCGACATGTTGGCCGCTCAGGTCGAGGAACTGGAGCAGAGCCTGGCCGAGGCCAAGGATCAGGCGCTACGCGCCGCCGCCGAGGCGCAGAATGTGCGTCGACGGGCCGAGCAGGAGGCCGAGAAGGCGCGCAAGTTCGCTCTCGAGCGCTTCGTCAAGGAGCTGCTGCCGGTAGTCGATAGCCTGGAGAAGGCACTCGAATCCATGGGCGAGGATGCCACCGAGGCGCACCGCGAGGGCGTTGCCATGACGCTGAAAATGCAGCAGGACGTGCTGGCGAAGTTCGGCGTCGAGACGCTCGAGCCCACCGGCGAGCCGTTCGACCCGCAGTACCACGAGGCCATGGCCATGGTGCCCAATCCCGAGCTTGAGCCCAACAGCGTGATGGAAGTGGTCCAGAAGGGCTACACGCTCAATGGCCGCCTGGTACGCCCGGCCATGGTGGTGGTCAGCCAGGCCGCCGGCTGAGTCCGGTCGACGTTACCTATCAGCGAAAGCAGGGGCAGGGCTTGAAAACGCTCGAGGCGCCCCCCAGATAGACGTCAACCGCGGCAGTTGCCGCAGAGATGAATTCAAGGCAAACGATTTTTTGAGGATTTCCTATGGGACGCATCATCGGTATTGACCTGGGGACAACCAACTCTTGTGTGGCCGTGCTCGACGGCGACAGCGCCAAGGTGATAGAGAACGCCGAAGGCGCCCGCACCACGCCCTCCATCATCGCCTATACCGACGATGGCGAGATTCTGGTAGGGCAGTCGGCCAAGCGCCAGGCGGTGACCAACCCGCAGAACACCCTTTACGCCATCAAGCGCCTGATCGGTCGTCGCTTCAAGGACGATGTCGTGCAGAAGGACATCAAGATGGTGCCCTACGGCATCGTCGAGGCCGACAACGGCGACGCCTGGGTCGAGGTGAAGGGCAAGAAGCTGGCGCCGCCGCAGGTCAGCGCCGAAGTGCTGAAGAAAATGAAGAAGACCGCCGAGGATTACCTGGGCGAGACTGTGACCGAGGCGGTGATCACCGTACCGGCCTACTTCAACGACTCCCAGCGCCAGGCCACCAAGGACGCCGGGCGCATTGCCGGTCTCGAGGTCAAGCGCATCATCAACGAGCCCACTGCGGCGGCGCTGGCCTACGGCATGGACAAGGCGCGCGGCGACAAGACCATCGCCGTGTACGACCTGGGCGGCGGTACCTTCGATATCTCGATCATCGAAGTGGCCGACGTTGACGGCGAGACCCAGTTCGAGGTGCTGGCCACCAACGGCGACACCTTCCTGGGCGGTGAAGACTTCGACATGAAGCTGATCAACTACCTCGTCGATCAGTTCAAGGCCGACAGCGGTATCGACCTCTCCGGCGACAACCTGGCCATGCAGCGCCTCAAGGAAGCCGCCGAGAAGGCCAAGATCGAGCTGTCCAGCGCACAGCAGACCGACGTCAACCTGCCGTACATCACGGCCGACAACACCGGCCCGAAGCACCTCAACGTGAAGGTGACCCGGGCCAAGCTGGAATCGCTGGTGGAGGAGCTGGTCGAGCGCTCCATGGGGCCGTGCAAGACCGCACTGGCCGACGCCGGCCTGTCCGCTTCCGAAATCGACGACGTGATCCTGGTCGGCGGCCAGACCCGCATGCCGCTGGTGCAGAAGAAGGTTGCCGACTTCTTCGGCAAGGAAGCCCGCAAGGACGTCAACCCCGACGAGGCCGTGGCCGTGGGTGCGGCAATCCAGGGTGGTGTGCTGGGCGGCGACGTCAAGGACGTGCTGCTGCTTGACGTAACCCCGCTGACCCTGGGCATCGAGACCCTGGGTGGTGTAATGACGCCGCTGATCGAGAAGAACACCACCATCCCGACCAAGAAGACCCAGACCTTCTCGACCGCGGATGACAACCAGACGGCCGTGACCATCCACGTGCTGCAGGGCGAGCGCAAGCAGGCGTCGCAGAACAAGTCGCTGGGCCGCTTCGACCTGGCCGACATCCCGCCGGCGCCGCGCGGCGTGCCGCAGATCGAGGTGGCGTTCGATCTCGATGCCAACGGCATCCTCAACGTGTCGGCCAAGGACAAGGCCACCGGCAAGGAACAGTCGATTGTCATCAAGGCCTCCAGCGGTCTCTCCGATGAAGAGATCGAGCAGATGGTCCGCGATGCCGAGGCGCATGCCGACGAGGACAAGAAGTTCGAGGAACTGGTCGCCCTGCGCAACCAGGCCGACGGCATGATCCACGCCTCGCGCAAGACCCTCGAGGAAGCCAGCGACAAGGCGACCGACGAGGAGAAGCAGGCCATCGAGAGCGCCATCTCCGAGCTGGAGGAAGCGCTCAAGGGTGACGACAAGGACGCCATCCAGGCCAAGCTGGACGCGCTGACCGAAGCCTCCGGTAGCCTGGCCCAGAAGCTCTACGCCGAGCAGGCCGAGGCGGCCCAGCAGGCGGGCGGTGAGCAGGCCGAGGCCGGTGGCAAGCCGGACGAGGACGTGGTCGACGCGGAATACGAAGAAGTCAACGACGACCAGAAAAAGCAGTAATCGCCAAGGCAGTGCCACGGATGCCGGTAGCGCGGGGGGACGACTCCCGCGTTGCCGTTTCCGCGGATCGGGCAGAACTGCCTAGACCAGGAGGCGCATGGACCCATGTCCAAACGCGATTTTTACGAGGTGCTCGGCGTCGAACGCGACGCCGACACGAAGGACATAAAAAAAGCCTACCGACGGCTGGCGCAGAAGTACCACCCGGACCGCAACCCGGGTGATGACACCGCGGCCGAGAAGTTCCGCGAGGTCTCAGAGGCCTACGAGGTACTCTCCGACAGCGAGAAGCGCGCCGCCTACGACCAGTTCGGGCATGCCGGCGTCGACGGCCAGGCCGGTGGCTTCGGCGCTGGCGGCTTCGGCGGCGCCGGGGCCGGTGGCTTCAGCGACATCTTCGGCGACGTGTTCGGCGACATTTTCGGTGGCGGCGGCGGCCGGCGCAGCCCGCATGCGCCACAGCGCGGCAGCGACCTGCGCTACAACCTGGAGCTCGATCTCGAGAGTGCCGTCGCCGGCACCACCGTCGACATCCGCGTACCGCGCCACGTGGAGTGCGACCGCTGCGATGGCCAGGGTGCCGAGCCGGGCTCCACCAAGGAGACCTGCCCCACCTGTAACGGCCTCGGCCAGGTGCGCATGCAGCAGGGCTTCTTCGCCGTTCAGCAGACCTGCCCCACCTGCCACGGCAGCGGGGTGCACATCAAGGTGCCCTGCCACAAATGCCATGGCGAGGGCCGCATGCGCGAGACCCGCACCCTGTCGGTGAAGATTCCCGCCGGGGTGGATACCGGCGATCGCATTCGTCTCAACGGCGAGGGCGAGTCCGGCATCAATGGCGGCCCGCCCGGCGACCTCTATGTGCAGGTGGCGATCAAGCCGCACCACATCTTCCAGCGTGACGGCAAGCACCTGCAGTGCGAGGTGCCGATCAACTTTGTCGACGCCGCGCTCGGGGGCGAGCTCGAAGTACCGACACTGGATGGCCGGGTCAAGCTCAAGATCCCGCCCGAAACCCAGACCGGCAAGCTGTTCCGTCTGCGTGGCAAGGGCGTCAAGCCCGTCCGCGGCGGCCCGCCGGGCGACCTGCTGTGCAAGGTCGTGGTGGAAACCCCGGTCAACCTCGACGAGGAGCAGAAGGCGCTCCTGCGCCAACTGCAGGAGAGCCTCGACGGCAGCAACAGCCGCAGCCACTCGCCGAAGAAGACCAGCTTCTTCGACGGCGTGAAGAAGTTCTTCGAGGACATGAAGCCGTAAGCGTCGCTGTCTCGATACCTTACCCGGTGCCCCAGGGCACCGGGTTTTTCGTTGCGCCCGGAGCGGGTCGGCAGTTCGTGCGGTCGAACACTTTGTTGCGTGACAGGCGCGATGAAGGACTGGCGCAGGCGTGGGGTGCGCCTTAGTCTGAGTCTGTCATTCCCTACACGTATGGAGAACGTTCTATGCCGATGTCACGTGCCGAGGTCCTTACCGAATCCGGGGCGAGGCTGATGAACCGGCTGTGCAAGCACTGGGCGCACAAGCTGGAGGTGGAGCAGGGCGAAGAGGAGAGCCGCGTGGGGTTCGAGGACGGCTCCTGCGTGATGCGTGTCGAGCCGGGCAGGCTGGTGGTGGCCATCGAGGCGCTGGAGGAGGAGAGCCTCGACCGCCTGGAGGGCATCGTCGATTCTCACCTGCAGCGCATGGCGGGTGACGAGGAGCTTGCCATCGTCTGGGAAAATTGAGCGCGTCGCTAACGCCGCACCGCGCCCATCTGGGCATGTTGTTGTGGGCGCTGCTGGTGGGTTTGTCGTTTCCCGCCGTGGGGCTGATGAGCGAACTTCCGCCGCTGTCGCTTACCGCGCTGCGCTTTGCCATCGCCTGCGCGGGGTTATGGTGGCTGGCGCGGCGATCGCCGGATTTCTCGCCGCCCTGGCGGGTACTGCCGCTCTATGCCCTGATGGGGCTGTGCCTGGCCGGCTTCTTCGGTGCCATGTTCTGGGCCGCGCACCACGCCACGGCGCTCTCCATGGCCACGCTCTACGTGACCGTGCCGCTGCTGGCCTACCTGCTGGGGCTCGGGTTTCGCGTCGAGCGGTTGACCTGGCAGCTGCCTGCCGTCCTGGCGCTGGGCGCTTGCGGGGCGCTGGCATTGGCTTTCGCCGAGGCGCTCAGTCACGGCGAGAGCATGCAGCTGGGCGTGGGCGAAGTAGTTTTCTTCCTCGGCTGCGTATCGTCGGCGCTCTACCCGGTGCTGAGCAAATGGGGCCTGGCCCGCGGCTGGCTGCCCGAGTCGGCAGCGGTGCGTACCTTCTGGAGCCTGGGCCTGGGCGGGCTCGCCATCGGCCTGCTGGGGCTTGCCATCGAGCCCGCCAGCCACCTCGTCGCGATGCGCTGGCAGGACCTGGCCCTGGTGATCTACCTCGGGCTCTTCTCCAGTGCGCTCACCTTCTGGCTGATGCAGCGGGCCACCTCCGTGCTCACCCCCGGTGCCGTCACGGCGTATGGCTACATGGTGCCGTTCGTCTCCATGCTGCTGCTGTTCGTCACCGCGCCCGAGCAGATCGGTTGGCACTGGCTGCCGGGTAGCGTGCTGGTCATTGCCGCCATCGGGCTGCTGCTGCGTCAGGACGGCAGGCACCCGGCGAGCTAGTCCTCCTCCGCTTCGGGCTCGCTGCCCGGGGTGGCGGCCAGCCGCGGGAAGCCGGCGCGAATCTCGGCGTAGAGCTCGCGCGCGTCGTCGACGTGGCGCCGGGAGAAGTGGAACGGCACCAGCTGGCCGACGTTGGCCGCCGCGGCGATTTCGCCGCAGGCGCGGGCCGTCAGGTGGCCGGTGCGCCGGGCCTGCTCGGCCTGATCCTCGCGAAACGACGCCTCGCAGAACAGTACCTCGGCGCCGCGGGCAAGGGAGAGCAGGCGCTCGCGGTTACCGGGCGTATCGCCGAAGTCGGTGGCATAGACCAGGCGCTGGCCCGGCTGCGAGATCAGCAGCTGTCCCGCCAGCTCGGCGACGGGCCGCCGGCTGCCGTCGGGCAGGTCGATCAGTGCCTCTTCGTCGCTGGCCAGCACGCACTGCTTGAGTTCACCGAGCCAAGGGCCGGGCTCCCAGCCGTGCGCTTCCAGGCGCTCCTTGCGCACCTTGACCTGAACGTCGCCTTCAAAGGCGAAGGCCAGCACCGGCGTGCCGTGATCCAGCGTGACGGCGCGTACGCGAAAGCCGAGTTCCCGGTGCACCACGCCGTCGTCGACGTCTCTCGGCGAGAGTGCCTTCATCGGCTGGCCCGCCATCAGGCGGTAATGGGCCAGGCGTTCGCCGTGCAGCTCGAAGACCTCGAAGCGTGGCGCCTTCTCTTCCGCCCGATCCCACAGGATGCCGCGCATCATTCCGTCAATATGGCCGGCGAGCCCGGGCGGGCCGTAGACCCGGCACGGCGTGTAGTCACCGATGCGTGAGCGCAGCAGCCACAGGAAGCCGCCGATATGGTCGAAGTGGGCGTGACTGATGAACACGTCGCTGATTTGGTGGGCCAGCCGCGCCGACAGGCGCCCGGGGTCACCCAGATCGAACATCAGGCTGCGCTTGCGGTGGCGCAGCCGTAGGTGCAGCAGCGGGTCGCCGAATACACCATTGACCAGCGTGGCACGCAGGCCACCGAGGCGCAGCGTAGGGCGCGGGCCATCCGAGGCATCGTGAGGCGGCAGGCTGAATGCCGGCTCCTTGTCGGGTGCAGTGGTAGGCATTCCACGCAAGGGCCGTGCGGTGCCAAGCTGGCCGTCGGGGCGGCGCACGGCGTCGCGTACCACCAGGGCGTAGGGCATGGCCTCGAGGCTAGGAGCCAGCACCCGCAGCCGTTGACCCACCAAGGCGCATGTTTCACCGATTGCGAGGGTGCGGCCCGCGCCGTCGACCAGGCCGACCTGTCGTCCCCGCCAGGCGTTGGCGGCATCCCGCGGCGGCGGCGTACCGATGATGGACAGCCGCGTCAGGTCGAGCTCTCGTTCGGTCGTTTCAGCGAGGTAGGCGTTCCACGTCGCGGTACGCCACTGTGTGCGCTGCGGTTTGCTCGGGTGTCGGGCGGCGACGGCGGCCGGCAGGTGCAGCGACTCAAGGCCCAGCAGTGTGCGCTCGTTCGGGTAGGGGTCGGGCTCTCCGGCCGGCGCCAGGCGCACCACGGCGTCGGCACGACCGGCGCCGGCGAGTGCCGGCAGCAGTTCGGCGCCGCCGATGCCGCGCTCCACGCCCGGTGCGTCGATCAGCAGCGGCCCGGCCTCGACCCGTTCGGCGAGGCGGCGAACTGCCTCGACCAGCGGCAGGCGAAATCGTGAGCCGTCCAGCGTGGCCAGTGCCTCGAAGCCCACGAGGTGCCAGTCTCCCTGCTCGCCCAGGGTCGGGTCCCAACGGCCCAGGCAGACGGCGCCGGGTGGGCCGAAGCCGGGCAGGCCGGGGTCGGCGGCCAGGCAGTGGCAGTTCTGGCCCTTAGCGGCCAGCGCAGCCGCGACAGAGCGGGCGAGCGTGGTCTTGCCACTGCCGGGCGGGCCGGTCAGCAGGACCCGGGCGCAGCGCTCAAGCAGCGCGAGTAGTGGGGGGACGTGGGCTGGCTCCAGTGTCGTGGGCATGGGGCTCCTGGCTTTAGCGTGTCGCTATGCCCAGTGTGGGCGATGGCGCCTGCCTTGCCCAAACGGCCCGGTACGTCGTGGCTCTGGTATACTGCCCTCGTTCCCCAGCCTTCAGAGTTCGCAGGAGTCCGCATGACCCGTATCGCCATCGTCGGTGTCGCCGGCCGCATGGGCCGCACCCTGGTCAACGCCGTGCAACAGGATGCCGGTGCCACCCTGGCCGGCGGCATCGTCGAGCCGGGCAGTTCGCTGGCCGGCGCCGATATTGGCGAGCTGGCGGGGCTGGGCAAGCTGGGGGTCGCCGCGGTGGATTCCCTCGACGCCATCGTCGACGATTTCGACGTGCTGGTCGACTTCACCGCGCCCCGGGTGACACTGGCCAACCTGGCCTTCTGTGCTCAGCACGGCAAGCGCATGGTGATCGGCACCACCGGGCTTTCCGACGATGAGCTGGCCGAACTCGACGGCTACCGCGAGCGGTTGCCCTTCGTCTTCGCTCCCAACATGAGCGTGGGGGTGAACTTGACCCTGAAACTTCTCGAGACCGCGGCCCGGGCGCTGGGCGACGAAGGCTACGACATCGAGGTGATCGAGGCCCACCATCGCCACAAGGTCGATTCCCCATCCGGTACGGCACTCAAGATGGGTGAGGTGGTGGCGCAGAGCCTCGGACGCTCGCTCAAGGAGCATGGCGTGTTCGAGCGTGTCGGCCAGTGCGGGCCGCGGGATCCCAAGGAGATCGGCTTTGCCACGGTGCGTGCCGGCGACATTGTCGGCGAGCACACGGTGATGTTTGCCACCGAGGGCGAGCGCATCGAAATCACCCACAAGGCCTCGAGCCGCATGACCTTCGCCAAGGGGGCGGTGCGGGCGGCACGCTGGGTGGCCGAGCAGGGTAATGGCAGGTATGGCATGCAGGACGTACTAGGTTTGTGAGCCAAGACGATAGCCATAAGAGGCCGAATCCTGTAACATCTCCAAAATTTTGGCCGGGCGCCTGAAAAACAGCAGATCCACTGCGCGCTTGTTGCGTGGCCAGCCCCCGAGCAAAACAGACAACAAGCGGGATGAAACCGGTTTTTTCTATCGGCTTCGTCCCGCTTTTTTACGAGCCGAATCTGTCGCAGCGCGATAGCCGCCGAGCCTGCTCCCCGAGGCTCGCACCAGCATGGGAGGACTTTGTCTTGAACAGCCCCGCATTGAGCAGACCCGCGATATTGGCCCTGGAAGACGGCAGCGTCTTTCACGGTACGGCCATCGGCGCCGATGGGCAGACCAGCGGCGAGGTGGTGTTCAATACGGCCATGACCGGCTATCAGGAGATCCTCACCGACCTCTCCTACACGCGACAGATCGTCACCCTGACCTATCCGCATATCGGCAACACCGGCGTCAACGCCGAGGACGTCGAGTCCGACGGCATCGCCGCCGCGGGCCTGGTGATCCGCGACTTGCCGCTCGTCGCCAGCAACTTCCGCTCCGAGCAGTCGCTTTCCGACTACCTGAAGAGCCGCAACGTGCTCGGTATCGCCGACATCGACACGCGGCGGCTGACCCGTATCCTGCGCGACAAGGGCGCCCAGAACGGCGCGATCCTGGCCGGAAGCGAGGCCGAGGGCGACGACGCCGTCGAGCGCGCGCTGGCCGCGGCACGCGACTTTCCCGGCCTCAAGGGCATGGACCTGGCCAAGGAGGTCTCGTGCAAGGAGGGCTATGAGTGGAGCGAGGGCGAGTGGGTCCTGGGCCAGGGCAACGTCGATGCCGGCCATGGTGAGGGAAGTGCAGAACGCCCGTTCCATGTGGTGGTCTACGACTACGGCGTAAAGTACAACATCCTGCGCATGCTCGCCTCGCGCGGTTGTCGCCTGAGCATCGTGCCGGCCCAGACCCCGGCCAGCGAGGTACTGGCCAGGGAGCCTGACGGCATCCTGCTGGCCAACGGCCCCGGCGACCCGGAGCCTTGCGATTACGCCATCCGGGCGATCCGCGAGATCCTCGAGACCGACACTCCCGTCTTCGGCATCTGCCTGGGCCACCAGCTGCTGGCGCTGGCCGCCGGCGCGAAGACGGTGAAAATGAACCACGGCCACCACGGCGCCAACCACCCGGTACAGGATCTCGACACCGGCCACGTGATGATCACCAGCCAGAACCATGGCTTCGCCGTCGACGAGGCGAGCCTGCCAAGTAACGTGCGCGCCATCCACCGCTCGTTGTTCGACGGCACGCTGCAGGGCATCGAGCTGACCGACCGCCCGGCCTTCAGCTTCCAGGGCCACCCGGAAGCGAGCCCCGGCCCGCGCGACGTGTCGCCGCTGTTCGATCGCTTCGTCGAGATGATGAAGGCCCGCCGCTAGGACGAGCCCCGAGAACGTTATTCGCCACCTTATTTTGCGGGGAGCACCATGCCCAAGCGTACCGACATCAACAGTATCCTGATCATTGGCGCCGGCCCCATCGTCATCGGCCAGGCGTGCGAGTTCGACTACTCCGGCGCCCAGGCCTGCAAGGCGCTGCGCGAGGAGGGCTACCGGGTCATCCTGGTCAACTCCAACCCGGCCACCATCATGACCGACCCGGCCATGGCCGATGCGACCTACATCGAGCCGATCACCTGGCAGGCGGTGGAGAAGATCATCGAGGCCGAGCGTCCCGACGCCATCCTGCCTACCATGGGCGGGCAGACGGCGCTCAACTGTGCACTGAACCTCGACAAGCACGGTGTGCTGGAAAAATACGGCGTGGAGATGATCGGCGCCAACGCCGACGCCATCAACAAGGCCGAGGATCGCGACCTCTTCGACCAGGCCATGAAGCGCATCGGCCTGGAGTGCCCCAAGGCCGAGGTGGCCCACACCATGGAGGAGGCCTGGCGCATCCAGGAGTCGCTGGGCTTCCCGGTGATCATCCGCCCTTCCTACACCATGGGCGGCTCCGGCGGCGGCGTGGCCTACAACAAGGAGGAGTTCGAGGAGATCTGCACCCGCGGCTTCGAGCTTTCCAACAACCATGAGCTGCTCATCGACGAGTCGCTGCTGGGCTGGAAGGAGTACGAGATGGAGGTCGTTCGCGACAAGAACGACAACTGCATCATCGTCTGTTCCATCGAGAACTTCGACCCCATGGGCATCCACACCGGCGACTCCATTACCGTGGCGCCAGCGCAGACGCTGACCGACAAGGAGTACCAGATCATGCGCGACGCATCGCTTGCGGTGCTGCGCGAGATCGGCGTCGAGACCGGTGGCTCCAACGTGCAGTTCGGCGTCGACCCGGATACCGGCCGCATGGTGGTGATCGAGATGAACCCGCGGGTGTCGCGCTCCTCGGCGCTGGCCTCCAAGGCCACCGGCTTTCCGATCGCCAAGATCGCCGCCAAGCTGGCGGTGGGCTACACCCTTGACGAACTCTCCAACGACATCACCGGCGGACGCACCCCGGCTTCGTTCGAGCCGTCGATCGACTATGTGGTCACCAAGATTCCGCGCTTCACCTTCGAGAAGTTCCCCCAGGCCAACGATCGTCTGACCACCCAGATGAAATCGGTGGGCGAGGTGATGGCCATCGGACGCACGTTCCAGGAGTCGCTGCAGAAAGCGTTGCGTGGGCTCGAGACCGGCAACGACGGCCTCGATCCCAAGTTTCCTGAACTCAAGGACGGGGAGTTCACCGACGACGCCATGGCGCAGATCAAGGGCGAGCTGCAGGCCGCCGGCGCCGAGCGCATCTTCTACGTCGCCGACGCCATGCGCGCCGGCATGAGCGTGGAGGAGGTCTTCGCCCTGACCAAGATCGACCCCTGGTTCCTGGTCCAGCTGGAAGACCTGGTGCACATCGAGCAGGGTCTGGCCAAGCGCTCCCTCTCCGAGCTTTCGCCGCGCGAGCTGTTCGGCCTCAAGCGCAAGGGCTTTTCCGATGCGCGCCTGGCCAGGCTGCTCGGCGTCTCAGAGAAGGAGTTCCGCCGCACGCGCCAGAAGGCCGGCATCCGCCCGGTCTACAAGCGCGTCGACACCTGTGCCGCCGAGTTCGCCTCGGATACCGCCTACATGTACTCCACCTACGAGGAGGAGTGCGAGGCCGAGGTCTCCGAGCGCAAGAAGATCATGGTGCTGGGCGGTGGGCCCAACCGCATCGGCCAGGGCATCGAGTTCGACTACTGCTGCGTCCATGCCGCCTTCGCCATGCGCGACGACGGCTATGAAACCATCATGGTCAACTGCAACCCGGAAACCGTCTCCACCGACTACGACACCTCCGATCGTCTCTACTTCGAGCCGGTTACCCTGGAGGACGTGCTGGAGATCGCCGACAAGGAGCGGCCGACCGGCGTGATCGTGCAGTTCGGCGGCCAGACCCCGCTCAAGCTCGCCCGCGAACTCGAGGCCGCCGGCGTGCCGATCATCGGCACCACGCCGGACGCCATCGACCGTGCCGAGGACCGTGAGCGCTTCCAGCAGATGATCGACAAGCTGGGTCTCAAGCAGCCGCCCAACGCCACCGCGCGCAGCTTCGACGAGGCCTTCCTCAAGGCCGAGGCGATCGGCTACCCGCTGGTGGTGCGCCCGAGCTACGTGCTCGGCGGTCGCGCCATGGAGATCGTCTACTCCGCCGATGAGCTGGAAAACTACATGACCCACGCGGTCAAGGTCTCCAACGATTCGCCGGTACTGCTCGACCACTTCCTCAATGCGGCCATCGAGATCGACATCGATGCCGTTTCCGACGGCCATGAGGTGGTGATCGGCGGGATCATGCAGCACATCGAGCAGGCCGGCGTGCACTCCGGCGACTCGGCGTGCGCGCTACCGCCCTACTCGCTGCCCCCCGAGGTGCAGGACGAAATGCGCGATCAGGTCAAGCGCATGGCCGTCGAGCTCGGCGTGGTGGGTCTGATGAACGTGCAGCTGGCCTGGCAGGACGGCGAGATCTACGTCATCGAGGTCAATCCGCGTGCCTCGCGCACCGCGCCCTTCGTCTCCAAGTGCATCGGGACCTCGCTGGCCCAGGTCGCCGCTCGCTGCATGGCCGGCAAGACCCTGGCCGAGCAGGGCTTCACCCGCGAGATCGTGCCGCACTTCTACAGCGTCAAGGAGGCGGTGTTCCCGTTCAACAAGTTCCCCGGCGTCGACCCCATCCTGTCGCCGGAGATGAAGTCCACCGGCGAGGTGATGGGCAGCGGCGACACCTTCGCCGAGGCCTTCTACAAGGCTCAATTGGGCGCCGGCGAGGCGATCCCCGCGCTCAGCGGCGAGCGCAAGGCGTTCCTTTCTGTGCGCGAGCCGGACAAGGCCGGAGTTATCGAGATTGCACAATCTCTGCTAGGATTGGGTTTCACCCTGTGCGCGACCCGCGGCACTGCCGCTGCCCTCGAAGCCGCTGGCCTCGAGGTCGAGGTCGTGAACAAGGTTTACGAAGGTCGTCCGCATATCGTCGATCTGTTGAAGAACGACGACATCGCCTACATCGTCAATACCACCGAGGGTCGCCAGGCGATCAACGACTCCTCGGTGATCCGTCGTACCGCGCTGGCCCGCAAGGTGCCCTATGCCACCACCCTGGCAGGGGCGAGTGCCGTTTGCATGGCACTGGCGTACGGCAACGCGATTACGGTGCGGCGGTTACAGGAACTGCATGCAGGAGCAACGCAATGAACAAGGTCCCGATGACCGTTGCCGGCGAGGCACGCCTGCGCAAGGAACTCGAGGAACTCAAGGGCGAGGCGCGCCCCAGGGTGATCGCCGCAATTGCCGAGGCTCGTGAACACGGCGACCTCAAGGAGAACGCCGAGTATCACGCGGCACGCGAGCAGCAGGGCTTCATCGAGGGGCGTATCCAGGAGATCGAGAGCAAGCTCTCCAATGCCCAGGTGATCGACGTGCAGAAGCTGCCCCAGACCGGCAAGGTGATCTTTGGCGTCACCGTCGAGTTGATCAACCTCGGCAACGACGAGGAGGTCAGCTATCAGATCGTTGGCGAGGACGAGGCCGACATCAAGAGCGGCAAGATATCCGTTACCTCGCCCATCGCCCGCGCGCTGATCGGCAAGGAGGAGGGCGACGTGGTGGTGGTCGCTACGCCGGGCGGCGAGGTCGAATACGAGATCGCGAGCGTGCAGCACCTCTGAGCCGTCGGCAGGCGATCCTGTACGAAAAAGCCCGCGACATCATGTCGCGGACTTTTGTGTCGTGCTGCGGGCTTCGGCTGGCACAAGGGGTCTCAGTGGCGCCCGTGGTGATTCTCGAAGCGCTGGACGTTGGAAAGCTTCGGGTTGGCCTTGGGGTTCCGGCGATAGAGCAGTGCCATCTTGCCGATGGTCTGAACGCGCTCGGCGCCGCTGGCATTCAGTAGTTCCTCCAGCATGGCGGCACGATCGTCACGCTCGGCCAGGGCCAGCTTCACCTTGATCAGTTCGTGATCGGCCAGCGCGCGGTCGAGCTCGGCCAGCACGCCCTCGGAGACGCCGTTCTCGGAGACCGTGACGACCGGGTTCAGATGATGGCCGATGCTGCGGAATGCTTTCTTTTGTGCCTGTGACAAGCTCATGGTATCTTGCGTCTTCCCGGTTGCGCGTAACCTGTCATGGTACGGTGAAATGTGTCCCGGCGAAAGCGTAGCAAGGCCTTGTCGGCCCTCGACCAGCTCCGCATCATACCGAACCAGGCCGCCGAGCCTGCGTGTCGTTCGGCTTTTTCTGTCAAGGTGATCGTGTGGCTCGATCCACTTCCTCCTCTCGCGACGGTGCGTCCGACCCTTCACGCCGACAGCGTGGCGCCAGCAAGAGCAGTGCCGGCTGGCTCAAGGAGCACTTCGACGACCGCTTCGTCCAGCAGAGCTGGCAGGATGGTTACCGCAGCCGTGCCAGCTACAAGCTGCTTGCGCTCGACGACAAGGACCGGTTGTTCAAGCCCGGCATGAGCGTGATCGACCTGGGGGCCGCCCCGGGCGGCTGGAGTCAGGTGGCGGCGGATCGCGTGGGGCCGGAGGGGATGGTGATCGCTTCCGACATTCTTGAGATGGACGGCTTGGCCGGGGTCGAGTTCATCCAGGGCGACTTCACCGAGGACACCGTTCTCGAGGCGATACTTTCGGCCCTCGCCGGACGGCCGGTGGATCTGGTGATGTCCGACATGGCTCCCAATATGAGTGGCATGAGTGCCATCGACCAGCCCCAGGCCATGTACCTGGTGGAGCTGGCTCTCGACTTGGCGCGGCAAACGTTGCGCCCTGGCGGCCGCTTCCTGGCCAAGGTGTTTCAGGGCGAAGGATTCGACGCCTACCTGAAGGAGCTGCGAGGCAGCTTTACCAAGGTGGCGACCCGCAAGCCGGAAGCCTCCCGCGCCCGTTCGCGCGAGGTCTACCTGTTGGCGGATGGATATCGGGGCTGAGCCGCGGCTCGGCCCGAAACACGAGCCAGTGCGCGGCGTCACCCGCCCTGGCGTCCGATGATAGCCTTAGACTAACGGTGCTATGGCCAGACACGGCCGCGCAACTGTGCCACAGTGTGGAACTGTGCGGGCATGTCCCGCCGGGCGGAACATGGCCTGCCCCTGCGTGGTCTTACAGCCAGGCATCGTTGGCCGAGAGTAGCTTGCAATGAGGGTAGTCCCTTGAATGATATGGCGAAGAATTTGATCCTCTGGTTGGTCATCGCGGCGGTGCTGCTGACGGTGTTCAACAATTTCAGCGTCGATTCCACACCGCAGACGATGAACTATTCCCAGTTCGTCGAGCAGGTGCAGAATCAGCAGATCCGCAGCGTGACCATCGATGGCTACACCATCACCGGGGAGCGTGCCGACGGCTCGCAGTTCCAGACCATCCGGCCGGCGGCGGAGGATCCCAAGCTGATCGACGATCTGCTTGCCCATAACGTCACCGTGGTCGGCAGGGAGCCCCAGGAGCAGAGCCTGTGGACCCGGCTACTGATCGCCAGCTTCCCGATCCTGCTGATACTCGCCATCTTCATGTTCTTCATGCGCCAGATGCAGGGCGGCGGTGGCGGCAAGGGCGGCCCGATGAGCTTCGGCAAATCCAAGGCCAAGCTGCTTTCGCAAGACCAGATCAAGACCACCTTCGCTGACGTGGCCGGCTGCGACGAGGCCAAGGAGGAAGTCGAGGAGCTGGTCGACTTCCTGCGTGATCCCTCCAAGTTCCAGCGCCTGGGCGGTACCATTCCGCGCGGCGTGCTGATGGTGGGTCCGCCGGGTACGGGGAAGACGCTGCTGGCGAAGTCTATCGCCGGCGAGGCCAAGGTGCCGTTCTTCTCCATCTCCGGCTCGGATTTCGTCGAGATGTTCGTCGGGGTGGGCGCCTCTCGCGTGCGCGACATGTTCGAGCAGGCCAAGAAGCAGGCGCCCTGCATCATCTTCATTGACGAGATCGACGCTGTAGGCCGCTCGCGCGGCGCCGGAATGGGCGGTGGCAACGACGAGCGTGAGCAGACCCTCAACCAGCTCCTGGTCGAGATGGACGGCTTCGAAGCCAACGAGGGGATCATCGTCATTGCCGCGACCAACCGCCCCGACGTGCTCGATCCCGCGCTGCTGCGCCCGGGCCGCTTTGACCGCCAGGTGGTGGTGCCGCTGCCCGATATACGTGGCCGCGAGCATATCCTCAATGTGCACCTGCGCAAGGTACCGCTGGCCGACGACGTCAAGCCGTCGCTGATCGCACGTGGCACGCCGGGCTTCTCCGGCGCCGATCTGGCGAACCTGGTCAACGAGGCGGCGCTCTTCGCCGCGCGGCGCAACAAGCGCCTGGTGGGCATGGAGGAGCTGGAGCTGGCCAAGGACAAGATCATGATGGGCGCCGAGCGCCGCTCCATGGTCATGACTGACAAGGAAAAACTCAACACCGCCTACCATGAGTCGGGCCATGCCATCATCGGCCTGGTGATGCCGGAGCATGACCCGGTCTACAAGGTCACCATCATCCCGCGCGGACGTGCGCTGGGGGTGACCATGTTCCTGCCCGAGCAGGATCGCTACAGCCTGTCGCGCCAGCAGATCATCAGCCAGATCTGCTCACTGTTCGGCGGCCGTATCGCCGAGGAGATGACGCTGGGGCCGAATGGCGTCACGACCGGGGCTTCCAACGACATCAAGCGGGCCACCGAACTGGCCCACAACATGGTCGCCAAGTGGGGTCTCTCCGAAACCATGGGGCCGATCATGTACGACGAGGACGAGTCGCACCAGTTCCTCGGCGGCCCCGGCCAGGGCGGCGGCAAGCTCAAGTCCGGCGAGACCACGACTCGGCTCGACCAGGAAGTGCGCAAGATCATCGACGAATGCTATGCCGAGGCGAAGCGCATCCTCGAAGAGAACCGCGACAAGCTCGACGCCATGGCCGAAGCGCTGATGCAGTACGAGACCATCGACGCCGACCAGCTCCGCGACATCATGGAAGGCCGCAAGCCACGCCCGCCCAAGGATTGGGAAGACGGCGACTCCGGCAGCGGTTCGCCGATTGTCGGCGAAGCCGAGCCCAAACGCGACGAGGAGCCGGCGGCCGAGCCTACCGACAGCGGCAGCGCAGGAGGTGACGGCTCGAGCGGCGATCATGGCGACGAAGACGAGGACGAGGACACTCGGCGTCGGCCCTCCGACCCGCTGGGCGGCCCCGCCGGGTCATAACGACCGACGATCTTACTGAGGCGCCCCTCCGGGGCGCCTTTGCCATGGGGCGTCCTGGCACGGCCCGCGTCACAGGATTCTTCGCATGATGGAAACCCCTTTGCCGACCTGGCTGCCGTGTGGGCGGCATCGACTCGATCTCTCCTATCCCCGGGTCATGGGGATACTCAACGTCACCCCCGACTCTTTCTCGGACGGCGGCCGTCACGTGGCCGTCGACGATGCGCTGCGCCATGCCGAGCGGATGCTGGCCGAAGGGGCGGCGATCATCGACGTGGGCGGCGAATCGACTCGTCCCGGCGCCCAGGCGGTCACCGCCCAGCAGGAGCTCGACCGGGTCGCCCCGGTGGTCGAGCGGCTGGTGGGCGAGCTCGACGCGCTGGTCTCGGTGGATACGAGCAGCCCCGAGGTCATGAAGCAGGCCGCCCAGCTGGGTGCGGGCATGATCAACGACGTACGTTCGTTGCAGCGAGAGGGGGCGCTGGAGGCGGCGCTTGGCACAGGGCTTCCGGTATGCCTGATGCATATGCAGGGCGAGCCGCAGGACATGCAGCAAGCGCCCCGCTATGATGAGCCCATCGAGGACGCCGTGGCCGGATTCCTGGCGGCACGGGTGGCTGCCTGCGAAGCGGCCGGCCTGCGCCGCGAGCGCCTGCTGATCGACCCCGGCTTCGGCTTCGGCAAGACCGTCGAACACAATCTGCGCCTGCTCCACCGCATGGAGCGGCTGGCTGCCCTCGAACTGCCCGTGCTCGTCGGCATGTCGCGCAAGAGCCTGATCGGCAAGGTGCTGGGCCGGCCCGTGGAGGAGCGGCTGCCGGGCGGGCTGGCATTGGCCTCGCTGGCGGTCGAGCGAGGCGCCCGAATTCTTCGCGTTCATGACGTCGGCCCGGTCATGGATGCGGTGAACATGACCTGGGCCGTGCTAAGGGAAGGCTGCGAGCATGACTAGAAAATACTTCGGTACGGATGGCATCCGCGGAACGGTCGGGGATTACCCCATCACGCCTGACTTCATGCTCAAGTTGGGCTGGGCCATGGGCCGGGTGCTGGCCCGGGAGTCGGGTCGAGCGCGAGTGCTGATCGGCAAGGACACGCGCATCTCGGGCTACATGTTCGAATCGGCGCTCGAGGCGGGGCTGTCGGCGGCCGGCGTCGACGTGGCCCTGCTGGGTCCGATGCCCACGCCGGGCATCGCCTATCTCACGCGCACCTTCCGTGCCGATGCCGGTATCGTCATCTCGGCCTCGCATAACCCCTTCGCCGACAACGGGATCAAGTTCTTCTCCACCGAGGGCACCAAGCTCGCCGACACGCTGGAGGAGCGCATCGAAGCGATGCTGGATGAGCCGTTGACCACGGTAGCCGCCAGCCGGCTGGGCAAGGCGATGCGAATCGACGATGCCGCCGGCCGCTATATCGAGTTCTGCAAATCGACCATTCCCAACCGGGTCAACCTGCATGGGCTGCGCATGGTGCTCGACTGCGCCCACGGCGCCACCTATCACATTGCGCCCAGCGTGTTCCGCGAACTCGGTGCCGAGGTCAGCCTGGTCGGTGCCAGCCCGGACGGCCTCAACATCAATCGCGAGGTGGGCTCCACTTCGCCGGCCACCCTGCGCGCGGCTGTGATCCAGCAAGGGGCCGACCTGGGCATCGCCTTCGATGGCGATGGCGACCGGGTGCTGATGGTCGATGCCGACGGACGCGAGATCGACGGTGACGATATTCTCTACCTGATCGCTCGCGATCGTCACGAGCGCGCCCAGCTCGTCGGTGGCGTGGTCGGGACCCTGATGACCAACCTGGGGCTCGCCATGGCGCTCGAGCGCATGAACATCCCCTTCGAGCGCGTCAAGGTCGGCGACCGCTACGTGGTCGAGCGCCTGCTGGAAAAAGGCTGGCAGCTTGGCGGCGAGTCTTCCGGTCACATCGTCTGTGCCGACGTGCAGAGCACCGGCGACGGCATCGTTTCGGCGCTGCAGGTGCTGGCGATCATGATCAGCGAGGGCAAGCCGCTGCATGCCCTGCTCTCGGGGCTGGAGAAAGTGCCCCAGGCGCTGGTCAACGTGCGCCTGACACCGGGCAGCGATGCCAAGTCGCTCATCGAACGTCCGGCAGTGAAGGATGCCGTGGCGGCAATGGAGGCGGAGCTTGGCGAGGAAGGTCGTGTCCTGTTGCGTCCCTCGGGCACCGAACCGTTGATCCGGGTGATGGTCGAAGGGCGGGCGCATCTCGATGTCGAAGCATTGGCCAGTCGCCTTGCTGCCGACGTCGAGGGAGAGTTGGGTTGACACCGTTCCGGCGGTTGTCTTGACTTGGCAGCTCCTATACCATTTCGCACCACTTCGAAAGAGGACGCCGCATGCGAACGCCGCTGATTGCCGGGAACTGGAAGATGAACGGTTCGGCCTCTCTGGTCGAGAATTTCGGTCATGCCTTTGCCGAGAAGGCGCTCCCGGCGTCGCTGGACGTGGTCATCCTGCCTCCCTTCCCCTATTTGGATGCGGCGCGGCACGCCTTCGAAGGCACGCCGCTGCGGCTGGGGGCGCAGACCCTGAACCCGCTCCACTCCGGTGCCCGCACCGGCGAAGTGAGCGGGCGCATGCTCAAGGAGTTCGGTGTGGAGTATGCCTTGGTAGGCCACTCCGAGCGGCGGCAGCTCTACCGTGAGGATGATGCGGCCGTGTACGATCGGCTGCTGGCGGCGCTGGGTGCCGATATCACACCGATCCTGTGCGTGGGCGAGACCCTCGAGGAGCGCGACGCCGACAAGACCATGGAGGTGGTGCTGCGCCAGGTGGGCTATGTGATGGCGCGCCTGGAGCCGGATCAACGCCAGCGCGTGATCATCGCCTATGAGCCGGTCTGGGCCATCGGCACCGGGCGCACGGCCACGCCGGAGCAGGCTCAGGAGGTCATGGCGGGCATCCGCCAGTACCAGGCCGGCTACGACCGTGAACTTGCGGCAGGTCTGCGCCTGCTGTACGGCGGCAGCATGAACGCCGGCAACGCGGCTGAGCTGTTGGCCCAGCCCGACATCGACGGCGGCCTGGTGGGCGGCGCTTCGCTCAAGGTCGACGATTTCCTAGCCATTTGTCAGTCAGCAGGTTAACCCATGCAAGTTGCCATTCTCATGATCCATGTGGCGGTCGCCATCGCCCTGGTCGTTCTCATCCTGCTGCAGCAGGGCAAGGGCGCCGAAGCCGGCGCCGCCTTCGGTGGCGGGGCCTCGCAGACCGTGTTCGGTTCGCGCGGTTCCGGCGGTTTCCTGTCACGCACCACAGCGATACTGGCGGCGGGCTTCTTCGCCACCTCGCTGACGCTGGCCTATTTCGCCAGCCAGGCCAGCGAGGCGCCGGAAGCGGGCATCCCTGATGCGCGTCTGATCGAGCAGCAGCGCGGCCTGCCGACCCTTGACGACGAGGCCGGAGATGTGGATAATACCGCGCCAGTGCTGGAGGAAAGTGGCGACTGAGTCGCGGTTCCGGCAGTCAAGCAAGCCGAAGTGGTGGAATTGGTAGACACGCTATCTTGAGGGGGTAGTGACCTTACGGTCGTGCGGGTTCAAGTCCCGCCTTCGGCACCATCTGAAACGCTGCGATCCTGATGGGGTCGTGAGTCGTCAGAAGCAGGATTGGCACCAGGAAATTGTAAACGTGGCCGCGCCTTAGGTCTTGACCCAGGGGAGGCTGGCGTCTACAATCGCCGACCTGGAATGTTGCGGGGTGGAGCAGTCTGGTAGCTCGTCGGGCTCATAACCCGAAGGTCATCGGTTCAAATCCGGTCCCCGCTACCATTTTTCGGCAGGCATCCAAGCGGGATGCAAGATGCCGGAAGTGGTACTACAGGTTTCTTGTGAAAGGCCCCTTCCTGCGAAGGGGCTTTTTGTTAGCAGCTTACTGTCGGTCTTGGCCGGCAGTGCTTATCCGGGCAACGCCAATCAGCCACCTAGCTTTCCTGTTCACTCCCGGCCAGGTGCCTGATGCAACGGCTGTAGGAGCTTTCTCTGTGGCACTCAAGGACGCTGCGCTGTACGCCCTGATCGAACCGGTGGTGGTCGCCATGGGATTCGAGCTCTGGGGCATCGATTACCGCCCCCAAGGTAAGCATTCCCGGCTGGTGATCTACATTGACCATGCCGAAGGAGTGAATGTGGATCACTGCGCCGATGTCAGTCGACAAGTCAGTGCCGTACTCGACGTGGAAGATCCCATTCCGGGCGAATATCGCCTGGAGGTATCGTCGCCGGGCATGGACCGACCGCTTTTCTCCCTCGACCAGTTCGCCCGTTTCGCGGGCCATGAGGTGGCACTGAAACTGCGCGTTCCCTTCGATGGGCGGCGCAAGTTCCAGGGCCTGCTGGCTGGCGTCGAAGAGGACGAAGTGCTGTTGCAGCTCGACGGCGAGGAGTACTGCTTTCCCATTGAGAGCATTGACCAGGCGCGGGTAATTCCCCGGTTCGAGGACTGAGGCGGCACAGGCCGAGTTCGATGCAAGAGAACAGGTTTTCTGGCGAGGCAAAGGCATGAATAAAGAAATACTGACGGTCGTCGATGCGATCTCCAATGAAAAGGGCGTGCCCCGCGAAGTGATCTTCGCGGCTGTCGAAGCGGCACTGGCCAGCGCATCTCGCAAGCGCTTCGAAGGCCGCGAGGTCAGCGTGCGGGTGCACATCGACCGCAATACCGGGGACTACGAAACCTTTCGCCGCTGGGAAGTGGTGGAGGACGATGAGTTCGAGAACCCCGATGCCGAGATCAAGGAGACCTTCGCCGCGCGTCGCGAACCGCCGCTCAAGCTGGGTGACGTGGTCGAGGAGCAAATCGAGAACGCCGCCTTCGGCCGTATCGCCGCCCAGACCGCCAAGCAGGTCATTGTGCAGAAGGTGCGCGAAGCCGAGCGCGCGGAAGTGGTGCGTCAATACGCCGAGCGCGAAGGCGAGCTGGTCGCGGGTATCGTCAAGAAGACGACCCGTGATGGCCTCATCATCGACCTTGGCGACAATGCCGAAGCCTTCCTGCCTCGCAGCGAGATGATTCCCGGCGAGCGTTATCGCATGAACGACCGCGTGCGCGCCCTGCTGGTCAAGGTCGATGCCGAGGCGCGCGGCGCCCAGCTGATCCTGTCGCGGACCTGCCCCGAGCTGATCATCGAGCTGTTCAAGATCGAGGTGCCCGAGATCGCCGAGCAGCTCATCGAGATCAAGGGGGCGGCCCGCGATCCCGGTTCGCGAGCCAAGATCGCGGTCAAGACCAACGACCGTCGCATCGACCCGGTGGGCGCCTGCGTGGGCATGCGCGGTTCACGCGTGCAGGCGGTGTCGAGCGAACTGCAGAACGAGCGGGTCGACATCATCCTGTGGGACGACAACCCCGCGCAGCTCGTCATCAACGCCATGGCACCGGCCGATGTCGCCTCTATCCTTGTCGACGAGGATGCGCATGCCATGGACGTGGCCGTGGCCGAGGACAACCTGGCCCAGGCCATCGGTCGCAGCGGACAGAACGTGCGCCTGGCTTCCGAACTCACCGGCTGGCGGATCAACGTCATGACCGAGGGTGAGGCGGAGGACAAGCGCGAGCAGGAGATCGACAGCCTGGTCGAGCATTTCATCGAGCACCTGGGAGTCGAGGACGACCTCGCCCGGCTGCTGGTTGAGGAGGGCTTCACCACGCTGGAGGAAATTGCCTACGTGCCCCTCGAGGAGATGCTCGAGATCGAGGAGCTTGACGAAGACATGGTGGAAGAACTGCGAGCCCGCGCCAAGGATGAGCTGCTGACGCTGGCCATCGCCTCCGAAGAGGAGCTGGACGGCGCCCAGCCGGCCGACGACTTGCTGGAGATGGACGGCATGGAGCGTCACCTGGCCTTTATCCTGGCCAGCCGGGGCATCGTCACCATGGAAGACCTCGCCGAGCAGTCAGTCGACGATCTGATGGATATCGAGGGCATGGACGAGGAGCGCGCTGCAGCACTGATCATGACTGCCCGTGCGCCCTGGTTCGAGAGCGAACAGTAAACGGGTCACGGGCTGAGGAGGGTCGAGATGTCGGAAATGACCGTAAAAGATTTCGCAGCGAAGGTAGGGCGCGACGTGCCCCGCCTGCTGGAACAGATGAAGGAAGCCGGGCTTGAGCACAAGTCCGAAAGCGACGCCGTGTCCGAAGAGGACAAGCGCAAGCTGCTCGACTACCTGACCAAGAGCCACGGCGGCACCGGTGCGGGCGCGCGCAATCGCATCACCCTGACGCGCAAGACACGCAGCCGGATCAAGACCGGCGAGCGCGGCAAGACCATCGAGGTCCAGGTGCGCAAGAAGCGTACCTACGTCAAGCGTGCCGATGAGGAAGAAGCGCCGGCGCCCGAGCCTGCGGAAGAAGCCGGCCCGCGCCAGCTTGTCGGTGACATGGCCGATTCGCAGGCCAAGCGCCAGGCTGAACAGGCCGAAGCCGAACAAGCCAAGGCGCTTGAGGCCGAGCAGGCCTCCCAGGAGGAAGCCGCCAAGGCAGAGACTTCCAAAGCAGCTACCGAGACCGAGATCCCGGTGCCCGACCTGGAGGCCGAGCCCGAGGTCGCGACCGGCGAGCCCGAGCCTCCCGCGCCGCCCAAGGAGGGTCGTACCGACCGTCGTACCGCGCCGCCCAAGAAGGCTTCGGCCAAGAAGGGGCGTCACGATCGCGACGAGGACGACCGCGGCGATCGCGAGGAGCGTCGTCGTGGCGGCGGCAAGAAGGCCAAGCGCGCCGAGCGCCGTGGCGGGCGCCGCGGGGCCAGCCAGGGCGGCGGCAAGCACGGTTTCCAGAAGCCGACGCAGCCGATCGTGCGCGAGGTCTCGATCCCCGAGTCGATCAGCGTCGCCGAACTGGCCGACAAGATGTCGATCAAGGCGAACGAGGTCATCAAGACCATGTTCACCATGGGGGCGGCGGTGACCATCAACCAGACCATCGACCAGGACACCGCGGCCATCGTGGTCGAGGAAATGGGCCACAAGCCCAAGCTGGTCAAGGACGATGCGCTGGAGACCGAGGTGCTCGAGGGCATCTCCTACGAGGGCGAGGAGATCACCCGCTCCCCGGTGGTCACGGTCATGGGGCACGTCGACCACGGCAAGACCTCGCTGCTGGACTACATCCGCCAGGCCAAGGTGGCGACCGGCGAAGCCGGCGGCATTACCCAGCACATCGGTGCCTATCATGTTGAGGACGAGCACGGTGGTGTGACTTTCCTCGACACCCCGGGCCACGCGGCATTCACCGCGATGCGTGCCCGCGGCGCCAAGGCCACCGACGTGGTCATCCTGGTCGTGGCGGCTGACGACGGTGTCATGCCCCAGACCATCGAGGCGGTCGAACACTCCAAGGCAGCCAACGTGCCGATGGTGGTGGCGGTCAACAAGATCGATAAGCCGTCCGCCGACCCGGACCGGGTCAAGAACGAGCTGTCGCAGCACGGGGTCATCTCCGAAGAGTGGGGCGGCGACACCCAGTTCGTCCACGTCTCGGCCAAGACCGGCGAAGGCATTGACGAGCTGCTCGAAGCCGTGCTGCTGGTGTCCGAGGTTCTCGAGCTCAAGGCGGTGCCGGAAGCGCCGGGCAAGGGCGTGGTGGTCGAGTCGCGTCTCGACAAGGGCCGCGGCCCGGTGGCCACCGTGCTCGTCCAGAACGGTACCCTGAAGAAGGGCGACATCGTGCTCGCCGGCCTGCACTACGGCCGTATACGGGCGCTGGTCAACGAACTGGGCCAGCAGGTCGACGAGGCCGGGCCGGCCATGCCGGTGGAAATCCAGGGTCTCGACGGTACGCCCGAGGCAGGCGACGACTTCATGGTCGTGGCCGACGAGAGGAAGGCCCGCGAAGTCGCCAACTTCCGTCAAGGCAAGTACCGCGAGGTGCGCCTGGCGCGCCAGCAGAAGGCCAAGCTGGAGAACATGTTCAGCCAGATGGGCCAGGACGAGGTGGCCAAGGTCAACATCGTGCTCAAGGCCGACGTGCAGGGCTCGCTGGAGGCGATCCGCGGCGCGCTGGAGGAGCTCTCCACCGACGAGGTCCAGGTTTCCGTGGTGTCCTCCGGCGTGGGTGGCATCACCGGTACCGACGCCAACCTGGCGCTGGCTTCCGAGGCGATCATAGTCGGCTTCAACGTGCGTGCCGACGCTGCCGCCCGCGAGATCATCGAGCGCGAGGGGCTGGACCTGCGCTACTACAGCGTCATCTACCAGCTTATCGACGAGGTCAAGCAGGCCATGAGCGGCATGCTGGCGCCGGAGTGGAAGGAAGAGATCGTCGGCGTGGCCGAGGTTCGCGACGTCTTCCGCGCGCCCAAGATCGGCGCCGTGGCCGGCTGCATGGTGGTCGAGGGCACTGTCTTCCGTAACAAGAAGATCCGCGTGCTGCGCGACAACGTGGTCATCTACGAAGGCGAGCTCGAGTCGCTGCGCCGCTTCAAGGACGACGTGCAGGAAGTGCGCAGCGGCATGGAGTGCGGCATCGGCGTGAAGAACTACAACGACGTCCAGGTCGGCGACAAGATCGAGGTCTTCGACCAGGTCAGGGTCGAGCGGACGCTGTAATCGCAGCGGGAGTGGAGCATGCGCGAGTTCAAGCGTACCGACCGGGTCGGCGACCAGTTGCAGAAAGAGCTGGCCATGCTGATCCAGCGCGAGGTCAAGGATCCACGCCTGGGCATGGTGACCGTCAGCGGGGTCACGGTCAGCCGTGACCTCGGCTATGCCGACGTCTACGTGACCCTGCTGGGCGAGGACAGCCCCGAGCGCATCAAGGAGAACCTCAAGGTTCTCAAGCAGGCCGCGGGTTTCCTGCGTAGCCAGATCGCCCGGCGCATCAAGCTGCGTCACGTGCCGGAGTTGCGCTTCCACTACGACGAGAGCGTGGTGCGTGGACAGCGGCTCTCTTCTCTGATCGACGAGGCCGTCTCCAGCGACCGGGCTCGCAATGAAGGCGATGAAGGCGAACCGGGCAACGGCGACGAGGGAGAGCGCGGCTGATGGCAAGGCGTCGTCGCGGACTGCCCGTCAACGGCGTGCTGCTACTCGACAAGCCCAAGGGCGCTTCGAGCAATCACGCCCTGCAACGGGCGCGGCGTGCGCTGCAGGCGCAGAAGGCGGGTCATACCGGCACGCTGGACCCCATGGCAACGGGGCTGCTGCCGGTCTGTCTGGGTGAGGCGACCAAGTTCTCGGCCCATCTGCTCGAGGCCGACAAGGTCTATCGCACCCGGGTCCAGCTCGGAACGGTGACCGATACCGGGGATGCCGAGGGCGAGGTGATCGAGCGCTGCTCGGTGCCGCCGCTGGCGGCGGAGGATGTCGAACGTGTGCTGGAACGCTTTCGCGGCGAGATCGAGCAGGTGCCGCCGATGTATTCAGCGCTCAAGCACCAGGGGCGCAAGCTCTACGAGCTGGCCCGTGAGGGCAAGAGTGTCGAGCGTGCAGTGCGACGAGTGACGGTGTATGATGCCCGGCTGCTCGCCTTCGAGGATGATGCCTTCGAGCTCGAGGTACGGGTGAGCAAGGGGACGTACATTCGTACCCTGGCTGAGGACATCGGGCGTGCGCTGGGCTGTGGAGCGCACATCACCGCCCTGCGGCGGCTCGCCACCGGCCCCTTCGCCAGCGAGGGCATGCTGGCGCTGGAAACCCTCGAGTCGCTGCCGGGTCAGAGTGAGCGCGAGGCGAGGCTGATGCCCGTCGATGTGCTGGTGGCACACCTGCCACGTCTTGACTTGAGCGACATGGCGAGACAACGGCTCGTACACGGCCAGACGGCCAGCATCGAGCCTACCGCCATCGCCTCCGGGGCGACGGCGAGACTCTACTGCGGCGAGGACTTCATTGGCCTCGGCGTGGTGACGGGGCCACAGGAAGTGGCGCCGAAACGGCTGCTCAGCACGGTGGCCGGCTGAGGGCGGCGCGAGTGCTGCCCCGAAGGGAGAGACGCCCGAGACTGCAAATATGCGTGGTCTCACACATTCACGTTTCAGGCATATTGCTTACTGGAGAAACAGATGGCACTTACCGCTGAACAGAAGGCCGAAATCGTCAAGGAATTCGGTCGTGGCGACAACGACACCGGTTCCCCCGAGGTTCAGGTGGCCCTGCTGACCGCCAACATCGACGGGCTGCAGGACCACTTCAAGACCAACAAGCAGGATCACCACTCTCGTCGTGGCCTGATCCGCATGGTCAACCAGCGCCGCAAGCTGCTGGACTACCTGAAGCGCAAGGACCTGTCGCGCTATCAGGCACTGATCCAGCGCCTGGGTCTGCGTCGTTAATCGACGCGACGCCGGGTACGAAACGGGCAGCCTCAGGGCTGCCCGTTTTGCGTTTCTGGGGTCGATAACGGCGGTATAGGTGGCTCTCGCGCGCGTCAACCCCTAAAATGGTCGCCGAGTCAAAAACGACCCATACATGTAGAGAAAAGTTGAAGGAAGTCGCCGTGAATCCGGTCAAGAAAACGTTTCAGTACGGACGTAGCACCGTTACCCTGGAAACTGGACGCATCGCCCGCCAGGCCACCGGTGCCGTTCTGGTCACCATGGATGAAACCGTGGTGCTGTGTACCGTCGTCGCCCGCAAGGAAGCCAACCCCAGCCAGCCGTTCTTCCCCCTTTCCGTTCACTATCAGGAAAAGACCTACGCGGTCGGCAAGATTCCCGGCGGCTTCTTCAAGCGCGAGGGGCGTCCCACCGAGAAGGAGACGCTGACCTCACGGCTGATCGACCGCCCGATCCGCCCGCTCTTCCCCAAGGGCTTCATGAACGAGGTGCAGGTCATCTGCACGGTGCTCTCCACCGACCGCAACCATGACCCGGACATCGCCGCCATGCTCGGCACGTCCGCCGCGCTGGCGATCTCGGGGGTGCCGTTCAATGGCCCCATCGGTGCTGCCCGCGTCGGTTTCAACGAGGAGAAGGGCTACTTCCTCAACCCCACCGTGGAAGAGCTCACCAGCTCCGAGCTGGACATGGTCGTCGCCGGTACCGAGAAGGCCGTGCTGATGGTCGAGTCCGAGGCCGAGGAGCTGCTCGAGGACGAAATGCTCGGTGCCGTGCTCTATGCGCATCAGGAGATGCAAACGGCCATCAGCGCGATCAACGAACTGGTCGCCGAAGCCGGCAAGCCCAAGTGGGACTGGCAGCCTCCCGCCGAGAACACCGCGCTCAAGCAGGCTGTCGCCACGGCCTTCGAGGCCAAGGTCGGCGACGCCTATCGCATCACTGACAAGATGGCCCGCCAGGACGCCCTGTCAGCGCTCAAGGAGCAGGCGGTGGTGCAGCTGGCCGGCGAGGAGGAGGGGGCATTCGATCCCGATGAGGTCAAGAGCGCCTTCGCCAGCCTCGAGAAGCGCGTGGTGCGTTCGCGGGTGATCAAGGGCGAGCCGCGCATCGACGGCCGCGACCAGAAGACCGTGCGCCCGCTGGCCATCGAAGTGGGCAGCCTGCCCAAGACCCACGGTTCGGCGATTTTCACCCGCGGCGAGACCCAGGCCATCGTCATCGCGACCCTGGGTACCCTGCGTGACGCCCAGCTGATCGAGTCGCTGGAAGGCGAGCGCAAGGATCGCTTCCTGCTGCATTACAACTTTCCGCCCTACAGCGTGGGCGAGGCCGGCTTCATGGGGGGCCCCAAGCGCCGCGAGATCGGCCACGGCCGCCTGGCACGCCGCGGCGTGCAGGCCATGCTGCCCGACGAGGCGGATTTCCCCTATACCATCCGCGTGGTTTCCGAAATCACCGAGTCCAACGGCTCCAGCTCCATGGCTTCGGTATGCGGTGCCTCGCTGGCGCTGATGGATGCCGGTGTGCCGATGAAGGCCCCGGTGGCCGGCATAGCCATGGGCCTGGTGAAGGATGACGACGGCTTCGCCGTACTCACCGACATCCTCGGTGACGAGGATCACCTGGGCGACATGGACTTCAAGGTGGCCGGTTCAGCCTCCGGCGTTACCGCCCTGCAGATGGACATCAAGATCGAGGGCATCAACGAGGAGATCATGGAGATCGCCCTGCAGCAGGCCCACGAGGCTCGCCAGCACATCCTCGAGCAGATGAACACGGTGATCAGCCAGAGCCGTTCCGAGGTCTCTGAGAACGCGCCCTCGATGGCTACCATCAAGATCGACCCGGAGAAGATCCGCGACGTCATCGGCAAGGGCGGCGCCACCATCCGCAAGATTTGCGAGGACACTGGCGCTTCCATCGACCTCGACGATGATGGCACCGTACGTATCTACGCCGAGGACAAGGCGGCGGCCAAGAAGGCCATCGACATCGTGCTGTCGATTACCGCCGAAGCCGAGATCGGCAAGCTCTACCGAGGCAAGGTGGTGCGGATCGCTGACTTCGGTGCCTTCGTCAACATCATGCCGGGCACCGACGGCCTGGTACACATCTCGCAGATCGTGCCCGAGCGTGTCAACGACGTGCGCGATTTCCTCAACGAGGGTGACGACGTGGTGGTCAAGGTGCTCGACATCGACAACCGCAACCGCGTGAAGCTCACCATCAAGGAGATCACCCCGGAAGAGAAGGCCGCCTTCGAAGCCGAGCAGGCCGAGACCGCGCTGTAAGCCGCACTCGACGCCGCAACTCAAAACCGCCCCCATGGCCTGGCCATGGGGGCGGTTTCGTATATTCCTCCTATAAGAGGAAGCCGCTGATTCATGGCGCGAGCGATGAGAGGCTGATCGCCGCCGGAGCGCAGAACCGAGCGTAGCGACAAACATCCGGAGGATAGCCCCGAAGGGACGAGAAGCCGAAGGCTCCAAGTCAACCGGAATGTAGCCCGCTACGTGAGGATTCCGACGGTCCGACGCTTCGGCACCGCCGGCGTCAGGATGGCTAGGTTCGTTCCCGACGAACCCAGCGCACTTCCCACATCCATGTGGGTCGTCGAGCGCAGCAATGAATCAGGGTTTTCTCACCTCTCGATGGCGAGGGCGACACCCTGCCCACCGCCAATACACAGCGTGGCCAGGCCCTTCTTGGCGTCGCGGGCGATCATCTCGTGCAGCAGGGTCACCAGCACGCGGCAGCCGGAGGCGCCGATGGGGTGGCCGAGCGCGATGGCGCCGCCGTTGACGTTGACCTTGGAGGTATCCCAGCCAAGCTCCTTGTTGACCGAGAGCGCCTGGGCGGCGAAGGCCTCGTTGGCCTCGACTAGATCGAGGTCGTCCAGGCTCCAGCCGGCCTTCTCCAGGCAGCGGCGCGTGGCCGGTGCCGGGCCGATGCCCATGATCGCCGGGTCGACGCCGGCATTGCTGTAGCCGGCGATGCGTGCCAGTGGCTCAAGGCCGAGCTCACGGGCTTTGTCGGCGGAGCAGATCATCACCACGGCGGCGCCGTCATTGAGCGATGAGGCGTTGCCGGCGGTAACGGTGCCGTCCTTCTTGAAGGCCGGCTTCATGGCGCCGAGTTTGTCCGCGGTCACTTCGCGCGGGTTCTCGTCGGTGTCGAAGACCACCGGGTCGCCCTTGCGCTGGGGAATTTCCACCGGGACGATCTGGCTCTTGAAACGCCCTTCCTTGATAGCGGCGGCGGCCTTCTGTTGGGAGGCGGCCGCGAATTCATCCATGGCCTCGCGATTGATGCCGTACTTTTCGGCAAGGTTCTCGGCGGTGATGCCCATATGATAATTGTTGAAGGCGTCCCAAAGGCCGTCATGAACCATGGTATCGATCGCCTTCCAGTCGCCCATGCGTTGGCCGGTGCGTGAGTTTGGCAGAACGTGGGGCGAAGCGGACATGTTCTCCTGGCCGCCGGCGAGAATCAGCTCGGCATCGCCGCAGCGGATCGCCTGGGTGGCCAGGTGTAGGGCCTTGAGGCCGGAGCCGCACACCTTGTTGATGGTCATGGCGGGCACGGCAGCAGGCAGGCCGGCCTTGATGGCGGCCTGGCGAGCCGGGTTCTGGCCCACGCCGGCGGTGAGGACCTGGCCGAGGAGCACCTCGTCGACCTGGTCGGCAGCCACGCCGGTGGAGGCCAGGATATCCTTGATCACCAGCGCACCGAGGTCGCTGGCGGGAATGCCGGCAAGCGATCCCCCGAAGGCGCCGATGGCAGTACGGCGAGCGGCAACGATCACCACATCTTGCATTGGAATTCTCCTGAGTCGTTCGCTGACGTTAACTGGACCAGCATAGGCGACAGTTGTGCGCTGCGGCAATGCTTGCATGGGTAACGGCAGCGCTCGCCGTTGCGCCACCTCGGCCGCTCAGGCGAACTGGACGGGGATGGCGTTGCTGGTATGGCTGACGGCGTTGCCTTCCTGCAGGTAGACCAGGCTCGGCTGATGCTTCTCCAGTTCGGCCTCGCTGTAGTGAGCATAGCTGCAAATGATCACCCGGTCGCCGGGGCCGGCCAGGTGGGCGGCGGCACCGTTGATCGAGATGACCCGCGAGGCCTCCTCGGCACGAATGGCATAGGTGGTAAAGCGCTGGCCGTTCTCGACGTTATAGATCTGGATTTGCTCGTTTTCGCGGATGCCGGCCATGTCCAGCAGCTCCCCGTCAATGGCGCAGGAGCCCTCGTAGTTGAGTACGGCATGGGTGACGCGAGCCATGTGCAGCTTGGCCTTGAGCATGACGGTGAACATGCGGACTGCTTCCTCCGGGTGCGTTTCAGGCGCGCCTTCAGCGCGGCAGGGTCAGGGTCAGGTTGTCGATCAGGCGGGTCGTTCCCAGGCGGGCCGCAGCCAGCAGCACGGCCTCGCGGGTCGTGGCGGTGACCGGTCCCAGGTCGGCGGCACGCAGCTCCAGGTAATCAGGCGCGAAACCGGCAGCACGCAGCCGGGCCAGGCCGGCCTCGAGGCTGGCTTCGATGGGCTCGCCGCCTTCGAGCGCCTCGCGCAGGGTGGCCAGGGTGCGCTGCAGCTCTGGCGCCGTGGCGCGCTCGGCGTGGTCGAGATAGCCATTGCGAGACGAGAGCGCCAGGCCGTCCTCGGCGCGCACGATGGGGACGCCGACGATCTCGATCGGGAAATGCAGATCGTCGACCAGCTTGCGGATCACCGCCAGCTGCTGGTAGTCCTTCTCGCCGAAGCAGGCCACGTCGGGTTGCACGAGATTGAAGAGAATACTGACCACGGTGGAGACACCGTCGAAATGGCCGGGCCGTGAACCGCCACACAGCCCTTCGCTGACGGCGGGAACGCAGACGCGCGTCTGATTGTCCAGGCCGCGGGGATAGAGGGTGGCGACGTTAGGGGTGAACAACAGGTTGCAGCCGGCCGCCTCGAGTTTCTGCTGGTCGTCGGCGAGGGTCCGCGGATAGGCGTCGAGGTCCTCGCCCGGGCCGAACTGCAGCGGATTGACGAACACCGTCGCCACGACGACATCGGCATGAAGGCGGGCGGTGTCCACCAGCGCCAGATGCCCGGCGTGCAGATTGCCCATGGTCGGGACCAGTCCGATGCGCTGGCCGCGGCGGCGGTATTCGCCGAGCGTTTCGCGCAGCGCGGGGATGTCTCGCAGAGTACGCATCAACGGGCTCCTGGAGGGAACGAACGGAACTAGAAGCTATGCTCCTCGGCGGGGAAGCGACGCGCCTTGACCTCTTCATGGTAGCGACGGAAGGCACCGGCAATATCGTCGGCCTCTGCCATGAAGTTCTTGACGAAGCGCGGCGTACGTCCATGGGTGACGCCCAGCACGTCGTGCATGACCAGGATCTGGCCGTCGGTGTCGGGGCCGGCGCCGATGCCGATCACGGGCACGTCGAGGGCCTCGGTGATGGCGCGGCCCAGGCTTGCCGGCACGCACTCGAGCAGGATGATCGAGGCGCCCGCCTCGACCAGGATGCGGGCATCGGCGAGAATCTGGTCGGCGCGCGCGGCGTCGCGACCCTGCACCTTGTAGCCGCCGAGTTGGTAGACGGTCTGCGGCGTCAGCCCCAGATGCGCACAGACGGGCACGCCGCGGCGGGTCATTTCTCGGATACCTTCGGCCATCCAGGCTTCGCCTTCGACCTTGACGATTTCCGCACCGGCGCGCATCAGTTCGGCGGCGTCATTCAGCATGCGTTCGGTGGAAGCGTTGCTCATGAAGGGCAGGTCGGCCATCAGCAGGCTCGCCCCCTTGGCCCCTGCCACACAGCGCGTGTGGTAGCGGATGTCGTCGAGGGTCACCGGCAGGGTACTGGCATGGCCCTGCAGCACCATGCCCAGCGAGTCGCCAACCAGCAGGACTTCAATGCCTGCATCGGCCGCGGTGCGAGCGAAGGTGGCATCGTAGGCGGTCAGGCAGCTGAAGGTATCACCTGCGCGCTTGTAGCCCTGCAGTGTGCTTAGCGTGACGGTTTTCATGGCGTGCTCTCGTTGTGTCTCGGGCAACCGGCGGGTTCTACGCGCACCGGCGCTGCGCGTGATTGTTACCAGAATACGACGGTCGTGTCGACTGGTAACACCGGTGCGCTTCAGTTGGCGTTGTGAGGTAACACCTGGACCTCTTCGGCTGACGCTAGGGTCCTCGAAAGCGTCGTGATACGCCGGCCGTCGGGAAGGTGCAGCTGCGGCGTTAGCTCGGCGAGCGGCAGCAGCACGAAGGCGCGGCTGGCCATTTCGGGATGCGGCACGCGCAGTCGCGGCAGTTCGAGGGTCTCGTTTCCGTAAAGTAGCAGGTCGAGGTCGAGGGTGCGCGGCCCCCAGTGGCGCTGGCGCACCCGGCGATGCCGCTGCTCCAGCGACTGCAGCTGGTCGAGCAGGGCGAGGGGAGAGAGTCGAGTGCGCAGGTGCGCCACGGCATTGATGAAGTCGGGCTGATCCTGGGGGCCAACGGGGCGACTGACGTACAGCCGCGAGGCGGCCATGCGGGTCGTCAAGGGCAGGGCGTCGAGTTCCTCGAGTGCGCGGCGGACCTGCTCAACAGGAGCGTCAAGATTGCTCCCGAGCCCGACGTACGCGTCGACAAGAGGCGTCATGCAGGACCGGGAGGGCCGCGCCGACGGCGCTTGCGGGGTCGCCGACGTCGCGGACTGTTGCCGCCGGGGCCGGTGTCGGCACCGGCCTTCTCCAGCAGGCGCCGCTGTTCGTGCTCGTCGCCCTCCTGGTAGGCCGTCCACCACTCGCCCAGGCCGGGCTCGATCTCACCCGCAGCCTCACGCAGCAGCAGGAAGTCGTAGGCCGCACGAAAGCGAGGATGCTCGCGGGTCTGCAGGGCACGCTTGCCGCGCCGCTGGGGCAGGCGTTGCTGCAGGTCCCAGATATCGCGCATCGGCAGGCTGAAGCGCTTGGGTATCGAGATGTGCTTCAACTGCCGCGACAGGACCTGCTGCGAGGCCAGCTGCAGCGCCGGAATTGGAGGCATGCCCTCGTCTTCAAGGCGAGCCTGGCGACGTTGAACGGGGCCCCACAACAGGGCCGCGAAAAGAAACGCCGGCGTCACCGGGCGCTCCTCGTGAATCCGCCTGTCGGTGCTGGCCAGGGCGTGCTCGATGAGCGGCTCGGCCCAGGCCCGTTCGGCCAAGGTCTCGTCGGTTTCGGGGAAGAGCATGGCAAACAGGCCATAGTGGCGCAGCAGGCGGAAGGTCTCGACGCCGTGGCCGGCCATGAGCAGCTTGAGCACTTCGTCGAACAGCCGGGCCGGGGGGATCTGTAACAGCAGCGGTGCCAGCTCGGTAATGGGGGCCTCTGAATCCGGGGCGACATGGAAGTCGAGCTTGGCGGCGAAGCGTACGGCGCGCAGCATGCGCACCGGATCCTCACGGTAGCGCACGGCCGGATCGCCGATCAGGCGCAGGGTACGCGATTCGATGTCGCGCATCCCGTCGGCAAAGTCGTGAATCGAGAAATCCGCAATGCTGTAGTAGAGCGCGTTGACGGTAAAGTCGCGGCGGATGGCATCTTCCTGGATGTTGCCCCAGACATTGTCGCGCAGCAGCAGGCCATGTTCGGACTGCTGGGCGATATGGTCGCCGTGATCATCGCTGTGGGTGCCGCGAAACGTCGTGACCTCGATCACCTCGCGACCGAAGCGCACATGCACGATGCGAAAGCGACGGCCGATGATGCGTGAATTGCGGAACAGTTCACGCACCTGCTCCGGCGTGGCATCGGTGGCGACGTCGAAGTCCTTGGGCATCTTGCCGAGCAGCGAGTCGCGAATGCAGCCACCGACCAGGTACGCTTCGAAACCCGCATTGTGCAGACGATAGAGCACCTTCAGTGCCGGCTCGCTGAAGTGCTGGCGCGAAACGGGATGCTGATCGCGAGGGATGATGCGAGGGCCTTCCTGCCCCCCGGAGGCATCCTGAGGGCCGAAAAGCGTCCTGAAGTGTGCACCAGGGCTTTGCAGAAAGCGGGTAAATCCTTTGAACATGCGGCGATTTCGACTCGCAGTGTGCGAAAGTCCTAGAGTGTAGCGGACCACCGACACCTTGCAAAGCGGCGTGCCGTTTCAGCGTATGGCGACCCTGGGGAGAACAAAGCAAAAGAGGAGGCCGCTGGGCCTCCTCTGACAAGCTAAACGGTGCTGCGTCCTTGCGGCTGTTTCTTCTTCGTGATGGCGCATCGCCTTGAATACGCACCACAGTCACCAAGCATCACAGGTAAACCATGTTGTTGTGATTATTGACGTTCCTGGTTGCGACCGCCTCGTATTCAAAACAATAATCCAACCACGACGGCATAGGTGGTATGCCTGCCTTCGGCTTGTTGATGTTGTTGCCGAAGGTGCGCCCTTGCGACCGTTGTTCTTGTTTTGGGCCGGGGTTGGCGCATCGCGTCCTGATGGATCCGGTGCTTCGCTCTTCTCTTGTTGTTGTTGCACTCGCAGCGAAGGGCGGCTCTCTCCGGGGCATCTTGTTGTTGTTGCCTCTGGCCGCATCTTTTCCACAGCCTGCCATTGTTGTTGTTGGCGCAGGCCCTGCCTTCCACCTTGCCTTGTTATGTTTGTTGGCTAGGATGGCAGCCGGATGTTGTTTTTCTTGTCCTGTACATTGCACAGCATATGCCAGGGCGAGATTTTTTAAGCCATATCAGGTCGTTAAAAAAGCAGTGCCCGGGAGGGTCGGTATGGCGGGGCAGATGTGTTACCCCTGTTGCGCCATGGCAGGGCATGTTCTGGGTGGGAAGGTAACACCTGGTGCAGGTGAGCCCGAACGGGCACAAAAAAAGCGCCATTGGCGAAGGTCAAGGCGCGTAGATCGTTAGTCGTAGGGCGAGCGTGCCGAGCGTCAGGCGCTGTTGCGTCGAGCCTGTTTCTTGCGCGGGATACCCAGGCGCTGGCGACGCTCCCAGAGGCATTTGCGGCTGATTCCCAGCTTCTGGGCGAGTTCGGTCTCGCTCATGTGGTCCTGGTGTTCCAGCACGAAGTGCTGGAAGTAGTCCTCGAGCGATAGATCCTCTTCGGCATCCGCTTCCGTGTTTTCGGTCTGGCTGGGTGCCGGCGGCGGCTCGACGCTATGACGTGCCTGGCTGGACAGGCCTGGCCTCAGGCCCAGGTCGTCGGGATGGATCAGGTGGCCTTCGGCAAGGATAACGCCGCGCTCAAGGGCATTTTCGAGTTCGCGTACGTTGCCGGGCCAGGGGTAATCGCGAATCTCCCGGCGTGCCGCTCGAGACAAGCGCACCCCTTCACGGCGGTGGCGGCGGCAGGCTTTGTCCAGCAGCGCGTCGGCGATCAGCAGTATGTCATCCTCCCGCTCCCGCAGGGGTGGAAGGTCGATTTGCATCACGTTGAGCCGGTAATAGAGGTCGAGGCGGAATTCGCCGGTCTTGGAGAGCGCACGCAAGTCGCGGTGAGTGGCGGCAATCAGCCGCACATCGACGTGACGCGTTTCGACCGAGCCGATGCGACGGATCTCGCCCTCCTGCATCACGCGCAGCAGGCGCGCCTGGGCATCCAGCGGCAACTCGCCGATCTCGTCGAGGAACAGGGTGCCGCCGTCAGCGGCCTCGACCAGCCCGGTGCGGGCGGCGCTGGCACCGGTGAAGGCGCCCTTCTCGTGGCCGAATAACTCCGATTCGATCAGCGTCTCGGGGATTGCCGCGCAGTTGACGCAGATGAGCGGTGCGTGGGTACGCCGGCTCTGCTGATGGATGGCGCGTGCCACCAGCTCCTTGCCGGTGCCCGACTCACCCTGGATCAGCACGGTGACGTCGGCCGGTGCGGTCTTGCGAATCCGCGTGTAGACCGCCTGCATGGCCGCGCATTCACCGATCATGGGCTGGCGCGAACCGCCGGCATCGGTGATGTCGGGCGGTGGGGCGCGATGCGAGGCCTGCTGGTGGAGCACCCGGGCCACGGTCTCCAGCAGTTCGTCATGGTCGAAGGGCTTGGCCACGTAGTCGACGGCGCCCTGTTTCAGGGATTCCACCGCCGAGCGCATGCTGGCGTAGCTGGTCATGATCAGTACCGGCACCGGGGCGGCCTGCTCGATCAGGTCGGTACCGGGTTCGCCGGGCAGACGCAGGTCGCTGATCACCAGGTCGAAGCCGCGCGGCTCCAGGGCCAGCGCCTCATCCACGCTCCCGGCTTCGCTGACCTGATAATCATGGCGTTCCAGCATCCTGCGCAATGCGGTGCGGATGATGGCTTCGTCTTCAACGATCAGAATCCGGCTCATCGGTATGTTCACCATCCTCTCGTTCGGTGGGCAGCCATAGGCAAATGCGCGTGCCCTGCTCCCGCCCAGGGGGCGGCGACTCGATCTCGATCCTGCCATGATGCTCGGCAACGATGCTATAGACCAGGGGCAGGCCGAGTCCGGTACCTTCACCCGGCGGTTTGGTGGTGGTAAAGGGTTCGAAGAGATGTTGGCGAACCCGGTCGTCGAGGCCGTGTCCCTCGTCGGTGACCGTGACCTTCAGCATGCTGCCTTCCGGTTCCGCGTCGATCACCACTTCCCCGCCCGGCTCACTGGCATCGCGCGCGTTGCTCAGCAAATTGATCATCACCTGGGCCAGCCGCTGGGCATCGCCGAGCACCTCGAGCTCGGCCGGACAGCGATTACAGTAACGGACATCCTCTCCCGAGCGCGCCAGCCGGATCAAGTGCAGCGCCTCGTCGGTGATCGCGGCGATGGAGACGGGGGCCAGCGTGGTGCCGTTGACATGGCGACCGCCGTGGGCGAACCCCACCAGCGAGCTGACGATGCGGGAGATGCGGTCGGTGAGCTGCTGCACCTGGCGGGCCGTCTCCAGCACCTGGGGGTCGTCGGTATCGTAGCGCAGATTCTGCGCCAGCGACGAGATGCCGGTCACAGGGTTGCCGATTTCATGGGCCACCCCGGCTGCCAGCTGGCCGATCGAGGCCAGCCTCGCGGCGTGTACCAGTTCGTCCTCGAGCCACTTCATCTCACTGTGATCCTCGATCAGGATGACGGTTCCGCCGCGGATATCGTCGTCGGCCTGGAGCTCCGCGCGGTGGAAGGTCAGGTAGCGGACGCTACCCTTCAGCTCGACCGGCTGCTTGTAGAGATGATCGTTGGGTTCGTCCAGGGCGCGGCCCAGCAGCTCGGCCCAGGGGGCCGGCAGCCCGTCGCGACGCGCACCCACCACACCGGTACCGTCGATGCCGGATAGCTCGGCCAAGGCATCGTTCCACATCAGCAGTTCATCATCGACGCCGAAGGCGCACAGCCCCACCGGCAGGCGCGTGAGGATGCGGCGGTGGTAGCGACGCAAGCCGTCGAGTTCACGTGCCAGGCCGGTAAGGCGCGAACGGTAGGCCTCGAGCCGGCTCTCGACAAAATGGATGTCGTCGGTGGGTTCCTGGCCGCTGCGGCGATAGGGCAGGTAGCGGTCGACGATGTCCTGGGCCACCGACGGGCCCATGAGCCCGGAGAGGTTGGCTTGAATGCGGTCACGCAGGCGACGCAAGGCGTAGGGGCGTCCATCCAGTGGCGACATGCCCAGGTCGGTAAGCGCCCGCTCCACTTCACGCTGGGCGACATTCTCACCCAGCGCCTGGGCCAGCGGCTGCTTGAACTCCTCTCCGGTGGTGGCAATCAATTGCAGCCGCTTGGGTCGGATCACCGCGTCCACCGAGCAAGCCTCGGCGGCGGCACGTTCGCCATCGGAGGTACGGGTTGCCAGCGAGACGACGATGAAGACGAGGACGTTCAGGGCCAGCGATACCAGCGTCACGGTGTACCAGTGGGGCTCGCCGGCAAGCAGCTCGAGGCCCGGCGGGATCAGGATAAGGCTGGGGAGGCCGGTAAGCAGCGGCAGCCACAGGCCGGCTAGCCAGATCAGCACGCCGACGACCAGCCCCGACACCATGCCCTTGCGGTTGGCACCTGGCCAGTAGAGTAGTGCCAGCAGGCCCGGCAGGCACTGGGCCATGCCGACGAAGGCCGCCAGCCCCAGCGTAGTCAGGTCGTGATGGACGCCCACCGTGCGGTAGAACAGCCAACTGCCGATGATCACCATCGCCATCAGTGCCCGGCGCAGCCAGCGCAGCCAGCGATAAAGGTTGGGCTGGGCCTCGGGCGGGTGGGCCACCAGCAGCACGTGGTTGAGGATCATGCCCGACAGGGCCATGGCGACGATGACCATGGTACCGCTGGTGGCGGCCAGACCGGCGAGGAAGGCCAGCGCCTGGACCCAGAACGCGTCGGACAGGCCGAAGGCCAGATAAGCGGCGCCGATCACTTCATCGGCGCCCAACCGCTGTCCCGCCCACAAGATCAGCGGTACCGGTATCGCCATCAGCAGCAGGAACAGCGGCAGCGACCAGCTCGCCTGCAGCAGGGTATGGCGCGACAGGGTCTCGGCGAACGTGATGTGGAAGATGTGCGGCATCAGCAGTGCTGCAGCGAAGAACAGCAGCAGCAGGGTGCGCCAATGGGCGGCATCGGGCTGCTCCACGCCGGCCTGGTAGAACTGCCCGGGGCCGTCCAGCCAGGCCTGCAGGTCGGCGGGGCCGTCGAAGACCACGAACAGGGCGAACGCACCCAGCGCCAGCATGGCGACGAGCTTGATGACCGAGGTGAGGGCGATCACGGCCAGCAGGGTGTCGTGCCGAGCGGGTCCCTTGCCGTGGCGGGTGCCGAAGATCATCGCAAACAACGCAATCAACAGGCTCAGGGCCAAGGCGAGCAGGGCGGGCGAGGCGGCGCCGGTCATCAGATAGATGGCGTCGCCCAGGGTCTGGACCTGCAGTGCCAGCAAGGGCATCACCGCGAGCAGGCTGATCACGGTGATTAGCGTGCCGACCCAGCGCGAGCGAAAGCGGAAGGCGAACAGGTCGGCCAGCGAGGCGAGCTGGTGGGTGCGGGTCATGCGCTGGATGGGGACCAGCAGCACCGGTGCCAGCAGGAAGGCACCTGCCACGCCCAGGTAATAGGCCAGATAACCGTAGCCCGAGGCGGCGGCCAGCTCCAGGCTGCCGTAAATCGCCCAGGCGCTGGCGTAGACGCCGAGCGCCAGGGTATAGACGGCGGGGTGACGCGTCACGTTGCGGCTGAGCCAGCCCCTCTCCACCGCCAGTGCGCAGAGGAACATCAGCAGCAGGTAGCCGCCGCCCAGAGCGAAGACGCCGGCCAGGCTAGCGCTCATCGAGTTTCCTCTTCTGCTCGAGCCACAGCGTCAGGGCGATCAGCACGCCCCAGATGACAAACGGGCGATACCAGGCCACGCCGGGACTCGACCAGCCGCTCATCAACAGCGGCGACAGCAGGTAGCCACCGAAGACCAGGAACAGCATGATGCGGTAGACGTACATGGGGCTCCTCACTCCCTGCGCTGGGCTTCGGCACGGATACGCTGCGGCTCCCAATGAACGATCGCCCAGGAGAGTTGTTCGCACACCGCTGCCTCGCTCAGCTCGTCGGGCGGGTTCTGGTCGAGCGCGACCAGGGCGCGGTGAAGCAACGGGCGCACCGCGACGTCCTCGAGCGGCAGCGCCGGCGCCAGGTTCTGCTTGGATAGCTTCTGGCCTTGATGGTTGACGATCAAGGGCAGGTGCAGGTAGCGCGGCTCGGGCAGGCCAAGCGCATGCTGCAGTTGGCGCTGCCAGGGCGTGTTGTCGAGCAGGTCGAAGCCGCGTACCACGTCGCTGATGCGCTGGTCGGCATCGTCCACCACCACGGCGAGCTGATAGGCCCACAGCCCATCCTTGCGCCTGAGCACCACGTCGCCGAGCTCGGCCGGATCGAAACGCTGCTCGCCGAAAAGGCGGTCCTGCCACACCACCGGGCGCAGGCCGAGATCGCTGCGCAAGCGCCAGGCCGTCGGCTTGCCAGCTTCTCGCACGCCTTCACGACACCAGCCGGGATAGGTGGAATAGTCGCGCCACTGCTTGCGCGAGCAACTGCAGGGATAGGCCAGGCCCAGCGCCTTGAGCCGCTCGAGAGCGGCCGCGTAGTCCGGGTCGCGATCATGCTGCCAGAGCACGGGGCCATCCCAATGCAGGCCGAAGGCCTCGAGCTGGCGCAGGATGGTGTCGGCGGCTCCCGGTGGGCAGCGCGGCGGGTCGATATCTTCGACGCGGACGCGCCATTCGCCGCCGGCCCGCCGGGCATCGAGAAAGCTGGCCAGGGCGGCGATCAGCGAGCCGAAGTGCAAGGCGCCGGAGGGCGTGGGGGCGAAGCGGCCGCGGTAGCCGGTCATGGCTGGTTCCTGGCGGCGGTGGCCAACACGTAAACGGGCACCCAGCGGTGCCCGTTGCGAAGTGGCGCGAGGTGCATCACGCCCGCCTCAGCCGCCGAGCTGCTTTTCCTTGAGCTCGGCCAGGGTCTTGCAGTCGACGCACAGCGTCGCGGTGGGGCGAGCCTCCAGGCGACGGATGCCGATCTCGACGCCGCAGGCCTCGCAGAAGCCGTAGTCGTCCTCATCGATCTTCTCGAGCGTCTCGTTGATCTTCTTGAGCAGTTTGCGTTCACGATCACGGGTACGCAGCTCCAGGCTGAACCCTTCTTCCTGGGTGGCCCGGTCCGCCGGGTCGGCGTAGTTGTTCGCCTCTTCCTGCAGATGGCGCACCGTGCGATCGACCTCTTCCATGAGCTCCTGTTTCCAGCCCAGCAGGATCTGTCGGAAGTGCTCAAGCTGCTGCTCGTTCATGTACTCTTCACCCGGTGCCGCTTCGTACGGGGTGAATTTTTTGGGCGCTTCCGCTTTCTTGTCTGCTACTGGCATGGGACTGCCTCGTTACTTGAGTGACTGCTGATCAATACCCCGCAACTTGCGCAAGGTATCTCACGCCAAAGGCATGCTTGTTTATCGGAATTCGATACGTTTTGCAATACCCAATGGGAACGGCAGAGGCCTCCCGGCAGGCCGAAACGGTGGTATGGTTTTTTGACCGCCGGATCGGGAAAAGTGCCGCCGCCGGCCACCTATTTGCGTTCAGGAGTTTGCCATGTCATGGAATCCACGCGTTGATCGCGTTGCGCCCTTTCGTGTGATGAGCCTGCTGGAGGCCGCCCAGGCACGCGAGGCGGCCGGCCATGACGTCATTCACCTGGAAGTGGGCGAGCCCGACTTCCCCACCCCGGAGCCGGTGGTGGCGGCCGGGCAGGCGGCACTGGCGGCGGGGCGCACGCGCTATAGCCCGGCCGCGGGGCTGCCGGCGCTGCGCGAGGCCATCGCCGGCCACTATGGCAACCACTTCGCTGCCGAGGTCGATCCCCGGCGCATCCTGGTCACGCCGGGGGCTTCCGGCGCGCTGCTGCTGGCCAGCCAACTGCTGGTCGGCCCGGGCGACCGCGTCCTGATGGCCGACCCCAACTACCCCTGCAACCGGCACTTCATGGCCCTGGCCGGCGCCGAGGTGGACGCCGTCCCCGTCGGCCTGGAGAGCGGCTGGCAGCTCGACGCCGATCTCGTCGCGGACCACTGGCTCGATGACACACGCCTGGCGATGCTCGCCACGCCCTCCAACCCCACCGGCCATATGCTCGATGCGGCACAGCTGAAGGCAGTGGCCGACACGGTGGCCGAGCGCGGGGGTCACCTGCTGGTGGATGAGATCTATCAGGGGCTCAGCTACGACATCGCGCCGCTGTCGGTGGCCTCGCTCAGTAGCGATGCCTTCGTGGTCAACAGCTTCTCCAAGTACTTCGGCATGACCGGCTGGCGCCTGGGATGGCTGCTGGCACCGGAGGAGGCCGTGGAGCCGCTGACCCGGCTGGCGCAGAACGTCTTCCTCGCCGCGCCCACCCCGGCCCAGCACGCGGCGCTGGCCGCCTTCACCCCCGAGTGCCGCGATCTTCTGGAAGAGCGGCGCCGCGAGATGGGTCGTCGCCGCGATGCGCTGCTGGCCGGCCTCGCCCGGCTGGAGCTGGCGCCTTCGCTGCCGCCCCAGGGGGCCTTCTACCTGTGGCTCGATATCTCGCGCTACAGTCGTGACAGTTCGGCCTTCTGCCAGCGCCTGCTGGAGGAGGAGAACGTCGCCATTACGCCCGGAGTCGACTTCGCCGTGCGCGGCGGCGAACACCACGTGCGCATCGCCTTCACCACCGGTATCGCACGGCTGGAAGAGGCGGTGAGCCGGCTCGAGCGCTTCCTGGCCCGGCAATAGGAGGCGCTACCTTGGAGTATCCCGACCTGGTGCCCGGCGTACTGCTGCGTCGCTACAAGCGCTTCCTGGCCGACGTGCGTCTCGAGGACGGCCGCGAGGTGGTAGCTCACTGCCCCAATACCGGCTCGATGCGAGCGGTGAACGTACCCGGTTGCCGCGTGTGGCTGGCGCCAAGCGACAACCCGGCGCGCAAGCTGGCCTGGACCTGGGAGCTGATCGAGTTGACCCAGTCCGACGGCAGCGTGGCATTGGCCTCGGTGCATACAGGGCGCACCAATCGCATCGTCGAGGAGGCACTGCATGCCGGACAGGTGCCGGCGCTGGCGGGCTATGCCACGCTCAAGCGCGAGGTTCGGGTCGAGGGGGCGCGGCTCGACTTTTACCTCGACGATGCCGAGCGCGGCGCTGCCTTCGTGGAGGTCAAGCAGGTGACGCTCAAGGAGTTCGATGGCCACGGCTACTTCCCGGATGCGGTGAGCGAGCGCGGGCGCAAGCACTTGCTGGCGCTGGCGGCCCTGGCGGAGCAGGGCCAGCGAGCGGTTCTGCTGTTCTGCGTGGCGCACACCGGCATTCGTGACGTGGCGCCGGCGGCACATCTCGACCCGGCCTACGCCGCCACGCTCAGATCAGTGGCGGAGCGCGGCGTGGAGGTGGTGGCGCACGGCTGCGAGGTCGGCTGGCGCCACGGGCGACCGGTGTCGATCAGCCTGGGCACTCGCCTTCCGGTATCACTCACTCGCCAAGTGAATATTGCCCTCGGCATCGACTGAAACAGGTAGCGGCTCGAGCGATCGACCCTGGCATGGGCCGAATACGCACTCGCCGCTTTCCGGCAGGAACAGCGCGCCGTGCACGCCGCACTGAATCAATTCTCGGCTTGACTCGAGGAAATCCCCGTCGGGCAGGTTCAACGGGACTTGCCGGTGCGGACAGCGATTGACGAAGGCGCTGATCCGGCCATGCACGCGCACGAGGAAGGCGCTGCGGCCGTCGGGCAGTACCACGCCCCTCGAGGGCATGCCCTTGAGCTCGTCCAGGTGGGCGATCGGCTGGCGCATGCGTCGACTCAGCCGTCGATATGAAAGCGCTGGATGAAGCTCACTTCGGCAGGCTCATGGTTGCGGTCGTAGCGAACCTCAAGGGCGAAGTGCATGGGCTCGTCGTCGCGAATGCGGAAAACGGCAACCTGCGACTGCGTTTCGCCGCTGCGCAGGGTGCGGAAGGCGAGCGGGGTATGCTCGCCGGCCTGCAAGGCGCTCACCGTACCTTCGACCCGGGCGTTGACCGGTCGCAGTTCGCCATCGTCCTCCTCCAGAACGCTGACGTTGAGCAACGCCATGGCGGGGCTGCGCTGAATGCCGTGGGCCTCGGCCACGGAAGGGGGCAGGAAGCTGGTGCTTACGGCGCTGTAGTGAATCTGGTAGTCACCGACCCGCTCGAACTGTTGGGCTTGGCCCTGCAGCGGCAGCAGCCCCAGCAGCAGGGCCAGGGCCAGGCGATGGCGTGGCAGGATGCGTTTCAGCATGGGCGTTCTCCATGGCGAGTACTGCTCAACGGCGATTTTGACGCTCGACGCGAAAGATGGCGATCTCGCCGAACAGGTTGGGCCAGAGTCGCGTGGCCCAGTGTCCCTCGTGGTCGCCGATTCCCACGGCACGGTCGGTAATCTTGAGCCCCTTCTCGCGGCACAGGTGCTCGAAGTCGTTAAAGGTCGACAGGTGAATGTTGGGCGTGTCGTACCAGGCGTAGGGCAGCGATTTCGACACCGGCATGTAGCCGCGTATGCCGAGGTGCACCCGGTGACGCCAGTAGGCGAAGTTGGGAAAGGTAATGATGCATTCGTCAGCGACGCGCAGCATTTCGTCGAGCATGCGGTCGGGGCGACGCAGCGCTTGCAGCGCCTGGGTCATGACCACCAGGTCGTATGTGTCGTCCTCGAAATTGACCAGCCCCTCGTCGAGGTTCTGCTCGATCACGCTCACGCCCTTGGCGATGCACGCCGTGATGCCCTCGGGGTCGATCTCCAGGCCGTAGCCGGTGACACCCTTGTCGCGCCCCAGGGCCTCGAGCAACGTGCCGTCGCCACAGGCCAGGTCGAGGATATGAGCGCCATCGGGCACCCAGCGATGTATCAGCTCCAGGTCGGCGCGCATCATGCGGTCTCCTCGAGGCCCAGCTCGCGGGCGGCACGCGCCATGAAGGCGGCGAATATGGCCTGGTAGCGCGGCTCCGGCAGCAGGAAGGCGTCGTGGCCGTGGGGTGAGTCGATGTCGACGTAGCTCACCGGCTTGCCGGCGCGAATCAGGGCGTTGGCCAGCTCACGCGAACGCGAGGGCGGGAAGCGCCAGTCGCTGGTGAAGCTCACCACCAGAAAGGGGCACTGGCTGGGCGCGACGGCGTCGGCCAGCACGCCGCCGTGGTCGGCCGCGGGATCGAAATAGTCGAGTGCCTTGGTCATCAACAGGTAGGTATTGGCATCGAAGGCGGTGGAGAAGGTGTCTCCCTGGTAGCGCAGGTAGGACTCGACCTGGAACTCCACGTCATAGCCGAAGTTGAGGTCCTGGCTACGCAAGTCGCGACCGAACTTGCTGCCCATCGCGTCTTCCGAAAGGTAGGTGATGTGCCCAACCATCCGCGCCAGCTTCAGGCCACGGCGCGGCGCGGTGCCGCGTTCGGCATACCAACCCTCGTGAAAGTCGGGGTCCGAGCGAATCGCCTGTCGCGCTACCTCGTTGAAGGCAATGTTCTGCGCCGAGAGCTTGGGTGTGGCGGCGATGATGACGGCGTTGGCGACTCGCTCGGGATAGGTCAGGCTCCACTGCAGCGCCTGCATGCCCCCGAGGCTTCCGCCGATCACGGCAGCGAAGCGCTCGATGCCCAGCCGGTCGGCCAGGCGGGCCTGGCTGTGCACCCAGTCGCTCACCGTGACCATGGGGAAATCGGGCCCCCACTGGCGGCCGCTGGCGGGATTCTCGCTGTTCGGCCCGGTGCTGCCGTGGCAGCCGCCAAGGTTGTTCAGCGACACCACGAAGAAGCGGTTGGTATCGATGGATTTCCCGGGGCCGATGTGTGCGTCCCACCAGCCCGGCTTGCGTTCGTCAAGGGTGTGGTACCCGGCGGCATGGTGGTGGCCCGACAGGGCGTGGCAGATCAATACCGCATTGGAGCGCTCCGCGTTCAGGGTGCCATAGGTCTCGAAGACCAGGTCGTAGGCGGGCAGGGTCCTGCCGCAGGCCAGGGCCAGAGGGTCGTCGAAGTGAGCCTTCTGGGGCGTCACCAGGCCGACCGAATCGTCGGGGTGCTCGGGCATCTTGTCGTTCTATGTCCAGTCGTTGAGGTCCGTCACACGGACAGGTCTCACAGGCCCACCAGGGCGCCGGCGATACCGGCGGCACGTGCCAGTGCGCCGACCACCATACCATCGATGAGGCTGATGGCGATGAAGACCACGATCGGCGACAGGTCGATCATGCCCAGCGGCGGAATGACCCGGCGCACCGGTGCCATGATCGGCTCAACCAGTTGCATCACCAGCAGCGCCCCGGGATGGCTGGCATTGGGCGCGACCCAGCTCAGGATGATCATCACGATCAGGGCGAAGAAATAGATCTTGAGGATGGCATTGGCAATGGCTGCCACGGCGCCGATGGCCACTTGGGTGAGCGGCGGCATGCCGATGCCGGCGATCTGAAGGATCACCACGATGCTGACGGCCTTGAGCACGAAGGCGGCGGCCAGGGTGGCCAGGTCGAAGCGCCCCATCACCGGGCCGAGGAAGCTCTGAAACGGCCTTACCACTGGCTGTGTGACCTTCACCACCGACTGGCTGATGGGGTTGTAGTAGTCGGCCTGCGACGCCTGCAGCAGAAAGCGCAGCATCATCAGGAACAGGTAGATGTTGATCAGGGTGTTGACCAGCAGCAGGCCGGCATTTCCCAGTTGGCCCATGTGGGCTCCTCCATATCGTCGAAAGGCCGCTCCGTTTACGCGAGCGACCTGAAAGGCTAACGCTTGCCGAGCTCTTCTGCCATCTCGCGGGCGCGAGCGGCACAGGCTTCCATGGCATCGGCCAGCATGCCACGCAGGCCGGCCTGCTCGAGATGTTCCACCGCTCGCTCGGTGGTACCGCCAGGCGACATCACGTTGCGCTTGAGCCGGTCCGGGGTATGTTCGCTGTCCTGCGCCATCTTGGCCGCGCCCAGTGCCGTCTGGATCGCCAGGCGGCGCGCGGTTTCGGCCGGCAGGCCGAGCTTGACGCCGGCCTCCTCCATGGCCTCGAACATCAGGAAGAAGTAGGCCGGTGCACTTCCCGATACGGCAGTGACGGCATCCAGCAGGCTCTCCTCATCCACCCACTCGACCAGACCCACGGCTTCGAGGAGCTCGGTTGCCTGTTGGCGCTGCGCGGCGTTGACCTCGGGCGAGGCGAACAGGCCGGCGGCGCCAACGCCGACCAGCGAGGGGGTGTTGGGCATGCAGCGCACCAGCGGCAGGCCGCCGCCCAGCCAGGTCTGCAGCGATTCGGCGGACAGGCCGGCCGCCACCGAGATGATCAACGGCCGGTGGCGCTGCAGGGTATCGCGAAGCCCTTCGCAGACATCGCGCATGACTTGCGGCTTCACCGCCAGCACCACGATATCGGCATCGCCTACCGCCGCCGCATTGTCGGTATCGGTGCGAATGCCCAGGCGTTCACGGAGCGGTGCCAGGAATTGATCGCTGGGTGACGTGGCGGTGATGGCATTGGCCGGGTGGCCGTTGGCGATCATGCCGCCGATAATGGCGCCTGCCATGTTGCCGGCGCCGATGAAGGTGACTCTGCTGGCCATTGCGATCCGTCCTTCTTTTATCATTTGCTTTGCGTGGCCGGCTGGCAGCCATGCGGGTACGCCGCCTAGCGACGCGAGGTGTCTCGTGTACCGAAAATGGCCGTGCCCAGGCGTACCAGGGTGGCACCCTCCAGCACGGCGGCTTCCAGGTCGTCGCTCATGCCCATCGACAGGGTGTCGAGCGGGGCATCGGGGAAGCGCTGGCGCAGCGTTTCCAGGGCACGGCGCAGTCGGGCCAGGGGCTCGCGCTGACGTGCCAGATCCTCGGCCGGGGCCGGGATGGCCATCAACCCACGTAGCCGCAGCCGCGGCAACGATAGCACCGCTTGCGCCAGGCTCTCCAACTCATTGAAAGCGATGCCCGACTTGCTGGACTCTCCGCTGACATTGACCTGCAGGCAGACCTGCAGCGGCCCCAGTGCCTCGGGGCGCTGGTCGTTCAGGCGACGTGCGATCTTCTCGCGGTCGACGCTGTGGACCCAGTCGAAGTGTTCAGCGACGGCCCGCGTCTTGTTGGCCTGCAAGGGGCCGATGAAATGCCAGACGATGTCCTCCAGGTCGGCCAGCTCGGCCTGCTTCTCCAACGCTTCCTGGACGTAGTTCTCACCGAACTCGCGCTGACCCAGCTTCCACGCCTCGCGGATCATGCCGGCCGGCTTGGTCTTGCTGACCGCGAGCAGTCGCGCCGCCTCGGCAGGGCGTTCCGCCGAGGCGAGGGCCTGGGCCAGGCGTTCGCGAGCACTGGCCAGCGACTCTGAAAGCATGGTATCCGTCATGTCTGCCACATGATGTCCGTTATGTCCGCAAGGTCTGTCATACTCGCTGGAACCTCAAACCGGGGAGCTGGGGAATCGCATGGATATTACCGAACTGCTGGCGTTCTCGGCAAAGCAGAACGCCTCCGACCTGCATCTGTCGGCCGGATTGCCGCCGATGATTCGCGTCGACGGCGACATTCGCCGGCTCAACGTGCCCGCCATGGAGGATCGCGAGGTTCGCAAGCTGATCTACGACATCATGGGCGACCGCCAGCGTCGCGACTACGAGGAATTCTTCGAGACTGACTTCTCCTTCGAGGTCCCCGGAGTCGCGCGTTTTCGTGTCAATGCATTCAACCAGGCCCGCGGCGCCGGTGCGGTGTTTCGCACCATCCCCAGCGAAGTGCTGACCATGGAAGACCTGGAGCTGGGCGACGTCTTCCGCCGCCTGGCGCTGTTGCCGCGTGGCCTGGTGCTGGTCACCGGTCCCACCGGTTCGGGCAAGAGCACCACCCTGGCCGCAATGATCGACTATATCAACGATCACCGTTACGACCACATTCTCACCATCGAGGATCCGGTGGAGTTCGTCCACCGCAGCAAGCGCTGCCTGATCAACCAGCGCGAAGTGCATCGCGACACCCACGGCTTCGCCCAGGCGCTGCGCAGCGCCCTGCGCGAGGACCCCGACGTGATCCTGGTCGGCGAGTTGCGCGACCTCGAGACCATTCGCCTGGCCCTGACCGCCGCCGAGACGGGCCACTTGGTATTCGGCACCCTGCACACCACGTCGGCGGCCAAGACCATCGACCGCATCATCGATGTCTTCCCCGGCGAGGAGAAGGCCATGGTCCGCTCGATGCTGTCGGAGTCGCTGCAGGCGGTGATTTCGCAGACGCTGCTCAAGCGTCGCAGCGGGGGGCGGGTCGCGGCCCACGAGATCCTTATCGCCAATGCCGCGGTGCGCAACCTGATCCGCGAGGACAAGGTGGCGCAGATTTATTCGGCGATCCAGACCGGTGGCAATCTGGGGATGCAGACCCTCGACGCCGCGCTGGCCAAGCTGGTAGCGGAGAACGTGGTCAATCGCGACGAGGCGCAGGCCCGCGCCAAGAGTATGCTGGCCAGCTGACGGCCTGGGAACATAGGGGGACGGGGAATGACAGCACAAGAATGGCTGGAGCAGCTGCTCGACATCATGGCCCGGCAGGAGGCCTCGGACCTGCTGATCTCGGTGCAGGCGCCACCCACCATCAAGACCGCGGGCAAGCTCACGGCGCTCGGTGACCAGCGGCTCTCGGTGGAGCAGGTGCGGGAGCTGGTCAACGTGGCGGTGCCGGAAGGGCTCAAGGAGCGCTTCCAGCAGGAGCGCGAGGCCAACTTCGCCCTGAGTCTCAGCGGTAGGGGACGTTTTCGGGTCAGCGCCTTTCAGCAGCGCAACCAATGGGCCATGGTCATAAGGCGCATCGCCTACGAGATTCCCCACCTCGAGGAGCTCTCGCTTCCCGCGCAGCTGGGTGAGCTGGCCAACCTCAAGCGCGGGCTGGTATTCGTGGTGGGCGGCACCGGTACCGGCAAGTCGACCACCCTGGCGTCAATGATCCAGCAGCGCAACGAGACCGTGGGTGGGCACATCATCAGCGTCGAGGACCCCATCGAGTATGTCCATCCGCACAAGAAGGCGATCATCAACCAGCGCGAAGTGGGTATCGATACCGAATCCTTCGAAGTGGCGTTGAAGAATACCCTTCGCCAGGCCCCGGACGTGGTCCTGATCGGCGAGGTGCGAACCCGCGAGACCATGGAGCACGCGCTGACCTTCGCCGAAACGGGTCACCTCTGCCTGGCAACCCTGCACGCCAACAATGCCAACCAGGCGCTCGACCGCATCATTCATTTCTTCCCGCACGAGCGCCACGAGCAGATCTGGCTCGACCTCTCGCTCAACCTGCACGCCATCGTCGCCCAGCAGCTCTTGCCGACCCGCGACGGGGGGCGCACCCCGGCCATCGAGATTCTGCTGCGCACGCCGTTGATCGCCGACCTGATCCGCAAGGGCGACGTGGGCGAGATCAAGAACGTCATGGCTCGCTCGCGCGACCAGGGCATGCAGACCTTCGATCAGGCGCTGTTCGAACTCTACAAGGCGGGCAAGATCAGCGAGCAGGTGGCCATGGTGCATGCCGACTCAGCCAATGAGCTGCGCATGATGATCAAGTACGGCGACGAGAAGAGTGACGTGCTGGCCAAGGCCCAGGACGGTGCGCAGCGGTTCTCGCTGCGCGACGACGACGACTTCTAGAAAGTACTGAATGCCTGCCTGCACGCTAAAGCGCTTCCTTGGCCCCCGCTTCAGGGTGCATAGACGCCGCCGAGGACGCGGGGGCCGGCGGCGCCGGTGACGCTGGGCAGGTTGCCGGGCAGCCCTTCCAGGCGGCGCCAGGCGAGCCAGGCAAAGGCGCCGGCTTCCAGCCAGTCGGCCGGCCACCCCCAGTCGCTGCTGGGCACCAGGGCGGTTTCAGGCAGGTGGCGGGCCAGGCGTTGCAGCAGGTCGCTATTGTGAGCGCCGCCGCCGCAGGGAATCAGGGCCGTTGCCGTGGGCGCATCGACGAGTTCGCGCGCCATCTCGATGCCCAGGGCCACGCTGGTGGCGGTCAGCTCCGCCAGGGTGGCCTGGACGTCCTCGGGATGCTCCTTTCCGGTCAGGTGCTGACTCAGCCAGTCGAGGTGGAACGCTTCCCTGCCCGTGCTGCGTGGTGGCGGTCGATGAAAGAAGGGGTCGGCGAGCAGGTGCTCCAGTAGCGTTCCGTCCACCCGCCCGGACGCTGCCCAGGTACCGTCGGCGTCGAAGCGGCCACCGCGGTGGCGTGCATGCCAGGCGTCGAGCAGGGCGTTGGCCGGGCCGGTGTCGAAACCGATGATATCGGCGCCACTTTCCTTTGGCGGCAAAAGGGTCAGGTTGGCAAAGCCGCCCAGGTTGAGGACCAGCTGCCACTGTCCCGATCGACGAAACAGAGCCTCGTGTAATGCCGGCGCCAGCGGCGCGGCCTGACCGCCCGCCGCCAGGTCGCGGCGACGGAAGTCGGCTACCACCTGGCAGCCGGTCAGCTCGGCCAGCAGGCTCGGATTGTCGAGCTGCAGGGTATAAGCGGGGCCCTCTGCGTGTCCCCAGGGGGCGTGTTCGATGGTCTGGCCATGGCTGCCGATGGCGCTGATCCGAGCTGCATCGATGGCCTGCCCGGCGAGCAGCTGCTGCACGGCATCGGCCTGGAGTCGGCTGAAGGCATCCTCGGCAGCTGCCAGTTCGGCGAAGGAAATCCGTTCGGCCTGGCACAGTCTCAACAGGCCTTCACGTAGCGTGTCGGGCATCGGCTCGGCGTGAGTCGCGAGCAGCCTGGGATATCCCGACGAGTCGATCTCGACCAGGGCGGCATCGATGCCGTCCAGGCTGGTGCCGGACATCAAGCCCACGAAAAGTGCCATCTCTTTTCTCCCCCCTAACGTGGCCGCCCCGCGAGGCGTGAAGTCATGCTACCATCCTGTCCCATTCGATGGACCCTGCCGTAGGGTGGATCAACGCAATTCGTGGAGTGGGAGACGATGACCGACGTCGCAAGCGCGCTGGCGCTGCTGAAGCGAGGCACCCAGGAGATCCTGCTGGAGGAGGAGCTGGTCAAGAAGCTCGAGTCCGGCCGCAAGCTGCGCATCAAGGCCGGTTTCGATCCGACGGCTCCCGACCTGCACCTCGGCCACAGCGTACTGTTGACCAAGATGCGGCAGTTTCAGGATTTGGGTCATCAGATCATCTTCCTGATTGGCGACTTCACCGGACGCATCGGCGATCCCACGGGCAAGAACGTGACCCGTAAGCCGCTCACCGAGGAGGAGGTTCGCGCCAACGCCCAGACCTACAAGGAGCAGGTGTTCAAGATCCTCGACCCCGACAAGACCGAGGTGCGTTTCAACTCCGAGTGGTTCGGCGAGCTCACGGCCGCCAAGATGATCGAACTGGCGGCCCAGAGCACCGTGGCTCGCATGCTCGAGCGCGACGACTTCGACAAGCGCTACAAGTCGGGCCAGCCTATCTCCATCCACGAGTTCCTTTATCCGCTGGTGCAGGGCTATGACTCCGTAGCCCTCGAGGCCGACATCGAGATGGGCGGCACCGACCAGAAGTTCAATTTGTTGATGGGTCGCGAGATCCAGAAGCACTTCGGCATGGAGCCGCAAGTCGTCATTACCATGCCGCTGCTCGAGGGGCTCGACGGCGTGCAGAAGATGTCCAAGTCGCTGGGCAACTACGTGGGCGTCGACGAGGCGCCGGGCTCGATGTTCAACAAGCTGGTATCGATGCCCGACAGCCTTATGTGGCGCTACTTCGAGCTGCTTTCGCTGAAATCGAACGAGGCGCTCGAGTCGCTCAAGCGTGACGTCGAGGCCGGTGCCAACCCGCGCGACATCAAGATGGTCCTGGCACGTGAGCTGATCGGTCGCTACCACGATGAGGAGGCCGCGGCCAGCGCCCACAAGTCGGCTGGCAACCGCCTGGCAGAAGGTGAACTGCCCGAGGACCTGCCCGAGGTGGAAGTCGACTTCGAGGGCAGCGCCCAGGCACCGATCGCCGCGGTACTCAACCGTTCGGGGCTGGCCAACAACAGCGCCCAGGCCAAGGACATGCTCGGCAACGGCCGTGTCAAGGTCGACGGCGAAGTGGTCGCCAAGGACCATATGCTCGACACCGGCAAGAGCTACGTGATTCAGGCGGGCAAGAAGCGCTATGCCAGGGTGACGCTACACTGAGTCATCCCACAGTATCCAGCCAACTGACGACAAGATCAGTTGCTCTACCAACGCCCGCCCCGTGCGGGCGTTGTCGTCTGTGGCAGCCATGCGAAACGATCCACAGCCCTGGCTCCTGCGGCCCTGTGGATAGCCTGGTGCCGTTGGTCAGGCATGGCC
>NZ_JBMIQI010000010.1:0-83952 GCF_052584175.1 Billgrantia hypersalina
GCCAGCGCCCTGCGAGGAAGGCGTATTCTACTGATCCGGCGGAGCTTGTCAACTCCCTTCGAGGCCGTCACCGGGGTAACCCTGGCGTCGAACTCCCGCGCTGCGGGCGCCGTCTCGAGTGGTGCGCATTCTACCGAATCCGCCGCGGGCGTCAAGCGGGAATTTTACGAAACGAATCGAAAACACCTAACGAGACAACCACTTACCACCCTGCCCACCGCCTGCAACGTTGCCCGTCGCCGGCAGCGTACTTTACGGGGTTGGCAGATGCCTCGCAAGGGCTTTCGGGAAAAAAGTTTCAGGCGCGTGACGATGCCGTGTCGGCGCGAGGCCGGCGAAACCCTCCACACCCCCGGCAAGCGAGGGGTTGTGGAGGGTTCAGGCGGTGCCTGCCATGTCGCTGCGTTCGCGGCTGGCACGGTCCAAAAGCGAGAGAATGGAGCGATACGGGATGCCACCATGCAGCGACAGGCCGATCTCGCAGGTTCGGGAGTTGGAATATCCCGCATCGCATTCGCCTACCTGCTCGGCCAGCCCCTTGAGTGCCGAAGCGTTCAGCTCCGGCGTGACCAGACCCTTGTCACCGGCGAAACCACAGCAGGTTATCTCGGCAGGCACCACCACCTCGCGGGCGCAGGCCTGCGCCAGGGCCACCATGCACTCCCCTAGCCCCATGTGAGTGCTGGAGCAGGTGACGTGCACCGCCACGCGCTCTTGCAGCGGTGTGATGTCGAGACGCGGCAGCAAAAAATCGTGGGCGAAGGCCACCGGCTCCTGCACGTTCAGACGCTCATCCAGCCGTCCTTGCATATGCAACACGCAAGGGCTGGTGTCACTGAGGATCGGGAAACGACCATTCTGGCTCGCCACCAACAGCTCGCGATTCAGCTCGCGCGCCTTGTGTGCCGCCTCGTCAAATAACCCCTTGGACTGGAAGGCCATGCCGCAGCAAAGATGGCCCGTCATCTCGGGCACGATGACCTCGAAGCGGGCCTTGTCGAGCAGCGCAAGCGTGATTTCCATGATCGAGCGACTTTCCTTGTCGCCATGCCCGGCACCAAAGACGCGAGTCGCGCAGGAGGGGAAGTAGACCACCTTGTCGCGCACCTCCTGGCTCGCCGGTTTTCGTTTCAACACACGTACCGGCGCCGCCTTGGGCAGGGTGGGAATCCACTGCGGCACCCGACCGCCGCTGGCCTGGGTAATGGCTCCACTCACCTTGGTCAGTGCCGGTACGCCGAGCATGGCTCGCCCGGCCCCCGCCAGGTTGAGCATGCCCCGCGCCAGGCGCGTGGTACCGGAAAAATGGCGCCCAAGCCGACGTGCCGTGTCGGCATGCTGCGCCAATCGCTCATGGCGCATCTGGCGAATGAGTTCACCGGTATTGATGCCCACCGGGCATTGGGTGGCACAGAGCCCGTCGATAGCGCAGGTCTCGTCGCCGGCATAGCGGTAATCCTCTCGCAGCTGCTCCAGGCGTGCCGCATCAACGGCCTCGAGATGGCTTCCCAGTGCCTCGAGCCTGGCCATTTCGCGGGCGACAACAATGCGCTGGCGGGGCGTCAGGGTGAGATCGCGGGAGGGACAGACATGTTCGCAGAAGCCACATTCGATGCACTTGTCGACGATGGGGTCGGCGGCCGGTAGCGGCTTGAGGTTCTCTAGATGCAGGGTCGGGTTGCGGCTGAGAATGACGTCGGGGTTGAGCAGGTTATCGGGGTCGAACAGCGCCTTGATCTGCCACATCAGGCCATAGGCCTCGGGGCCCCACTCCAGCTCAACGTATGGCGCCATGTTGCGCCCGGTACCGTGCTCCGCCTTGAGCGAGCCGCCGTATTCGACGCCAACCAGCTGTGCCACTTCATCCATCAGCGCCTGGTAGCGCTCCACCTCGCCTGCCCTCTCGAAGCCCTGGGGAAAGACGAAGTGCAGGTTGCCCTCCAGGGCATGACCGAACAGTATCGCCTCGGGGTAGCCGTGGCGGTGGAAGACGTGGGTCAGAGCCAGCACGCCCTCGTCGAGACGCTCGATGGGGAAGGCGACATCCTCGATGATCACCGTTGTGCCGGTATCACGGACCGCCCCGACGGCTGGGAAGAGCCCCTTGCGAATCTTCCAGTAGAGGTCGTAGGTGGCCTTGTCGCGGGTGAAAGCGACCGGCTCCAGGGTATGAATACCCTCGAAGATCGCCCGCACTGCCTGAAGCCGCGATTCGAGCTCGGTCTCGTCGTTGCCGCGCACGTCGATCAGCAGCGCCGCCGCTTTCGCAGGCAGGGCCTTGAGCCCCTCGGGCATGCCCGGCTTGTTCTCGACCGAGCGCAACGCGGCGCGGTCCATCAGCTCTACGGCCGATACCGGCGTCGCCTTGAGCGCAATAGTGGCGCGGCAGGTGGTCGCCATGTCCGGCAGGAAGACCAGCGCCGCGGCTTTTTCCGGTTCGTCGACGACGGTGTCGTAGGTTATCGTGCTGATGAAGCCTAGCGTGCCTTCGGAGCCGATCATCAGGTGCTTGAGGATCTCGATGCCGTCGTCGAAGTCGACCAGGCTGTTGAGGGCATAGCCGGTGGTGTTCTTGAGCCGGTACTTATGGCGGATCTTCTCCGCCAGCGTCTCGTTGGCCCGGGTCTCGGCGGAAAGCCGCTCCAGGCCCTCGACAAGCTCGGCGTGGCTGCGACGGAAGGCCTCGCGGCTGGCCGGGTCGGCGGTATCCAGGCGGGTGCCGTCGGCAAGTATCACGCGAATATCGCGCACCGTGCGGTAGCTGTTCTGCGCCGTGCCGCAGCACATGCCCGAGGCATTGTTGGCAGCAATCCCCCCCACCATGCAGCTATTGATGGAAGCCGGGTCAGGACCGATCTTGCGACCGTAGGGGGCCAATAGCTGGTTGGCTCTTGCGCCGACCACCCCGGGCTGGAGGCGAATCGCCCGGCCGCCGTCGAGAATTTCATGGCCGCGCCAGCCCTCACGCAGTTGAATCAGTACCGAATCGGTTACCGCTTGCCCCGAAAGCGAAGTCCCGGCGGCGCGGAAGGTCACCGGCAGGCCGCGCTTGCGACAGCCGGCCAGCACCGCCACCAACTCGTCCTCGTCGGCGGGACGCACCACGAGCCTGGGGATCAACCGATAGAAGCTGGCATCGGTGCCGTAGGCCAGGGTGCGCAGCGGATCGTCAATCAAGCGGTCGCCATCCATGATCTCAAGCAGTTCCCGCTTCAACTCCTGCCAGCTGTCGGCGGATGGCGCCCACGTTGCAGTGGTCATGGGTGCGCCTCGGCGTGGCGTAACAGCACTATCAATTCGCGCGGGCCATGCACGCCGTAGGCCAGCGTCTGTTCAATGTCGGCGGTCTTGCTCGGCCCCGATATCAACAGCGCGTTGGTGGGCATGCCCCCAGCCCAGTCATGGGCCTCGATGACGTCGAAGAACGTATCCTCGACGGCTTCGGCATCGAGTACCGCAATATGAATCGGCGGTACCAGGCTCAGCAGCCGCGGCTCGTCGGGGGTCGGCCACAGCCAGAGGCTACCGGTTTCGGCGATGCCGCCCCGGGTAGAGGTCAGACCGGCATCGGTGTCGTGGAACTGCTCATGCCGCCAGGCTTCAACGTTCCGATCGGCATCGATCAGGGCCACGTCGCTATCGACGAGTGCGGTCCGGGCCTCGGCTGCGACAGGGTGCTCGCGGCCCAGGGCCAGCCGACGAATGCCTTTGGTCTCGAGCACCTCGGCCAGGGCCGAAGTCCAGGCGCCTCGAGTGGTGTGAACCACTTCGCCGTGGACCGAAGTAATCAACCGCTCGAATCGCTCGAGCCGCTCCTGCGCGCTCCACCCACGCCCGGTAACCACGGCAAAATCGCTCTGTGGCGCCGTGATCTGGCCGTCGTGGCGCGCGCGCAGGCGCCCTAGAATATTGTCGCGGGCACTCATGAGCGCTTCCCTCCCTCGCCCTTTTCCGCCTGATGACGCTTGACCAGAGTATGCAGCGAGGTCTTGGCCGGCTTGGGTGCGGTGCGGTACTCGGTCCAAGGCCCCAGCTTCGACGGGACCAGCGCCTGTAGCTTGCCGACAATCGCCGTACCACTACGCCAGGCGACAGGGTGCGTGGCCAACCACTGGAAGCTCTTCCAGGCCGCTACTTCCTGCTTCGTTCTCTTGACGCCCGCGCCGGGAACGTTGCCACGCCCCTCGCCCACCGACTCTCGCCGCAGGCGCACCAGCAGGTCGGGAATCGGGATCTTCACCGGACACACTTCGCCACAGGCACCGCACAGGCTCGACGCCGTGGGCAGATCCTTGGTCTCTTCGAGCCCCATCATGTGCGGCATCAGGATGCTGCCAATGGGTCCCGGGTAGGTGGTGCCGTAGGTGTGGCCGCCCACCCGCGTATAGACAGGGCAATGGTTCATGCAGGCGCCGCAGCGAATGCAGCGCAGGGTGTCGAGCAGCTCGTCGTCCTGGTAGATACGGGAGCGGCCGCTGTCGACCAGCACCAGGTGGACCTCCTTCGGTCCATCGTGCTCTTCCGGCTTCCTGGGCGAGCTGATCATGTTGAAGTAGGTAGTGACATGCTGGCCAGTGGCCGAACGGGTGAGCAGTGCATAGAGCGGCGGCACGTCGCGAAGTTGCTCGACTACCTTCTCGATGCCGGTCACGGCAATGTGCACCGGCGGCACGGCAGTGGTCATCCTACCGTTGCCCTCGTTCTCCACCAGGCACAGCGTACCGGTCTCGGCCACCGCAAAGTTGACGCCCGAGATGCCCACGTCGGCGCTCATGAAACGCTCGCGCAGCTGGGCCCTGGCTGCCGCGGTCATGGCGTCGACGTCCCGGGTGCGCTCGATACCCGTCTTGTCGTGCATGATCTCGGAGATTTCGTCGGTGTTGAGATGGATCGCCGGCATGATGATGTGGGAGGGAGTCTGCTCGTTGAGCTGCACCAGGTATTCGCCGAGGTCGGATTCCAGCGCCTCAATGCCCGCCTCCTCCAGGTGGGCATTGAGATGCATCTCCTCGGAAACCATCGACTTGCCCTTGATAACGGCCTTGGCGTCGTGGCGCTCGCAGATGTCGCGAATGATGCGACACGCCTCGTCGCCGTTCTCGGCCCAATGCACCTGGATGCCGTTGGCCTGGCAATTGGCCTCCAGCCGTTCGAGCAGGTCGGGCAATCTGGCCAATGCTCGCAGGCGGATGCTGGCGCCGAGCTCGCGCAGGGTCTCGAGGTCCCAATCGCTGAACACGTCGCGGCGCTTGGCCATCAGGCCATCCATCGCCCGACGGAAATTGGCCCGAATCTGGGGGTTCACGAGCGCGTCGTGAGCCTGGCGATGAAACTCGCGCGGGGTGAAGGTCTGCACCGGCTCGTGGGCTGCGCTCATGAGGTCCTCCGCCACAGGTAGCTGGCGATGTGCTCGCCTTCGACATGCTTCTTCTGATGCTCGAAACGCCCGGCAATGTTCATCAGGCAGCCGCAATCCGAGGTGACGAAGCGCTGGGCGCCGGCCGCTTCGATCGCCTGGGTCTTGTCTTCGACCATGGCGGCGGAAACCTCGGGGTGACGCACGGCAAAGGTGCCGCCGAAGCCGCAGCATTCGGCAGCGCGAGCCTGCTCGACCAGTTCGACCTGGCCCATCCGGGCCAGCAGCATCGGGCCCGTTTCGGCAAGCCCCATTTCGCGCCGTGCACTACAGGAGGTATGCATGGCCACCTTCTCGGCAGGCCCATGGTCCTCGAGCCGGAGCTGGCAGACATGCAGCAGAAATTCGGTGAGTTCATAGATGCGTGCTGCCACCTCGTTGGCCTGCGTCTCCCGCTCGGTACCGGCGAAGAGCTGAGCATAGTGAGTACGCATCATGCCGCCGCAGGAGCCCGAGGGAACGACGATGGGCCAGGGATCCGGAAACAGGTCGAGCTGCGCCGCAGCGACGGCCCGCGCCTCGTCATGATAGCCGGAGGTATAAGCCGGCTGACCGCAGCAAGTCTGGTCCTGGGGGTAGAGGACTTCGATCCCCTCGCGCTCCAACAAGCGCACGGCATCCAGGCCGGCCTGGGGATAAAAGAGGTCGATGAGGCAAGTACCGAAGAGATACACTTTCTCCGGCTTGGCTGGGTACAGCTTGACTGACGTCATGAGACTTCCTCACTGTCGGCCGCGGCGGCTTACGGCATTCGTCACGTTTCTTGTGGCTCGACTGCTAGCATTCTTTCTATCACTGGCGGTAAATTGGTTTTACCAATTTACCCGAAGAGGTGGATGAACATTAGGGTTACGCCCCGCCAGTGTCAAACGCTAGCGGCGCTTTCGACCAGGCTCAGCCCGTAGACTTTAGTCGATGCATAAGGCGCAGCTAGCCTGGCGAGTGTCGATTCAGCCCCTCGTGCTCGCAAGGCGGATTGCAAGCGGCGGACTTTCGAGTCAATATTGGTAAGACCAATTAAGCAACGACGACTCCCCAGGGAAGTCCCGCATGACCTACCAGAACGTACGTCAGCCACGCCTTGCCGATGTCATTACCGAGCGCCTCGAGGCGATGATCCTCGAAGGTAGCCTCAAGCCCGGCCAACGTCTTCCTCCGGAGCGCGAGCTGGCCGAACGCTTTGGCGTATCACGCCCCTCGCTGCGCGAAGCGATTCAGAAGCTGGCGACTCGCGGCCTGCTGACCAGCCGCCAGGGCGGCGGCACTTTCGTTACGCGCGAACTCAACAGCGGCTATAGCGACCCGCTGCTCGACATGCTGGCCAGGCACCAGGAATTCCACCTGGATCTCCTCGAGTTCCGAGACGCCATGGAGGGCATCTCGGCCTACTACGCCGCCCTGCGCTCGACCCCGGCCGATCGCGCCATGCTCATCAAGCACTTCGAGGAGCTGGAAGCCTGCTTTGCCGGCCGCGAGCCCGAACTCGAAGCCAAGGCGGATGCCGCTTTTCACCTGGCCATCGCCGAGGCCGCCCATAACGTCTTGCTGCTGCATACCATTCGCGGCATCTTCCATCTGCTGGAAAAGAGCATCGTCGACAACCTCGCGCACCTGTTCGAGAAGCCGCAATCGCGCCCCATGCTGATGAAGCAGCATCGTGCCCTGCTCGACGCCATCCTCGAGGGTCGCGCCGAAGACGCCCGCGCACGCTCCCACGAACACCTGGTGTTCGTCGAGGAGGAGCTGCTGGAAATGGAGCGTGCGGAAACCCGTGCCCAGCGAGCCCTGCGTCGCGCCCAGGCGCTTCCGGAAATACATCTGTAAGGAACGCGCCGCGTGAAAGTTCCGCATCGCCCGCCCCGCCTGTCGGTACCGCTGCGCCGGCTGCTGCTGCTATTGCTGCCGCTGGGCCTGGTCGTGGTCATGTGGCAGGCCGCTCAGGTGGCACGCGAGCAGGCCCTGCTGACCCTGGTGAGAGAAGCGGAGAACGAGCTTCGCCTCTCTGCCGCCGGCCTGGAAGGCCATCTGACCCGCCATGACTACTTGCCACAGCTGCTCGCCTCGCGCGAGATGGTGAAACGCTTCCTGCTCAACCGGGGGCAGCAGGACCCCATGCCGCTCAACCTGCTGCTCGACCAGTTCCGAGCCACGGCCGACGTCTCCGACGTCTACCTGCTCGATGCCGAAGCCAACACCGTGGCTGCCAGCAACTGGCATCGCCCCAATACCTTCATCGGCCAGAACTACGCCTTCCGCAGCTATTATCAGGAAGCCATTGCCGGCAGCCGCGGCCGTTTCTATGGGCTCGGCGTCCAGTCGCTGGAGCGCGGCTATTATTTCTCGGCCCCCGTTTGGCTTGACGACACGGCCCCCGATGCGCGCCCCAGCGGGGTGATGGTCATCAAGATCCTGCTGGATGCGGTCGAGGAGAGTTGGGCGGAGCAGGATGCCGTGCTGATGGTGTCCGACAAGGACGACATCATTTTCATGGCCAGCCATCCCGAGTTGCGCATGGCCGCGCTGCATCCGCTTTCGGAGCAAGAGCGCCAGGCCTTGCTGGCCACCCGGCGCTACGCCGACGAGCCGCTCACCCCGTCGGGCATCGACGTCTACGAGCAGCGCCCGGACGGCAGCCGCCTGGTGCAGCTCAACCAGGGCCCGCTGGCAGAGAGGCGCTACCTGGGTCTGGCCCGACACATGGAGGCCTTTGGCTGGAACATGCATATCCTCAAGCCACTCGACGCCGTCCATAAGGCGCAGTGGTTCTCTGCCCTTCTCGCCGGCGGGTTGTATGGCGTAGTGACCCTGGCAGGCGGCGTGGGCTGGCAGCGCCTCCGCCTGCGTCGCGAGCGGGAGCTCTTCGCCGAGCGCGAGCGTCAAACCCTGGCAAGCGCGCGGGACGAACTGGAGCGCAACGTCGAACTGCGGACGCGCGACCTGCTCGAGACCAACCGGCTGCTCTCCGACGAGATCGAGGAGCGCCGTCGCGCCGAGGCAAACCTGCGTCAGACCCAGGACGAGCTGGTCCAGGCAGCCAAGCTGGCCGTCCTCGGGCAACTGGCCGCCGGCATCAATCACGAACTCAACCAGCCGTTGGCCGCCATTCGTGCCTATGCCGAGAACGCCCGTGCCTTTCTCCAGCGCCAGCGGCTGGATGCTGCCGACGCCAACCTCGCTCAGGTGGTCGAACTGACCGAGCGCATGGCCGAGATCAGCGCCCAGCTGCGCCAGTTCTCGCGCAAGAGCGACAGCTCACTGACGGCGGTATCGGTCCAGGCCTGCTTCGATTATGCACTGCGGCTCTACCAGAGCCGCCTTCACCAAGTCGAAGTCGTGCGGTGCTGGGAAGACGAAGTGTGGGTACACGCCGATCTGGTGCGGCTCGAGCAGGTCCTGGTCAACCTGATCGGCAATGCCCTGCAGGCCATGACCGAGACGCCTGTCCCCCAGCTCATGCTCAGCGTGGAAGCCAAAGCGGGTCAGGTGCGCATCGGCGTCAGCGACACGGGCCCCGGCATCCCCGAGCCGCACCTGTCGCGCATCTTCGAGCCGTTCTTCACCACCAAGACGCCGGGCAGCGGACTGGGCCTGGGCCTGTCGATATCGGCGCGCATCATCAAGGACCTGGGGGGAAGCATCGAAGCCAGCAACCGACCTGGCGCCGGCGCCCGCTTCATCATTACCCTGCCGAGGGAAGAACGACCCGACGGTTCCCAGTCAACGCCAACCGAGGAGCAGCGCTCTCATGCATGACCCGGCGGCCATCCCGGTACTGATCATCGATGACGAGCCCCATCTGCGCATTACCGCAGGACAGACACTGGAGCTGGCCGGCTACCAGCCAGAACCTCACGCCAGCGCCGAGAGCGCCCTGGAAGTCCTGACACCCGACTTTCCCGGCGTGATCGTCAGCGATATCCGCATGCCCGGCATGGACGGCATGGCGCTGCTACGCGAGATTCGGCTGCGCGACCCGGATCTCCCGGTCATCCTGATTACCGGTCATGGCGATATCTCGACCGCGGTCGAGGCCATGCGAGAAGGCGCCTGGGATTTCCTGGAAAAGCCCTTCGCCGGCGAACGGCTCGTGGAAATGGTGCGCCGCGGTAGCGACAAGCGACGCCTGAGCCTGGAAAATCGCCATCTCAAGGCCGAACTGGAAGCGCAGCAGGCCGCCCCGGGCCCTCGCTTGGTGGGGCGTACGCCCGCCATTCAACGGCTCGCCTCGATGGTGCAACGCATCGCCCAGGTGGAAACCGATGTCCTGCTGTACGGGGAGACGGGCACCGGCAAGGACCTGGTGGCTCGTGCCATCCACGAGCGCAGCCCCCGTGGCGGACATCCCTTCGTCGCCATCAACTGCGGCGCGGTACCGGAAAGCATCATCGAATCGGAACTGTTCGGCCATGAAAAGGGCGCTTTCACCGGCGCCGTCGAACGCCGTATCGGCAAGTTCGAGCACGCCAATGGCGGCACCGTCTTTCTGGATGAGATCGAGTCGATGCCGCTGGCACTGCAGGTCAAGCTGCTGCGCGTGCTGCAGGAGCGCTGTGTCGAGCGACTCGGGGCCAACGAGGCCGTGCCACTGGACATCCGTGTGATCGCCGCGACCAAGGTCGACCTCAAGCTGGCCGCCGAGGCCGGCGAGTTCCGCGAGGATCTCTACTACCGCCTCAATGTGGTCACCCTGCCGATTCCTTCTCTGCGCGAACGGCGCGAGGACATCCCCCTGCTGTTCCAGCACTTCGCCGTGGTCGCCGCCAACCGCAGCGGGCTCGAGGCGCCGCCGCTGGCGACCGGCGGGATATCCACCCTGATGGCGCACGACTGGCCCGGCAATGTGCGCGAGCTGCGCAACCTGGCCGAGCGCTACGTGCTGCTCGGCTCGGCCTTCGACTATCGCATCGATGTGCTGCTGGAAGGGGTCGAGGCGGACAGTGCCGAACTGGCCCTGCCACAGCAGGTGGAACTGTTCGAGAAGAGCCTGATCAGCCAGTCGCTGGCCAGCCATCGCGGCAAGATCACCGAGGTTTGCGAGCACCTGGGGCTGCCGCGCAAGACGCTCTACGACAAGCTGCGCAAATACGGGCTCAAGGCCGAGGACTATCGCCACAAGGCGGCGCCCTGAGCCAGCAGGCCCAGCAACGGCGCAAACGGCGGTAGCCAGGGCCCCAACGCGACCGCCGTCACCAGCATGGCGACCGAATTGCCCGGGGCCCTCATGTCGAAGGGCTTGAGGGCCGTGCCGAAGGAGCGCTTGATGCGTGCCCCGGTGAGATCGACGCTATACAGTTCATCGAGCAGCAAGTGAATGACGAAACCGACGGCCAGCGATACACCGTGCGCCCAGGCAAGCCAGGCCGGCTGGTGGAAGAGGCGATGACTCAACGCGGTAACAGCCAGGCCACACAGGGCGGCGGCCAGCAGCGAATGCCAGAGCCCCCGATGCACGGTGAAGCGACTGAAAGCGGCTCCGGCCAAGTAGCGCACGGCCAGGTAGATCGCGCCACACACCAGCAGCAACGGCCCCGGCCCCATCCAGGCCTGAAACAGCAAGACTCCGGCGACCACGGCAGGCACCGCCAGCAGGTTGAAGACCAGCCGGATCGCCTTGGAGCTGTCGGCATCGATATCGGGCAGTATGCCGCCGAGGGCCACCAGCCCAAACGCCACCGCCCCCTGCCACGGACTCCATAGCCCCGCCTGCCAGCCCCCATGCGCCAGCACGGCACCGCCGGCCGCGGCCACGCCAAGATGGGTGCGAAAATCGGCCATGCCGGGGCAAGCCCTCTAAACTGGATAAAAACCCAGATTATCACCCGCCCCAGTCTGAAGAAACAATGATTTAGTGAAACGTTTTGTTCGTTCCGGAGCTCGGGCTACTCCCCCCGTTCTGCCAGATACTGGTCCTTGAGCTTCACGTAGTTCCCTGCGGTATAGGGAAAGAACTCCCGCTCGCTCTGCTTCAGCGGTCGCAGCGCCTTGGCCGGGTTGCCGGCATAAACGAAACCGCTTTCCAGGTGCTTGCCCGGGGTGACCACCGCTCCGGCGGCGATGATCACTTCGTCCTCGACCACGGCACCATCCATGACGATGGCCCCCATGCCCACCAGGATACGGCTGCCCAGCGTGCAACCGTGAAGGATCGCCTTGTGCCCAATGGTGACGTCATCGCCGACGGTCAGCGCAAACCCGGCGGGATTGAAATCGCTGGCGTGGGTGATATGCAGCACGCTGCCGTCCTGCACGCTGGTACGCGCCCCGATGCGGATGCGATGCATGTCGCCGCGGATCACCGCCATGGGCCAGACCGAGCAGTCGTCGCCCAGCACCACGTCGCCCAGCACCACGCTGGCCGGATCGATATAGACCCGCGCCCCCAGCATAGGACGAGCGCCCTGCCAACTGCGAACAGGCTCGTTCGCGCTCATGCTAACCTCCAGGCCGGCACGCTGGCCGGTCTCAACGTGTGGTTACAGCAACCCGCCGATCAGCACCATCGCTGCCAGAGGGATCGAAACCCAGCGTACCACCGCGCGCCACAGGAGAAAGCCCGACTCACCGATGCCCAGGGCGTCCTGGGCATCCTGGTGCCGCATGAACCAGGCGGCAAAGGCGGCGATCAGCATCCCGCCCAGCGGGAGGAAGATCTCGGGGGGAATGGTGGTGACCAGGTCGAAGGCGGTCATGCCGAACAGTGGGCGCCATTCGGCCAGTGTGGAGAAGGACAGTACCGACAGCAGCCCCATCAACCATACTGAAATACCCACCAAGGCCGCCGCCTTGCCACGGCCGACCCCCAACCCCTGGAGCGTCGCGACCATCGGTTCGGCCAGATTGATCGATGACGTCCAGGTCGCCAGCAGCAGCAGCAGGAAGAATACGCTGAGCCATAGTGCCCCCCAGGGCAGCTCGGCGAAGGCGATCGGCAAGGTGACGAACATCAGCCCCGGTCCCTCCCCCGGATCCATGCCCTGGGAGAACACCACCGAGAAGATCGCGATACCGGCCAGCAGTGCCACGCTGACATCGAGCACCGCCACCGCGCCTGCCGCACGCGGCAGGCTCTGGCGCTCCGGCATGTAGGCACCGTAGGCCATCAGCGCACAAGCCCCCACTGCCAAGGTGAAGAAAGCGTGCCCCATGGCATGCATGACGACCAGCGGCGTGACCGCTGAAAAATCGGGACGAAACAGCCAATACAGCGCCGGCCCGAAGCCATCGGTGGTAGCGGCATAGCCGGCCAGCAGCAACAGCAGGAGATAGAGCAGCGGCATCAGCAGGTTGTTGAGCCGCTCCAATCCCTTGGCGACACCGCCTGCCACCACGGTCATGGTCATGAACAGGAACAGCGTGTGGTTGAAGGTCATGCGGCGCGGATCGGCCAGGAATCCCTCGAAGCCGGCCGCAATCTCGGGGGCGACCCGACCGACGAAATCGCCGTTGATCGCGGCGATCAAGAATTCAATGGACCAGCCCGAAACCACGGAATAGAAGGAGAGAATGCAGAACACGGTGAAAGCACCGAACACCCCCAGCCATCGCCAATGGCGACTGGCCCCGGCACGCCCGGCCAGGTAACCCAGCGACTGCACCGGCGAACGTCGCCCGGCGCGTCCGATCAGGATCTCGGCTATCATTACCGGCAACCCCAGCAGCAGCACGAAGGCCACGTAGAGCAGCAGGAAGATCGCCCCGCCGTTCTCGCCGGTGATATAGGGAAAGCGCCAGATATTGCCAAGTCCCACCGCCGCGCCGGTTACCGCCAGGATGAAGGCTCTGCGGGAACTCCAGCGCTCCAGGGTTGCGTGCATGCCGTTACCTCGACTTCGTGGAGGCGCAAGCCTATCAGGCCGACACGCCACCACCAATCCCCGGCGGGATTGAAACCTGCCCTCCGTGGCCGCATCTAATGCCTATTCAGGACCTTCGAACATGACAACCCGAGGTGCGCATGCCCCCCAATCCGCTGCTTGAATCCCATGAGCTGCCCCCCTTCGCCGAGATCAAGCCGGAACACGTGGTGCCGGCCATCGAGACGTTGCTCGCCGAAAGCCGCACCGCCATCGAGGCCCTGGTCGAGCGCACACAGCGAGATACGCCCACCTGGGAGAGTCTTGCCGCACCGATAGAAGCCCTCAACGACAGGTTGTCTCGCGCCTGGTCGCCGGTATCGCACCTCAACGGCACCATGAACTCGCCGGCCCTGCGCGAGGCCTACCAGGCCTGCCTCGGCCAACTCTCCGACTACAGCACCTGGCTAGGGCAGCACGAAGGGCTGTTTCATGCCTGGCAGGCCCTGAAAGAGGGGCCTGCCTGGGTCGAGCTGGACGAGGCGCAGCGGCGCAGCGTCGACAATACCTTGCGCGACTTTCGCCTGGCGGGGGTCGACCTGCCGGCCGAGCAGAAGAAGCGATACGGCGAGATCAAGGCTCGCCTGTCGGAGCTCTCCAATACTTTCTCCAACCAGCTGCTCGATGCCACCCAGGCCTGGCACAAGGACATTGCCGACGCCTCGCCGTTGGACGGGCTGCCGGAGAGCGCCCTGGCAACACTCGCCGCCAACGCCGAGGCCAAGGGCGTCAAGGGCTATCGGATCACGCTGGATTTCCCCAGCTTCTATCCGGTACTGACTTTCGCCGAGAATCGTGAGCTGCGTCGCGAGGTGTATACCGCCTTCGTCACCCGCGCCTCGGACCAGGGGCCCAACGCCAGCGAATATGACAACGCCCCGGTCATCGAGGAGACCCTGCGGCTGCGGCACGAGCTGGCCGTGCTGCTCGGCTTCAGCAGCTATGCCGAGCTTTCGATGGCCACCAAGATGGCGGAATCGCCGCGGCAGGTACGGGAGTTCCTCGACGACCTGGCCCGCCGTGCGGTGCCTCAGGCGCGAGAGGAATTCGCCGAACTCGAGGCTTATGCCCGCGAGTCGCTGGGCCTCGACGAACTACGCCCCTGGGACGTTGGCTACGCCAGCGAGAAGCTGCGCGAAGCGCGCCACGCCATCTCCCAGGAACAGCTACGCCCTTACTTCCCTGCACCAAGAGTGGTCAACGGCCTGTTCCGAGTCGTCGAACGCCTCTACGGTGTCACCTTCGATGAGGACCTCGAAGCGCCCCGCTACCACCCCGAAGTGCGTTATTTCCGCATCTTGGAGAACGGCTCTCCCATTGCCGGCTTCTATCTCGACCTCTACGCCCGCGAAGGCAAGCGCGGCGGCGCCTGGATGGACGAGTGCCGGGTACGGCGCTGCCACGAGAATGGCGGGCTGCAGCTGCCTGTCGCCTATCTCACCTGCAACTTCACGCGCCCGGTGGGCGACAAGCCGGCACTGCTGACCCACGACGAGGTTACCACCCTGTTCCACGAGTTCGGTCATGGCCTGCACCACATGCTGACCCAGCAGACCGTTGCCGACGTCTCGGGCATCAACGGCGTGGCCTGGGATGCCGTGGAGCTGCCCAGCCAGTTCATGGAGAACTACTGCTGGGAGCGCGAGGGGCTCGACCTCATCGCCGGCCACGTCGATAGCGGCGAACCGTTGCCCGCCGAACTGCTGGAACGCCTGCAGGCAGCCAGGAATTTCCAGTCGGCCATGGGCCTGGTACGTCAGCTCGAGTTCTCGTTGTTCGACCTGCGCCTGCATGACGAGCTGAGCACACCCTCGGCGGCGGACGTCCAGGCATTGCTCGACGAGGTGCGCAGCGCCGTGTCGGTCGTGCCGAAGGCCGACTTCAATCGCTTCCAGAACGGCTTCAGCCACATCTTCGCCGGCGGGTATGCCGCAGGCTATTACAGCTACAAATGGGCCGAGGTGCTTTCCGCAGACGCCTGGAGCGCTTTTGAGGAAGCCGGCATCTTCGACTCCGAGACCGGGCGCCGCTTCCGTCGCGAGATTCTCGAGCAGGGTGGCGCGCGCGATGCGGCAGAGCTGTTTCGCGCCTTTCGTGGCCGCGAGCCCAGCGTCGAACCGCTGCTGCGTCATAGCGGCATCCGCGCCGCCTGACACCGGGCGTGGGCCAACGATGAACACACCGCCGCCGAGGCTTACCGGCGGCCATCCTACGGAGGCGACATGGCCGTTCAAAAACGCTTCATAGCCGGCGCCATCTGCCCCCGCTGCGCCGAGATGGACCGCATCCGAGCCTGGGAGCAGAACGGCGTACGCTATCGAGACTGCGTCAACTGCGACTTCTTCGAACAGGCACCCATCGAAGAGGACACGGGTGCCGAGCTGGAAACTCGCGTCAACCGTGAGCGTGAGGAGCAGCGTCGCAACACCATCCAGACGGTGAAGATACTCGACCCTGGCAGTCGCTGACGCGACAGGCCGTCCTCGGCCCCGGGCTTCCTTCCGGGCCGAGGCACACCCCAACGCGAAGCGTACGCCCTGGCTCGCGGATGCCGCAGCCGGCCCCGACTGTGCGGATTTCCGCATGACGCCTCTCCCGCCTGTGCGGAACTCCAGACCCTACCCGACCGCAGCCATTCGACCTAGGTCGAATGTAATCTTTGTAACCCGCCGTTGTGATTCGCTAAATTAACGGCTGGCATAGCGCCTGCTTATATCCTGAGCCAAACGCGAGCCCGGCGCCCCCGCGCCAGGGCACGTTCTGCGCCATACTGAACGAACAGCGTGTCGAAAGGCCGCTGACGCATAACCACAAATGTAACGGAGATAGCCATGCGCAACGTCACTCCCAAAGTGATCACCGGAACATTGGCCAGCGCACTAGTGCTCGCCGCCGCCTCAGCCTCGGCCCAAGAAGATCGCTCCGACTGGCCGGACAACTTCACCGTCGGAACTGCCAGCCAGGGCGGCACCTATTTCGTCTATGGTTCCGGTTGGGCCAATCTGATCGCCGACGAACTCGACATCTCCGGCGGCGGCGAAGTGACCGGCGGCCCGACCCAGAACCTGGCCCTGGTGCATGGCGGCGATGTGGCCTTCGGCCTGACGACCATGGGTCCGGCCTCTGATGCCGTGAAGGGCGAGAGCCCGCTGGCGCCCGGCGTGCAGATGGATAACGTCTGCGCCCTGTTCCCGATGTACGAGACGCCGTTCTCCATCACTGCCCTCAGTGAAAGCGGCATCGAGTCGATCTCCGATATCCCCGATGGCGCACGCATCGGCTTCGGCCCGTCGGCCTCCACTTCCGACACCTACTTCCCGGCCATGCTGGAGGAGCTGGGTGTGAACTTCGACCGTCGCAACGGCGGCTGGGGCGACCTCGGCGGCCAGCTTCAGGACGGCCTGATCGACGTCATCGCCTTTGCTGCCGGCATCCCGATCCCGGCGGTCAGCCAGCTGGAAGTGCAGACCGATGTGAACATCATCGAGTTCACTGAGGAAGAGCAGCAGCAGGTCATCGACGCCTTCCCGGTTTCCGAGTTCACCATCCCCGCCAGCACCTACGAGACCCTCGAGGAAGATGCCCGCGCGGTCTCCATGTGGAACTTCGCCATCGCCGGCTGCGACCTGCCGGAGGACTTCGTCTACGAAGTCACCCGCGTGACCATGGAGAACAACGACAAGATGCGCAACGTGCATCGCAGTGCCGAGCATAGCGTTCCGGAAAACCTGGAGCACAACAAGGTGCTGCCGTTCCATCCGGGTGCCGTACGCTGGTACGAAGAGAACGGCTACGAGATCGACGACTCGCTGAAGAAATAAGCGCCGCATCTCGGCCTATGCCCCGCACCGCACCGGGTGCGGGGCATGTCATGACACTGCTGCTGCATTACACCCGAGGGTGACATCCCCATGAGCAACACTTCCGATCCCCGTCCCGGGGCATCCGAGGAGGCGGTCGAAAAGACCCCCGATTCCATCGCCGACGGGGTCGACGAGGACGTCGTCGAATCCAACCGAAGGCTTTATGTCGGCTGGCACTGGCTGGTGGTTGCCGGCCTGGCCATCGTCTACTCCGGTTTCCATCTGATTTCGCTGAACATGTTCCCGATGGAAACCTGGTCATTTCGTATCGTGCACATTACCGGTGCGCTCGTGCTCGGCTATGCGTTCTATGCAGGAAGTCGCTTCGCCAACGAAGAGGGAACCTCACGCTCCCCCGCCTGGTTGGCCTGGCTCAGCTATGCCCTCCTGCTCCCGGCGGCCTACGCCCTGGTACAGGTCGTCTTCATGTTCCGCGAGATCAGCGGCGGCGCCATGCGCATCGACCCGTCCGTCGAGACCTGGCACTACGGCTATCCGATGCTGGCCGCCACGATTGGCGGCATCCTGCTCTCCTGGGGCTACCGCCAGGTGCGCGAGAAGCTCTCCCCCGCCGACCTGGTACTGATGGTCTGCGCCCTGGCCAGCGCCGGCTATTTGCTGGTGGTGTTCAATACCCCGCTGCGCGCCTCCACCGGCACCGCTTTCGCCCCTGTCGGCATCACCTGGGCCGCCATTGCCGGCGCGCTGTTGATTCTCGAGCTGACCCGTCGCGTCGCCGGCCTGGCGCTGGTCGTCATCTCCGCCATTTTCCTGCTTTACGTCTGGGCCGGCCCCTATCTGCCAGGCTTCCTCGGCTATCCCGGCCTGTCGATGAATCGTTTCTTCAGCCAGCTCTACACCGATACCGGCATCCTCGGTCCGACCACGGCGGTTTCCTCGACCTACATCATCCTGTTCATCATCTTCGCCGCCTTCCTGCAGGCATCGAAGGTAGGCGACTACTTCGTCAACTTCGCCTTCGCTGCCGCCGGACGCGCGCGGGGCGGCCCCGCCAAGGTGGCGATCTTCGCTTCCGGCCTGATGGGCATGATCAACGGCACCAGTGCCGGTAACGTGGTTTCCACCGGCTCACTGACCATTCCGCTGATGAAGAAGGTCGGCTACCCCGGCCGCAGTGCCGGCGCCATCGAGGCCGCCGCTTCCACGGGTGGCCAGATCATGCCGCCGATCATGGGGGCCGGTGCCTTCATCATGGCCGAAATCACCGGCATCCCCTACACCGAGATTGCTGTAGCGGCATTGATCCCGGCGATCCTCTACTTCGCTTCGATCTACTTCATGGTGGATTTCGAGGCGGCCCGCAAGGGCATGCGCGGCATGCGCAAGGACGAGATCCCGCAGTTCCGTCGCCTAATCAAGCAGGTCTACCTGTTCGCCCCGATCATCATATTGATCGCCGCCTTGTTCATGGGTTACTCGGTGATCCGCGCCGGTACCCTGGCCACCGCTGCGGCGGCTGTGGTGAGCTGGATCTCGCCCAACAAGATGGGATTGTCGGCCATCCTGCGGGCACTGCAGCTGGCCGGTGTCATGTCGATCCAGATCATTGCCGTGTGCGCCTGCGCCGGCATCATCGTCGGCGTGATCTCGCTGACCGGGGTCGGTGCACGCTTCTCCTCGCTGCTGCTGGGCCTGGCCGGCGTCAGCCAGCTGCTGGCGCTGTTCTTCGCCATGTGCATCAGCATCCTGCTGGGGATGGGCATGCCCACCACGGCGGCCTATGCCGTCGCGGCCTCCGTGGTCGCACCGGGCCTGGTCAACATCGGCATCCAGCCGCTGATCGCCCACTTCTTCGTGTTCTATTTCGCGGTGGTCTCGGCGATCACGCCTCCGGTGGCGCTGGCCTCCTACGCCGCAGCGGGTATCTCCGGCGACAACGCCATGTCCACCTCGGTCGCCTCGTTCAAGATCGGCCTGGCGGCATTCATCGTGCCGTTCATGTTCTTCTACAGCCCGGCCATGCTGATGGAAGGCAGCTGGATGCAGATCCTGCGCGTGGGCGTGACGGCTACGCTGGGCATCGTGCTGCTCTCGGCGACGGTCCAGGCGTGGTTCTTCGGCCCGGTCAAGGCGTGGATGCGCCTGGTCATGTTCATCGGTGCGCTGTTCATGATCTACGGCGGCATCTATACCGACATCGCGGGCCTGGCCATCGGTGCGGTGCTGTTCATGCTCCAGCGCGGCATGCATGGCGGTGGCGCCAAGCCGATCACCTCGAACTGACGATATCGCGCACGCGTCAAAGCAAAGGGCCCTGCCGCAATGTGAACTGCACCCCGAAAGTTGGACACCCACTCCAACCTTCGGGGTGTTTCTATGAGGAAGCGATACGACGAGAGGTTCAAGCTGCTGGTGGCACAGCAGGCTTTGCACGAAGACACTAGCTTGAGCGAGGTGGCTCGCCAGCATGGCCTGGCCTACTCCCTGGTAAGGAAATGGCGGGACAACTACCGTCAGCATGGCGCGATGGGGCTGCGCAAGAAGTTCACGCACCGCAGTGCGGCTTTCAAGCTGGAGGTCCTTGAGAGGATGTGGCGAGATGGCTTGTCACGGCAACAGACGGAGACCCTGTTCGATATTCGCGAGCGCGGCGCCATTGGCAGATGGGAGCATCAGTACCATAGTGGTGGTCTGACCGCATTAGAGCCAAAGCGCAAGGGACGCCGCCCGATGACCAAGAAGCCGCCCTCTCCACCACCCCCACCTGATGAAGAGCGCTCTCATGAAGAATTGCTCGAAGAGTTGGCGTATCTGCGAGCGGAGAACGCCTACCTAAAAAAGCTCGATGCCTTGATCCGAGAGAAGCGGGCGACAACGCAGGGCAGAAAGCCCAAGTCGTCCAAGGGTTAAGGCACGAGCATTCGCTGGCTCTGCTGCTGCGTGCAGCAAAGCTACCTCGCAGCACGTTCTACTACCAGCTCAAGGCCCTGGGCATCGACGATCCATACGCGCCCCTGAAGGCGCGTATCCGGGTGGTCTACGACCGCCACAAGGGGCGCTACGGCTATCGCCGCATCACTGCTGTCCTGCGGCAGGCAGGTGAAGTGATCAACCACAAGGTCGTTCAGCGCTTGATGCAACAGCTGGGCTTGAAGTCCTTGGTACGTCCAAAGCGGTATCGCGCCTACCGAGGGGCAGTGGGCCATGTGGCTCCCAATGTGCTCGACCGGCAGTTTCGGGCATCTTGTCCGAATAAGAAGTGGGTCACTGACATCACGGAATTCAACGTTGACGGGCAGAAGCTGTATCTGTCGCCCATCATGGATCTCTACAACGGCGAGATCGTGGCCTATCAGACCAGCAGGCGTCCTGTACTCTCGCTAGTGAAGCAGATGCTTCAGCAGGCCTTTGCCTGCTTGAAGCACTCGGACCGGCCATTGCTGCATTCCGATCAGGGATGGCATTACCAGCATCCCGCCTATCGTGCCCTGTTGGCAGAGCAGGCGTTGACCCAAAGCATGTCACGCAAAGGCAACTGCCTGGACAATGCCGCCATGGAGAGCTTCTTCGGCACCCTGAAGGCCGAGTATTTCCACCTGAACCGGTTCGACACCATCGAGCAGTTGCAGCAAGGGCTCGACCAGTACATCCATTACTACAACCATGAACGCATCAAGCTGAAACTAAAAGGCCTGAGCCCCGTACAATACAGGACTCAGGCCTTGAGCACTGGCTGAATGAACCGTCCAACTAATGGGGGTCAGTTCAAATGGCAGGGCCCTTTCGTTACGGTTCGGTCGCGCTCCCTCAGGATTCAACGACGCCGCAGGCCATGCGGTTGCCACCGCCACCGAGTTCGGGCTCGTCGGAGTAGGTGTCGCCGCCCTCGTGAATCATCAGGCTGCGGTCCTGCACGTCCTCGAGGCTCAGGCGCGGCGCCAACACGGGGAGGCTCGCCTCGCCATCCTCGTTGACGACCAACACCGGCAGGTCGCCCAGATGGCCGTCACCGTAGGGTCCCTCGTGGCTGCCGGTATCTTCGGGGTCATAGTGGCTGCCCGCCTCGCCGGCGCCAATCATTTCCCCCTCGTCGTTCTCGCCCGGTTCGCAGCTGGCGTTCTCGTGGACGTGGAAGCCGTAGACGCCGGGCGGCATCTCGCGCAGGTCGGGGGTGAGCAGCAGGCCGTGATCGGTATCCTCGAGCGAGATGGTACCGATGGAATCCTCGACCCCGTCACTGCTCACCCAGCTCATCTCGACCTCGTGACTTTCCTGGGCCTGGGCCATCCCGGCGGCAAGCAGCAGGGAGGCGGCGGCAACTCCCGTCAGTGTTGCATGGCGCATCTGGTGTCCTCCTGTTCCTGGTTCCATGGACATGCAGAATCAGGCTAGACGCAGTTGCGCACCGGCGCCAAGGGGATATCAGGCGAGATGGTCGAGAATTCGCAGGCAGGGGCCGGCCTGGTTGAGGGTATAGAAATGCAGGCCCGGCGCGCCGCCATCGAGCAGGCGCTGACATAGCCGCGATACCACTTCGGTGCCGAAGTCGGCAATGGCCTCGCTGTCATCGCCATAGGCCTCGAGCTGCTTGCGCATCCAGCGAGGAATCTCGGCTCCGCAGGCGTCAGAAAAACGGGCCAATTTGGTGTAGTTCGCGATCGGCATGATGCCGGGGACGATGGGCGCTTCGACGCCGAGGCGACGCGCACGCTCGACGAAATGGAAGTAGGCATCGGCCGAAAAGAAATATTGCGTGATAGCGAAATTGGCGCCGGCCTTCATCTTGCGCGCAAAGTTCTCGAGGTCACGCTCGAAGCTCGGCGCCTGGGGGTGAGACTCGGGGTAGGCCGCCACAGCGATCTCGAAATAGTCGCCGGTTTCTTCGCGAATGAACTCCACCAGCTCGTTGGCATAGCGCAACTCGCCGATGCCGCCCATGCCCGAGGGAAGATCACCGCGCAGGGCGACGAGGCTGTCGATCCCCTCTTCACGATACTGAGCGAGCAGATCGCGCAGTGGCGCCTTCTCGCTGCCGATGCAGGACAGATGCGGTGCGGTAGTGATGCCCGCTTCGCGCACGGTCCTGACCGTGCTGAGGGTGCGCCCTTGGGTCGAGCCTCCCGCTCCGTACGTGACGGAAAAAAATCGCGGTTTCCGTTCTGCCAGTGCGTCACGCACGCCGACCAGTTTCTCGCGCCCCAACTCGGTGTTGGGGGGGAAGAATTCGAAACTGATGCCCAGCGGATACGACGTGCTCATGGAAGCCTCTCAATTCAGTGCCATCGATACCATGCTGCCGGGTCGGCAGCTTATCGAGTCTGTTTTGTGGATATCGGGCATTCTGCCGCCCCGCCGAACCCATGACCAATGAAAAGTTTCACACCGCTACATGAACTCCAGTCATCCACAGACGTCGTGAAAACCCACTGACCTAGAGTCCGCCTATCTCTGGATAAGCCAGGCCGCCGTTCGTCAAACTTCGCTAACAAAATTTCGCTTCGGTCACATTGACCTGTGGCCGCGCGAGGACGACGCTGAAGATGAATCATCACAGCCCGGCAATGGAACCTGCCGAGCGCAACAACCGGACGAGGAGGTCGCCATGACACATGAACTCATCACCGGCACTGCCGTCTTCGATGACGAAGGCAAGCAGGTCGGCAAGGTCGCTGATGTGAGCGATGTCGAGAAGGTGGGCATCATCACCGAGACGGGGAGTCGATTCTGGGTCCCGAAACAGCTGATCGCCTACCGCGACAATCGCTGGATGCTGGAACCGGGCTACACCGAGATCACCCCCTCCGAGGCCGGGGCACAGCAGGAGGATCGCGACCTGGACGAGGCAAGCGCCGAGAGCTTCCCGGCCAGCGACCCGCCCTCGTTCACCATGGGCGATGAAGGCAAGGGTAACTGACACCAAGCCGAGACGAGGAGAGTCGCATGGAAAGATCACGTCCAGACCGGAACGAAACGCAAAGTACGCAGGTGCCCAAGGAAGATCGCGAGGAGCTGCGCGAGGGAGCGCGCCGGCTGACCGAGCGCGACATACCCGACGATTCGTCCGCGGGTCACAAGGGAGGCCGTGACTCACCCGCCCAAGACGGCGTCTATCGTCCCGATGCCAACATCGACGATCAGAAGCACAACGCCAAGAAGCCGGGTATCGATACACGGAGTCGGGACGTGACGCCCGTGGGAGGCGCTCAGGTAACCCGCGACAAGAGCGCGCACAAGGAAAACATCGACGACAAGGCTGAAAAAGCGAAATCGACTCGCCGCGACGGCTGATCCCAGCGAGCCGTTACGCCGCGCGGGCCGCTAGCCAGCTGACTCTGCAGTCAGAGCCAGGCATCATATCGTCTTTCGCCAAGGGACTGACAAAAGACGATGATCGACCCAAGCGCTCTCCTCGCCCCGCTGTGGACATTGCTGGCCTTCGTCGGGCTGGGCTGGGTGGCTGCCCGACGCTTGGCCATCGATCCTCGCCCCATCGCGACCTTGCTAATCTATCTCATCGCCCCTGTCACCTTCTTTCGTGGCCTGATGCTGGGCGGCCCCACGCCCTACTACCTGCTGCTGACCCTGGCCCTGTTCCTGCTGGCAAGCCTCGTCGCCGCCACGATCAATCCGTTGGCGAAGCGTTTCCTGTCGCCGCAGGAGAGTGCCGTACTGGCCTTCTCCTCCGGCACCGGGAACACCGGCTACTTCGGCTTGCCGATCGCCATGATCCTGTTGCCGCCCGAGGGCGTGACGCTGTACCTGTTCTGTATGCTCGGCGTGACGCTTTACGAGTTCACGGTTGGCTTCTACCTCAGCGCGCGCGGCCAATTTTCGGTGCAGCAAAGCCTCGCCAAGATAGCGCGGCTGCCCCTGCTCTACGCCTTTCTCGCAGCGCTATTGGCCAGCGGGCTCGGCCTGACACTGCCCGCCGCGCTGGCAGACGGCCTGGCGGTCTTCCCCGCCACCTATACGCTGCTGGGCATGATGATCATCGGCATGACGCTGGGCCGAGTCACGTTCCGAGAGGTCGACCTGCGCTTCCTGGTCGGCTGTGTGGCGGTGCGCTACGGCCTATGGCCCCTGCTGGCCCTAGCTCTCGTGCTATTGCTTAAAGCCTGGCTGCCGCTCCCCGCCGAGCTGGCGATGGCCCTGCTGCTGCTCGGCGTGGTGCCGATGGCCGCCAATGTTGTCGTGGTCGCCATGGAACTCGGCATCAAGCCCGAGAAAGGCGCCTTGGCGGTGCTGATCACCACGCTGGCCGCACCACTGCTGATCCCCGCCTACCTGCCGCTGCTGATGCGGCTGGCCGGGCTGTAAGCCTTGCCAGTGCCCCTGGCTCCAACGCATGTCGCGTCGTCCTTGCAGCCGATGGTGGCGGGGCTAGCCTGAAGGAAAATGCATCTGGAGGAGACGATCATGCACCGCCAAGCGAAGTGGCCATTGGCCATCGTCCTGCTGCTTCTCCTCGCACCGGCCCAGGCGCACCACGGCTGGGTCGGCGGCGAGACCATCGAAATTGAAGGCACCATCACTCAGGTCAGGCTGGGCAACCCTCATGGCGAAGTGCAGCTGGACGTGGATGGCGAGGCGTGGACGGTGGAGGTCGGCCAGCCCTGGCGCAACGAACGTGCCGGCCTGGAGGAGGGTGACCTGGCCGAAGGGGTCGAAGTGCGCGTCTCCGGCGAACATGCCGGCGAGCATTTGCTGAAGGCGGAGCAGTTGTGGATCGGCGACGAGCACTACGCGCTCTATCCCGGGCGGATCTGACCGCGCATCGTGGAAGCGCTGCTGGCGTGGCTTGCCGGAACCGCCTTGGCTGACTGGGTGCGAATTTCACGCTGGGGCTATGCGGCCATCAACGCCCTGCACGTGCTGGGCATCGCGTTGCTGATCGGGGCCATCGTATCGCTCGACCTGCGCTTGTTGGGCTGGCGCCAGCGCCTGCCACTGCAGGCACTGGGCCAGCTGCTGCAGACAGTGGCCGTTTGCGGGCTGGTACTGGCCATGACAACGGGGGGAATGCTGTTCCTTGCCGACCCTGACGGCTACGTCGGGATGGGACTGTTCCGCCTCAAGCTGGCATTGATCGGCCTGGCCGTTGCCAACGCCGCACTGCTCAACCTGGGGCCAGGGCTAGCGGGCGCCACACCCCGGCGCTTGCGCTGGGCTGGCGCCCTGTCGCTGTTGCTGTGGCCAGCGGTGCTGATCGCCGGGCGCTTTCTCGCTTTCGTCGATGGCTGAAGGCGTTGCACCGAACTCAATGCGATGCCATGGCGATACAGGCCTCGGCGCAACGATGGCACGCCTGGGCGCACTCCTGGCAATGGTCGGCCTCGTGCTTGGCGCATTCATCGCCGCAGGCCTTGCAGATGTCGGCGCACAGGCGGCACAGCTGATTGGCGTATTCGCTGTTCTGCGCCATGAAGGAGGCCGCCAGGCGGCAGATTTGCGCACACTGCATGTCCAGGCGGATGCAATCCGCCATCATCTTGACGTCGTCTTCCTGCAGGCAGGAGACGGCACAGCGGTCGCAGTAGGCCGCACAGACATGACAGGCTTCGATACACGATTTGAAGTGGCCAAAATCCATCTCTCGCTCTCCTCGTCATCCATTGGTGACCCGAAGGAGCCGCAGCGGGGAGGAGCGACGCCTGCGAGTAAAGGGAAAGCTAGCCAAGGCCGCCCTCCCTCACAAGCAAACCTACATAACGTCACACACATCACGGCAAGACGCCGCCCGGTGGGCGGCGTCCCATCGCGCAACCGAATGAAGATCCGCGTCTTCAGTAGCGATAGGCGTCCGGTTTGAAGGGCCCTTCGACGGGCACCCCGGTGTACTCCGCCTGTTGCTCCGTCATCTGCGTGAGCACTCCGCCGAAACCTTCGACCATATAGCGGGCCACTTCCTCGTCGAGATGGCGCGGCAGCACGGTGACGGCCAGCCCCCCCTCCTTCTCGGCCGGCGGCAAGTCGGCGAAGCGCTGCTGGTAAAGATGGATCTGTGCCAGTACCTGGTTGGCGAAGGAGCCGTCCATGACCCGTGACGGGTGGCCGGTAGCGTTGCCCAGGTTGACCAGGCGGCCCTCGGAGAGCAGTAGCAGGTAATCGCGGCTGGCGGGATCGTAGTCGCCTGGCGTGCTGTCGCGGTAGACCTTGTGCACCTGCGGCTTGACCTCCTCCCAGTGCCAATGGCGGCGCATGAAGGCGGTGTCGATCTCGTTGTCGAAGTGACCGATGTTGCATACCACCGCACCGGGCTTGAGTGCCTCGAGCATGGCGGCATCGCAGGCCTCGATGTTCCCGGTGCAGGTCACCACCAGATCGATGCGAGAGAGCAGTTCGCGATTGACGCTCTCCTTGCCACGGTTGACGCCGTCGACGTAGGGCGAGACCACTTCATAGCCATCCATGCACGCCTGCATGGCGCAGATGGGGTCGATCTCGGCGACCTTGACGATCATGCCCTCCTGGCGCAGCGAGGCCGCCGAGCCCTTGCCCACGTCGCCGTAGCCCATCACCAGCGACTGCTTGCCCGCCAACAGATGGTCGAGGCCGCGCTTGATAGCGTCGTTGAGCGAATGGCGGCAGCCGTACTTGTTGTCGTTCTTTGACTTGGTCACGGCGTCGTTGACGTTGATTGCCGGCACCCTGAGCGTGCTGTCGCGAAGCATCTCCTGCAGGCGGTGCACGCCGGTGGTGGTTTCCTCGGAAATGCCGTGAATGGCCTCGAGCAGCTCGGGACGCTTGTCGTGGAGCAGCGCGGTGAGATCGCCGCCGTCGTCGAGCACCATGTTGGGCGTCCAGCCATCGGGGCCCTCCACGGTCTGCTCGATGCACCACCAGAACTCCTCTTCCGTTTCGCCCTTCCAGGCGAACACGGGAATCCCGGCGGCAGCGATGGCGGCAGCGGCATGGTCCTGGGTCGAGAAGATGTTGCACGACGACCAGCGCACCGAGGCCCCCAGGTCGATCAGCGTCTCGATCAGCACCGCCGTCTGGATGGTCATGTGGATACAGCCGGCGATGCGCGCCCCCGCGAGCGGCTGCTCGTCGCGGTACTTGGCGCGGATCTTCATCAGCGCCGGCATCTCGGTCTCGGCGATGCGGATCTCGCGCCGTCCCCAGTCGGCCAGGCTGATGTCGGCGACCTTGAAGTCCTGTGCGGTCGGGGCGGAAACGGCGGGCTGGTTCATGCGTCACCTCTCTCGAGCGGAAAACGGTGACACCTACTATAGGCTGGGATCGCCGGAGGCGACAATCAACCGCCGAAGCCCATCACCCCGTAACTGGCGAGCCGTGCCGCCAGGCGGCGAACTTCAGGATGAGCGAAGAACGCGGTCAGCGCCGCGGCACGCTCGGCGCCCAGTCCGTCCAGCGACGCCCAGTCGCGGCTCTCATACCTAGCCAATGCCGCCCAGTCTGCCGGCAGGGCAGTCTCGACCCCCGGCGGTACCCCCAACGCTTGCAGCCAGCGCGAAAAGGGGGCCGCCCGCGCCGAATCGAATGTCGCCGCCAGTACCCGGGCGCGAGTTTCGCCGATACCGTGGGCTCGCTGAAGCATGCGCTCGTCCAGCGCCATCCAGTCGAGCAGCGTCGTCACCAGGCCGGCCTCGACCAGCGCTCGCCAGGTGCCCTCCCCCACTCCGGACAGGGCAAGGGCCTCGGGGCCGGAGAGCCACGCCAGACGCTCGAGGAACTGCCCCTCGCAGCCCGGCGTGGCGCGCAAGCAGCTCAATGCGTGGTAGGCCTCGACATCGGGCACTGTCAGCATCGCTCTCTCGGGGTTGCGCCAGGCCACCCCCTCAAGCCGAGGGATGGTCAGCCCTGCCAGGGCAACCACGACACGATCCCCGGGCCTGACGTCCAATGCCCGCCACCGGGCCAGGGTACCCAGACTGACGCGGCGGATCGTACGCCCCTCCAGCGCTACCGGATAGAGATGCAGCAGCGGGGTGATGCGACCGGTACGGCCGATGCGGAACTCGACGCCGCGAACCTCGGCCAGCGCCTCTCGAGGCAGGTGCTTCCAGGCGATGGCCCAGGTTGGCGGTTCGGCTTGCCACTTATCGCCGAGTGGCCGCGAGGCCTGGCGCAGCACGACGCCGTCGGTGGCGAAAGGCAGCGGGCTCCGAAACCAGGTGTCGCGCCACTGCTCGATGCTTGCCAAGTCGTCGACGGGGTGAGTGAAGGCAGCCGTGTCGACGAAGCCCAGCGCCGTCAGGCCTTCCAGCCGCGCCGCCATCGTGGCGGGGCCGTCCGGCCATTCCCAGATGAAGACCCCCACTTCATCGGCCTCGGCATCGCTCAGGGCGTCGCGAGCCAACAGCCCGATCACGCGGGCCCGTGCCCCGTCATCTCCCCTCTCGGCCTGCACGTGAGCCGCGCTGCGCAGGTAAAGCTCCCCCTGTAGCACGGCGTCCTGCACCCTGGGCAGACGAGACGGCACTGCCGGGAGGCGCTTCACTCGTTCGGTCCAGTCCTGTCCCGTCACGCCATCGCCTCGGCTGATGGCATGCTTGAGCTCGCCCTGTGCGTAGACCAGGGTTACCGCGACACCATCTATCTTGGGCTGGATCCAGACATCGTCGCGGCGCGATAGCCAGCGTCCCACCGCTGCCGCGTCGGGTAGCTTCTCGAGCCCCGTGTGGCGCACCGGGTGGCCGAGGTCGCCACTCGGGTGGCTTGGCACCGGCGCCGGAGGCACCCGCCCGGGATGACAGCGCCGCCAACTCTCGAGCCGTGCCCTGGCCTGGTCGTAGACGTCATCGCTGACGATGGATTCGCCCTGCCGATAGTAGGCGTCGTCCCACTCCGCAAGGCGCTCGACCAGTGCCGCCACCGCATCGGGTGCCGGCACCGCCGGACAGGGTGCGTGCGAATAGGCAGCCAGGGGCAGCCACACGCCAACCAGGCAGAACAGGCCGGCGACAAGACGCTGAAGCATAGCGGTAGCCTCACCAGAAAAAGGCTCCTACCATAGCAACAGGCCCCGCGCGACGCTGTCGGCGGGGCCTGTCAGTTGCTGTCAGCCTGGGCTTACAAGGAAACCTACAAGCCGGCGGCCTGGCGCAGCGCGGCGGCGCGGTCGATACGCTCCCAGGGGAAGGCGGTGAAGGTCTCGGTGTGCTCCTCGCCCTTGTTGTCCTTCCAGCGATAGCGGGTTTCGAAGGGCTCGCGGCCGAAGTGACCGTAGGCCGCGGTGAGCTGGTACATGGGATGGAGCAGATCGAGCATTCGGGTGATGGCGAAGGGGCGCAGGTCGAAGTGCTCGCGTACCAGCTCGATGATGCGCGCCTCGTCCACCTTGCCGGTGCCGAAGGTATTGATCGCTACCGAGGTGGGCTCGGCCACGCCGATGGCATACGACACCTGAATCTCGCACTTGTCGGCGAGCCCTGCGGCGACGACATTCTTGGCCACGTAGCGCCCGGCGTAGGCGGCACTGCGGTCGACCTTGGAGGGGTCCTTGCCGGAGAAGGCCCCGCCGCCGTGGCGCGCCATGCCGCCGTAGGTATCGACGATGATCTTGCGCCCGGTGAGGCCACAGTCGCCTACCGGGCCGCCGATGACGAACTTCCCGGTGGGGTTGATGTGAAACTGCGTCGACTCGGAGAGCCATTCGGCAGGGATCACCTCCTCGATGATCTCGCGCTTGACCATCCGCCGCAGCTCCTCCTGGTCGATCTCCGGCGCATGCTGGGTCGACAGCACCACCGCCTCGACGCCGCAGGGCTTCCCCGCCGCATCGTAGCGGAAGGTGATCTGACTCTTGGCATCGGGACGCAGCCACGGCAATAGCCCATGCTTGCGCAGCTCGGCCTGGCGTTCCACCAGGCGGTGGGCGTAGTGGATCGGCGCCGGCATGAACGAGTCGGTCTCGTTGGTGGCGTAACCGAACATCAGGCCCTGATCGCCAGCGCCCTGGTCTTCCGGCTTGCTGCGGTCGACCCCTTGGGCGATGTCCACGCTCTGCTTGCCGATCAGGTTGAGCACCCCGCAGGTCTCGCCGTCGAACCCGACCTCCGATGAGGTATAGCCGATATCGATGATCACCTCGCGCACCAGCTCCTCCAGGTCAACCCAGGCGGAGGTGGTGATCTCGCCGGCGACGATGGCCACACCGGTCTTGACCAGCGTCTCGCAAGCCACCCGGGCGTGTTTGTCGCGGGCGATGATGGCGTCCAGCACCGCATCGGAAATCTGATCGGCAATCTTGTCCGGATGTCCCTCGGAGACGGATTCGGAGGTGAACAGGGAGTATTCGCTCATGCGTGTCGACCCTTTTGTATATCGGCAAAGCGCAGCGGTGCCATCGAACCGGAATGACGGCCTTCGAGCTGCATGCTCCCGGCTTTCGCCCGGCGGGCACACAGCGCCATGGAGACCGAGTTTACATGGCGCCACCCGGGGAGGCACCCGTCATTTGATGCTCGGCGGCAAGTCGGCGACAATAGGCGGCCGAATTCGACCGCGCCGTACCTTCCTGCGGCGCCCAGCCAGAACACTACCGGCCGGCCCGGCAGGCCGCCGATGACTTGCCCCATTCTGCCGCAGGCGAGGAGCTAACCCAAATGCCGTCCCGATTCGAACTGGCCAATGCCATTCGCGCCCTGTCCATGGATGCCGTACAGCAGGCCAAGTCCGGCCATCCCGGCGCTCCGATGGGCATGGCCGACATCGCCGAAGTGCTGTGGAACGACTACCTCAAGCACAACCCCAATGACCCCAAATGGCCCGACCGCGATCGTTTCGTACTGTCCAACGGCCACGGCTCGATGCTGCTCTACTCCCTGCTGCACCTGACCGGCTATGAGCTGGAGCTCGAGCAACTGCGCAACTTCCGCCAGCTGCACTCCAAGACCGCCGGTCACCCTGAGTTCGGCTACGCCCCGGGTGTAGAGACGACCACCGGGCCGCTGGGCCAGGGCCTGGCCAATGCCGTGGGCATGGCCATCGCCGAAAAGACCCTGGCGGCGCAGTTCAACCGCCCCGGTCACTCGATCGTCGATCACAACACCTACTGCTTCGTCGGTGATGGCTGCCTGATGGAAGGCATCTCCCATGAGGTGTGCTCATTGGCCGGCACCCTGGGGCTGGGCAAGCTCACGGTGTTCTACGACGACAACGGCATCTCCATCGACGGCGAGGTCGAGGGCTGGTTCACCGACGATACCGCCAAGCGCTTCGAGGCCTACGGCTGGCACGTGGTGCCCAACGTCGACGGCCACGACCCGGAGCAGATCAAGGCTGCCATCGAGCTGGCCCGCAGCCATGAGGAGAAACCGAGCCTGATCATCTGCAAGACCATCATCGGCTTCGGTGCGCCCAACAAGCAGGGCAAGGAGGAGAGCCACGGCGCTCCGCTGGGCGAGGAGGAAGTGGCCGCGGCGCGCAAGCAGCTCAACTGGCCGCACTCGCCTTTCCACGTGCCCGAGCCGATCTACCAGGCCTGGGACGCCCGCGAGCGAGGCAAGTCGCAGCAGGAGGACTGGCAGAGCCGCTTCGCCCGCTACCGCGACGAGCACCCCGAGCTCGCCCGGGAATTCAGCCGCCGCGCCCAGTGCCAGCTGCCGGCGGAAATCACCAGCGAAGCTTTCATCGAGAAGATGCAGCAGCAGGGCGAAACCCTGGCCACGCGCAAGGCGTCGCTGCTGTGCCTCAACGAGCTTGGCCCGCAACTGCCCGAGCTGCTCGGCGGCAGCGCCGACCTGGCCCCCTCCAACCTGACTTTCTGGAGCGGCGCCAAGCCGATCTCGCGAGAGAATCCGGGTGGCAACTACCTGCACTACGGGGTACGCGAGTTCGGCATGGGCGCGATCATGAACGGCATCGTGCTGCACGGCGGCTTCATTCCCTACGGCGCCACCTTCTTGATCTTCATGGAGTACATGCGCAACTCGGTGCGCATGGCGTCGCTGATGGGAAAACGCGCCATCTACGTGTTCACGCACGACTCCATCGGCCTCGGCGAGGACGGCCCCACCCACCAGCCGATCGAGCAGCTGACCAACCTGCGCTCCACGCCCAATCTCTGCACCTGGCGCCCCTGCGACGCGGTGGAGACCGCCGCCGCCTGGGACGCCGCGATCAAGCGCAACTCCGGCCCCACGGCACTGGTACTGTCACGCCAGAACCTGCCGCACCAGGAGCGCAGCAAGCAGCAACTGGCCGAAATCCAGCGCGGTGCCTACGTCCTCAAGGACAGTGAGGACATGCCTGAGCTGATTCTGATCGCCACCGGCTCCGAGGTCTCGCTGGCCATGGAGGCGGCAGCCGAGCTGGAAGGCCAGGGCCGCGCCGTACGCGTGGTCTCGATGCCTTCAGCCTACCGCTTCGACGGCCAGGATGCCGAGTATCGCGACAAGGTACTGCCCAAGGCAGTCACCAAGCGCATCGCCATCGAGGCCGGCCACGCCGACTACTGGTACAAGTACGTGGGCCTCGAGGGTCGCGTGATCGGCATGACCACCTTCGGCGAATCGGCGCCGGCGGGCGACCTGTTCAAGTACTTCGGCTTTACCAAGGAAAACGTTGTCGAACAGGCCAACGAGCTGCTGGGCTGACGACTCCTTCACAAGCGTCACGAAAAAGGGCACGACCTTTCAGGTCGTGCCCTTTCGTTTTGCTTCGCGTCGAGATTGGCTCAGGCCACCGTCACGCTCTTGTCCAGATAGACGTCCTGAATGGTCTGGAGCAGCTCGACGCCTTCGGTCATGGGCTTCTGGAAGGCCTTGCGCCCCGAGATCAGCCCCATGCCGCCGGCACGCTTGTTGATCACTGCAGTGCGCACCGCCTCGCCCAGGTCCGAGTGACCCTTGGAGCCACCGCCGGAATTGATCAGGCCGGCACGACCCATGTAGCAGCACGCCACCTGATAACGGGCCAGGTCGATGGGATGGTCGGAGGTCAGCTCGCTGTAGACCTTGGCATGGGTATGGCCGAAGCCGATGTCCTGGTAGCCGCCGTTGGTCTCCGGCAGCTTCTGCTTGACGATGTCGGCCTTGATCGTCGAGGCAAGATGGTTGGCCTGGCCGGTGAGATCGGCGGCCACGTGGTAATCCTTGCCTTCGTGCTTGTACGCAGGGTTGCGCAGGTAGGCCCACAGCACCGTGGCCATGCCCAGTTGATGCGCGCGCTCGAAGGCCTCGCTGATCTCCATGATCTGGCGGCGGCTCTCCGGGGAGCCGAAGTAGATGGTGGCGCCGACCGCCACGCAACCCATGTCGTGGGCCTGCTCCACCTCGGCGAACAAGGTCTGGTCGTAGAGCGCCGGGTAGCTCAGCGTCTCGTTATGATTGAGCTTGAGCATCATCGGGATACGGTGCGCATAGCGCCGCGCCACCGACGACAGCACGCCCAGGGTGGAGGCTACGCCGTTGCAGCCACCCTCGATGGCCAGTTCGACGATGTTGGCCGGATCGAAGTAACGCGGGTTGGGCGCGAACGAAGCGCCGGCGGAGTGCTCGATGCCCTGGTCCACCGGCAGCAGGCTGAGGTAGCCGGTACCGGCCAGGCGACCATGGTCGAACAGTGCCTGCAGGCTGCGCATTACCGCCGGGCTGCGGTCGCTGTCGGCCACTACCCGGCTGACGAAGTCCGGTCCCGGCAGGTGCAGCTGCTCGCGGGGAAAGCCTCGGCAGCGATGATCCAGCAGGTATTCGGCATCGTCACCCAGTAGTTGGGGTATATCGGTCATGTCTTCCTCTCCATGGTGTCGTGAATCGCTATTCCCAGCGTAGTGAAAACCGTACCGAGCGTTGCCCTCGCTTGCAAACGGATGCGCCCTTTCACAAGGAAAGGGCGCTTTGGTCTAGGCCGCTTTGATCTCGATCCGCCGGCTTCTATGCTTCTCCTTCTTCGGCAACCGCAAATGGAGAACGCCTTTCTCCAAATGTGCCTCGATGGCGGCGGTATCGATCTCGTGGCTGAGCGTGAAGCGCCGAGCAAAGCGCTGGGCCTTGGCCTCGGCATAAGTTGCCGTAATGCCCTCGGGCATGTCGATACGAATCTCGCCCTCGATGCTCAACAGGTTGCCATCGACCTCGACGTTAAGACCATCCCGGGAAACGCCGGGCATGTCGGCAACCAGGTACAGGGCATTATCCTGTTCGTAGATGTCGACAGGTGGCCGCATGGCCAGGCTGCGCTTTTCACGCGCGGTCACATGGGACTGCGGTTCTTGACGAGCGACTTCGTTCATGTTCATCACCTCCTCACGTGCTGATCGTCTTGTCGAGTTTGGTGTCAGGCGACTCAGGCCGCCTGAACCTCGATGCGACGAGGCTTGAGCTCTTCACGCTTGGGCAGGTGGATTTCGAACACCCCGTCGTGACAGCGCGCCTCGGCACGCTCGACGTCGATGCCTTCGGGCAGGCCGATGGTGCGCACGAACTCTCCGTCGAAGCGTTCGCGACGGAAGCTGGGCCGTACACTCTCGCCATCGTCGTCCCGTGGCAGGGCGTCGCGCCGTCCCTTCAAGGTCAGCACGTTGTCCTGAACGCTGATCTCGAGATCGTCGTGGGTCAAGCCGGCCGCGAGGACATAGACGCGGACGGCATCATCGGTACGCCCGACATTGATCATCGGAAAGCTGCCGTGCGGCACCGAGCGGATGTCCGCCGCTCCCTCTTCCGAAAAGACTTCGTCGAGCCACTGGCGGAACCAGTCCGCTCCCGGCGACACTCCGGTATCGAAACGCTTGAGATCTCCGAACATATCGAACACCTCCTACGCTATCAGGCTTTTGAGTCTAGCGGGTCAACCCGAACCGCGGCATTCAGGGGGGACAGACCCCACCGTGCCGTACAGCTTCTTATAGGGTCATTGCGACATTTTTCAAGTCTTGCTCGACAGGGATTTTCACACGCCACACAGCACCGGCAGAGACGCAGGTCACGTGGGCAAATGCGGCGAAAATGCGCTAGAATCGCCGCTTTCCGCCGGCAAGAGAGCCCGCCTCATGGCCCAGCGTATCGCCATCAACGGTTACGGTCGTATCGGTCAGTGCGTGCTGCGGGCGCTGCGCGAGCGCCAACCGGGCCGAGCCGAAGAACCGGCGCTGGAAGTCGTGGCGATCAACGAACTCTCCGACCTGGCCACCATCGCCTACCTGACCCGCTACGACACCACCCACGGGCGCTTCCCCGGACGAGTGGAAGCCGCTGCGGGACGACTGGTCGTCGACGGCGCGTCCATCGAAGTCTTGACCGAGCCGGAGCCCACCCGCCTGCCCTGGGGCGAGCTCGGCATCGACCTGGTGCTGGAATGCTCGGGCAGCTTCAAGGATCGCGCCACCGCCGAGCGTCACCTTGCGGCCGGCGCCGGCCGCCTGCTGTTCTCCCAGCCCGCCGAGAGCGACGTCGACACCACCATCGTCTGCGGCATCAACGATGGCGAGCTTGCCGCCGAGCATCGCATCGTCTCGGCGGCATCGTGCACCACCAACTGCCTGGTACCCGTGCTCACCGTGCTCGACGAAGCGCTTGGCATCGAGCATGGCGTGACCACCACGGTACACTCGGCGATGAACGACCAGCCGGTGATCGATGCCTATCATCAGACCGACCTGCGCCTGACACGCTCGGCAATGCACTCCATCGTGCCCGTCGACACCAGCCTGGCCCGTGGCATCAACCGCCTGATGCCGCACCTGGCCGGGCGCTTCGAATGTCTGCACATGCGCGTGCCGACGATCAACGTCTCGGCCATGGACTTGTCGATCTGCGTGCGCCGCGACACGTCGGCCGCCGAGGTCAATGCCCTGCTGCGAGAGGCGAGCACCGGGCGCCTGGCCGGGCTGCTCGGCTACACCGAAGAGCCCATGGCCTCGGTCGACTTCAACCATGACCCCCGCTCGGGTATCGTTGACGCCACTCAGACCCGGGTCGCGGGCAACCGCCTGATCAAGCTGCTTTGCTGGTTCGACAACGAGTGGGGCTTCGCCAACCGCATGCTCGACGTCGCCCAGCGAATGGCGGCGCTCCCCGCGGCGCCCCGGTGACCCCGGTTTCGCTCACACAAGGAAAGGATGACGCCTGATGAACGTGCTCAAGATGACCGACCTCGACCTGCGCGGCAAGCGTGTGCTGATCCGCGAGGACCTGAACGTACCCGTCAAGCACGGCAAGGTGACCAGCGACGCCCGCCTGCGGGCGAGCCTGCCGACCATCCAGGCCGCCATGGAAGGCGGCGCCAAGGTGATGCTGATGAGCCACCTCGGGCGCCCGACGGAAGGCGAGCCGGCCGATGAGTTCTCGCTGGCCCCGGTGGCCGAGCGCCTGGGCGAGCTGCTCGGTCGCCCGGTGCGCCTGGTCGAGGAGTACCTCGACACCGCCCAGGACCTGGCCGAGGGCGAAATCGTGCTGCTGGAGAACGTGCGCTTCAACGTCGGCGAGAAGAAGGACGACGAAACCCTCTCGCAGCAGTACGCCGCGCTGTGCGACGTCTACGTGATGGACGCCTTCGGCACCGCCCACCGCGCCCAGGCCTCGACCCACGGCGTGGCCCGCTTCGCCCCGCAGGCTTGCGCCGGTCCGCTGCTGGCCGCCGAGCTCGACGCGCTGGAAAAGGCGCTGGCCACGCCCAAGCGCCCCATGGTGGCCATCGTCGGCGGCTCCAAGGTCTCGACCAAGCTCGAGGTGCTCAACGCGCTCTCCGAAAAGTGCGACCAGCTGATCGTCGGCGGCGGCATCGCCAATACCTTCATTGCCGCGGCGGGCCACAAGGTGGGCAAGTCGCTGCATGAAGCCGACCTGATCGACCAGGCCAAGGCCCTGATGGCCAAGGTCGAGATTCCGCTGCCCACCGACGTGGTGGTGGCCACCGAGTTCTCCGAATCGGCCGAGGCGGTGGTCAAGCCGGTCGACCAGGTAGGCGACGAGGAGATGATCCTCGACATCGGCCCCGACACGGCCGGGCGGCTGGCCGGCTTGCTCAAGGACGCCGGCACCATCCTCTGGAACGGCCCGGTGGGCGTGTTCGAAATCGACCAGTTCGGCAAGGGCACCGAGGCGCTGTCGAAAGCCATCGCCGAAAGCAACGGCTTCTCCATCGCCGGCGGCGGCGATACCCTGGCGGCCATCGACAAGTACGGGATTGAGGAGCGGGTCTCCTACATCTCCACCGGCGGGGGCGCCTTCCTCGAATACGTGGAAGGCAAGACGCTACCCGCCGTCAAGGCCCTGGAAGACGCCGCCGCACGCTGACCCCCATGCCGCCCGGCGCTGCCAGGCGGCGCTTCATCACCCCCAGACAGACTGAAAGAGAACAGGTGAGTCAATGGCACTGATCAGCATGCGCCAGATGCTGGACCACGCCGCCGAGCGCGGCTACGGCATTCCAGCCTTCAACGTCAACAACCTCGAACAGATGCGCGCCATCATGGAAGCGGCCGACGCAACCGACTCCCCGGTGATCGTCCAGGCCTCCGCCGGCGCGCGGAAGTACGCTGGCGCGCCGTTCCTTCGCCATCTCATCCTGGCTGCCGTGGAGGAGTTCCCCCACATCCCGGTGGTGATGCACCAGGACCACGGCACCTCTCCCGCGGTCTGCCAACGCTCGATCCAGCTCGGCTTCTCCTCGGTGATGATGGACGGCTCGCTGGGCGAGGATGGCAAGACCCCGACCAGCTACGAGTACAACGTCGACGTCACCCGCCGCACCGTCGAGATGGCCCACGCCTGCGGCGTCTCGGTGGAGGGTGAGCTGGGCTGCCTGGGCAGTCTGGAAACCGGCATGGCCGGTGAAGAGGACGGCATCGGCGCAGAGGGCGTGCTCTCCCACGACCAGCTGCTGACCGATCCGGAGGAGGCCGCCGAGTTCGTCAAGGCCACCCAGGTCGACGCGCTGGCCATTGCCATCGGCACCAGCCACGGCGCCTACAAGTTCACCCGGCCACCTACTGGCGACACCCTCTCGATTCAGCGCATCAAGGAGATCCACGCGCGCATCCCCGACACCCACCTGGTGATGCACGGCTCCTCCTCGGTGCCGCAGGAGTGGCTCGCCATCATCAACGAGTTCGGCGGCGAGATTCCCGAGACCTACGGCGTGCCGGTCGAGGAAATCGTCGAGGGCATCAAGCACGGCGTGCGCAAGGTCAACATCGACACCGACCTGCGCCTGGCCTCCACCGGGGCGGTACGCCGCTTCCTGGCCAACAACCCCAGCGAGTTCGACCCGCGCAAGTACCTCAAGGAAACCGTGACCGCCATGCGCGACATCTGCATTGCCCGCTACGAAGCCTTCGGCACCGCCGGCAATGCCAGCCGCATCAAGCCGATCAGCCTCGAGGCGATGTTCGAACGCTACGCCCGTGGCGAGTTGGACCCCAAGGTGAAGTAAGCCGCGCGAGCAGGCTCCTTGTAACCATCAGCGGGGCGGCCTTCATGGCCGCCCCGCTGCATTACGGCCTGTCTCAGCCCCTCACTCCTCCCTGGCCTGAATGACGGCACTTGCACGATGCACGGTTTCGCGCCTAGGATGGGAACGTTCCCATCAAGAGAAGCCCCATGCCTGCCCGATCCACCCGGCACGCCACCATTCTCGAAGTGGCACGCGAAGCCGATGCCTCGAAGACCAGCGTGTCACGCTATTTCAGCGGCGAGCGCGAGCGGCTCTCGCCAACCCTGCAGCAGCGCATCGCAGAGGCTGCGCGCCGGCTCGGCTACCGTCCCAACCAGATGGCCCGCGGCCTCAAGGGAGGGCGTTCGAAGCTGCTCGGCATGCTGGTGGCCGACATCCGCAACCCCTATTCGATCGCGGTGATGCATGGCATCGAGCAGGCCTGCCGCGAGCACGGCTTCTCGCTGCTGGTGGCGAACACCGACAACGACCCGGTGCAAGAGCGCACCCACCTGGCCCTGCTTGCCTCCTACCGGGTAGAGGGATTGGTGGTGAATGCCGCCGGCAGCCCCGCTCATGTGCTTGAGGAGCTGACCCAACAGGGTCTGCCGCTGGTCCTGCTCGACCGCTGGCTGGAGGAAGTGGAAGCGGACGTGGTCGGCCTCGACAACGCGCTCGCCGTGGACATGGCCATCGATCACCTGATCGAGCAGGGCTACCGCAGCCTGCTGTTTCTCAGCGAACCGGTGGGCCAGGCGAGTCCACGGCAGCAACGCTGGCAGCGCTTCGAGCAGCGCCTGACCGACGAGCCGAACCTGCACGGTGAGCGCCGCGACCTGAGGCCATGCGCCCCGGATGCGGCACGCGAGATCCTGCAGGATTTCCTCGCCCGGGCCGAGCGTCCAGCCGTGCTCTGCGCCAATGGCAACGTGACCTTGGCCGCCACCCGCGCCTTGCAGGCCCTCGGGGTGCGCCTCGGCGAAGTTGGCCTGCTCGGCATCGACGAACTCGCGTGGTGCGAGCTGGTTCCCCCCGGCATCACGACGCTGGCCCAGCCCACCGAGACCATCGGCCGGGCCGCCGTGCAGCAATTGCTGGCACGAGTTGACGACGGTACGCCCCCACAGCCGCCCCGCCGCACGCTGTTCCCGGCCCGGCTGAATGCCCGCGGCTCGACTTGCCCCGCGGGCCCCGCCCAAGACCATGACATCGATCACGACCAGGAGGCACCATGAGCGACTCCTCTCTCCCACCGGAAATCCTTGCCTTCGGCGAAGCGATGGCCCTGTTCGTGGCCGAGACCCCCGGGGCGCTGGCCGACGTGGAATGCTTCCGGCGCGGCATCGCCGGGGCCGATACCAACGTCGCCATCGGCCTGGCCCGGCTCGGTTTTCGCGTCGGCTGGCTGAGCCGCGTCGGCAGCGACGGCTTCGGCACTTACATTCGCCACAAGCTCGAAGCGGAGGGCCTGGACTGCCGCTACCTGAGCGAAGACCCTGAACACGCCACCGGCCTGGTGTTCAAGGAGCGCGCCCTGGGTGGCGCCGACCCCAGGGTAGAATACTTTCGTCGCGGCAGCGCCGCCAGTCACATGGCACCCGGGGATGCCGAGCAGATCGACTTCACCGCCGCGCGCCACCTGCATGCCACCGGCATTCCACCGGCGCTCTCCGACAGCTGCCGGGAGCTGACCCGACACATGCTCGACCAGGCCCATTTCCATGGCGCCAGCATCTCCTTCGACCCCAACCTTCGCCCCAGTCTGTGGCCCAGCGAGGCTGCGATGCGCGAAACGCTGAATGCCATGGCAGCCCAGGCCGACTGGGTACTGCCGGGCCTGGCCGAGGGACGCCTGCTGACCGGGCACGATACACCTCGCGGCATCGCCGATTTCTATCTCGAGCGTGGCGCCCAAGCCGTGTTCCTCAAGCTTGGGCCGGAGGGCGCCTACTACCGCGGCGTACTCGAAGGCCGCGAGACGGAGGCCACGGTAGCCGGGTTTCGGGTCGAGCAGGTGGTGGATACCGTGGGCGCCGGGGATGGTTTCGCCGTGGGCGTGATCAGCGCCCTGCTCGATGGCCTTTCGCCACAGGCAGCCGCGCGCCGCGGCAACCTGATCGGCGCCGAAGCCGTGCAGGTGCAGGGCGACATGGAGGGTCTGCCGAGTCGCACGCGCCTGGCCGAACTCGAGCGCGTCCTGCCAGACTTGCCGTAACCGCCATTGCACACCGGAGCGAGACAATGACCAAACGCATCGTCGCCTACAGCCGCCTCAAACCCACGCACCTCGACCCGCTCAGGCAGCGTTTTCACGTCGACTACTTCGAAGCCCTGCAGAGCGCCGATGACCCCGGTTTTCGCGAAGCGTTGCGCGAGGCCCACGGCATCGTCGGCTCAAGTCTCGCCATCACACCCGAGCTGCTCGATCAAGCCCCGCACCTGGAGGCCATCGCCACCATCTCGGTGGGCTACGACAACTACCCCGTTGAAGCACTGACCCAGCGCGGCATTCTGTTGTGCAACACGCCCGATGTGCTCACCGAGACCACTGCCGATACCGGTTTCCTGCTGATCATGGCAACCGCCAGGCGTGCCATCGAACTGGCCAACTTCGTTCGCCGCGGCGACTGGCAGGGGAGCATAGGCGAAGCCCAGTTCGGCAGCGACGTGCACGGCAAGACGCTGGGCATGATCGGTTTCGGCCGCATCGGCGCCGCCGTCGCCCGTCGCGGCGCGCTGGGCTTCGGCATGCGAGTGCTCTACTCCAACGCCTCGCCCAAGCCTGACCTGGAGCGCGAGCTGGGCGCCTTGCGCTGCGAGCTGGATGAGCTGCTGACACAGAGTGACTTCGTCTGCGTAACCGTGCCGCTCTCGGCTGAAACGACCCATCTGATCGGCAAGCGCGAGTTCGGTTTGATGAAGCGCTCGGCGATCTTCGTCAACATTGCCCGAGGCAAGGTGGTCGACGAAGCAGCGCTGATCGGCGCCCTGGAGAGCGGGGAGATACACGCCGCCGGTCTCGACGTGTTCGAGCAGGAGCCACTGTCGCCGGAATCGCCGCTGCCGCACATGGCCAACGTGGTAGCACTGCCGCACATCGGCTCGGCCACCCACGAAACCCGTGACGCCATGGCTCAGCGCGCGGTGGACAACATCGCGCTAGCCCTCGACGGGAGGCGCCCCATCAGCCTGGTCAACGAGGCAGCCTGGCGGCTACGCGGCTGAGATCCCATTCGTGTCCGCCATGCCCGGCCACTTCATGTTGCAATGCAGCACCAAGTGGCCAAGAATACCCTCAGGTTTTTGATACCGGCAGGCGTGGAATCGCCGCCAGCAACGACAAGGAGTCACGATGCTAACCCCCTTCACCCCTCCAATGACCTATTCTCCGGCACCGATGGCAGAAATCTGGCGCCTGAGCATCATGGCCTTCGAGCTCTGGTCGACCTCGATGTCCACCATCGCCATGCGCCAAGGCCTTTGGCAGACCCAATCGCCTACCAGCGCCCGGATGTTGAAGGAGAACCAGCGGATGGTCACCGAAAAGCTCGAGGCCGGTATGGAAACCGGTTTTGAGATTCAGAAGGCCATGCTTCAGATGGCATTCGGCCAGACGACACCTTGGTGGGTGACCAGCCGGCGCACCATGACGCCCTATCACCGCCGCAGCAGCGCCAATTCCAAAAGGCTGTCCCGTCGTCGCTGAGCTTGCACCGTTCTCGCGACGTTACCTAGAGTGATCCAGGCACCTGACAAGGAGAGGTCGACATGATGCCAAGTGCGCTGACAAGCAGCTTTCTGGTGGCGGCGCTCGTCACCGCTCCGGCGCTCGCCGGGCCGGAAACCACCGAAACCGGTGGAGACGACAATCCGCAACAGGTCGAAGGCATGAGCCCCGAGGAATCGGAGCAACAGTTGGAGCCTACCTCCGACCCTAGCGGTCAGGCCCGCCTCGAAGTCGCCGAACAGGAAGCCTACGGACGCTACCTGACCAACCAGGACGGCAAGAGTCTCTACGTTTTCATGCAGGATGAGCAGGGCGGTGATTACAGCACCTGCGACGAGAGCTGCGCTATTGCCTGGCCGCCCTACGCCACTGAGGAGCCCCCCATCGCCGGCGAAGAGGTAGATGCAGATCGACTCGGAGTCATCGAGCGAGAGGACGAGACACTTCAGGTTACGTATGACGGCTGGCCACTCTACTACTTCGCCCGAGACGTCTACCCCGGCGACGCGCTGGGCCAAGGGCTCGACCACCTGGGCGGACACTGGTACCTGATCTCTCCCGACGGAGAGATCCTCGAGGATGCCCCGCCGCAACAGGCCGAACCGGCTGATTCCTGATCTGACCGCCGGGTCAATAGGAGGATGCACCGGCCAAAACGAAACCGCCCCCGGCATGGCCGGGGGCGGTCTTACGAGGGCTCAAGGAGCCTAGGCCATTACCAATCCTGGTCGGCTTCGGTGTCCTCTTCCCACTCTTCTTCTTCGTTCTCTTCTTCCCACTCGTCGTCAGCGGTCCACTCTTCCTCTTCGTTCTCCTCTTCCCACTCTTCGTCAGTGGTCCACTCTTCCTCTTCGTTCTCCTCTTCCCACTCTTCGTCAGTGGTCCACTCTTCCTCTTCGTTCTCGTACTCTACGGTATCGAAGTCGACGCCACCCTGAGCGCTGCCGTTAGTCTCCGGAGCGGTCTCTTCCGGATAGGTTTCCTGGTCCTCTTCCTCGTCATGGAAATCGGCCAGGACCAGCGGGCTCGCAGACAGGCCAAAAGTGATACCGACAACGCCGAGCTTCTTGAGGAATTCCTTGGACATCATGTTCGTACCTCCAACTGAAGTTTGAACTTGCTTTCCTGAAGTGGTGTACCGAAATCGCATCGTGAGGATTCCGACAGCACTTAGGCTAGAGCGAAATGCAGGCCAATCTGACTCTTCGAATTTAAATCCGTTTAAAAATATGAAGTTATAAGAAACCACCCTGGCCAGGGCGCCGCTGGGATGCGTCAGACAAGTGGAGAAAAATGTCACATGAGCACAAAATGACCGTGCCCCGGTCTGACGCCCCGGTAAAACGAAAACCGCCCCCGGGCATGGCCGGGGGCGGTTCGAGGCGGCTGATCGGGTCAGCCTTCAGATGACGTCACTAACTTCCTTGTCAGCGACTACCCGTCCTTGGGTATCAGTACTTACCAATCCTGGTCGTCATCCTGTTCCTCTTCCCACTCTTCCTCTTCGTTCTCTTCTTCCCACTCGCTGGCGGAATCGTCGTTGAAGCCTGCGTCGCCTTCAGCTTCAGCATCTACGCCGGCATCAGCATCGGTGCCCAGGCCGCTGTCGCCCGTTTCAGATCCGGCTTCGATGCCAGTATCGGCGCCGCCTGCATTGGTGCCCGTATCATCGGTACCCATGGCGGTGCCTGCCTCTGAATCCGAGCCAACACCCATGTCAGTATTAGCATCGGCACCGACGTCAGTGTCCGCATCAGTACCCAGGCCGCTGTCGCCGGTATCGGAGCCGGCATCGATGCCGGTATCGGCCCCAGCCTCAGTACCCATCTGGGTATCCGCACCAGCGTCAGCACCCGGAGCAGATTCCTGCGGAACGGCGCCTTCATCCTCTTCGTCATGGAAATCGGCAAGGGCCAGCGGGCTGGCAGTCAGGCCGAAAGTGATACCGACAATGCCGAGTTTCTTGAGAAATTCCTTGGACATCATGTTCGCACCTCCAAAGGAGTTGAACGTGAATTTCCTTATGTGAAGCCGAAGCTTCGCGTGTCATACCGGTTAGCAACCTTTGCTCGATTTCGACCGGCATGTCCTACTCACCCTGACTGTTGCACCAGGTGGGCCAACACCTGCCAACTTTTATTAAATGGCATTATATTCAACTACTTATTCTATCTCCAGACTTCCCCCTGAGCGCACTGAGGGTCCACGAAAGGTGGTGATATCTGGCACATGGGTCTGTTATAGGCAGCCAAATCACGGCCGCTTTACGGCCTCGTAACAGGCGACGAACCCGACGGTCCGACAGACTTGAAAGCGGAACCCTAACGCGCAATACTTAGGAAACAGCGTTTTCAAACATAGAGCGGCCTAAACTTCAAGGCCTGCATGCCGATAGAAGAGGTACGGCACTGTTCGACAGTCACGAGACTGCGAAGGAAGATTGGTATGGTTCGCCCCTTATGCCTGCTTTTCGATTGTGACGGCACGCTGGTTGACAGCGAGCCCCTGCTGGCCGACGAAATGGCGGCCAGCCTGACCCGGCTGGGGCTGCCCTTCCAGGCCAGCGATTATGTCGGGGAGTTTCGTGGCAGCCGTTTCCGCAATATCGTGGCAGTGCTGGAGGGGCGTCATGGCAGCGTCGACCCGATGCACCTGGCCGCGACGGAGGCCGAGATGCGCAGCAATTTGAACCGTCGGCTCGAGACCGAGCTCTCGGCCATCACGGGAGCGCGCGAAGCCCTCATGGCATTGATCGATTACCCATGCGGCGTGGTTTCCAACGGCCCCGAGAACAAGATTCGTACCTCATTGAAAACTATCGGCTTTGCCGACTTCTTCGGCAGCCATCTCTATAGCGGCTATACCGCCAACTGCTGGAAACCCGACCCCCGTCTCTATCTGCATGCTGCGCAGGCGATGGGCTTCGATCCCGAGGACTGTATTGCCGTCGACGATGCCCTGGTGGGTGTGAAAGCCGCGCTGGATGCCAGCATGACGGTCATTCACCTGAACCGCTTTCCCGATGCCGAGGAGACCCCCGAGGGGGCGATCATGATCAGTAGCATGTATCAATTGCCCACGGTGATCGAAAACCTGGCTCATGCCCGAGCCAGGGAGAACCGCCAGGTCCTGTTCGGCCGCTGAGCCCGAGCGGCGGTAGGCAGAGCCTTCCGCGAGACGTTATCATTCCCTGCGCCGACTAACACGCCAGGAGCGCTTCATGGCTTCATTGCAGGACCAGCTGCGCGGCTTGGTCTATTCGACCGAACATGGCGACATCTGCCCGGACTGCCGCCAGCCGCAACGCGACTGCCGCTGTGCCGAGTTGGCCGAGCAGGACCGCCTCGCTGCGCTCGACGGCATCGTACGGATACGCCGTGAGACCAGTGGGCGCAAGGGTAAGGGAGTGACCACCATCAGCGGCGTTCCCTTGCCCGCCGCAGAACTGAAGGCGCTGGCAAAGACGCTGAAGAAGCGCTGCGGAACCGGTGGCTCGATAAACAGCGAGGGCGTCATCGAGATCCAGGGTGATCATCGGGAACTGCTCAAGGCCGAGCTCGAGCGACTCGGCTACACCGTCAAGCTGTCAGGCGGCTGAACGAGGAGAAGTCATGCGACCGAGACGACTCGGCATCGGCATGCTGGGACTGCTGGTCCTGGCCGGCTGTGCCGGCACACCTGAATTCACGGAACTCAACGCTCGGGTCGAGCCCCCTGCGGGACTTCAGCCCAGTGCGGACGCCGAGCTCCAGGTACAGTTGCGCGACGCCGACGGCCCCTTGGCGGAAACCCGTGCCACCCCGAGCGGAAGCGGGCCTTGGCCGGTTACGCTGCGCATCGACCAGCGCACCCTGGAAACGGCTCGCTCTCCTCAGCTGTCGGCCGAGCTGCGCCAGCAGGGCACTTTGACCCATGCCTCGCCGGAGCCGGTCGCAATGCCGACCGAGGAAGGGTCTCCCGTCAGCCTGCCGCTCGTCCCACGTCAGTGAATCCAGCAGCCACCGCTGCGAGCACCTCCCCTATCGGCGCCTCGAGCTTGAGCGCATAGAGCGCATCGGCGCGTGTGCGTCCCAGGTTGAGACAGGCGATCGGCTTGCCGCTGGCGTCGGCCTGGCGCGCGAATCGGAAGCCGGAATAGACCATCAGGGAGCTTCCTACCACCAGCAGCGCTTCCGCCTCGTCGACCAGGGCCCGCGCCCGTGAAACCCGATCCCGTGGCACGCTGTCGCCGAAGAACACCACGTCCGGCTTCCAGATCCCCTCGCCGCAACGGCAACAGCCGGGGACCACGAACGAAGAGAAGTCGGTTTCGAGGTCGGCGTCACCATCGGGACGCACCTCGGCTTCCGTATCCCCCCACTCGGGATTGCGCTCGGCCAGTTCCGCATGCAGGTCATGGCGCATGCGCAGGGCGCCACACGCCATGCAGCGTACCTGCTCGGCGCGGCCGTGCAGGTCGATCACGCGCCGTGAGCCGGCCTTCTGGTGCAGCCCATCGACATTCTGTGTGACGATGCCATGGACGACGCCGGCCTGCTCCAACCTCGCCAGGGCGCGATGCGCATCGCCGGGTCGCGCCCCGTGCAGGGCACGGAACCCCACCAGGGCGCGCGCCCAATAACGCTGCCTGGCGGCGTGACTGGACATGAATTGCTGATGCTGCATGGGCGGGGCGCTCTTCCAGGCCCCCGTGGCATCGCGGTAATCGGGAATGCCGCTATCGGTGCTGACACCCGCCCCGGTGAGCACGGCCAGGCGTGGATGGCACCTCAGAAAATCACGCAATCGCTCGGCCGCTTCTGTCACGGCTGGCTGTCGTGTATCGTTCATCGTCTATCCGTCATGCTGCGGTGCACGTGACCGTTGAAGATGGCCCTAGGCGCCTCGGTTTGTCTAGAATGTACTGCTTATGTGACGCTTACCGGCAAGGACGGACCCCATGGCCTGGCTGGAGTACCTGCTACCCCTCATCTTCCTGTTCCCGCTGGGGGCCATGGCCGTCATCGTCATTGCCTTGCGCAACCTGCATGACGCCCGGGTTCGCTCACCGTTCAACGCCCGCCATCTGCGCGAACCCGGCCAGGCCCTGCGCAATCGGCTCGACCGGGCCTTCGCCACGCTGTTCCTCAACGGCGCCTTGGGCCCCATCCTGACCTTGGCACCGCTGGTCTACGGAATGGGCCGCATGCTCTTCGCCAGCCGTCAGAACTGGCTCGAGTGGGCACTCTACGGCGCGCTAAGCACGGTACTGGTGCTGGTTTACTGCTTCCTGCTGATTCGCGATTTCCAGCACATCCGTCGCATCAAGCTGGGGCTCGCTTGCGAGCTGGCCGTGGGCCAGGAGCTGGAGCGCATGGTGCGCCCCGAGGCCCATCCCTACTATGTCTTTCACGATGTGCCGACCGACACCGATATCATCGACCACGTGGCCGTCACGCCCCATGGCGTCTTCGCGGTTGAGACACGCGCCAGGACATGGCCGTTCACTGCGGATGGACGCGAGATCAACATCGTCACCGTCGAGCCGGAGCGATTGCGCTTCCCCGGCTGGAGCGAACATCGCCCGCTGACCAAGACCCTGCGCGCCACACGCTGGCTGGCCGCCTGGCTGGAGCAGCGCTGCGGCCAGCCGGTGCCGGTCATGGGCGTGCTCGCCCTGCCCGGCTGGGACATCACCTGTGCCGGCACGCCGGAGGGCCTGATGGTCGTCAGCGGCGAATCCCTTTCGCAGCAGCTCAGCGAGCGCCGCCTAGGCGACCTGGGCGACACCCTGCATGACGAGGTGATCTCGGCGTTGATCGATCGTGCCGCGGAGCTGGACAGGAATCCGACGCTGAGCGAACCCTCGATCTGAACGCCCTTCAGTCGAAGGCGGCGATATGGAGCCGAGTGGCGCAGCGTCCGCGATCCTGGGGCACCAGAGTGTCGCGGGCCGGGAAATCATCCAGGCGCTGTGAGTCGATACCGATGCGCACCTCCGTCAGGATACGATTGCCGCGCCCACGGCATTCCAGGCGCAACGCACGGCCAGTACCTTCACCGAAGGCGGCCTCGAACGCCGCGATCACGTCGTTGCGATTGACCTCCCCGCCTTGGTTGAGTGTCACGAAGGCGCCAAAAGCGCTCGCGTTGACGATTTCCAGCAGTGTCACCGAAGCGGCGAAGTAATCCTCTTCAGGCAATTCCAGGCAGGCCGCATGCTTGGCATATTGATAGCGGTCGAGGCAACTGGCCCGCCCCGGCATGGCCTCATCCAGGCTGTCGGCCAAGGTTTCCTCCAGGCCGAGGGGCGGATGGGCACGACAGAAGCTGCCGTCGGCCCGCGGTCGCTCGAGAAAGCACCCCTTCTGCCACCAGCGCCGGCGGTCGACGCCTTGCTCGGCGAAGCGCTCCGGGAGCGAAGGCCACAGACCGTGCAGCACGAAGCCTTGCCCGGCCCCTTCCCGCAGCGACGGTTCGCGGCACTCCCGCGGCGGTTGGCGCTGCGAGTCACAAAAACCCGGATGCCAGGTCAGGGCCAGGGTAAAGTGATCGAAGCCCTCGGCCTCCAGCCGTTCCAAGGCCGTATCGGCGGGTGCCGTGGAGGTCATCACCAGCAGTGCCAGCGTACCCCAGAAGCCTCGAAGCCACGCGCTCATCCCTTCAGTCCCCCCTGAGGCGGCCGCCCATTTCCTGGGCCAGGTCCACGGCGTAGTGATCGGTCATGCCACCAATAAAGTCGAGCATGCGCCGGTAGCTGTCGTAGAGCGGCCAGGAGGGGCGCGGGGTATTCTCCCCGATGAGCGCCAGCACCCGCTGGTGCTTGAAGCTGGCCTGGCCGGTGTAGTGCAGCTCGTGGGCGGCACCGATGAAGGCCTCGAGCAGGATGCCGAGCGTGGTGTAGGCGCCGATCTCCAGCTTGGCCTTGCGCTCGTTCTGGAAGATGCGTTCGCGGGCCAGCTGCTTGGCCGCCGCCACGCCCCAGCCCAGGTCGGGGTGGCAGAGTTCGAGCAGATCGGAGGTCAAGGTGCCGTTGAGTAGCGCGCTCTCGTGCTCGACGAACACGGCTCCCACGTCGTTGACCGCACGCTCCATGGCGGCGCCACGCAGTGCGGCGATACGGCGGCGCTGCGAAACGCCGTCGCGGGCCATGCGAGGATAGTCGGGCGGGGCGTCGCCGGCGATCTGCAGCAGCACGTCGGCCACCTCCTCGAAGCGCAGGATGCCCATCTCCAGGCCGTCCTCGAGATCCAGCAGCGCATAGCAGATGTCGTCGGCCGCTTCGACCAGCCAGGCCAACGGATGCCGGCACCAGCGCCCTTCTCCACGCGGCAATAGCCCCAGGCAACGGGTCACGTCCTCGAGCATCGGCCGCTCCGACTGGTAGCAGCCGAACTTGCCGGCACCGCCCCCGTGCTCCACGGTCCAGGGGTACTTGAGCAGGGTACCCAGGGTCGCCGCGGTCAGGCGCATGCCACCGCGAAACTGGTTGTATTCGATCTGGGTGACGATGCGAAAGCCCTGGGCGTTGCCCTCGTAGGTGAGCAGGTCGGCCCGCTCGCGCTCGGTCAGCCCTTCGAGCAGCCCGCTGCCATCACGTTCGGCGCGCTTGAACCAGTCGCGGATAGCGTATTCGCCGGCATGGCCGAAGGGGGGGTTGCCGATGTCGTGCCCGAGGCAGGCCGCCTGGACGATCACGCCAAGATCGGCGGGGGTGATCCAGCTCGGCAGCCGCTCGCGCAGCAGCTCGCCGACGATCATCCCCAGGCTGCGTCCCACGCAGCCCACCTCCAGGGAGTGGGTCAGGCGCGTGTGGATGTGATCGTTGTCGGTCAGGGGGTGTACTTGGGTCTTGCGCCCCAAGCGCCGAAACGAGCCGGAGAAGACGATGCGGTCGTGATCCTTGTGAAACGGACTACGGCCGATCTCGTCGCGGCCGCTGGTGGGTTTTCCGTGCAGCCGCGAAGGGTCGAGCAATTGCGGCCAGTGCATCTGCGTCATGGGCATCCTCCTGAAGGCTCCATTCTGGCACTGCCAGGGAGGCGTGACCATCGTCGCCAATACCGCTTCGCTTGTCGCCACCGGGGAAGGGTGCCTAACTTGTCAGGGTACCCTTCCCTTCAGGAGGGAAGCCACCCGATCGCAAGGAGGCAGACATGGCAGACAAACCCGACGCAACCCGGCCCGAGCAGCCGGGCGATGAGGCGCCCCCCGGGACTCCCGGCACTGGGCAGAACGTATGCCCCAAGTGCAAGGGCGACGGCAAGATCGAGAACCGCACCTGCCCCGAGTGTGGCGGCTCCGGTTATGTCGTCGAGGGGATCGGCGGGGGCTGAAAAAGGCCGAACCCACAAAAAGGCCGAACCCATGACGGGTTCGGCCTTTTTGCTTTGCGCGTTTACTGCGCGACTCGCCTGCCTCAGTAATCGTAGTCGCTACCCTTGCGGTAGCCGCCGGTATCGACATGGCGCGGCGAAGAGGCCTGTAGCCGCGGGCCCGGTGAGCGCGCCGGCGAAGGCAGGGCCGCGGGGCGCGAGGATAGCCCGCCGCTGCGCGCCGCGGCACCACGGGCCTGCTCCAAGCCCTGTGGGAAACCGCTGCGTCCGCTGTAGTCGGGCGTACGCCCGCCCTGGTAGGCATGACGCCGGGTCTGCGCCTGGGCGCAGTAGAGGCTCGCCGCGGTACTCGCCCCCACCGCCACGAGCGCCAGCTTGACGTTGCTGCGCTTGGGGTGATCGCGGTCGGTCAGCAGCGCCAGCAGCGCAGCAAGGTCCATGACGTCGCCAGCACTGCGCGCCCAGAGGGCCTGCTTCGGATTGACGGTCAGAGCACCGATGCCCGTGACAAGGCCACGCGCCCCGCAGGTGCGCACGATGGCCTCCGCGCCTTCGACACCCAGCGCTCGCGTCACGCTGCGCGGCGCCAGCAGCTGGTAGAGCCCCAGCCCGATGCCCAGCCAGCCGAGCCCCCGCGCCAACCTGTCGCTGGGTTGTAGGGAATGGCTACGATCGAGATTCATGTTCACCTCCTTGTCCGTTCACGCTTGTCCGCTCGCAGCCGCTCAGGGCTTGAGCACGACCTTCACGCAGCCGTCCTGCTTGTCGCGGAAGGTGTTGTACATGTCGGGCCCTTGATCCAGCCCAGCGCTGTGCGTCACCACGAAGGAGGGATCGATCTGCCCTTCTTCGATCAGGCCCAGCAGGTCATCGGTCCAGCGCTTGACGTGGGTCTGGCCGGTGCGCATGGTCAGTGCCTTGTTCATCAGCGGACCCATGGGCACCTTGTCGATCAGGCCGCCGTAGACGCCGGGAATCGACAGAATTCCGCCCGGGCGGCAGACGTAGATCATTTCACGCAGCACGTGGGCACGATCGTTTTCCAGCATCATGGCCTGCTTGAAGCGGTCGTAGACCGAATCGATGGAGCGCGGCACGTGGGACTCCAGCCCCACCGCGTCGATGCACTTCTCGGGGCCCTTGCCCTGGGTCAGCTCCTGCAGGCGGTCGAGCACGCTCTCCTCGTCGAAATTGATCGCGATCGCCCCGCCGGCCTCGGCCATGGCCAAGCGCTCGGGTACGTTGTCGATGATCACCACCTGCTCGGCGCCCAGCAGCACGGCACTGCGCACGCAGAACTGGCCGACGGGGCCCGCGCCCCATATGGCCACCGTGTCGGTCGGCTCGATGCCGCACTGCACCGCCGCCTGCCAGCCCGTGGGAAAGATGTCGCCGAGGAACAGCACCTGCTCGTCGGTCAAGCTATCGGGTACCTTGACGTGGGTCTGATCGGCAAACGGTACCCGTACGTACTCCGCCTGGCCGCCGGCATAGCCGCCGGTAAGGTGCGAGTAGCCGAACAGCCCGGCACCGGCATGGCCGAAGACCTTATCGGCCAGCGCCTTGTTGCGATTGGAGCGCTCGCAGAGGGAAAAATTGCCGCGACGACACTGCTCGCACTCGCCGCAGGTGATGGTGAAGGGCACCACGACGCGATCGCCGACCTTGAGATCCCGCGTCTCGGAGCCGACCTCCATGACCTCGCCCATGAACTCATGACCCACCACATCGCCCGATTCCATGGCGGGAATGAAGTGATGGAACAGGTGGAGGTCGGAGCCGCAGATGGCGCAGCTGCTGACGTTGATGATGGCGTCGCGGGGATGTTCGATCTGCGGGTCGGGAACCGTTTCGTAACGGATATCGTTCTTGCCGTGCCAACACAGCGCTTTCATGGACTCTCTCCCTGTCTGTCAGCGAAAGCGAATGACCTTCACTCACCATAGTGCAGCCACGGCCGGCCGCAGGTAAGCGAGTTTGGTGGCTCGGTTACTGACCTTTTCCCGCAGGTCAACCCAGGGGCGTCACGTTCAGCCCCGCCACCAGCCCTTCGAGAGCATGTCGCCCCGCTATCGAGTTGCCGTAGCCGTCGAGCCGCGGCGACCAGACGCAGATGCTCATGCGCCGGGGCAAGACGGCGACGATGCCCCCGCCGACGCCGCTCTTGCCCGGTAATCCCACACGCCAGGCGAAATCGCCCGCGGCGTCGTAGAGCCCGCAAGTCAGCAGCAGCGCATTGAGCTGGCGCGTCTGAACCGGTGACAGCACCGGCCGGCCATCGAACGGACTGATGCCGTGGTTGGCCAGGAAGGCGAAGCTCTTCGCCAGCTCCACGCAGCTCATCGACAGCGCACAGCCATGGAAATAGACATCCAGCACGACTTCCACGTCGTTGTGGATGTTGCCGTAGGCCTGCATCAGGTAGGCGAGGGCTGCATTGTGCGCCTTGTGGTCCATCTCCGAGCGTGCCACGGTCTCGTCAAACTCGACGTCCGGCGTGGCACTCACATACCTGACATGCTCGAGCAGGGTCTGCTGGGGCAGGAACAGGTCCGAGACCAGCATATCCGTGACCATCAGGGCGCCGGCGTTGATGAAGGGATTGCGCGGTACGCCCTTCTCCACTTCGAGCTGGACGATGGAATTGAAGGCTTGACCGGAAGGCTCGCGGCCCACCCGGTGCCAGATCGCCTCGGGTGCAAGGCGCTGCATGGCCAGCACCAGTGCGTGCGCCTTGGAGATCGACTGGATCGAGAAGCGCGTCTCGGCGCTACCGGCGTACTGCACGCTGCCGTCGGTATGGCATACGGCAATGCCGAAGCGGTCGGGTTCGACCTCGGCCAGCGCCGGGATATAGCTGGCCACCCGGCCCTCGCCGAAGCAGCGTGGCGCATCGGCGGCCAGGCGCTCGAGCAGGGCCTGCAGAGTGTCGCGTGAGATGGGTTGGGGCGTATCGATATCGAGCACGGGGCCTCGCGGTACTGGGGCATGTATCGCTCAGTCTAGGCAAGCCGGGCCAGGTCCGCGCAAAGGTCGAGGTCGAGTTCGAGCCCGTCCCGGGCCAGCGCCACGTGGGGCGGCAGCGCCAGGTGCACCCTCATGTGCTCGGCATCCACGGCATGGCTCAGGTGCGTCAGCCATGCCCGGCGCGGCGCCAGCCGCTCGATGATCTCCAATGCCATCGCCACGCTGTTGTGATTGCGCGGCTCGGCGTGACTGGCCGGGTGAGTAGCATCGAGCACTACCGCATCGGGCTGCCAGCCCCGCAGGAACCGCTCGGTCTCGGCCGGCAGGCCGCAAGTGTCGGTGAGGTAGGCCAGCCGCGCCCCGCCGTCGTCCAGGCAGTAACCGAGCGTCGGCTTGCTGTGAATGAGCGGCACCGGTATGACCTCGCACCCTTCCAGTCGCAGGGGGCGAAACGGCTTGAGCCCGGGCTGGAAGGCAAGCACGCCGGCATGCTTGTAGAGGTCGGCACAGCCCTGGGCATCCTTGGGCCCGTAGACCGGGATCGGCTCGCCGATACCCCAGCGCAGATGGAACAGCCCCTGGACGTGGTCGGCATGGTAATGCGTAAGCAGGATGGCTTCAGGGCGCTTCCGCTCGCAGCTCTCGGCCAGGTCCGTGCGCCCGGCGTCGAGCAGGTAGCGCTGGCCATCCACGCTCACTTCGGCGCAGCAGGGCCCGCGTCGATGGCAGCTCAGCACCCGGGCCCGCTCGCATGCCGCGCAGTGACAGCCGAAGCACGGCACCTGAGCGCTGTCACCGGTACCGACGAAGCGCAGCTTCATGAGACGCACTCCCCGGCGAGCCAAGCGTCAAGCGCCGCCACGGTTGCTGCCAAGGCACCGCTGTTATCGAGCCGATGCACCTCGGGGCAGGCATGGCTCAGGCGCCGATGGCGCGCCAACCGCGCCTCGATCTCGGTGGGGTTCTCGCGGCCACGGGCCGCCAGGCGTTCCCGCAGCGCCTCGGGGCGCGCCGTGACCAGCACCGGCCGCAGCCGTTCGCCGAAGCGCGTCTCGGCCAGCGCCAGCGCATCCCGGCTGCCATTGACCAATACCGTCAGGCCCCGCTCGAGCCAGGCCTCCACCTCGAGCCCCAGGGCGTACTCCAGCCCATGGGCCCGCCAGTCGAGACAGAACAGCCCCGCCTGGCGACGCCAGGCGAACTCTTCGCGGCTCAAGCTCACGCAGTCCTCGCTGTCGCCGCTCGTCCGGGTGATATAGCGGTGCGCTACCGGCCACTGCGGATGCCGGCGCCGAGCGGCACGCAGCAGGCTGTCCTTGCCCACGCCGCTGGCACCCATCACGTACACCAACCGACCCGCCTCGACAGTGGCCATCAGTGCACCTGCCTGCCGGCCGACCAGACCCGCTCGACCAGCGGATGGTCGTCGCACAGCCGCACCCGAATCAGGTCGGCGCGCAGCCCGGGGGCGAGGCGGCCGCGGTCGGTGAGCCCCACCGCCTCGGCGGGCAGCCGCGTGGCCGTGGCCACGGCCCGCGGTAACGCGTAGCCATCTTCCATGCGCGCGATGCGGAACACGGCATCGAGCAGCGCCGAAGGATAGTAATCGGAAGAGAGCACATCCAGCACCCCTCGCTCGACCAGCTCGGCGGCGGCAATGTTGCCGGAATGCGAGCCGCCGCGTACTACGTTGGGCGCGCCCATCATGACCGCCATGCCGGCGCGGTGCGAGGCCTCGGCCGCCTCGAGGGTGGTCGGAAACTCGGCGACGCGGGTGCCGTACTCGCGGCTCTCGGCGACGTGTTCCAGTGTGGCGTCGTCGTGGCTGGCCAGCGCCAGCCCGCGGGCCTGGCACTCGGCGGCGATGGCACGCCGGTGCTGGGCGCTGTGGCGGGCGCTGCTGGCCCGCTGCTGTGCGACGAACGTTTCCAGCTCGCTATCGCTCAGGCCGTACTTGCCCTGGTAGTAGGTACTGTAGGCCTCGTAAGAGACGAACTGACGCTGCCCCGGGGTATGGTCCATCAGCGACACCAGGCCCAGCCGCGGCAGGTCGGCGAGCTCGCGGAAGCGCGCAAGCGTTTCGGCCTGGCTGACCTCGCAGCGCAGGTGCAGGCGATGGTCGACCCGCGCGAGACCTGCATCGACGATGTCGTCGATCGCCCGACACATCTCGGCAAGTGCCTGATGACGCATGCTCTGCTTGTTGACGTCGCCGATGGCCACGGCATCGAATACCGTGGTGATGCCGCTCGACGCCATTTGCGCGTCGTGCGCCAGGGCCGCCTGGCGTGCCGGCCAGCTTACCTTGGGCCGCGGCTGGAAGTATTTCTCCATGTTGTCGGTGTGCAGCTCGACCAGACCCGGCAGCAGGTAGCTACCGTCGCAGTCGATGGCGGCGGGGTGGCGGCTCGGGGCGGTATCCAGTTCGGCAATCCGGCCGTCGCGGATCACCAGGCTGCCCGCCACGACCTCGTCGTCGAGCACCAGCCGGACGCGGGTGAGGATCTGTTCACTCATGGTCGTTCTCCTGGGAAAGCGGGCTTGCCTCGCTCCGGGCCGGATTGCCCATGAAGCGCTCGAGCGGCAGCAGGCGGTCGGCAACGCGATCGCGCACGTCCTCGTCGTGAAAGATGCCGAGCATGGCGGTACCGCGCGCCTTGGCCTCATGGATCAGCTCGACCACCACCGCACGGTTGGCGGCATCCAGTGAGGCGGTGGGCTCGTCGAGCAGCAGCAGCGGGTGTTCGCCGATGAAGCCGCGAGCAATGTTGACGCGCTGCTGCTCGCCCCCCGAGAAGGTGCCCGGCGGCAGCGACCAGAGGCGCTCGGGCAGGTTGAGCCGGGCCAGCAGCGTCTCGGCCCGAATGCGGGCGTCGGCGGCATCGGCGCCGCGCGCCAGCAGGGGCTCCATCACCACCTCGCAGGTCGAGACACGCGGCACCACCCGCAGGAACTGACTGACATAGCCGATCACATCACGGCGCAGGGCGTGCCAGGCGTGAGCCGGCAATTCGGTAAGTGACAGCGTTGCATCATCGAAATGCAGGCGAATGCAACCTTGGCCGGGCAGGTAGTTGCCGTAGAGAATCTTGAGCAGCGTGCTCTTGCCAATGCCGCTGGGGCCGGCCAGCACCAGGCATTCGCCACGGCGGAGTTCGAGCGAGAGGTCGCGCATGACCGAAAGCGCTAGCCCGCCTTGCCCATGCAGCACGAAGCCCTTGCCGAGGCCATCGACGGTGAGAATCGGGGTCATGGTCGTCTCCTCGGTCACGGGGTCAGCACCGACGACACCAGCAGCTGGGTGTAGGCATGCTGCGGGTCGTCGAGGATCTGGTCGGTGAGGCCGGCTTCCACCACCCGGCCACGGCGCATCACCAGCAGGCGGTGCGCGAGCAGGCGCGCCACGGCGAGGTCGTGGGTCACCAGTACCACCGAGAGCCCGAGCTGGCGTACCAGGGTGCGCAGCATGTCGAGCAGGCGTGCCTGCACCGAGACGTCGAGCCCGCCGGTGGGTTCGTCCATGAAGACCAGCCGCGGCCGGGTGACCAAGGTGCGAGCGATCTGCAGGCGCTGCTGCATGCCCCCGGAGAAGGTGCGCGGCGCGTCGTCGATGCGCGCGGGATCGAGCTCCACCTGGGTCATCCAATCCTGGCCGGCGGTGCGCAGCCGACCATAGTGGCGCTGGCCCAGCGCTATCAGCCGCTCACCCACGTTGGCCCCTGCCGAAACGCCCATGCGCAGGCCATCACGCGGATTCTGGTGCACCAGTCCCCACTCCAGGCGCAGCAGCGCGCGGCGTCGCGCCTCGCCGATGGCATAGAGGTCGGTCTCCTCGGCATCGCCTGGCCGGTGATAGACCACGCGCCCGGCATCCGGCGCCTCCAACCCGGCGAGCACCCGCAGCAGGGTCGACTTGCCGGAGCCGGACTCGCCTACGATGCCCAGCACCTCGCCGGCGTGCAGCCGAAAATCGATCGCCTCGCAGCCCTTGCCGGGGCCGTAGAGGCGGGTGACCTCCTGCACGTCGAGCAGGACGGGGCGTGCCAGGTCGGGGCAACGCAGCGTTCGTTGCAACTCGGGGCTGAGTGCTGGACCCGGGCAGCCGGGACCAGGAAGATCGAGACGGCTCATGCGCTCTCCTCGCGGCGGCGTTCGCAATAATCGGTATCGGAGCAGACGAACATGCGTCCGCCGGCATCGTCGGTGATCACCTCGTCGAGGAAGCTCTCGGCGCTGCCGCACATGGCGCAGCGTTCGTTCCAGCGCTGCACCTCGAAAGGGTGATCCTCGAAATCGAGACTCTCCACCCGGGTGTGGGGCGGGATGGCATAGAGCCGCTTTTCGCGACCGGCGCCAAACAGCATCAGCGCCGGGCTCATGTCGAGCTTGGGGTTGTCGAACTTGGGGATCGGCGAGGGATCCATCACGTAGCGGCCGTCGACCTTCACCGGATAGGCGTAGGTGGTGGCGATGTGGCCATGCCGGGCGATGTCCTCGTAGAGCTTGACGTGCATCACCCCGTACTCTTCCAGGGCATGCATCACGCGAGTCTCCTGCTCGCTGGGCTCGATGAAGCGCAGCGGTTCGGGAATCGGCACCTGGAAGACCAGGATCTGGCCCGGTTCGAGCGGCGTCTCGGGAATGCGATGACGGGTCTGGATCACGCTGGCGGCCGCCGTCGCCGTGGTGGTCTCGACCCCGGCAACGCGTTCGAAGAAGGCCCGGATGCTGACCGCGTTGGTGGTGTCGTCGGCGCCCTGGTCGATCACCTTGAGCACGTCGTCGGCGCCGAGGATGCTGGCGGTAAGCTGCATGCCGCCGGTACCCCAGCCGTAGGGCATGGGCATCTCGCGACCGCCGAAAGGCACCTGGTAGCCGGGAATGGCCACCGCCTTGAGCAGCGCGCGGCGAATCATGCGCTTGGTCTGTTCGTCGAGATAGGCGAAATTGTAACCGTTCATGGCGAATCCTCCGCTTGGGCGCCAGCACCCGTATCGCCCCTGCGGCGCTCGTGTTCACGGCGCAGGCGACGCAACAATTCGAGCTCCGACTGGAAATCGACGTAGTGAGGCAGCTTGAGGTGCGAGACGAAGCCCGAGGCCTCGACACTGTCGGCGTGTGCCAGCACAAACTCGGCCTGCTGGGCCGGGCCCTGGACCTCTTCGCCCAGTTCCTCGGCGCGCAGCGCACGGTCGACCAGCGCCATGGCCAGGGCCTTGCGCTCGCTATGGCCGAAGGCCAGGCCGTAGCCGCGCGTGAACTGCGGCGCCGCCTCGCGGGAACCGCCGAACTGGTTGATCATCTGGCACTCGCTGAGCGCTATCTCGCCGACGCACACCGCCTCGCCCCACTCCTCGACGAAGATCTCCACCTCCACCTGGCCCAGGCGGATCTCGCCGGCGAAAGGGTGGTTACGCCCGTAGCCGCGCTGGGTGGAGTAGCCCAGCGCCAGCAGGTAGCCCTCGTCGCCGCGCGCCAGCATCTGCAGCCGGGTGGCGCGGTCGACCGGGTAGTCGGGCGGATCGCGGGTGATGTCGCTGGGCTCGGCACCGTCGTCGCGCTCGCGCTCGATCAGCCCCTCGGCATCGAGCAGCTCGAGGATCTGGGGGCAGGCATCCAGCCCCTGCTCGGCACGCTCGGGCGCAGGCGTCTCGCCTTCGGCGAGCAGCATGAAATCGAGCAGACGGTGGGTGTAGTCGTAGGTCGGCCCCAGCACCTGGCCGCCGGGAATATCCTTGTAGGCGGCGCTGATGCGCCGTTCGATGCGCATGGCACCGGTGTCCAGCGGCTCGCTCACTGCCAGGCGCGGCAACGTGGTGCGATAGGCGCGCAGCAGGAACACCGCTTCGATCATGTCGCCGCTGGCCTGCTTGATGGCAAGTGCGGCGAGCTCCGGGTCGTAGAGCGAGGCCTCGGCCATGACGCGGTCGACGGCCAGGCGCAGCTGCTCCCGGATCTGGTCCACCTCCAGCTCGGCGCGCTCGTGGTCGCCGCGTCGACGGTCGGCCAGCAGACGATGGGCGTTGGCGATGGCGCGCTCGCCCCCCTTGACGGCTACGTACATCAGGCGACCTCCTCGAGACGGGTGGTACGCGGCAGCGCGGCGAGTCGCCCGTCGCAGGCGAGGATGGCATCGAGGCCGCGTGGAAAACTCTCTCGATTGGCGGTGAGTCGCCGCATCAGCGGGCGAGCGCTCTCCCCCACGTTCAGGGTCCGCTGGTTCGGGATTCCCGGCCCGCTGAGCCGCCAGCTGCCGCCTGCGCCGTCACCGGTGCCGAGGGTGTCGAGCGCGACCAGAAGCGTGGTGCTGCGGTCGGGATACTCGTCGCTGCCCTGTGCAAAATCGGGTCCGTCGCGCAGCGCGGCCGGCGTGACCAGGGCGAAGTCGGCCTGCTCCGGCGCGGCCACCAGGCGGCAGCCGGTGTGGAAGGCCAGCGCCTCGCGCAGGGCGGCACTGTCCAGCGCCGGCGCGAGCCACACCCGGACGTCGAGATCGCATAGGGTCAGCAGCGTGCCCCATAGCGCGGTGCCGATCTCGCCTTCCGGGGGAGTCGGTGCCTCCAGGGTGTGTACCGTGCCAGGCTCGCTCATCGCCGCGAGTAGCTGGCGAAACAGCCGCTGGCTGTCATGGACGGGGTCGTTCAGGGTCGGCCAGGGCATGTTCATTCCCCTCTCACCAGGGTGAAGAAATCGACGCGGGTAGCGGCCGTCTCGCGTGCCGCCTCGGCACGCCGTGCCTCGAGGGCCTCCTCCAACGGCGCGATCAGTTCGCTGTCGATACGCCGGGCCCAGGCCTCGTATTGGGCGCAGGCGTCGACCAGTGCAATCAACTCGGCATGGCGATGGTCGCGCCCTCTCACCCAGCCGTGCCCGAGGGCACCGGCAGCGGGCGACTCGGCGTCGAGCGCGACGCTGGCCCGGGTCAGGGTCATCTCGCCGAGATTGAAGGCGCGACCGGTGCCGCCCATTCGTCCGCGCAGCATGGCCATGCCGGTCTCGGGGCCGCGAATGCAGCTATGGGCGACACGAATGCCGAGCGTGGCCCAGCGCGTCTCGATCTGCTCGCGGGGCGACAGCGCCAGCACGCGCTGACGTCGCGCCTGCGGCCTGCCCGGGTCGTGCAAGTGAGTCATGAGTGCACCTCGTCGGTGGAAGCGAAATCGATGTGGTAGGCGAAGCGGTCGGCACGGGCGCGGCTGATCGAGATTTCGACCAGGGTGCCGTCGCGGTCGACGTTATCGCTCGTCAACAACAGCAGCGGTGCGTTGAGCGGGCACTGGAGTTGCCGCGTATCGTCACGTGTGGCGCTGTCCGCCTCGATGCGCACGCGCCGCCGGCTGAGCTGCAAGCCGTAGTACTGGTCGAGCACGGCGCGGGTGGAGCCGCCGCGATAGCGCCGTTCCCAGCCCGGCACCCGCTCGGCGTCGAACCAGTGGCGCAGCAGCATCAGCGGCGCGCCGTCGACACGACGCAACGTGTCGACGCACAGCAGCGGTGCACCGGGACGCAGCCCAAAGCGCTGGGCAATGGCCTCGGGCGGCACCTGCAGCCCCTGCGCCAGGCAGGCGGTCTGGGTCGCGATGCCCAGGTTCGCCAGGTTATGGGTCACTTTGCTGGCGGCGTTGATGGCGTAATCGAGGCGCCGATCGACGACCTGGGTGCCACGCCCCTGGTGGCGGGTCACCATCCCGGCGGCCACCAGCTCGTCGAGAGCGCGACGTACGGTGTGGCGATTGACCCCGAAGCGTTGCGCCAATGCGGACTCCGCGGGCAGCAACTCGCCGGGGGTGTAGTCACTGCGGATCTCGCGCGCCAGGGTGTCGGCCATTTCGCGGTAGCGAGGCGGCCTGTCGAGCGGTTCCTTGACGAGTTGTCTAGACATGTCAGCTCCAGCAAATAAGCGCAGTGCCGAGGAAAGGGGCCGCTGGCGCGGCCGGCTTCCCTACTAGATGAAGCGCTTGCGTACGGTCTGGGAAGCCATGTCCAGCACGGTGACCGCAACGATGATGACCAGCATGATCGTGGCGGTTTCGGCGTACTGGAAACCGCGCATGGTTTCCCACAGCGCCACGCCGATGCCGCCGCCGCCGACCATGCCGAGCACGGTGGCCGAGCGAATGTTCGACTCGAAGCGGTAAAGGCTCACCGAAATCCATAGCGGTAGCACCTGGGGAATCAGGCCGAAGACGATCTCCTCGATGCGTCCGGCGCCGGTAACGCGGATACCTTCCATGGGGCCGGCCTCACTGGCCTCGACGGCCTCGGAGAAGAGCTTGGCGAGCACGCCGGTGGTGTGAACGAACAGCGCCAGGGTGCCGGCGAAGGGGCCGAGCCCAACGGCAACCACGAAGAGCATGGCGAAGACCAGCTCGTTGATGGCGCGACAGGCGTCCATGAGGCGACGCATGGGCTGGTAGACCCACCAGGGCACCAGGTTTTCGGACGACAACAGGCTGCAGGGAATGGCGCATACGATCGCCAGCAGTGTGCCCCAGATGGCGATCTGGATGGTCACCAGCATCTGATCGATGTACCGGCCCAGGTTGCCGTACGCCGGAGGGAAGAAGTCGGCGGCAAGCTCGGCCATGTTGCCGGCGTTGGCGACCAACGCGCCGGGATTCATCTCGGTGCCGTGCCAGGCCCAGGCCAGCACGCCCAGGGCGCCGGCCCAGCCGAGCAGGTTGATCCAGCTGCGCTTGGCCGGGGCATTGGCCAGCGTGGGAGTCGTTGCGGTCATGAAGATTCTCCGGAGAGGGGCCGTGCTGGCCCCTCGGCACTCGATTGGCGTCGCGGCATGCGGCCCGTTTACTGGGCCATGGCGGTGGTCAGGCCCGCCTCGTCTTCGGCCTGAGCGGCCTCGCGGGCCTTCAGTCGCTCGTCGAGGTCGTCGAGTTGAGCGTCGAGCTCGGCCAGTCGGCGCTCCTTGTCGGCGGCATCGAGGGAGTCGTCGGCGGCAAGCTGGGCACGCTGCTTGAACAGCTCGAGCTGGCGGATGGGCAGCAACTGATCGTTGTCGGAGGCTATCAGGCGCGCCCACTGCAGCGGCGCAATCTTCTCGCGCTGCTCTTCGGTCTCGCCGTAGCTCATGATGAAGTCACGCAGCCGGGTCTTCATCGATTCGGGCAGGTCCTCGCGCCATACCAGCGGGTCGGACGGGATCAGCGGCGACTGCCAGATCACCTTGAGCTGCTCGGCCTTGTCGGGGTGGGCAAGCTCCAGCCGCTCCATGCTTTCGGTATTGAAGGTCGCGACGTCCACCTGGCGGTTGGCCACCGACAGCGCATTGGTTTCGTGGTTGGAGTTGAGGGTACGCTTGAAGATCTCGCTGGCCTCGACGCCGTTCTGGGCGAAGACGTAGTAGCTCGGCACCAGGAAGCCGGAGGTGGAGTTGGGGTCGCCGTTGCCGAAGGTCAGCTCGGAGGCGTTGGCCAGCACATCCTCGACGCTCTCCAGGGGGCTATCCTTGTGCACGATGAGCAGGCTCCAGTAGCCCGGCTCCCCGTTGTCGGGCACGGTCTGGGCGAAGATCTCGCCACCGGCGCGATCCACCGCCTCCATGGCCGACTTGTTGCCGTACCAGGCGAGGTCGACCTTGTCGAAACGCATGGCCTGGATCACTGCGGCATAGTCGTTGGCGAAGAACGGCTCCACCTCGACACCGAGGCTCTCGGCCATGTCCTCGAGGAACGGGCGCCACAGCGGCTCCTGGTTCTGGCTGGCCTCGGTGGAAATGATGCCGAAGCGCAGGGTATCGATCTCTTCCTCGGCGGCGGCGAACTGGCTGCCGAGCAGGCCAAGGCCGGCGATCAGCGGTAGGGTGAGGCGACGAAGGGTCGGGGTCATGACGATATTCCTCGGTTGTGGCGTGTGGTGCGGGTTCAGCTGGCAGCGGCGCCAAGGGCGATCGGTGTCGCCACGGGCTTCGGCGATGCCGGGCGGGCGTCCAGGCCGGCGTTCTCGTAGAGCGCTTGGAGCCGCGTCTCGGTAAGGCCTTCGGTCTGGCCGTCGTAGTAGAGGCGCCCCTGCTTGAGCGCGATGGCCCGTGTGCAGTAGCGGCGGGCGTAATCGACCTGGTGCAGGGAAACGAGCACGGTGCGGCCATCCTCGACATTGATGCGCTTGAGGATGTCCATGACTTCACGCGCACTGCGCGGGTCGAGCGAGGCGATGGGTTCGTCGGCAAAGATCACGTCGGCGTCCTGCATCAGCACGCGGGCGATGGCCACCCGCTGCATCTGGCCGCCGGAAAGGGTGTTGGCACGTTGTTCGGCGAGTTCGGCCAGGCCGACACGGGCCAGTGCCTGGCGCGCCCGGAGGCGCTCCTCCTCGGTGAAGCGGCCGAGCAATGCCCGCCAACGCGGCATCGAGCCCAGGCGGCCGACGAGCACGTTGGTCAGCACGCTGAGGCGGCCAACGAGATTGAACTGCTGGAAGATATAGCCGCAGCGGCAGCGCTGGGCGCGCGAGCCGCGCAGCAAGCGGCCATCCCGCTGGATGTCGCGATCCATGAGACGGACGCGGCTACCGGCATGACGGTTGGCGGAGGTGAGCCCCACCAGGTGACGCAGCAGCGTGGACTTGCCCGAACCGGACGGCCCGATCAGGGCCACCATCTCGCCGGCCTCGATCTCGAAGCCGACCTCATGGAGTACGTGGGTCTGGCCGAAGCTCTTGCTGAGCCGCTCGACGGCGATGCGGGTGGTTGACATGATGCCCTCCTTTTGCGGATGGCATCAGTGTCGCGGGGTGAGGTTAAGGGAAGTTGTCTAGACAATAACGATTCGGTGACATTTACCCCTCCCCTGGGCCGGCCAGGAAGGGGCAGGCGGCATGCCACGACTTATGAAACAAGCGCTTGCCGCGAGAGAAAGCGCGACTGTCATGGCAATGCCATCGCAGTGTCACGGCAACAGCAAGCGCACGACGTATGGCGAGTCCATCAACCCCGCTGCCGCATCATCCAGCTGTAGACCAGTCCGGCGACGATAAGGGTGACGGCGAAGGCGTAGATGCCCACGGTAATACCGCTGTTCCACAGGATGCTCCAGTCGCCGCCCGAGAGCGACATGGCGCGGCGCATGTTGTACTCCATCTGGCCACCCAGCAGCAGCCCGAGCACCACCGGTACGGCCGGCATCTCGAGCTTGCGCAGCACGTAGCCGAGCACGCCGAAGGCCAGCATCATGTAGAGGTCGAAGGCGCTGTTGCTCAGCGTGTAGACGCCGACGAAGGCCACCATCACCACCATCGGCATCAGAAACCAGCCAGGCGCCTGCAATACCTTGGCGAACAGCCCCACCAGCGGGATATTGAGAATCAGCAGCATCACGTTGCCGATAAAAAGCGCCGCCACCAGGCCCCAGACCATGTCCGGCTGCTGCGAGAACAGCAGCGGCCCGGGTGTGATGTTCATCGACAGCAGCAGCGCCAACAGGATCGCCGTGGTGCCGCTGCCGGGAATGCCCAGCGAGAGCATGGGGATCAGCGAACCGCCCGCGGCGGCATTGTTGCCCGCCTCCGGCGCCGCCACGCCGCGCGGATCGCCCTGGCCGAACGTGCCGCGACGCCCAAGCCAGCGGCGCTCCAGGGTGTAGGAGAGAAAGCTGCCGAGCGCCGCGCCGGCACCCGGCAGCACGCCGGCGACGAAGCCGATGAACGAGCTGCGCCCGATGGTCGGCGCACACCTCCAGGCGCTGCGGATCCCGGGCACCGCCGAACCGACCTTGAGCGTCGGCTTGTCGCTGCCGCGCACGTCCTCGAGAAACACCAGGCATTCCGAAATGGCGAACAGCCCCACCAGGGCAACGATGAAGTCGATGCCGTCGTAGAGCTCGTACCAGCCGAACGTGTAACGCGGCACGCTGCTCACCGAGTCGATGCCCACGGTGCCCAGCAGCAGGCCCAGGCAGGCAGCGAGGAAGCTTTTCACCAGGCTGCCGCTGGTGACGCCGCCAATGGTGGCGAAGGCGAGCACGAACAGCGCGAAGTATTCGGCCGGGCCGAAGCGAATGGCGAAACCCACCAGCAACGGTGCGAAAAGGGTGAGCCCGATGGTCGCCACGGTGGCACCGACGAACGAGGCCACGCCGGAGAGGCCCAGCGCCTCGCCGCCGCGCCCCTTGAGTGCCATGGGGTAGCCGTCGAGCGTGGTCATCACCGCCGGCTCGTCGCCGGGGATATTGAGCAGGATCGAACTGATGCGCCCGCCATACATGCAGCCGTAGTAGATGCTGACCAGCAGGATCAGCGCCGCCGTCGGCGCCAGGCCGAAGTTGAAGGCCAGCGGTATCATCAGCGCCACGCCGTTGACCGGCCCCAGGCCGGGCAGCGCACCCATCAGCGTGCCTACGGCACAACCGATGAGGGCCAGGAAGAGATGCTGGGGTTCGAGCGCCACGGCGAACCCCTGGGCGAGATAGGCCAAAATATCCATCGCGACGCCTTACCAGTGGAGTCCCGGCATGTTGGGTAGCGGCATGCCCAGAATGAATTCGAACAGCAGGTAGAGAGAAGCCGTGAGCAGCGCGCCGCAAACCAGCGAGGCTTTCCAGGTCGCACCGAACAGGCGGATCAACAGCACCATGACGATCAAGCTGGCGGGCAGGAAACCCAGCGGCTTGAGCAGGCCGGCATAGAGGCCGAGCAGCAGCAGCGCCGCCCCCTGCCTGAGCAGGGCGGCGCGCTGCGGCCAGCGCTGATTGACGCCGGGGCGAATCACGAGATAGGCCGCGAACAGCCCCATCGGCACGCTGACGAGACGCGGAAAGGCCCCGGGGCCCACGACCTGGCCGAAGCCGGCCGGGAAGGTATGCGAATACCACCAGGCCCCCACGGCCATGAGCAGCAGCACGACGCCGGCGATACGATCGGCGACGGCGCCCGAGACCTGTTCCGGGTTCGTGACGGGTTCACTCACTCGATGACCCCGATCTCGCGCGACACGGACTCGACTTCATCGATGGTTTCGTAGACGTAGTCGGTGAACTCTTCACCGCCTCGCCACAGCGGCACCAGGCCGTTCTGCTGGGCGGTCTCCTTCCACTCCTCGCTCTGGTACAGCGTCTCGAGGGTCTCGACCATCTCGGCGTAGTCCTCGTCGGAAACCTCGCCGCCGGTGTAGAAGCCGCGCCAGTTGTAGCCGGTCACGTCATAGCCCTGAGACACCGCCGTGGGCAGATCGGCGAAGGGCTCGGGCAAGGGCTCGTCGGAAAGCACCGCCAGCACGCGCACGTCGCCGGACTCGATGAAGCCCGCGATCTCGCCGAGGTCGGTGGATACCATGTCGACATGCCCGCCCATCATCTGGGTCACGGCCGGGCCGCCGCCGTCGAACTGTACCCAGCGCACACTGGCCATCTGCTCGGCCGGCATGCCGGCCTCCTTGGCCACCAGCAACGCCCGGATATGGTCCCAACCGCCGGCGCCGCTCGAGCCGGCCATGGCCACGGCGCCAGGGTCATCGAGCATGGCGTCCAGTAGATCCTCGAGGGTCTCGTAGGGGCTCTCGTCGTCGACCAGAATCACCCCCACGTCGGTCCCCAGCATGGCCAGCCAGCGCATGGTGTCGGCATCGTCGGGGTACTGCCCCTGGGCGATCTGCGTCATGCCCACGGTACTGGTCGCCACGATCAGGTCGCTGTCGTCGGCGCGACTGCTGGAGACGTTGGAGAACGCCACGGCGCCTACGCCGCCCGGCATGTTGGTGACCTGTACATTGCCGTCGGTCAGCTCCAGTTCGCGCAGGAGCTTGGCCACCGAGCGGCAAGTGAAATCCCAGCCGCCGCCGGGGTCGGCCGGAGCGATGCACTCGCTGATCGGCAACGCCTGGCTCGGGGAGCTGACAGCCAGCCCCAGCCCCAGCAGGGCAGAGGCGGCAAAACCGTGACGGACATGCTTGATGGTGCGCATAGTCGAGTCCCTCGTTTGTTGTTGTACCGCTGTTGAGTGGGTGTTGCCGCGCCGGGCCGCCTGGCTCGACGCTTCCTGCAGGTTAGCTTATATGACACCGCGAGCTTGCATCCGGGCAACCTCCGCCTCGTCAACGCCCAGCTCGCGCAGGATGTCGCGCGTATGCTCGCCTAGCCGCGGCGCGGGGTGATGCACGGCCGGCGGCGCCTCGCGCATCTTGACGGGAAAGCCGGTGGCGGGGATGCGCCCCAGTTCGCCCTGGTCGATCTCGATCTTCATTTCCTGGGCCTGGACCTGAGGATCGTCGAAGGTATCGCGCAGGCTATAGACGCGACCGCACGGGACCCCGGCGTCGTTGAGATGCGCGATCCACTCCTCGACGCGGCGCTGGGCGGTGACCCGGTTGATCTGTTCGCGCAGGGCTTCGCGGTGGGCCATGCGTCGCGCGTTATCGGCGAAGCGCTCGTCGTCGAGCAGGTGAAGCAGGCCAAGGGCGCCCAGCAGGCGTTCGACCATGGCATCGCTGCTGGGCGCTATCGCCACCTCGCCGTCAAGGGCACGAAACAGGCCGTAAGGGTAGAGCATGGGATGGTCGTTGCCGGTGCGCGCCGGGATGCGGTCGGTGGCGAAGAATTCCGCCGCCAGGTAGCCCATCATGCCGATCAAGCCATTGGTCAGGGCGGTCTCGAGGATCTCGCCACGGCCGGTCCGCTCGCGTCGCACCAGCGCCGCGCAGATGCCGAAGGCGAGATTCTGGCTGGCCACCATGTCGCTGATCGGAGGGGCGGCGCGCATGGGTTCGCCATCGGGCGGGCCATTGACTCCCATGAAGCCGCTCATGGCCTGGGCGATGAAGTCGTAGGCGGGCCGATCGCGGTAGGGGCCGGTGGAACCGAAGCCGTTGATGCGGCCGACGACCAGGCGAGGATAGCGTTCACGCAGGGTCTCGTCATCGAGGCCCATCCTGTCCAGCACACCGGGGCGGAAGTTTTCGACCAGCACGTCGGCGCTCTCCAGCAGGCGGTGCAGGATCGCCTTGCCCTCGTCGCTGCGCAAGTCGAGCGTCAGCGAACGCTTGTTGCGGTTGAACTGGGCGAAGTACCAGCTGAAGCCGTTGACGATATTGCCCTGCGAGCGCAGCACGTCGCCGCGACCGGGCGGCTCGACCTTGATGACTTCGGCGCCGTGATCGCCGAGTATCTGGGTACAGAACGGTCCCGAGATCACCCGCGTGAGGTCGATCACTCTAATGTTGTCGAGGGCCCCGGGGGCGGAAGACTCGCCCATGCTCAGCCCTTCGCCGTGGCCACGGCAGTGCCGTCGCTAAGCGCCAGCCGCGGGCCCGCCTTGGAAACCTGGGCCGGCAGCGGCCTTCCCATCAGGCGCGTGGCGAGCTGCGCTGCCGCGATCATGCCCTCCAGCTCGATGCCGGTCTCGATGCCCATTTCGCTGAGCAGATAGATCAGGTCTTCGCTGGCAATATTGCCGGTGGCCCCCGGCGCGAAGGGGCAGCCGCCCAGGCCGCCGATCGAACTCTCGTAGCGATCGACGCCAAGCGCCAGCCCCTGCATGACGTTGGCCAGCCCGATGCCGCGGGTATTGTGGAAATGGAGGGTAGGCGCAAGCGAGGGTGCCACCTCGCGCAGATGCTGGATACGCTCGCTGACCAGCGGTGGCGTGGCCATGCCGGTGGTATCGCCCAGCGACACATGGCGCGCGCCGAGATCGGCAAAGTGACGCGCGATGCGCCCCACCGCGGCGACGTCGACGTCGCCTTCGAAGGGGCAGCCGAAGCAGGTGGCAATGGCGCCGCGCAGTTCGATGCCGCTGCCCTCGAGCCGCCGGGCCACCTGCTCGAAGCTCGCCAGCGACTCGGCAACGCTGGCGTTGACGTTCTTGGCGTTATGGCTCTCCGAGGCCGAAACGAACAGCACCACCGAGTCGATGCCGGCCGCCAGGGCCCGCTCGGCGCCGCGCAGGTTCGGCACCAGCGCCGAGAAGTGGACGTCGTTGACGTCGCGCAGAGCCTCGACCAGTTCCGCGGCATCGGCCAGGGCCGGCACCGCCCGTGGACTGACGAAGGAGGTCAGCTCGAACTCGCGGACTCCGGCCGCGACCAGTGCCCGCACCAGGGCGGCCTTGTCCGCTGTGGAGAGGACGACCTTCTCGTTCTGCAGGCCGTCGCGCGGGCCGACTTCGGTAACATGCACCCGCTGGGGGGCGTGAATCGCTTCGGACATGATGGCCGCCATGGGCAGGGACTTTCCCCGACTGTACGAAGCCGGTTCGCTCCGCGGCCATGCGCCTTTCGTTCAATGCATGGATTTCTTGTCGGGGTCGAACGACTCCCCGCTCAGTCGCCGTCGGCCAATGCCGGCAGCAGCACCTTGAGCTTACGGGTCAGGGTGTTGCGCCCCCAGCCCAGCAGCTCGGCGGCCTCGCCCTTGCGCCCGCCGGTGTGCTTCAGCGCGGTCTCGATCAGGATGCGCTCGAAGTCCGGCACGGCCTCTTCCAGCAGATGGGTGTGCCCTGCCGCCAGGGCACGGTCGGCCCAATCGCGGAAGGCGGTACGCCAGTCGCCGCTGGAGGCCTCGCCGCCCTCGCCGTGGCGCAGCTCCGGCGGCAGATCCTCGACCAGGATCTCGCGCCCCGAGGCCATCACCGTCAGCCAGCGACAGGTGTTCTCCAACTGGCGAACGTTGCCCGGCCAGGGCAGTCGAGTCAGGTGGGTTTCGGCATCCTGGGTCAGCACCTTGACGTCGGTGGACAGCTCCTTGGCGGCCTCCGCAAGGAAGTGGCGTGCCAGGCGTGGAATGTCCTCGCGCCGCTCCGCCAGCTTGGGCAGATGGACGCGGATCACGTTGAGGCGGTGGAACAGGTCCTCGCGAAAGCGGCCGTCCTCGACCAGCCGCTCGAGGTTCTGGTGGGTGGCGGCGATGATGCGCACGTCCACCTTGACCGGCGTGTGACCGCCGACCCGGTAGAACTCGCCGTCGGCCAGCACGCGTAGCAGTCGCGTCTGGGTCTCGGCGGGCATGTCGCCGATCTCGTCGAGGAACAGCGTGCCGCCGTTGGCCTGCTCGAAGCGGCCCTGCCGGCTTGCCGTGGCGCCGGTGAAGGCACCCTTCTCGTGGCCGAACAGCTCCGATTCGATCAGATCGCGGGGAATCGCCGCCATGTTGAGGGCAATGAAGGGGTGGCTGGAGCGCGGGCTGTGCTGGTGCAGGGCACGAGCCACCCGCTCCTTGCCTGTCCCCGACTCGCCGTTGATCAGCACCGTGATGTGCGAGTGCGACAGCCGGCCGATGGCGCGGAAGACCTCCTGCATGGCCGGCGCCTCGCCGATGATCTCGGCATCGAGCCCCTCGGGTACGCTGACCGGCCGCTTGCGCTCGCGGGCATGCGCCACCGCTCGGCGCACCAGGGCCAGCGCCTCGTCGACGTCAAACGGCTTGGGCAGGTACTCGAAGGCGCCGCCCTGATAGGACGCCACGGCGCTGTCGAGATCGGAGTGGGCGGTCATCACGATCACCGGCAGGTCGGGGTGCACGTCCCGCACCCGCGACATGAGATCCAGGCCGTCGATGCCCGGCATGCGGATATCGGTCACCAGCACATCGGGGGGATCGTCAAGCAAACGGCTGAGCGCCACGTCGGCCCGGTCGATGCACTCGACCTCGAGATCGGGCTGAGCCAGGGCGCGCTCCAGCACCCAGCGTATGGCGCGGTCGTCGTCGACCACCGCGACACGTGCGACATCAGTCATGACGCCTCTCCAACGGAATAAGCAAACGGAATTCGGTATGCCCGGGGCGGGACTCGCACTCGATGAGCCCCTGATGCTGATGCAGGATGCCCTGGGCAATGGACAATCCCAGTCCACTGCCCTCGGCACGCCCCGATACCATGGGATAGAAAAGGGTTTCCTGAAGACTCTCGGGAACGCCGGGGCCGTTGTCGATCAGCGCCACCTCGCAGACCAGACGGTGACGCTCGGCCCCCAGGGTGAACTGGCGGCGCGCCCGCGTGCGCATCATCAGGCAGGGGGCTTCGGTGTCGGCGCTGGTCATCGCTTCCACCGCGTTGCGCGCCACGTTCAGCACCGCCTGAATCATCTGGGCCTCGTCGCCGGGGAAGTCGGGCAGGCTGGGGTCGTAGTCGCGCTCGATCTTCACGCTAGGCGTCTCGGCCAGCAGCAGGGTGCGCACCCGCTCCAGCACCTTGTGGATGTTGAGCGGCTGATGGCGGGCCACCTGGTTGGGGCCCAACATGCTGTCGACCAGGTCGCGCAGCCGGTCGACCTCCTCGACGATGATTCGCGTGAACTCCTGCAGGGCAGGGTCGTCGAGATCGCGTTCCAGCAGCTGGGCGGCACCGCGAATCCCGCCCAGCGGATTCTTGACCTCGTGGGCCAGCCCGCGCGAGAGGACCTTGATCGCCTCCTGGCGGTTGAGCAGGGCTTCTTCACGCGAGATCCGCAGGAGCCGATCGCGCGGCTCCATCTCCACCAGCAGTTCCGTCGATGAGAGCGGGGTGACCGTATAATCGACCGTGACCAGGGTGGCGCCGAGCAGCGTCAGCCGAACTTCACGCTGGGTGAAGGGATGCTGGTCATCGCGCGCCTTGGCCAACACCCCGACCATGCCATCGTCCTCGGCCAGCAGCGCGGCCAGGCTGAGCCCCTTCACCCGACCCAGGCTGATCGCCAGCAAAGCCTCGGCAGCCGGGTTCATCCAACGCAACCGCAGCTCGTCGTCCAGCAGGATAACGGCCGTGGTGAGGTGTTCCATCAGGCGTCGATACATTTACGACCTTCCCTTGGTAAATGGCGAGGGGGCACGGCGCAGCGCCTGCCTCGTGCAGGCGCATCGACGACCCTCGCCATCGCTGCACCTTCCCCGGGCTCCACATCACAAAGCAAGAAGCGCGCCAACCCTATCTGGCGCAGCATGGCGCCGTTTCGGGGCGGACACACCGTATCATTGCGCACCATAATGGTGCATTAGCAGAACAAGTGCTATATCGGAAGGCATGCACCCTCTCCGCTTCGGTGCAACGCGCGGGAGAGGGAGTTGAAGGGAATGGGAGGAATGTTGGCGGTACGAGGCTCAGCCATCGCTACCGGGCGCAAGCGTGGCATCGGCCCGCTGCACATAGAGGGATACCGGCGCGGTACGATGGCGTATCTGCCCCTGCGCATCGAGCAACTCGGCCTGGAGTTCATATTCACCACGCTCGAGGTTGGTGAGCATGAAGGCCCGGGTATGCATGGCGGTCTGGCTCACGCGGCCGTCGACGAGCAACCGTACCCGGTGGTCGGGGCGTAGCGGCGGCTCGATATCCAGCTCCACCTGCAGGTTGCCGGCATAGCTCGCGGGAAGATCCGCCCCGTGCGGCGGCGACTGGATGCGGAAGGTATCGTAGGGCATGAAAGGCTGGCCCGGCGACTCGCTGGCCCGGGGCGTCACACCCTCGGCCCGCGGCGGCTCGCTCCGCCGACCCTCATCCCGCGAAGGGATCACCGTCAGCGGCGCCAGCTCGACCGGCTCGCCGCCGCGCTCGGGGTCATCGGTGAAGATCACGTTGCCCTGCGCGTCGGTGGTGCGATAGATCGTCGTGGCCAGCGCCTCGTGCACCAGCGCCAGGCTCAGTAGAGACAGCACGATCGCCTTGCCCATGAGGACTCTCCCCTTCGCCGGCGAACCGCGCAGCTCCGCTCCCGGTCGGCCGATGTGCCTATGAACGTCTAACCCCCGCCACTTCGCCACTCAGTGTACGACAAAAAAGGGGCTCCGCGATGCGGAGCCCCTCGTGGCGAGCCAGCGGCCATGCCGCCGGACGCGACAGCTTAGCAGCTGTAGTACATATCGAACTCGATCGGATGCGTGGTCATGCGGATCCGCTCGACGTCTTCCATCTTCAGCTCGATGTAGGCATCGATCATGTCGTCGGTGAACACGCCGCCCTCGGTGAGGAAGGCGCGGTCCTTATCCAACGCCTCCAGGGCCTGGTCCAGGCTATGCGCCACGGTCGGCACCTTCTTGCCCTCTTCCGGCGGCAGGTCGTAGAGGTTCTTATCCATCGCATCGCCGGGGTGGATCTTGTTCTTGATGCCGTCGATACCGGCCATCAGCATGGCGGCGAAGCACAGGTAGGGGTTGGCGGTCGGGTCGGGGAAGCGAAGCTCGACGCGCTTGCCCTTGGGGCTCGCGGTGTACGGGATGCGGATGGAGGCCGAGCGGTTGCGCGCGCTGTAGGCCAGCATGACCGGCGCCTCGAAGCCCGGCACCAGACGCTTGTAGGAGTTGGTGGAAGCGTTGGCAAAGGCGTTCAGGGCACGAGCGTGCTTGATCACGCCACCAATGTAGTAGAGGGCCATTTCAGACAGCCCAGCGTACTGGTCGCCGGCGAACTGGTTCTGGCCATCCTTCCAGAACGACTGGTGCACGTGCATGCCGCTGCCGTTGTCGCCGACCAGCGGCTTGGGCATGAAGGTCGCGGTCTTGCCGTAGGCGTGAGCCACGTTGTGGATCACGTACTTCATTTCCTGAACTTCGTCGGCCTTCTTCACCAGCGTGTTGAACTTCACGCCGATCTCGTTCTGGCCGGCGTTGGCCACCTCGTGGTGGTGCACCTCGACGGTCTGGCCGATGGCTTCCAGGGTGTTGCACATGGCGCCACGGATGTCATGGAAGCTGTCGACCGGGGGCACCGGGAAGTAGCCGCCCTTGACGCGCGGACGGTGCGCCAGGTTGCCGCCCTCGACCTGACGGTCGGTGGACCAGGCGCCCTCTTCGGAGGTGATCTTGTACATGGCACCTTCGATATCGGCCTTCCAGTGCACCTCGTCGAAGATGAAGAACTCGGGCTCGGGTCCGAAGAAGGCGGTATCGCCCAGGCCAGTGGACTGCAGGTAGGCCTCGGCGCGCTTGGCGATGGATCGCGGGTCGCGCTCGTAGCCCTGCATGGTGGCCGGCTCGATGATGTCGCAGCGCAGCACCAGGGTGGCGTCCTCGGTGAACGGGTCGAGGAAGGCGGTGCCGTCTTCCGGACGCAGGATCATGTCGGACTCGTTGATGCCCTTCCAGCCGGAAATCGAGGAGCCGTCGAACATCTGGCCGTTCTCGAAGAATTCCTCGTCCACGTCACGGGCCGGAATGGTGACGTGCTGTTCCTTGCCCCGCGTGTCGGTGAAGCGCAGGTCCACCCACTTCACATCGTGTTCTTCGATCAGGGCGAGAGTCTTGGCTGACATGTATGTCCTCCGTTTGAGCTGTGGCTCGATTCGTTTGGCTGAAGACCACTGGCGCTGGTTGAATCCAGCGCCTGTTGTAGCACGCTGTGGGCCAGGCTGCCCACGATCGCCATGCAGGGCATGGAGAGCTGACCGTCTTGATGCAGAAGCCGTGCCAAAATTGCACCAAGCAAGACCTGGATTAGGCTACTTTTTGTTTTGAAAGGGAAATAAACCACCGCCGACTGCACCTCATTGCACCAGGCCCGCCCTCAGCCTGACGCAGGTACCAAGAAAGCGCAAAAAAGAGCACCGCTTTGGTGCATGGAGAATGGATATGCACCAAGAAAGAGCGAACGAAGGAGGAGGGGGAGCAGCGCGCCGGGATCAGCCGCCGTGGAACACAACGCGGGCCTGGCAGGCGCGCAGCCGTTCGAGCAGATCGGGCAGCGCATCGCAGCCCAGCTGCGGGTCGAAGCCGCCGATACGCTCGAACCATTCGCGAGCCACCCAGAAGGTATCTCGGGGAGAGGTCTTGTGCAGCCAGCTCCACCATCGCCTCGTACGACGCTGGCGATACAGCGGAGAGACGGCAGCATCCCATTTCCTGCCCAATTCGAACTCCGCCATCCGCTGGCTCAACCAATCAATGGCATGGCACGCCCCGAGCCCGGGAAACATCAACACCTCCCCATGGCTGGCCCCAACGGCCGCGTTCAAACGTCGCCCCAAGGTCGGCGCACTGCACGGCAGCAGTATCGCCTGGTGGCGACGAGCCAGATCCGGCAGGCGCCGGTCGCCGGTATCATCCACCAGCAGCAGCTCATATCCGCCTTGCCACTGTCTTGCCGCCTGCCCGAGGCTGAGCAGGTTGTGAGGCAGTTGCGCTCCTGCGGTTCGGGCATCGAGGAAGACGCTGGGTAAAGTCATCGCTCAGGCTCCACGAAGAGAGGGCTAACCGACCGGCACGCGGAAGGAAGTTACGAACTGTGTGGATTAAGTTTAGAAAAGTATACAGATGTACCCTTGCTGAATTTTTCCCCACTGCGTTGTCCAACTCTTGCCCGGTTGCAAGGGCTGGCGTTAGTGTCCGGGCTCCTCAAGCTGAGGGGAACGCACCACGCCGCGGGCTGATAGCGCTATAATGCGAGGTTGTGCTATTCCCCTTCCCCGCTTATCTGTACAATGCGCCACCACTCCCCTACCCCGCGCCTAGGGTACGTCTTTGAGATGTGTACATAGGTGCGTACCTGTTGATGAGTCACCCCCCTATGAACACAGCTGTAACCCCCTCTCGTATCGAGAGTTTGCGCAACATTGCCATCATCGCCCACGTCGACCACGGCAAGACCACCCTGGTCGACAAGCTCCTGAGCCAATCCGGCACGCTGGACCGCAAGGCCGAGGGGCAGGAGCGGATCATGGACTCCAACGACCAGGAAAAGGAACGCGGCATCACCATCCTGGCCAAGAACACCGCGATCCGCTGGCAGGACGGCAATGGCCGCGATTACCACATCAATATCGTCGACACTCCCGGGCACGCCGACTTCGGCGGCGAAGTGGAGCGAGTGATGTCGATGGTCGATTCGGTACTGCTGCTGGTGGATGCCGTCGACGGCCCCATGCCGCAGACCCGCTTCGTGACCCAGAAGGCCTTTGCCCAGGGTCTCAAGCCGATCGTGGTGGTGAACAAGATCGACCGCCCCGGCGCTCGTCCCGACTGGGTCATCGACCAGATCTTCGACCTGTTCGACAACCTCGGCGCCACTGACGAGCAGCTCGACTTCCCCATCGTCTACTGCTCGGCGCTCAACGGCATCGCCGGCATGGATCCGGACACGCTGGCCGAAGACATGTCGCCCATGTTCCAGGCCATCGTCGACATCGTCGAACCGCCGGCGGTCGAGCTCGACGGCCCGTTCCAGATGCAGATCTCGGCGCTGGACTACTCCAGCTACGTGGGCGTCATCGGCCTTGGCCGCATCAAGCGCGGCTCGGTCAAGCCCAACCAGACGATCACCGTGATCGGCACCGACGGCAAGACCCGCAAGGGCAAGGTCGGCCAGGTCATGACCCATATGGGCCTGGAGCGGGTGCAGACCGAACTCGCCACCGCCGGCGACATCGTCTGCATCACCGGCATCGACGAGCTCTCGATCTCCGATACCCTGTGCGACCCGGCCGCCGTCGAGGCACTGCCGCCGCTGTCGGTCGACGAGCCCACCGTCTCCATGACCTTCCAGGTCAACGACTCGCCGTTCGCCGGCCGCGACGGCAAGTACGTCACCAGCCGCAACATCAAGGATCGCCTCGAGCAGGAGCTGATCCACAACGTGGCGCTGCGCGTGGAGCAGGGCGAGAGCCCCGAGAAGTTCAAGGTCTCCGGCCGCGGCGAGCTGCACCTGTCGGTGCTGATCGAAACCATGCGCCGCGAGGGCTTCGAGCTGGCAGTGGGCCGCCCCGAGGTGATCATCAAGGAGATCGACGGCGTCAGGCAGGAGCCGTACGAAGAGGTCATTATCGACTGCGAGGAGCAGCATCAGGGCGCTATCATGGAGGAGCTCGGCTACCGCAAGGGCGAGCTGACCAACATGAACCCCGACGGCAAGGGCCGCGTGCGCCTGGACTTCATCATCCCGGCGCGCGGGCTGATCGGCTTCCGCGGCCAGTTCCTGACCCTGACCTCGGGCACCGGCATCCTCACCAGCCGCTTCGATCACTACGGCGCGCTCAAGCCCGACGCCGCCATCGAGCGTCGCAACGGTGTACTGGTGTCGATGGTCGACGGCAAGGCGCTGGCCTACGCGCTGTACGCCCTGCAGGAGCGCGGCAAGCTGATCATCGACCACGGCACCGAGGTCTATGAAGGCATGCTGGTGGGCATCCACAACCGCGCCAACGACCTGGTGGTCAACCCCACCAAGGGCAAGAAGCTCGACAACATGCGTGCCTCGGGCAACGACGAGAACATCGTCCTGACGCCGCCGGTGAAGTTCAGTCTGGAACAGGCCATCGAGTTTCTCGACGACGACGAGCTGGTGGAGATCACGCCCAACCACATCCGCCTGCGCAAGAAGTACCTCAAGGAGCACGAGCGCAAGCGCGCCAAGAAGTAAGCCTCGCTCGCTTCTCCACGACACCCGCCGCCCTGGCGGGTGTCGTCGTTTACGACTGGCAGGCAGTGCAGCGTTCTTCCATCACCCTGGCTACCCTTGAAGGGAATCCTCATCCAGGGAGAACCGATATGCACAAGCACGTGGAATGGGACGACCCCGGCGCCGATAGCGTGATGCGCCATTATGAGCGCAATCCCCAGGGCTACTCCGAGCCGGGGCGCGGCGACATTCTCTCGGCCCGCTATCAGGGCAAGGTGGTCCGTGTGAAGGTCGAGGCCTACGTCGACGGCACCAGCATCGGCGACGTGGTCGCCATTATCGAGCCGCACAGCGGCAAACGGCGCAAGCTGTTCGGCAAGCTTGCCCTGGGCGATACGGTGAGGTTGCCTGACGCCAGCCGCGCCTTCGAGCCGCGGCCGGCCGACATATCCAAGGAGGACGAGGAGCCGCAGTGACTTCCACGAACGCCTGCCCCGGTCACCTGCCGCTCCCAACGTATCCTTAACGTTCGTCTACTGGCCATGATGCGGGTTCTGTCGCACAGTGTACGCGCCATTCGACCGGCCCCACCCAACCGGAACCCAGTGACCACAATCGTAGGCCCACAAGGCCACAAGACGAGCTTTCGGATTCTCAATGAGCACGCATAACGTCTGGACACACAAGGGCACCTTCCTGCTGGCTGCGGTCGGCTCGGCGGTGGGGCTGGGCAACCTGTGGCGCTTCCCCTACCTGACCGGCGAGAACGGCGGCGGCGCCTTCATCTTGATCTACGCATTGACCATCTTCGCCGTCGGCATTCCCATCCTGATCGCCGAGACCATGCTCGGCCGCGCCAGCCGTCGAAGCCCGATCATGGGCATGCGTTTCCTGACCCGCACGCACAAGACCTACCGCGGTTGGGAGATGATCGGCTGGCTGGGTGCCGCCTCGGCCTTCCTGATACTGAGCTTCTACTCGGTGATCGCCGGCTGGGCGATCCACTACACCTGGCAGATGCTGACCGGTTCGCTGGTCGGCGCCGACGCCGCTACCATCGGTGCCGGCTTCGACGCGCTGCTGGCCTCGCCGAGCCTGCTCACGCTCTACCACACCCTCTTCATTATCGCCTCGGGGCTGATCGTGGCCATGGGCATCCACAAGGGCATCGAAAGCGGGCTGCGCATCATGATGCCGGCGCTGTTCGCGATTCTGCTGGTGGTGCTCGCCTACGGTGTCGTCAACGGCGATTTCGCGGCCGCCGCCAGCTTCCTGTTCACCTTCAACCTGAGCGACCTGAGCCTGGAGGGCTGGCTGCAGGCAATGGGGCAATCGTTCTTTACCCTGAGCCTCGGCATGGGCGCGATCATGGCCTATGGCGCCTACATGGCCAGCGACGCTTCGTTGAGCCGCACCGCCTTCGCCATCGCCTTCGTCGATACCGCCGTGGCCATGGTGGCGGGCCTGGCGATCTTCTCGCTGGTGTTCGGCGCCGGCCTGGACGCCGGTGCCGGGCCGGGGCTGATGTTCGTGACGCTGCCACTGGCCTTCGCCGAGATGCCCTTCGGCGGGTTGATCGGCGGGGTGTTCTTCATCCTGGTGCTGGGGGCGGCCATCAGCTCGTCGATCTCGTTGATCGAGCCGGTAGCCGCCTTCCTCGTCGAACGCTTCGACCTCACCCGCCCCCAGGCGGTGTTCGCCATGGTGGTGGCCAGCTGGGCGATGGGCCTGCTGACGGTGGTCAGCTTCAACCAGTGGGCCGATGCCAGCCCCTTCCACGCCCTGTTCGGCCGCAGCGCCTTCGACTTCATCGAGCTTCTGACCAATATCTTCATGCCGCTGGGAGGTATGCTCATCGCGCTGTTCGCCGGCTGGGCGCTGACGCACTCCGAGGTGATGAAGGAGATGCGCACCAGCGAGTCCTGGTTCAAGACATGGCGCTTCCTGGTCCGCTTCGTGGCACCGGCCGCGGTCGCCTTCGTGTTCCTGCGTACCATCCCGCAGGTGGAGGGCTACCTGATTCCCGCCATCGGCGCGCTGATCATCGTCGGCGCCTTCGCCGCCGGGCGTACCTTTCTGCCCGGGAACGACCAGACGCCGTGACAACGGAACCTTGCCGTCGCCCCCGGGCGGCGGCTCGAGATACGCCGCTCGGCCTCGCGCCAAACGCAGGGTCGGGCGCATAACAAAGATATAAAAAGTGCAGGAACCAACATGCCATCCATCATCGACGTCAGGCACGTCAACAAGGCCTTCGGTGGCCTCAAGGTCATCAACGACTGTTCCATTCAGGTCGAAAAGGGCTCCATCACGGGGCTGATCGGCCCCAACGGCGCCGGCAAGTCGACCCTGTTCAATATCATTGCCGGCGCCCTGCCGCTCGACAGCGGCCAGATCCTGCTCGACGGCGAGGACATCACCAATCGCCCCGCCAATGCGCTGTTCCACAAGGGCCTGCTGCGCACCTTCCAGATCGCCCACGAGTTCTCCCATATGACGGCACTGGAGAACCTGATGATGGTGCCGCCCCAGCAGGCTGGGGAGAGCCTCTTCGACGCCTGGCTCAAGCCGGGCCTGGTGCGTCGTGAGGAGGCCGAAGTACGGCGGCGGGCGCTCGAGGTGATCGACTTCATCGGCCTGCACCACGTGCGCAACGAACTGGCCGGCAACCTCTCCGGCGGACAGAAGAAGCTGCTGGAGCTTGGCCGCACCATGATGACAGACGCTCGCGTGGTGCTGCTCGACGAGATTGCCGCCGGGGTCAACCGCACGCTGCTGGGCGACCTGGTGAGCAACATCGAACGGCTCAACCGCGAGATGGGCTACACCTTCCTGGTCATCGAGCATGACATGGACATGATCGCACGCCTGTGCGACCCGGTGATCGTGCTGGCCCAGGGCAGCGTGATGGTCGAGGGCACCATCGAGGAGATCCAGAACAATCCTCAGGTGATCGAAGCCTATTTCGGCTCCACCGCCGCCTGAGGGTGGCGCCACGCCTGGCCAGGCGCTACGACCGACAAGAAAAAGCCAACGACAGCGCAGAGAATCCAAGATGCCACTACTCGAAGCACGCGACGTGCATGGCGGCTACGGCGGCATGAACATCCTCAACGGGGTGAACATGACGATCGAGGCCGACGAGGTCGGTGTGATCGTCGGCCCCAACGGCGCCGGCAAGTCCACCATGCTCAAGGCCATCTTCGGCCTGCTCACCGTCAACCAGGGCGAGATCCTGCTGCGCGGCGAGCCGATCCACAACCTGCCGCCCAACAAGCTGGTACAGAAGGGCATGGGCTTCGTACCGCAGGAGAAGAACGTCTTCCCCAGCCTCTCGGTGAAGGAAAACCTGGAGATGGGCGCCTTCCTCAAGCCGGGTAACGTCAAGCGCATGCTCAAGCAGGTCTACGACTTCTTCCCGCCGCTCTACGACAAACGCCACCAGCCCGCCGGTGAACTTTCCGGCGGCCAGCGCCAGATGGTCGCCATGGGCCGCGCACTGATGGCCGAGCCCGACGTGCTGCTGCTCGACGAACCCACGGCCGGCCTCTCCCCGCTCTACATGAACGAGATCTTCGAGCGGGTGAAGGAGATCAACGCTGCCGGCGTGGGCATCCTCATGGTCGAGCAGAATGCCAAGCAGGCCCTGGCCATCGCCGACAAGGGTTTCGTCCTTGCCGCCGGCCAGAATCGCTTCACCGATACCGGCGCTGCGCTGCTCGCCGACCCGGAAGTGGCCAAGAGCTTCCTGGGCGGTTGAGCCCGGAGCCCGTACTGGAGAGTGAGTCGTGAACGAACTGGTTTTCTTCATCAACAACGTGATCGTCGCCGGCAGCGTGACCGGCTCGATCTACGCCATCGGCGCCATCGGCGTGACGCTGATCTTCAGCATCATGCGCTTCGCCCACTTTGCCCATGCCGACATGATGACCTTCGGCGCCTTCATGGTGCTGCTGCTGACGCTGGCCTTCCCCGGCGTGGGTAGCGTCGTGGGGCTGCCCACGCCCGTGGTCATGCTGCCATTGGCCATCGTGCTTACCGCCCTGCTGGCTGTCGGCATCGACAAGGCGTTCTACAAACCGCTGCGGGCCCATGGCGTCAAACCCATCGTCATGGTCATCGGCTCGCTGGGCGTGACCCTGATGCTGCAGGGGCTGATTCGCCTGTTCTCCGGCACCAGCACCCAGAACCTCTATCTGGCCGGTGAGCGCAAGGAGATCTACCGCCTCGCCCTACCGTTCGAGGGCGTGCGGGCGCCGGTCGTGATCACCGAACCTCAGATCATCCTCTTCGTGATCACCATTGCTGCCGTGGTGGGGCTGCATCTGTTCCTCAACCGTACGCGGCTGGGCAAGGCGATGCGCGCCATGTCCGATAACCCCGACCTGGCGCGGGCCTCGGGCATCAATACCAACAGCATCGTGGCGGTCACCTGGGTGATCGCCGGTGGCCTGGCAGCCATTGCCGGCACCCTGCTCTCGCTCGACGTGACCTTCAAGCCCGACCTGAGCTTTTTCCTGCTGCTGCCGATCTTCGCCGCGGCCATCGTCGGCGGCGTGGGCCATCCCTACGGTGCCATCGCCGGCGGCTTCGTGGTGGGCTTCGCCGAAACACTGGCGGTGTTCAATTGGGCGGTACTGCTGCGCCCCTTCCGCGACAGCCTGCCCGAGTGGCTGGCCCAGGCCGGCAACCTCGCCTTCGTCGGCACCGAATACAAGATCGTGGTGCCCTTCTTCATTTTGGTGGCGATCCTGGTGTGGCGCCCTACCGGCATCTTCAAGGGGAAGGTGATCTGATGAGCACACAACAACCTACCGCACGCGAACGCCGCACCGATACGGTGGCCACACCCTCGCGCTTCCCGCTGCGTGAAGTCATGCTGTTCGGCGCCCTGCTGGCGGTGATCCTCGGCATCTACGCGGTGATGGGAACCGCCTACAGCACGCGCATGCTGGTGGAAGCCGCCTGCTATGCCATCCTGGCCCTGGGACTGACGATTCAGTGGGGCTATGCCGGCCAGTTCAATGCCGGCGTGATGGGCTTCGTGGCCCTGGGGGGCTTTTCCGCCATGTTCCTCAGCGTGCCGGTCAACGACGCCTTCTGGAACACTGAACTGCCCGGCGAACTGGGCCGTGTCCTGCTCTATGGCGCGGCCGCAGCGCTGCTGGTGTACGGCGCCACCAAGCTCGACCGTCTCGGCCTGCCACGGAAGTTACGCACCTTTGTCGCCATCGTGCTCGCCGTGGTGCTCTACCTGGCCATCGTCAGCATGCTTCGGGAAATCGCCGGCGAGATCGAGTCTCGCGCCGGCTTCATCGGCGGCCTGGGACTGCCCGCCTGGACCGGCTGGATCGTCGGCGGTGCACTGGCCGGAGGCGTCGGCTACTTCATCGGTCGGATCTGCCTGGGGCTGCGCAGCGACTACCTGGCCATCGCCACCCTGGGCATCGCCGAGATCATCAAGGCGTTCCTCAAGAACTCCGACTGGCTGACCCGCGGCACCGCCACCGTCTCACCGCTGCCCTGGCCCACACCGGGTCCCAGCACGCTGGGCTTCACCCTCGCCAGGGCGGTGTACCTGTCGCTTACCGCGGTCATGATCGCGGTGATCTTCTTCCTGCTGCACCGCGCCTACCATGCCCCCTGGGGTCGCATGATCCGCGCCATCCGCGACAACGAAATCTCCGCCGCGGCGATGGGCAAGGACATCAACCGGCGCCGCCTGGAGATCTTCGTGCTGGGCTGCATCCTGATGGGGGTCGGTGGCGGCGTACTGGCCTCGTTCAACAGCATCTTCGACCCCAACGGCTACCTACCGTTGAACCACACGTTCCTGGTGCTGGTCATGGTGATCCTGGGTGGGCCCGGCAACAACCTGGGCACCATCTTCGGCGCCGTGGCGGTCTACATCATCTGGCTCATGTCCGAGCCGCTGGCGCTGTTCCTGATGCACGGGGCCGCGGCGATCGGCGAGGGCTGGTTCGGCTGGGAACCGCCGGGCAACCTCGATAGTCGCGCCCTTCAGGCCCGGGTGTTCGTGATCGGCCTGTTGATCACCCTGGTGCTGCGCTTCGCGCCGCAGGGGTTGATACCCGAGAAGGTCAAGCACCACGGTTAGAGAGGGTAGATTTGTACGACATAAATCTGCACCCTCTCTATAAGTTTACATTTATAAAGAAGGGCCTCGGCAGTTGAACTGCACCCCGAAAGTTGGACACCCAATCCAACCTTCGGGGTGTTTCTATGAGGAAGCGATACGACGAGAGGT
>NZ_JBMIQI010000011.1:0-485229 GCF_052584175.1 Billgrantia hypersalina
GTTCGACCGCCCTCGCGGCAGTGCCGCGAAGGGCCGGGCGGTCTCACCCCCATGCGAGAGTAGCGGAGCGCCGCCCGGGACATTGTCAGGCATCTCTTCCCAAACCCCGCGTTCGAAAGAACGCGGGGTTTTCTCGTTTGTGGCCTTCCCCGGACCCCTTCAGTCGGGAACTGGTGAAACTATAGATCCCAGCTTCGAAAGTGGACGGGGGATTCGTGAAATAGCGCCTTACAAAGGCGAACAGCTCCATACAGGAACGAGTGGCGCGGATGCCGGACAGCAAGTAGCGTTAGCCTTACAGGATCATTAAGCCGAGAGCAGAGCGAATGCACCCAAGGAAATGCCTGGTCGTTGCGTGGTGGGCTGCTGCTGCCAGCATAGGGCTGGCAGGCTGCGACAATATGGGCCTGGGAGACAGGACCGAGCGCAATATCGATGAATCCATGGAGGAGGTGGAAGAGAGCCTGGAGGATGTCAGCGAAGAAATCGAGGAGGATGCGGAGGAATAATAGAAAGCAGCGCCTACCCTACAGATTTACCCTTGGCAGCCGATAGCCGTGTTGACCGAATGGTCAGATTGGCGTGTCTCCCCTGACGATACGCCTCAGCCAAGGGAAACCAACATGAATAACCTCACGATAGCCCAGAAGCTGATGCTCTGCATCAGCCTGAGCATTCTGCTGATTGTCGGCGGTTCCACAATCGTTCAATACAGGCTGTTCAGTGGACTCGTCACGGAAAGAGTCACCATGGAGGAATTGCCAGCCACGCTGGTGAGCATCCGCAACGATATCGATGCGACACTGACCGGCCCCATAACCACCGCCCAGAGCCTTGCCTACAACCCTTACCTGCAGGCCTGGCTTTCAGAAGGGGAACCTGCCGAAGAGACCGCAAGGGCGGTGGAGTACTTCAGGGACATTCAGCAGCGTACCGGTGCCAGCATCGTTTTCTACGTTTCGGCACGCAGCGGCAACTACTATACGGCGAGTGGCATCGAGCGCACGCTTAGCCGTGAGCGCGACCACTGGTTCTACGAACTGGTGGATGCCAGGGATGGTGACATCTACCAGTTGAACGTCGACGACGAAGCCGGTCAGGTCCAGGTCTTCATCAACCATATCATCGAGGCTGATGGTGAGCGTGTCGGAATCGCCGGCGTCGGCTATTCACTTGAAGACAGGGCGGACACCATACGCAACTATCGTCTGGGGGAGAGTGGCAGCATATTCCTGGCGAGTCGAGACGGAACCATCAGCATCCACCCGGATGGGGCAGCAAGGATCGGGCAACCCATTGAAGCCCTGCCGGGTTGGGAGAACATTGCGCCTGAACTGTTGAGCGGGGAGGGGTATCGCTATGCCATCGCGAAGAATGAACAGGGAGACGAACAGCTGGTAGCTGCCATCGGAGTGCCGGGTACCGAGTGGATAGCGTTTGCCCAGATTCCCCGTGATGAACTCTTTGCCGATCTCAACCGTGCGGTGCTTGTTGTTGTGGCGATCGTGGCTCTGATCATGGTGGCCAGCCTGGCGATTATTGCCTTGCTGTTGAAGACGCTTTTCCGGCCTATACGACGCACGGCCCACGCCATGCGGGGGATTGCCGAGGGTGACGGCGACCTGACGTTGCGTCTACCGGTTCAAGGCCGGGATGAGAGCAGCGAGTTGGCCGTGCAGTTCAATGCCTTTGCCGACAAGATGCACGACGTCCTGGCTGAGGTAAGACGCAGCAGCGACTCGGTGCGTGTGGCTGCCCAGGAAATCGCCGTTGGGGGACATGATATGTCCCGGCGCACCGACCAGGCAGCCTCCAGCCTTCAGCAGACGTCGGCCTCCATGGAAGAAATCAATGGCACCGTTGCCAATACCTCAGCCTCTTCGCAGGAAGCGAGCTCGCTCTCCCAGGCAGCGTCAGACCTGACGCAACGGACCAGCGGCAAGGTGGAACACGTCATCGCAACGATGGGCGAGATCCAGAATGCCTCTATGCGGGTCGCCGATATCGTCAAAGTGATGGACGACATCGCTTTCCAGACCAACCTGTTGGCTCTCAACGCTTCGGTCGAGGCAGCGCGGGCGGGAGAGAGTGGCAGGGGCTTTGCCGTGGTGGCCGGTGAGGTGCGGCAACTGGCCACGCGCAGTGCCGCCGCCTCACGCGACATACGCCAACTCATCGAGGCCTCGAGCGAGAAAGTGCAACGTGGCACGCACTTGGTGCGTGAGACCGGCGATGCGATGCAGGAACTCATGGCAGGAGTGGACAGGGTAGCCTGCATGCTGGGGGAAATCAGCCATGCCGCCAGCGAGCAGAGCGATGGTATCGGTCAGGTCAACATCGCCGTGGCGGAGCTCGACAGGATGACGCAGCAGAACGCTGCGCTGGCGGAAGAGACCACTTCGGCTGCCGACCAACTGCGTGAGCAAGCCGATCGGCTGGCCGAGATGGTAGGACGTTTCAGGCTGAACCCGAGCTCGCCGTCGCTTCAGCCTGTGGAACCCCGGGACGCAGCCACATTGAGCCAGCCCCGCGCGAGGCGTGGCCAGCCCTTGGCATTGCCGGCGCTGTAAATCCTCAAACGGCAGCGTTCTGTTCGATGCCCTGTAGGTACCACGGTGCGCCGTCTTGCACTTCGCGAATCAGGTGCCAGGTTTCGTTGAACTCGCTCTGGTTGCCGTTCTCGTCGAGGATGCCATGGAAGATCACCGTGGCCTCGGCCTGGCGACCGACTTCACGCACGTCGCCCAGCTCGGCGAAGAGACGCACGATTTCCGTGCGGTTGTTCGCCGGCTGCCGGCTGCGCTCTTCACGCAGCAGGTTATAAAGCTCCGGTGTGACGTACTCCTGGATGCCACCGAAATCGTTGTTGTCCCAGGCGCGCTGCAGGGTCATGAAATGTTCCTTGGCGCCGGAAAGGAACCGCTCGCGATCGAACCAGGCCGGCAAGCTGGCGAAGGAGCCGCTGCCCGCGGCGGCGCCCGGGGCTGACTGGAACGCTTGGGGTGCAGCGCCTGGCTGATGCTCGCTCGGCTGCGGCCCGCCGGCCACGGCTGTGCGGCGGCGCGCGAGGAGGCGGAACAGCAGGAAGCCGAGCCCGGCAATCAGCAGAATGTCCATCAGCCGCAGCTCGTCGAAAGCCCCTCCGAAGAACAGGGCGGCAAGCAGCCCGCCGGCCAGCATACCGCCCAACATGCCGGGCATGCGCGAGCCGGCGACGCGGTTCGGCTGAGCCTGTCGTGCGGGTGCGGCCTGATTGGGAGAGGCCGCCGGACGGTCGGCCGAGCGGGAGAAGCTGCCCACATTGCCACCGCCGCCCAGGCGGCGGGCTTCGGCATGTTCAACAGCGAGGCCGAAGCCCAGCATGGCGACCATGAGCATGACCAGAAAATGTCGCATCGGATGCAATTCTCTTGTAGGGAGGGGGAAGCGTAATTGGGGAGTCCCATTCTAGCGGTTATGCTGTCGGAAGTGATGCTAAAAAAGGGGAAATCCATGCGCTTGAAGGCCCAAGAGAGTCTGCTGCTGATCATCGATCTTCAGGCGGGCCTGTTACCCGTGATCGACGGAGGCAACCAGGCAGTCGCCGAGGCGTCGTGGCTTGGCGGGGTCGCCTGTGCCCTGTCCATACCGGTCTGGCTGACCGAGCAGTATCCGCAGGGCTTGGGCGGGACCGATCCGCGACTGCTGGAGGCGCTGCCTGACATTCGCCTTTGGCGGAAGATGCATTTCAATGCGCATGCCGAGCCGGACTTTGCCAGGGCGCTGGCCAGTAGCGGCAGGAGACAGATCGTCCTGAGCGGCAGTGAAGCGCATATCTGCGTGATGCAGACCGGCCTGGGACTGCTGGAGGCAGGCTATGAGGTCTACTGGCTGGGCGAGGCGGCAGTCAGTCGGCGCGCTGAGGAGGCAAAGCTAGCCCGCGAGCGCATGGTTAGCGCGGGAGCGACGCCGGTGAGTGCCGATATGGTGGCCTACGAGTGGCTTGAGCGCTGTGATGACGAGCGTTTCCGCCAGATACATCAACGTTTTCTCAAGCCGCGCGCGTCGCGCCCGCTGCGCTTTTTCTGAGCCTACGATTGACCTTCGCGGCGAGTGAACACCAGTGTATCGCCTTCCGTCATGGCTGGATTGAAGGTATAGCCAGCAACATCGAAGTCCCTGAGCGCTTCGGGGTCATCCAGGCGCTGGCGAATCATCCAGGCAGCCATGAGCCCGCGTGCCTTCTTGGCATAGAAACTGATGATCTTGTATTGGCCGTTCTTCTCGTCCTTGAACACCGGATTTACCACGCGGGCGTCTAGCCGCTTGGCATCGATGGCCTTGAAGTACTCGTTGGAAGCCAGGTTCACCAAAACCTTGGAGCCGCTCTCGGCGATGGCACGGTCGAGCGCCTCCGTCAGAGCGTCCTGCCAGAAAGCGTAGAGGTCCTTGCCGGCCGGGTTGGGCAGCCGGATCCCCATCTCGAGACGGTAGGGTTGGATCAGATCGAGCGGGCGAAGCAGGCCATACAGCCCCGAGAGGATGCGCAGGTGCTGCTGAGCGAAGGTATTGTCGTCATCGCTGAAGGTGGCGGCCTCGAGCCCGACATAGACGTCACCCTGGAACGCTTGGGCCGCCTGCTTGGCATTGTTCGCGGTAAAGGGTGGGCGCCATTCGGCGAAGCGTGCGGCATTGAGCCCGGCCAGCTTGTCACTGATTCCCATCAGCTCGCTGAGCTGCTGAGGGGAATAGTCGCGCAATATCCGAATCAGCTCCTGGCTGCGCTCGAGGTAGTCCGGCTGCGAGTGGAGCTTCGTGGTGGCGGGGGTCTCGAAATCCAGCGTCTTGGCTGGCGAGATGACGCTCAGCATGGGCACTCCTGTACCAGAATGAGGCGAATCGGGACCCCGATTATATCAGCAGCCAAACGGCCCCGGGGCTATCGGGGCGATAGCCCCGGGACATGGTGCGTCGTAAGGGGGAGGGGTCAGGGGCTGGGATTGGGGATGCGCTTGTGCACCTCGTCAATGGCATCGATCACGCTCTGCTCGAGCTTGAGCGACTCGCTGGCCAGGTTGTCCTCGAGCTGCTCCATGGTGGTGGCGCCAATGATGTTGCTGGTCAGGAAGCTGCGCGAATTGACGAAGGCCAGTGCCATCTGGGCCGGATCGAGATCATGCTTGAGTGCAATGTCGACGTAGGCTTGGGTGGCTTGCTCGGCCAGTGGCGAGGTGTAGCGCTTGAAGCGTTCGTACAATGTCAGGCGAGCGCTTTCGGGCCGCTTGCCAGCGAGATACTTGCCCGACAGCACGCCGAAGGCCAACGGCGAATAGGCCAGCAGCCCTACGTTCTCGCGATGGGCGATCTCGGCCAGGCCGACCTCGAAGGTACGGTTGAGCAGGTTGTAGGGGTTCTGGACCGAAGCAACCCGTGGCAGCTCCAGGCGCTCGGCGAGCTGCAGCGATTTCATCACGCCCCAGGGCGTATCGTTGGAAAGACCGATGGCGCGAACCTTGCCTGCCTCGACCAACTCCTTGAGTGCGTCGAGCGTTTCTTCCAGCGGGATGGGCTGCTGCTCATCATCGTGCTCGTAGCCCAGCCGGCCGAAGTAGTTCGTAGCGCGCTCGGGCCAATGCAACTGATAGAGATCGACATAATCGGTTTGGAGCCGCTTGAGGCTGGCGTCGATGGCCCGGTGGATGTGATCGCGGTCGAGGCGTGGACCGCCACGAATATGCTCGAGGCCCGGACCGGTCACCTTGGAGGCGATGATCACGTCGTCGCGGCTACCTCGGCGCTTGAGCCAGCTGCCGATAAACTTTTCGGTGAGGCCCTGGGTTTCAGCGCGGGGCGGTACCGGATACATCTCGGCTGTATCGATGAAATTGATGCCGAAGGCTACGGCGCGGTCGAGCTGTTCATGGGCCTCGGCTTCGCTGTTCTGCTCACCGAAGGTCATGGTGCCCAGGCACAGGCGGCTGACCTCGATGCCAGTGTCGCCAAGCGGTCGCGTCTGCATTTTCGCTCCTGGTAAGGGTAGGATCGGTAGCGTTCTTGTTCACATCCAGAGCCATGCTAGCCGAGGCCTACCGAGGCAGCAAATCATGGGGGTTGAGTCGCCGCCGGGGCGAGCGTATGCTGGCCACCCTCAGCGGCCCGGCGGAGTCCGCGGCAAGCTCAAGACAGGCCATGGCGAAGACCACAGGGTGGTGCGAAACGCCATGCGGCCGGTTCAAGACGAACGCAAGGTTGTTTGCACAATGACGCAGGCATCATCACTGTTCACACGACTCGAATACCGTCTTGCGGAACAGCTGTTCCATACACGCTGGCTGCCGCGCTCCCCGCGGACCCAGCGGTTGACCATGCATCTCTTCGCGCGCTGTGCCGACGCCGGCCATCCTGCTGCGCTCTCGCTCTATGGCCACATGCTCTTCCAGCGAGGCGTCAGCCCCCAGGACAAGGCGCGCGGGGCCCGCTACGTCATCGAGGCGGCGCAGGCCGGCAATCTCAAGGCCCAATACCAGGCCGGACGCATCCACGAGCATGGCTGCGCCCAGTATCCGCGTCGTGAGGAGCGTGCCGTGACCTGGTATGCCCGCGCCGGAGAGGCAGGCCATCCATTGGCCGCCATGAGGCTTGCCAAAGCGTATCGCCTCGGTGAGCTGGGGTTGCCTGTGGATGCCGCTCAGGCCGAACGCTGGCAGGTCCTTGCCGATCGCCACGCCGGGATGGATGGGGGCGAGCTGGACAGCGAGATGGTCCAGGCCCGACACTAACCGTACGTTACCGGCCACGGCTCATGCCATGCCGCCCTGCTTCTGAGGACCTGCCCATTCGTGACGCTGCCGACATTGCTGGATATCGAGGCGTCCGGATTCGGGCGCGGTAGCTACCCGATCGAGATCGGCCTTGCACGGGCCGACGGGAGCTGCTGCGCCTTCCTCGTCCAGCCGCTAGAGGAGTGGACGCACTGGGACCCCAAGGCTGAGCTGCTGCACGGCATCTCTCGTGCACGCCTGCAGCGTGAGGGGTTACCGATCGCTCACGTCGCGCGCTGGCTCAATGACGAGCTGGGCGAGATCGGCGTCGCCTACAGCGACAGCTGGGGCTACGACAACACCTGGCTCTCCCTGCTGTTTCACCATGCGGGAATGCTGCCTGCCTTTCGCCTCGAGGCGCTGCGTATCCTGCTAAGCGAAAGTCAGCTTGCCCTGTGGCACAGAACGCGAGAGGCACTGGTGCAGGAACTGGGAATATGCCGGCATCGTGCCGCCGAGGATGCACGCCTGCTGCAACTCACCTACCAGCGTACCCTTGCCGACAGCAGCTGACTTGCGTTCGCTCAGCCCTCCCCGCTCACCGCCAGCAGCACCTTGCCGATGTTGGCATCCTCCTGCACGTAGGCGTGCGCCGCCTCCGCCTCGTCGATCGGCCAGGTGCGGTCGATCAACGGGCGAATCTCGCCACTGACCAGGCGAGGCCAGACATGTGCCAGTAGCGCCTCGAGAATGACGCCCTTGGCCGCCGGTGGCTTGGCGCGCAGGGTCGATCCGATCAGGCGCTGACGCTTCATCAGCATGCGACCCAGGTCGAGTTCTGCACGTCGTCCGCCCATCAGACCGATCAGCACGAGGCGGCCATCGGCGTTGAGGACGCGTTGATTGTCTTCCAGATAAGCGGCGCCCACCGGATCGAGGATCATATCGGCACCGCCCCATGCCTTGACGGCATCGACGAAGCTCCCCTCATGTCGGTTGAAGACGGCGTCGGCACCAAGCTCACGGCAAGCGGTGAGCTTGGCATCGCTGCCCGCCGTGACAAAGCAAGGGCGGCCGAAGGCGCGACAGAGCTGTATCGCTGCGGTACCGACGCCGCTGGCGCCGGCATGCAGCAGAACTCGCTCGCCTGCCGACAGCTGCCCTTCCATGAAAAGGTTGAGCCAGGCGGTGGCGAACACCTCGGGCAGGGCCGCCGCCTCGCGCAAGCCGAAGCCCTCGGGTAGCGGCAGCACCTGGCGGGCATCTACGACGACTTCCTCGGCGTAACCACCTCCGGCGAGCAGGGCGCAAACCTGCTCGCCCGGGCGCAGGCCATCGACACCGGGGCCGACGTCGACCACCGTACCGCTAACTTCGAGGCCGGGGACCTCGCTGACCCCGGGGGGTGGCGGATAATGGCCGGCGCGCTGCATCAAGTCGGCGCGATTGACGCCGGCCCAGGCGACACGCAGCCGCACTTCACCGGGGCCGGGTCCTTCGGGGCTGGGAAGCTCGCGCCAGTGCAGGCGCTCCTGTTCGATGGCGATAGCATGCATGACGTTCTCCTAGGAGCGGGCGGCAGCGAGACGGGCCTCCAGCGCATCCAGCAGGGCCGCAGGCTCCTCGGCATCGACCAACTGGGTTCTGGTGCGTGCGTTGAGGAAGCCGTGCTCCACGGTATTGTCGAGAAACGCCAGCAGCGGGGCGTAGAAGCCGGCGGTATCCAGCACGCCGATGGGCTTGTCGTGCAGCCCCAGGTACTGCCAGGTCCAGGCTTCGAACAGCTCCTCCAGGGTGCCGATGCCGCCGGGCAGCGCGATAAAGGCATCGGCATGGGCCGCCATACTGGCCTTTCGCTCGTGCATGTTGTTCACGCGAATGAGGCTAGGCAGTCCGGTATGGGCCTGCTCACGCTCCACCAGATGGTCGGGCATCACCCCGATCACGTCCCCGCCACCGTCCAGCACGGCGTTGGCCAGCTCGCCCATCAGGCCGATGCGAGCTCCGCCATAAACCAGGCCGTGACCGCGAGCGGCCAGCTCATGGCCGAGGGCGCGAGTGGCTTTGAGAAAGGCGGGATCCCGACCCTCGCGGGAGCCCAGATAGACACAGAATCTCGACATGCGCTTCTCCTTGGCAAGCTCTTATCCTAGCTGGCAGGGAGGCGCTTCGAAAGCGCTGTAGGGGGCTCTCAGGGCAAGCAATCCGCCACGGCGAACTCGGCATCGAGCCATTGGCCGATCACGTTATGGCCGCACAGGTGATGGGCGTACTGTGTGTGCAGGCAGCGAACCTGATCCCAGTTGGCGATGCCACCGATGCCCCGCTCACGCATCACGCTCTCGTAGCCGAGCCGTTCGACTTCGCTGCGCTGCGCCTCGCTCATGCAGCGCCAACGGGTCTCGACATAATCGCGATGGCTGGCATGGTAGGCGGCAAGAAAATCGGCGTCCTGCTGTAGCCTCGATTCAATCTGTTTGATGACTCCGCTGGCTTCGATGCGCGAAATGTCGATCTTGAGGCGCTCGGAACAGAGCCAGTAGAGGGTGGGGAAAGGTTTGCCGTCGACGATGGGTGCCATGCGCAGCACCAGCGGCGTGCCTTCCCCATCGGTGGCAGCGACCGCCTCGATGCCGCGCGGGGCACGTCCCAGTTGCTCGGCGATGATGGCGAGCTGTCGGGTGTCAGGCATTTGGTCGGTTTGGATCACCATCGTCGGCGTCTCGCACGAACTTGTTGGAGCGGCCCACGGCGCGGAAGAAGGTCCGGTTGAGCTGCTCGGGCGAGGGCACATAGCCACGCCACTGGCGTTCGCAGTACTCGTTGGCCCGTGCCATCAGCACATCGTAGAGGCGATTGAACGGCGCATCATAATCGTAGGGATCGGCACCGAACAAGCGGATATGCGGATAGTCGGCAAAGCGCTCCATGAAGTAGCGCTCCAGATCGGCTTCCACGGCCCGATGCTGGGCGACATTATCGGGATCGAGCCAGAGATTGTAGCGGATAGCCATAGGCGACTCCTGCCAGCGATGAATGGCCCGCATGCTGCGGGACATAGCCTTTGACCCCTCGGGATCGAGATCGGCTCATGCCGGATTCATTCCCGGGCCAGCGGGGCAAGATGAGCCTGACACAGGCGGATCAGGTCGGCAGGAGACAGGGCGATCTCCAGCCCGCGCCGGCCGCCGCTGACATGAAGCCTGTCGAACGCCTGGGCGCTGGCATCAATAAAGGTAGGCAATCTTTTTTTCTGGCCCAGCGGGCTGATGCCGCCCAGCACGTAACCGGTGGCACGCTCGGCCTCGGCTGCCTCGGCCATGCTCGCGCGTCGAGCGCCGGCGGCCTTGGCCAGCGCCTTCAAGTCAAGCTGGCCGGTGACCGGCACGATGCCCACCGCCAGCCGACCGTCGTCGAGTCGGGCGATGAGGGTCTTGAAAACGCCTCGAGGGTCGAGCCCCAGGGCGCGTGCCGCTTCCTCGCCGTAGGCCGGCGCACGAGGATCATGATCATAGGCTAGCAGCTCGAAATGTGCGCCGTCGCGTTCCAGCGCCTTGACGGCTGGGGTCATGCGCCGGTCGGCTCCTCGATCGGCTGCAGGTGGGCTTTCAGCGCATCGCGCAGCTCCCCCTCGATGGGGACGGCGCGCTTGGTGCCATGATCGAAGTGCACCATCACGGTGTGGCCCAGGTTGGTCAGCTCGCCTTTCTGCCACGCCTCCTGGGTGACGGTGAAGGAGCTGTTGCCCAGCCGCGAGATATAGGTGCGAATCTCGATCTCGTTGCCGTAGTGCAGCTCGGCGCGGTAATCGACTTCCATACGTGCCATGATCAGCCGCCACTTGCGCGGGTCCAGGTCCGGCGTGAACAGGCGGAAGAGATCGTTGCGCGCCAGCTCGAACCAGGCGGGCAGGCGCGTGTTGTTGACGTGGCCCAGGGCATCGGTGTCGTAGAAGGCAGGCTCGATGGTGCGCACGAACATGGAGGTTCCTTTTCGTCTTGTGATTTTGGGACATGCCGGTAGCAGACTGCCAGCATTGCCCCGAGCAAACGCTAGGTCAAGTACCGGCCGCTCGTCTTGCGCCTTGCCAGGCTTGCAATCGCATCCAGCCCAGCAGCCACAGCGTCGCGGCGGCGAAACCGGCCAGAGTGCCCCATAACAGGCCCAGCGCGGCGTAGGTGAGCGATACGCAGAGCGTATAGCACAGCAGCGCACCGAGGCCGGCGGGATAATGCTTGATGACCGTGGCGGCCGGCGCGGCACCGTGGGTAAGGTGCAGAATCACCAGGAGTGGATACATCGAAATCGGGAAGGCCGCCAGCATGCCGGCCCAGGAGACCGGCAGCACGTGGGCCAAGGCGGTAACCAGGAACACGATGGCGGTGGCGAGCCCTGCGCGAAGCGCCAGCGCCGGCCAGCGCGAGCCGCCGGGCCGGGCCGCGGCTCGCGTATCCGGCAGGTGCCGATAGAGCCAGGTAAAGGCGAAGATGGCGAGCAGGGTGACCAGGGTGCCGCTCAGGCGGTCGAACTCGAAGCGTGTCAGCACGAGGCTTGCCAGCCACCACGCAACCAGGCCGCCTGCGGTACCGCCAAGCACGCCGCGCAAGCCGTCGCGTCGCCCGCACAGCAGGTAGCCGCCACCCAGCGCCATGGTTGCGGTGAAGCCTGCCAGGCTGAACACGGCACTTTCGGCGGCAAAGCCCGGTGAGATTTCCAGGCCGATGAAGAACAGGGCGATCGCGGTGCCCAGCGGATAGCCGGCGAGCAGTCCCGCCACACGAGTGCTCACACGCTCGGCGACCACCGACAGGCCGAGCACGATGCCGATCGATACCAACAGCTTGGCCAGCTGCCAGCTCAGGGGAACATCCATGATTTTTCCTTGGGTGTGGAGGGCTAGATGAGGCGCAGCCCCTGGCGATCGGCCCAGGCGGCGCCTACCGCATGGATCAGCTTCTCTTGCAGGTGGACGGGCAGGGCGGCGCGCGCCTCGTCGACGCTCTCGAAGTCGCGGTTTCGCAGCCAGCAGTAGGCCCAGGCGCAGGCCTCCTCATCGCTTCTCGGTACCGGTCGCGACGGCATCTGAATGAGCAGGAAGGTAGCGGTACGCGCGGCCCAGAGAGGGACGTCGTCACCCGTTTCGGACTCGCTCCATGCCTCGAGCGTCGCCCCGTCGGGCGTTGCCTCGGGCTCGCCCAGGTGCGCCACGCGAGCGGTCTCCGCCAGAATCAGCGCGAGGCGATCCGGGTCGCCCTGACCCAGGCAACGCCACTGCCCGATCAGCGCCGGAACGCCCCGGCGTACCTTGGCATAGAAGCCGCTTTGCGGCATGGTTTCGCTCATATCGCTACTTCCCGAGGAGAGAACATGGAGTTCGATTTTGCCACGCCCATCGAGCGGCGCCACCCCGAGCGGGGCGAATGGCCGTCGCAGAAATGGCATCGCTATGATGCCAGTATCCTGCCGCTGTGGGTGGCCGACATGGATTTTCGTTCTCCTCCCGAGGTCATCGAGGCGCTGCATGCCCGGGTCGAGCATGGCGTCTTCGGCTACGGGCAGGTGTCCGACAGCCTCAAGCGTACTCTCTGCGAGTGGAGCGCGCGGGAATACGGCTGGCAGATCGAGCCGGAGTGGCAGCTGTGGCTGCCCGGCGTGGTGCCGGCCCTGCACTTGGCCAGCCTGGCGCTGACCGAGCCGGGGGAGGGCGTGCTGACGATAACGCCCATCTACCCGCCGTTCCTCAAGGTGGCCGAGCGCACCGGCCGACTGGCCCAGCAGGCGACCTTGGCCGAGCCGAGCGCGCCCGGCGAGCCCTGGCGCCTTGACCTGGAGGCACTGGAAGCGGCGATAACCCCCGAGACGCGGCTGCTGCTGTGGTGTCATCCCCACAATCCCACCGGGCGGGTGTGGAGCCAGGAGGAGCTGGCCGGCCTGGCATCGCTGGTCGAACGACACAATTTGCTGGTGGTGTCCGATGAGCTGCATTGCGACCTGCTGCTTGACGAGGGAGCCGCGCATCGACCGCTGGCTGCGGCGTTTCCTGGCCTGGCGGCACGCATCATCACGCTGTGGGCTCCGTCGAAAACCTTCAACCTCGCCGGGCTCACTGCCGCGTGTGCGGTGATTTCGGATGTCTCGCTGCGCCAGCGCTTCGCCGCGGCGAAGCGAGGCCTGCTGCCGGACGTCAATGTGCTGGGGCTTGTCGCCGCCGAGGTGGCCTATGCTTCCGGCAATCCGTGGCGGCAAGCGTTGCTCGAGGTGCTGCGTGGCCATCGCCGGAGCCTGGTCGAGCGCGTGGCCCAGTGGCCGGGTGTGAGCATGAGTGTCCCGCAGTCGACCTACCTGGCCTGGCTCGACCTGCGCCGCGCAGAAGGGCTCGTCCAGCGACAGGGTTCGCCGCAGCAGATCCTGGTGAACGAGGCAGGCGTCGCGCTCTCCGACGGTGCCGACTTCGGCTGGCCGGGGTTCGTGCGCCTGAATTTCGGTACCACCGCGTCGCAGCTCGAAGCGGCGCTGGCGCGCCTCGATAGTGTCCTGAAGGGCTGAAGCAACTTGAGGCGGAAGGAGAGGGCGGCCCAGGCTGGGTCGCCCTTCGTTGCTCAATAAAGCAGGGTAAACAGCTTGCGGCGGTAGGTCACGGTCAGGGGGTGGTCGGCGCCCAGGGCGTCGAAGACCCGTAGCAGCGTCTTGCGCGCTGCGTCGTCCTCATAGCCGCGATCCTTGCGCATCACGTCAAGGAGCCCCTCGAGCCCGGCCTCGTAGTCGCCATCGGCAACCTGGCGCAGGGCACGCTTGTATCTCGCTTCGCTGTCGTCGCGCCCGGCCAGGGCGGCCAGCTCCTCGTCGGAAGGCGCCTCCTTGCGGAATTCGATGCTGGCACGCACGCCGCGAGCCGGGGCCGAATCGCGCTCTTCGGGCGGCAGGTTGTCGAGCAGGGCGAGGGCCTCCTGACTGCGCCCTTCCGCCACCAGTGCCCGCGCCAGCTCAACCTGATAGGCGTAATGTTCCGGGTTTTCCTGTACGAGCTGTTCATAGATGGCGCGGGCGGTGGCAGCGTCACCCTGGGCCAGGGCTTCGGCGGCCTGCTCCTCGGGGCTCGCCGGAGCATCTTCGGGGGCGGGAAAGTAGCGTGAAAGCCACTCGCGGATCTCCTTCTCCGGCAGCGCGCCCTGGAAGTGATCCACCAGTCCGCCCTGACTGACCAGCTTGACGTCCGGCACCGAACGCACGCCAAGCTGGGCGGCAATCTCCTGGTTCTCCTCGATGTTGAGCTTGGCCAGGATGAAGGCGCCGCGATACTCCCGGGTCAGCTTTTCGAGAATGGGCATCAGCGCCTTGCAGGGCTGGCACCAGGGCGCCCAGCAATCGAGCAGTACCGGCACCTGCATGGAGAACTCCAGCAGCTGCTGAATGTTGTCGCGACCGACATCGATGATCAGCTGTTCGTCGCCGGGCGAGGCGTCCGGCGATGGTGAGGAGGAATCCTGAGGCGCCGTCAGGGGAGCACCGCTGCGAGGGTCGACGATGGACATGGGATTTGGCCTTGCACAAAAGGTGAGTTTGATCGAAAGATGCGGGTAATGGCGGTGGGATTCAAGGGGGCTGTGCCGCGTTGGTCAGCGGGCGCGGCATCCGGCTCGGGGCTGTGGTAGTCTCGTGTTCGTCTGGCCGTATCGAGGCTGGGCGCCCAGACATGAGGATTCGTGGGATGGCAACGTACCGACTGAACGGCGATAGCGACCTGATCGACAACCCTTCACCTCGTTGCGCGTGCATGCTGGTGCTGGATACCTCCGCGTCGATGTTCGGCCCGCCGATTCGTGAACTCAACGCCGGCGTCCAGGCCTTCATTTCGGCCATCCAGGAGGACGACATGGCCGCCTGTTCGGTCGAGCTCGGCGTCATCACCGCAGGCGGCAAGGTGACCGAACAGCTTCCCTTCACGACGGCCATGCACATATCCCAGTGTCGCCAGTTCACCGCCTCCGGCCTGACACCACTGGGCAGTGCCATGGAACTGGCGCTGGATCGCCTGGAGGAGCGCACCGCGGCGTACCGCAAGGCGGGGGTAGCCTACTACCAGCCTTGGCTCGTCGTGATCAGCGACGGCGTGCCGACCGACCAGTGGCAGGCAGCCTCGGCGAGAGCGCGGGCCCTGGCCCAGCAGCGTAAACTGGTGGTGATGCCGGTGGGCGTCGAGGAGGCCGACCTCGAGGCGCTCGGTGCCTTTTCCACCCGGCCCGCCAAGCGCCTCGATGGCTTGAAATTCCGTGAGTTCTTCCTCTGGCTGTCGGCCAGCATGAGTCGCGTTTCGGCATCATCTTCGACCACCGATCAGGTCAAGCTACCGCCGACCGACAGCTGGGACAGCATTTAGACGAATGCGTGGCGTCGAAGGAGGCCGAGTGGTTGCACGCGCATTGGTGGTGACGGATGCACAGGGCAAGGTCCGCCGGCTCGGCAAGCGTCTCGAACGGGGGGGCGAGGGGGAGATATTCGCCCTGCGCGACCGTCCCGACGTGATCGTCAAGTGGTACTACCCCGAGGTGCTCGACAAGCGCGGCGAGGAGTTGCACCGCAAGGTCGAAGCCATGCGTGGCCTGCGCGACGCCCACATGACCCGCGATGTCTGCTGGCCCCTGATCCGCGTCTTCGACGAGCAGCAGCGCTGGATCGGCTTCGCCATGTACCGGGCGCGCGGCGTGAAGATGAGCTTCCTCGCTCATGCCCTGCTTTACCAGCGCTATTTCCCCGGCCTGGATCGTCGCCGCATCGTCGGCTACCTGATCCGCTTCGTCGAAATCGTCCAGCAGTTGCACGAGGCCGGGGTCTGCATCGGCGATTACAACCTCAACAACGTCTTCTGCGTACCGTCGTCCGAGCAGGTGACGCTGATCGACTGCGACAGCTATCAGCTGCGGGTCGACGGTACCTTCTACCCTTGCCCCGTGGGCAGTCCGGACATGACGCCCAAGGAGCATCAGGGCGTCTCGTTCCGCCACATCGTGCGTTCGCCACGCAGCGAGGCCTTCTCGCTGGCGATCGTGCTGTTCAAATGCCTGATGCTGGGGCGTCACCCGTATGACATCGTCGGCGGCGACGACCCGGTGCGCAACCTCAGGCGAGGCAATTTCGCCTACGGTCGCGGGCAGCGTGACGTGCCGCAGGGGGTGTGGTACGAACTCTGGAGCGAGCTGCCCGATACCCTTCGCGACATGTTCGTGACCACCTTCACGATCGGAGCCGACGCCCCCGTTCAACGTGCCACTCTGCCGCAGTGGCATGCTGCATTGAGTGACTATCGCGAGGCGATGGCGGCCGGCGAGCATGCCGTGCGGCTGGCGACGCCAGGCCGACCGCAGCGATCGCAGGTGCTGCATGCCCGCTGAGCAGAGTCGGCTCGAGAGTGCATCGACAGCCACCTGGTCGACCCTGGCGGTTGCCACTGCCGGGCTGGCTCATATCGAGAACACGCCGCCCATCTCCTGCCAGGACGCCACCGATGCCGTAGCCGGCTTGCGGCCTGCACTCGTCTTGGCCGATGGGGCAGGAAGCTCGCCGGCCTCCGATCTGGGGGCGCGCACTTTGGTTTCCGCCATGCTGCGCCTGGCCAACACCCTGGAAACACAGCTTTCGTGGCTGCTTGACGGACGCGACGAGCCGGGGCTCGAGACGCTTGGCCAGTTCGTCGAACTTTTGACGCGCCATGCCCGGGGCTGCCTGATGGATCGCGCTGCCGAGCAGTGCCGGCCGGTTCGCGACCTGCGTTGCACGCTGTTGCTGACTCTGGTCGGCCGCGAGAGGCTAGTGTGGCTCAAGGTCGGCGATGGCGAGATCGTGCTGGAGCGGGCGGTGCCCGGCGAGTCGCAGGAAGACGGTGAGGTGGAACTCGTGCCGCACCTTTCGACGCTAGGCGAGCGTGGCAGGGGAGAGTTTGCCAATCATACGGTCTTTGTCGACGAACGCCTGGCCTTCGAACAGGTGCAGTATGGCAGCGTACCGGTTACAGACCTGACCGGCATCGCCCTGATGAGCGATGGCGCCGCCGAGAGGCTGGTGGCGCACGACGGTGCGCAGGTGGCAGGCCAGCTCAGCCACTGGCTCGATGACCTGCGCCAGGGACGGCTGCGGCGGCGTGACCTGGTGCGCCGCTTCTACCGGGAGGATTTCTGCCGTGGCACCAGCGGGGACGATCGCAGCATAGCCCTGGCCTCGCGGAACCTGGCGATACTGTGAGGCGGAGCGTTGCGGTGTGAACGAGTGACGGAGCCGCTGACGTTGAAACGAAGCGCGAAACCGACGGTCGTCGGTTCTTCATGGAGCGGGCAATAAAAAACCGAGGCTTCATGGCCTCGGTTTTCATATTTGGTAGCGGGGGCCGGATTTGAACCGACGACCTTCGGGTTATGAGCCCGACGAGCTACCAGACTGCTCCACCCCGCATCAACGTGTGGCGTATTCTACGCTTTTTCTGCGCTGTGTCAAGGTGAGCGACGTTGTTCGTGCAAGCGCGGCGCATGCGTCCATAATCAATGGGGGGAGCTTGAAGGCAATGCCTTCAGCCAGCATCCTGTTATGGCTGGCCTGCCGCGTTAGGTCAAGCATCGAGAAAACAAGCGTCATGATCAGGGAGGTGGAATATGACTCAAACAGCATCCGTAGCATGGGTCACCGGGGGCACCGGCGGCATCGGTTCGGCGATCTGTCGTGCACTGGCGAAAGCGGGCTACCACGTGGTGGCAGGCTACCACAATCCGGAAAAGGCCAAGACCTGGCTAGAGACACAGAAAGCCGACGGATTCGACAATATCACGCTGTCGGGTATCGATCTGACCGACTACCAGGCGTGTGAAGCCGGCGTCAAGGAGATCGAGGCGGCTCACGGGCCGATCAGCGTGCTGGTCAACTGCGCCGGGATCACCCGTGACGGCACGATGAAGAAGATGTCGCCCGATCAGTGGCACCAGGTGATCGACACCAACCTCAACAGTGTATTCAACACCTGTCGCAGCGTTATCGAGGGCATGCTCGAGAATAAGTACGGGCGCATCATCAATATTTCGTCGATCAACGGCCGCAAGGGCCAGTTCGGCCAGGTCAACTACTCGGCTGCCAAGGCCGGCATGCATGGCCTGACCATGGCACTGGCCCAGGAGACCGCCACCAAGGGCATCACGGTCAACACCGTCTCGCCCGGCTACATTGCCACCGACATGATCATGAAGATTCCCGAGAACGTACGCGAAGCCATACGTGAAACCATCCCGGTGAAGCGCTACGGCACGCCTGAAGAGATAGCAAGGCTGGTGGTTTTCCTGGCCGACAGGGAATCGGGCTTCATTACCGGCGCCAACATCGATATCAATGGTGGTCAATTCATGGGGTGAGTGGTGCTGTTCGAGTCACTTGCGGGAGGCCTCCGGGCCTCCCGTTTTCGTGCTCCGGCGCACGTCAAGGGGGCGGCAGGCGCGTGAGGCGGGTGAGCAGCGAGTCGAACTCGCCCACTTCCCGCTCCCACTGCTCGGGCGAGACCGGTCCGGTGGCCAACAGGTTACGCAGCACCATGCGGACCTCGTCGGCACGGCTCAATTCGCGGCCGAGGCCTTCGTTGAGCCGCTCGACCTGAATGGCCAGCCGCAACGGCTCGTCATGCTGGCTGATTCGCCCCATGGCCAGCAGCGAGAGATGAACGCGCAGGCGCGCCAGCTGCTCGCGGACTTCCTCGGGAGGCGGTGGGTTCTGCCGCGCGGCGTTGCGCTGTTCATGGGCGTTGCGCATGTCCTCGGCCAGATCGAGCCCGGGATCGAGTGAAACGTTTCTGCAGGCGAGCCCCTCGAGACATTCGGCATCTGCCGCCAGGTGGGCATCGAGCAGGGGGCGGCATGACTTCCAGCGCTGGATCTCATCCACCACCGCCAAGCGCGCCAGACGCTCGCGGCGGGCGCGTACGATGCCGCTCCAGCGCCGCCGCATGCCTTCGGTACGGCGTCCCGAAGGCAGCGGTTCCAGGGCGGCGGCTCGTTCGATGGCCTGTTCCAGGACGTGGCTATCGGCCGGGTGGGCCGGTTGCCACGCATCCAGGCGATCGATGAGCGCCTGCATTTCGTCGAGGCGCTGGCGCAACTGCTGTACCCGGTCGTCACGCTGGGCCTCGCGCATGGCGAAAATACGATCGCAGGCCGCCCGGAACTCACGCCACAGGGTCTGCTCTTCCCCACGCGGTGCGCGGCCGAGCTCCCGCCAGCGCTGCTGCAGCAATTTGGCTTTCTCGGCGCGCACCTCTGGGGGCATGGGGCTATCGGCCAGCTCGCAGGCGTCGTCGATCAGGCTGCGCTTGGCGTCGGCCACCTCCTTGGCGCGCTGGTCGATCAGGCCCTGCAGGGCGAAGCGGATGCGGCCAAAGCGACGGCCAATGGCCTGAGCTTGGTCACGTGGCACGGGAGAGTGACGGCGCCACTCCTCACGTGCCTGATCGCGGATGCGCCGCAAGGCATCGGGGTCGGCGTCGTTGGCGGGGGCGTCGAGCAGGGCCTCGAGCTGCTCGCACAGGGCGATGCGTGCCTCAAGGTTGCGTGCCCGCTCCTGGGCCTGCCGCTCATGCCATGGGGTCAGCCGCTCATGGATGCGGTCGGAGGCGCTGCGGAAGCGCTCGGAGAGCTCGCGGCTGGCGGCGGCATCGCCCAGGCCCTTCCAATCACGCACCAACTGGCGATGGCGGCGGTCGAGCTCGGCATCGGAGAGAGTGGTGTCGTCGGCGAGCTGCTCGATGGCCTGACACAGTTGTTCTCGCTTGGGACCGGCAACGAAGCCGCGCCAGTCGCGAAGTTCGGCCAGTCTGGCGCCGAGGCGCTTGAGTGTCGCCTGGTGTGGGCGCAAACGGGATGCCGGCAGAGCGTCGGCCCGGTGGCGCAGGCTCTGGTGAAGGCGGCTGGCGCCCTTGAAGGCGCCACGATCGAGCAATTGCTCCAGCTGCTCGAGATCCTGCGAGAATCGCGCCAGACGCTCTTCGATATCGTCGGATGTCGCCTGTGCCTGGCCTGCCAGCATCCGTTGCGCTCGGGCCAGCAGGGGGGATGGCGGCAGCTCGTCCGGCCACCGGCAGGCTTCGATGGTGGCTGACAATCGCGCGATGTCCTGTTCCCTGAGGGCCTGTTCGATCTCGTCGCTGTGTGCTTCGAGGCGTTCCCAGGTTTGCAGCACCCGGTCATAGTCCGCCAGCACGGTGTCGTAGCGCTCACGCAGCGCCTCGTCGGTAACGTGCAGGTCGGAGAGCGCTTGCCAGCGGTTGGCCAGGAGCACCTTCTGCGAGCGCAAGCTGGCAATGTCCTGCCCGGTCAGGCGATCGCCGCGGGGCAGGCTGGCCAGGCTCTCCTCCAGCGTCTCGAGTAGTGCCTCCCGGGCTTCGGCGGCTTGTTCGCGGCGACGGTCCGATTCGGCGACGGCGTGCTCATGGGCCTCGTGATCCGAGATGACCTTGCGACAGCGCAGGCTGGCATCCTGGAAGCGACGCTCCTGCTCTGCGTCGGGCAGGTCGCCGAGAGCCTCCCACTCGCGCAGCAGGTGCCGGAAACGGCCGGCATAGAGCGGCTCCCAGGGGGCGCGGGCATGCGCTTCCAGTTTTTGCAGCAGGGCCGCCCGCTGTTCTCGAGCCGCCGCCTGGGTGGCGGCATCGGTACGCAGCCGATTCAGGCGCTCGCGCGCCTGGCGCATGACATGACGGTCGCGACGTGCCTGTTGGACCATGCGCTGCAGACCGGCTTCGCTGGTCACCCGTGCCGCAGCGGCATGGCGGACGGCGGCAATGCCGTTATCGCAAGCCTGCTCGATCAGATCCTCTTCCGAGGTCAGCCGCGCCACGGCAGCCAGGCGCAGCTGCTGGTTGTCACCCTCGAGCGCCACGCGCGACAGCAGGCCCCTGTCGTCGAGCCCCTCGACGATGGACAGGCGCTGGGCCAGATCCAGGTTGCCGGCCTGTCCGGTAAGCAGGGTGGTCAGCCGACGACGCACTTCGGGCAGCTCCGGCTGACGGCTCGACAGGGCGAGCAGGATATCCACCGAGTCGATTCGGTCCAGTGCCGTCCCACGGACGGTGGCATCCGCGTCGAGACACAGGGCTTCCAGCGCCTCGCGCTGCTCGGGCCGAGCCGGGTCGAGCCTGGCCACGGCCTGACACCGAACCCGGGCGTCGGGGTGTTGCCAGCGGGGGGCAAAGAGGCGGCGAAGGAATCCGGGCATGAGACATCCTGAAATAAGCGACACGGCAGGCTGCTGCATCAGCCGTTGTTCTTGTAGCTGTCGGGGCAGCGTCTTTCGTCTAATGTATGATATCTAAGCACGCGCCGCGGCTATGGAAAAGTCTGTTGCGACAGGAATGTGTGGCTAAACGGCGACAATGGCCGACGTACTGGCTGGCCGTATCATCAGTTGCAGGGGGGATGGGAGTCGCTTAGCTTAGTCCCACGACCCGACAACACCCGAGTGGAGTCCGGCAATGAGCCTCAAATTGGACAGGGCAGACATGGCATTCACCTTCAAGGGGGGCATGCTGCCCATGACGGTCATGGAATTGGCGAGCGCCGATCCGGAGCAGATCCGGGAACAGCTTTCGGGCAAGCTTAGCCAATCCCCCGCCTTCTTCCAGCACACGCCCGTGGTCCTCAGCGTCGAGAAGCTCGACGAGCCCCATCTGGCCCTGGAGCGGATCTGTGCCGTTTGCCGGTCTCACAAGCTGCTGCCCGTCGCGGTTCGCGGTGGTGCCGATCCTGTCAAACAGTCGGCTTGGGCGCTGGGGCTTGGCTGGTTCCCCCCTTCCGACGCCTCGCGCGCCCGCTCGCTCGAGGAGGTGCCCCCTATCGAAACCCCGGTCGAGACCGTCGCGCCAGAGGCCAGCCAGCTCGAAGCGGGCAGCGGCGGCCGCATCTATCGCGGCACGATACGTTCGGGGCAGCAGGTGAGCGCCCCCGGGGGGGACCTGGTGGTCGTCGGTGCCGTCAACGCCGGGGCCGAGGTGCTGGCGGCAGGCAGCATTCATGTCTATGGCGCCCTGCGTGGACGCGCCCTGGCCGGTATCCACGGCGACACGGAAGTGGGAATCTTCTGTCGGGAGCTGCATGCCGAGCTGCTCTCGGTGGCGGGAACCTACAAGCGTCTCGAGGATATCGACCCGCATCTGCTAGGCGCCTCGGTGCAGGTCGTGCTTCGCGATGCCCAGCTGGGCATTACTGCGCTGGGTTAGCAACGACCGCGGCACCTTTTGTCATTCAATCGCTATCCAAAGGAACGTGCAACTTGGCCAAGATCATCGTAGTGACCTCAGGCAAGGGTGGGGTCGGCAAGACGACCAGTGCAGCGGCCATCGCCACCGGGCTGGCGCTGCGAGGCAACAAGACCGTCGTGATCGATTTCGACGTGGGGCTGCGCAACCTGGACCTGATCATGGGTTGCGAGCGTCGCGTGGTCTACGACCTGGTCAACGTGATACAGGGCGAAGCCGGTCTCAACCAGGCGCTGATCCGTGACAAGCGGGTCGACAACCTGCACATCCTGCCGGCCTCGCAGACCCGCGACAAGGATGCCCTCACGCCCGAAGGGGTCGAGAAGATCCTCGAGACCCTGGGCAAGGACTTCGATTACATCCTGTGCGACTCCCCTGCAGGCATCGAGCGAGGTGCGCAGCTGGCCATGTACTACGCCGACGAGGCGATCGTGGTCACCAACCCTGAAGTCTCGTCGGTACGCGACTCCGACCGCATCCTGGGCCTGCTTGCCTCCAAGACGCGGCGTGCCGAGCGCGGTGAGGATCCGGTCAAGGAGCACCTGCTGATCACCCGCTACAATCCAGCGCGGGTCGATCATGGCGACATGCTCAATCTCGAAGACATCCGCGAGATCCTGGCCATCGACCTGATCGGCCTGATTCCCGAGTCGGAAGCGGTGCTGCGTGCCTCCAACCAGGGCGTACCCGTGACCCACGATGACGATAGCGATGCGGGGCAGGCCTACATGGACACCGTGTCGCGCCTGCTGGGCGAGGAAGTCCCCCTGCGTTTTCATGAGCTCCAGAAGAAGAGCTTGCTGAGCCGCATGTTCGGAGGAGGTCGCCGGTGAAGTTACTGGAATTCCTGAAGCGCGAGCGCAAGAAATCCGCCTCGGTAGCCAAGGAGCGGCTGCAGATCATCGTGGCGCACCAGCGCAGCCAGCGCGGCCAGCCCGACTACATGCCGATGCTGGAGAAGGAGCTGCTGGAAGTGATCCGACGCTACGTGCAGGTGGATGACGACGCCATCAACATCAGCCTGGACAGCGAGGACAATTGTTCAGTGCTCGAGCTCAACGTCACCCTGCCGAGAAGTTGAGAAGCGGCAGACGCGTCGTCGATCGGGAAGGCCTCGGACGCCTTGGTCCAGGCTCGCACGGCCCCAGCGCCGTGTTCCCGGCTGAGTCGGTGGCGGTGCTATGTTAGTCTGTGCCGCTCAGGACGCCGTCAGGAGACACCGCGCCCATGGCGAAGCCCAATGCCGCCCCGATGACATTTCTGTGGCACGACTACGAAACTTTCGGCGCCGATCCCCGGCGCGACCGGCCTTCGCAGTTTGCCGCGATACGCACCGACACCGATTTCAACGAGATTGGCGAGCCGATCGAACTTTTCTGCAAGCCGGCGGATGATTACCTGCCGCATCCCCAGGCTTGCCTGATTACCGGTATCACACCGCAACAGGCGCGTCGCCGTGGCGTGCCCGAAACCGAGTTCGCCGGGCGCATCCATGCGCTGATGAGCGAGCCGGGGACCTGTGCGCTGGGCTACAACAGCCTGCGCTTCGACGACGAAGTCAGCCGCTGCCTGTTCTACCGCAACCTGCTCGATCCCTACTCCCGCGAATGGCAGAACGGCAACTCGCGCTGGGACCTGATCGATGCCGTGCGAACCTTTCACGCCCTGCGTCCTGCCGGCATCGAATGGCCGCGCCGTGAGGATGGCTCCCCCAGTTTCCGGCTGGAGGACCTGACGGCAGCCAACGGCATCGCCCATGAGGGCGCTCACGACGCCGTTGCCGACGTGCGCGCCACCATCGCGCTGGCCCGGCTGCTCAGAGAGCAAAATGCGCGACTCTTCGACCACCTGCTTGCGCTGCGTAGCAAGCACGAGGTGGCCAGGCGGCTCGATATTGCCGGACGCAAGCCGGTGCTCCACGTGTCGCGCCGCTACCCGGCCAGCCGTGGCTGCAGCGCGCTGGTCATGCCGTTGGCCGAGCATCCCACCAATCCCAACGGGGTCATCGTCTACGACCTTTCCGTCGCGCCCCAGGACCTGATCGAAATGGATGCCGAGCAGATCCGCCAGCGCGTCTTCGTCAGCAGTGACGACCTGGCGGAAGGGGCGGAGCGGATTCCGCTAAAGGTCATTCATATCAATCGCAGCCCGGTGATCCTGCCTGCCGCGGCGCTCAAGGATGCCGAGGGTCCGCGGCAGGGGGAGTACGGTGAGATCGTCGAGCGCCTTGGGCTCGACCTGACCGCCTGCCGGGCCAACTGGAGACAGCTGATGGCAAGCCCGGAGGTGGCGCAGAAGGTGAGGGAGGTCTTTGCCCAGCCGCCTCCCGAGGGCCCCCACGACCCGGACCTGATGCTCTATAGCGGCGGCTTCTTCTCGCCTGCCGACCGGCAGCAGATGCAGCGGGTGCGCGAAACCCCGGCCTGGGATCTGGTCGATGCGCGCTTCGCCTTTCAGGATGCCCGCCTGGAGGAGATGCTGTTTCGCTATCGGGCACGCAACTACCCCGACACCCTCAGCAGCGAGGAGCAGGCGCGCTGGGAGGCCTACCGCTGGGAACGCATGAACGATGCGGCCGTGGCCGGCTTCACGTTGAAGGATTTTGCGCGTGAAATCGAAAGACTCAACCAAGTGTCGCTTAGTGACCGCGACCGCCTGATTCTCGAGGAGCTCGTCATGCACGTGGAAGCGATGATGCCGGCCCAGGCTTTCGATTAAAGGGCTTCTCAAGTGTTCCAAGCTCGATGCGACAGCACCCGGCCTTTGGCCGGGTGCTGTCGTTGGGGGCCGGTGTGGCTCAGTCGTCGGCTTCGGGTATTGGCTCCAGATGACGGGTCAGGGTGGCCACGTCGCTGGGTTCGTCGCCAGGGTCGTAGGCAACGGTGGCGTTGGCAGCCTCGAGCAGCTCGGGCCAGGTTTCGCGCAGATCGTCGGCAGTGACCTCCAGCACGCGCCGTGCCAGACGCTCGCGGCGGTCGAAATCGGTATCGCCGAAGGACAGGGCGCGCCACAGTCGATTGGTCCGCTCCGACAGGCTGGTATCGCGTTGCAGCAGGTTATCCCGCACGGCCTGACGGTAGGGGGCCAGGTCGTCGTCCTCCATCGCAGCCAGGCGCTGGCTGAACGCCTCGAGGAAGGCATCGATATGGTCCTGGATCTCACCGCTCGGGGTGTCGGGAGACTGCACGAGCAGGCTCAGCCCCGGGGCGTCGAGCAGCGGTGAATAGCCCGCATTGACCACGTAGCCCAGCTGTTCTTCGGTACGCAGGCGCTGATAGAAGGGTGTGTCGATGACCTGCCCCAGCACCGAAAGGCGTGCCTGGGTGTCGAGTGAGCGATCGCTACCCTGCAAGTAGCGCAGCACCAGCGACTCTTCCCGGGTCGTATGGGGGTGCAGCGTCGGCAGGTCGTCATCGACACGCAGCGGTACCAGGTCGGGAATCGCCTCCTGCGGTTGCGTGGGGGCGAGCATCTCGGCCACGAGCCGTCCTTCACGGCGGGCCAGTTCGGCATCCAGGTTGCCGATGGCCAGCGCCTGCAGGCGCAGTTCGCCAAGGAACGTCTCGCGGAACTCACGCAGGTCTTCCACTGTCATTTCGCGGCTGGCTTCCAGCAGGCGCTGGGGTGGCCAATGCGGGCGAATCAGTGCCTCGGCCAGGGTGCGGTGCCCCTGGCGGAACAGCGCCGCCTGGGGAGCGTTGCGCCATTCGCGCTGGTGGCGGTAGCGCACCCGCTCGAAGCTTGCCTCGTCGATTTCGCCTTCGAGAAGCTGCTCTAGGGTGCGGCGCATGACCCGGTCCTGGCGATCGCGCCAGCCCGAAAAGGCGAGCGTGATGCCGCGGGCATGGGCATAGGCATCGACGTCATGCCCCGCCAGGCGAGCCGAATAAAATTCCTCGTTGAGGCTATCGTCGAGCCAGCCGGCGAGCAGGTCGGCCAGTACGGCGTGGCGTGGGTCGCTACTGGCGTCGGGGTGCTGCAGGCTGAAGCGCCACTCCACCTTGGGCGTATTGAAGCTGGTGTCCGCCATGTGCCAGAGGCCGAAGCCCTCCTCTTCCAGCAGCTGCCTGGGGCGCTCGTCCTGGATGTCGAGTAGCGTCACGTCCTCGGCGATGAAAGGATTGGGGTCGGGTTGGGCAAGACCCGCCAGCGGTTGTGCGGCGTCCGCTGCCGGCTCGACGTCGCGCCAGGGCGTGTCGAACCAGGGCGAATTCCGTTCACCCTCGACCTCGGGGCCGCTGTAGACGCGCAGCAGCGACTCGGGGCGCAGTGCATCGAGATACCGCTGGGTCAATTCAGGCTCGAAGCCATCCATGCGGTAAGCGGCATACTGCACATCCTCCACCGGGAAGCGGGCCAGGTTCATGGCCAGGCGCATGGCGCTCTGCAGCGACGATCCGTGCTGCTGGAAGCGGAACTGCTGCTCGGCAAGCTGGGCCTGTTCGGCGTAGCGCCACTCCTCCAGGCCGCTCTCGCGAATCTGCTCGATGGCGGCGAACAATGTGGCCTGGATCTCGTCGATGCGTTCGGCCCCGGCCGGTGTCAGGCTGACCCTGACCGAGAAGAGGGCGTGACGCTCGTCGCCACGTCCCACGCCGGCGGAAAGCCCGTCGGCCAGCCCGGCCTCGCGCAGTACCGCGAACAGGCTGCCTTCGCCTTCGTGCCCCAACAGGTGGGCGAGGAAGTCGGCGGGTTTGTGGCGATAGTGGCGCAGCGGATCCGATACCGGGAACATGAAGCTCACATGGCGACTGTCGCGTATCGACTGCAGCTCCACGTAGCGTGGCAGGTTCTCCTCCTCGACCAGAGGCTCCTCGATCACGGGGCGTTCCAGGTCGCGGTCGGCGATGTTGGCGAAACGCTCGGTCACCAGGGTTTCCAATTCATCGAGCGGCTGTGGTGCGACCAGCGCCAGATGCATCACGTTGGCATCGTAGTAGCGCTCGTAGAATTCGATGACCCGCTGGCGCAGGGAGGGCTCGTCATCCGGTCGGTCGGCCAGCGTCTCGCGGCTGCCTACCGAGAAGTGGGTGGTGGGGTTGGCATCGTTGAGCACCTGGTTGAGGACGTCGTTTTCGCGCCGACCGTCGTCGCGTATTCGTGCCATGTATTCGGAATGCACGATGTTGCGCTCGCTTTCGAGCTTCTCGGGGTTGAACAGCGGCGAGAGAAAGAACTGGCTGAAGCGGTCCAGTGCGCCGGGCAGCGCCTCGGGCTCGATGTCGAAGAAGTAGTTGGTATCCTGCGGCGCGGTGAAGGCGTTGTGGCTGCCACCGTGTCGCTGCAGGTAGTCCTGGTAGGCATCGGCTTCGGGATAGGGTTCGGTGCCCAGGAAGAGCATGTGTTCGAGGAAGTGGGCAAGCCCTTGCAGGTCGTCCGGGTCCTGTGCGCTACCCACGCCGACATTCATCGATACCGCTGCCTGGTCGGCCTCGGGATCGCTGACCAGCAACGCCGTGAGTCCGTTTTCAAGCAATAGCACCCGATAGTCACGGCTGTCGTGGGGACTGACATGAGGCTTCACCACCTCGTCGATTGCTTCCTCGTGGGCGGCATCGGACGGCTGCGCCTGGGCGAGCCCGGGCAGCATGCAACCGGCCAGTAAAAGACTCGCAAGCCATGGCAGCGAAGTTTGGGAAATTCGGCAAGGCAGGGGCAGGCGGGGCTTGGGCATTATGTCTCCTGTTCGTTCCAGCGCAGCATGGGGCCCGTCGGGTGGGCGCAGGCGGGATCCTGGTTGGCAGGGTTGTTCACCCTTCTAGATACCGGAAAGGCACCCAACAGTTCCCGCGGGGCAGGGCGCAACAGCGCTCGCGCGGTTTCCACCGGCGTGCTCGGGTCGAGCCAGCGCATGGCATCGGCGGCGTCGATCAGTGCCGGTAGCCTGTCGCCGAGCGGGGCCAGAAAAGCATTGGTCGGCACTGTCACCAGCGCCATCGAATCGGCGTGCTCGGTCAGGGTCGTGTGGTAGCGACACCATATCCCCGCGAGCAGCATCGGACCGCGGTCGACCCGGGTGACCAGGAACGGTTGCTTGAAGCGCGGCTGCGGCTTCCACAGGAAAACGCCCCCGGCCGGTATCAGGCTGCGTCGCGAGGCGAAGGCGTCACGGAACATCGGCCGTTCATCGAGAGACTCCGCCCGGGCGCAGTGGGGCGCGTGGTCGAGCACGGTCAGCCACGAGGGCGTCAATCCCCAGAACACCTGGCTCAGGCAGGCCGTGCCGGCTTCCATGCGTATGTGAGAGACCGGGCGTCTCGGCGCCAGGTTGGCGGCGGTCAGCAAGGGTGCCGCTTGGCGCAGCTCGGGCAGCAGTCGAGCCATCTCGAGCGGGGGGATATAGAGGCGGCCGGCCATGGAGTCTCCGCATATTGGGGTGGCGTCAGGGTAGCCAAGTCGAAGAAGACTGAAAAGGCTTGGCCTGGAATGGTCGAAAACAGTGTTCGATGTGCGCTATCCTAAACCACCGGGCAAACCATTCCGCCCTGTGATGCGTTACGTTCTGCGAGGAACCCGATGGCTCGTCCCCGACAGCATGCGCCCGAAGCGCTCCATGCCCAGGTCATGGCCGCATGCGATGACTGGCTGCAGGGCAATCCCGTGCATGCGCTCTCGCTGCGTGCACTGGCCCGCGAGGTGGGCTGCGCGCCGAGCACCCTGCTCAAGCTCTATGGAAGCTTCGGCAACTTGCTGCAACACGTGAATATCGAGACGCTGGCGCGCTTGCGCATGGTCATCGAGCCCCTGACCCAGGGGGTCGAACCCGAAGAGCAGATGCGGGCGCTGGCGTTGGCCTACTGGCAGTTCGCCCAGCGCGAGCCTTTTCGCTGGCAGTTGTTGTTCGACTATCCGCTGGCACAGGAAGGTGAGCTCGACCAGCGGCAGACCGACATGATCGAGGCGTTGTTCCTGCGCGTCGAGAACGGCCTCAAGGAGTACCAGCCGGCGCTTGGCGACCTCGAAGCCAGGCGCCTCGGACGTACCCTGTGGGGTAGCGTACATGGTCTGGTACAGCTGGGGCTCAACGAGCGCCTGGGCTACTGGCAGGGCCAGCAGCTCGAGGTCCCGGAGCTGCTCGACCAATTGCTCTCCACCATTCTTGCCGGCCTCAGGCATCGGTCCGATATCGCGTGAAGCTCGTTCTGTATGCGCTGCTCGGCTTCCTCTTGCTGCTGGGAGGCTGGCGTTTGGTTCGCTCACCGCGGCCCTTCATTCGTTTCCTTATTTTCCTGCTGGTGCATGGCTGCTATCGCTTGCGTCTGCGCGGTCTCGAGCATATCCCGACCAAGGGTGCCGCGGTGGTGGTGTGCAACCATGTCAGCTTCATGGATGCGCTGGTCATGGGTGGAGCGAGCCCGCGTCCGCTGCGCTTTTTGATGGATCGGCCGATCTACGAATCGCCTTGGCTCAACTGGCTGTTCCGCCTGGTGGGGGCGATTCCGGTGGAGTCCGACCGGCGTGATCCCGGCAGCGTGCGCCGTGCGCTGGAGGAAGTCAGTCGCGCACTGCGCAGCGGCGAAGTGGTCATGCTCTTTCCCGAGGGGCGCTTGACGCCTGACGGCGAGGTGCATGCCTTCCGACGCGGTCTGGAGACGATCCTGGCGCGCGATCCGGTGCCGGTGATTCCTGCCGGCCTGGCCGGGCTGTGGGGCTCCTGGACCTCGCACTGCGGCGGTCCGGCGCTATCCAAGCGGCCGCGGCGCCTGCGCGCTCGGGTGGCGCTCTATTTCGGCAAGCCGATTCCGCCCAGGCTCGCTCGCCGTGACCGCCTGGAGGCGCACGTACGCGCACTCAAGGCTGAAGGCGACAGCTGGGCCTGTCCACGCAAGGCGGCTTTGCCCAGGCATTGATCAAGGTTGACGCTGGCGGCCGCGTATCGCCTGCCAGCAGCGAGCCGAAGTGATGAGGTTGTCGCGGACCTCGAGAATTTCCATGCGAATGCTGCCGATCTGCAGGCAGGTGGGACCGTCGGGAAAGGCCTCCAGATGCTCGAGGATCAGGCCGTTCAAGGTCTTGGGGCCGTCGGTGGGCAACTTCCAGCCCAAGGCGCGATTGACGTCGCGAATGTTGGCGGTGCCATCGATCACATGACTGCCGTCGTCCTGCCGATGAATCTCCTGGTCCTGGCCGGCCACGTCGGTCGTGAACTCGCCGACGATCTCCTCGAGAATGTCCTCCAGCGTGACCAGCCCCTCCACGTCGCCATATTCGTCCACCACGATACCGATACGCCGCTTCTGCTTCTGGAAGTTGAGCAGCTGGGTATGCAGCGGCGTCGACTCGGGAATGAAATAAGGCTCGCGGGCCTCCTGCACGATCGACGCCTTGGTGACTTCGTCGCGTGACAGGAAGCGCGCCGCATTACGCAGATGCAGCATGCCGATGATGTTGTTGATGTCGCCCTTGTACACCGGCAATCGGGTGTGCTGACTGGTGCGGATCTGGGTCAGAATGGCCTCGAGGTCGTCGTCCAGGTCGATGCCTACCACCTCGTGACGCGGCACCATGATGTCGTTGACCGTGACGTTTTCCAGATCGAGTATCGACAGCAGCATCGCCTGGTGGCGATGGGGAATCAGCGTGCCCGCCTCGTGCACCACGGTGCGCAGTTCGTCACGGGTCAGGTTGTCTCCCCCGCCCTCGAGGCTCTTGATGCCCAGTAGTCGGAGCAGGCCGTTGGAGATCGCATTGACCAGCCACACGAACGGGTAGAGCAGCTTGAGCAGCGGCTCCAGCACCAGCGAAGAGGGGTAGGCGACACGCTCGGGCTTGATCGCGGCATACGTCTTGGGACTGACCTCGGCGAAGATGAGGATCACGATGGTCAGGATCAGAGGAGCGACCGCGGGACCGGTAACTTCGCCGAAGAAGTGAATGGCGAGCACGGTCGCGATGGCCGCCGCCAGGTTGTTCACCAGGTTGTTGCCGATCAGGATCACGCCGATGAGCCGGTCCGGGCGCGCCAGCAGCCTCAGGACCCGGCGAGCCCGATTGTCCCCGCTGTTGGCCTCGTGGTTCAGCCGATAGCGGTTGATCGACATCATGCCGGTCTCGGAGCTCGAGAAGAAGGCGGAAAGGCAGATGAGTAGGATAAGCAGGCCGAACAGCAATCCCAATGGGAAGTCGTCGCTCAAGGTCGTTGGATCCTCGTTGGCGTGTCAGCCCCGTTTGTAGGGATTCGGCCCTTCGGTGTCAAGGCGACTTCCGCCTCAGGGGAAGCACCCTCAGCTGCGGTTGAGGATGACCTCGAGCACGAACTTGCTGCCGAAGTAGGCCAGCAGCAACACGGCGCACCCGCCCAGCGTCCAGCGCACGGCGCGCATGCCACGCCAGCCCAGCACGTGGTGACTGATCAACAAGATGGCGAAGATCACCCAGGCGGCCAGTGACAGGATGGTCTTGTGCGCTAGGTGCTGGGCGAACATGCTGTCGAGGAATAGAAAGCCACTGACGATCGACAAGGTGAGCAGGACCATGCCGGCCCAGATCAGTTCGAACAACACCCGTTCCATGGTGGTCAGCGGGGGAAGCACCTGCACCATGCCGCGGATGTGATGGTGACGCAGGGCCTGATTCTGCAGCCCCAGCAGCACCGCCTGGCAGGCGGCGATGAACAGCACGCCGAACGCCAGTGCCGAGCTCATGGCATGCAGCGCGATGCCCGGCGTCATGCCGCCGGTTCGCTCCGGACTCGGCAGGCCCACCGCCAGCAGCAGGGCGAGACCGGAGATGGGGAACAGTGCCACCGCCACGTTGAGCACCGGCTTGGCCAGGCTGACGCCCAGCAGCAGGACGATCATGATGGCGGTCAGTACCGCGGCGCTGGTCGACAGGCCGGGCATCTGCCCTGGGCTCTGGTCGATCAACTGCAGTGCTGCGGGAAGATGGAACAGCAGGCCCAGCATGCCCAGGGTGCGCACCAGCGCCGGACGCTGCGGAACGCGCCGCAGCAGCGTGAGCCCCTGCCAGGAGGCAGCACCCAGGTAGAGAAGAAAGGCCATGATGGCCAGAGGAAGCGCCTGCATCAGTGTCGTCCGTGCGCCGTATCCGGCGTCAGTGCATCTCGTTGGATGGGGCCACTATAACCAATCCTCGCTGCGCCGCACAGCCGTAGCGAGGGGGCCATGCATGGAGACTGTCCGCTGCAAGGCGTATAATGTCGGCCAGATTCTTCAACCGCTTTACCGGGGCTGTTTCCCGCCGGCCTGCCGTGATCCTGTCGCAAGCGTGACGCTTCGTCGCAGGTGCTTCTCGACGCGTTTCGAGGCATGGCCCGAGCCGACAGCCCGACATCAGCCGGAGTGGCGTATGTTCCAGAACCTCAGCGAGCGGCTTTCCCAGACGCTCAAGTCCATCAAGGGCCAGGCGCGCCTGACCGAGGACAACATCAAGGACACGCTGCGTGAGGTACGCCGCGCACTGCTCGAGGCCGATGTTGCCCTGCCGGTGGTCAAGGACTTCATCGAGCGGGTCCGCGAGCGTGCCGTGGGGCAGGAGGTGTCGAAGAGCCTCTCGCCCGGTCAGCAGTTCGTCAAGATCGTCCAGCAGGAGCTCGAGGCAACCATGGGCGAGGCCAACGTGGGCCTCTCGCTCAAGGGGTCGCCTGCCGTGATCCTCATGGCCGGCCTGCAGGGGGCGGGCAAGACCACCTCGGTGGCCAAGCTGGCACGCTATCTCAGGGAGCGCGAAAAGAAGAAGGTGCTCGTGGTTTCCGCCGACGTCTATCGCCCGGCGGCCATCGATCAGCTCGAGACGCTAGCAAGCGAGGTGGGGGCGGATTTCTTCCCCTCACGCAGTGACCAGAAGCCGGTTGCCATCGCCGAGGCGGCGATCAAGCATGCCAAGATCCAGTTCCATGACGTCGTGATCGTCGATACCGCCGGCCGTCTGGCCATCGACGAAGCCATGATGGACGAAATCGCCGAACTGAATCGGGCCTGCCAGCCGCAGGAAACCCTGTTCGTGGTCGATGCCATGACCGGTCAGGATGCCGCCAACACGGCCAAGGCGTTCCACGAGGCGCTGCCGTTGACCGGCGTCATTCTGACCAAGGCCGACGGTGATGCCCGTGGCGGTGCCGCGCTGTCGGTGCGCCACATCACCGGCAAGCCGATCAAGTTCATGGGCGTGGGCGAGAAGGTCGACGCCCTTGAGCCCTTCCATCCGGATCGGGTGGCCTCGCGCATCCTCGGCATGGGCGACGTGCTGTCGCTGATCGAGGAGGCCGAGCGCACGGTCGACAAGAAGAAGGCCGAGCAACTCGCCAAGAAGGTCAAGAAGGGCGAGGGCTTCGACCTCGAGGACTTTCGCGACCAGCTCCAGCAGCTCAAGAAGATGGGCGGCATGGGCGGCCTGCTCGGCAAGCTGCCGGGCATGGGTCAGATGGCGGAACTGGCGCAAGGGCCCGGTCCCGAGAAGGAGCTGGGCAAGCTCGAGGCACTGATCAATTCGATGACACCCCAGGAGCGACGCAAGCCCGAGATCATCAACGGTTCACGCAAGCGGCGCATTGCCGCCGGTGCCGGCCTGCAGGTGCCCGACCTCAATCGCCTGCTCAAGCAGCACAAGCAGATGCAGAAGATGATGAAGAAGGCGGGCAAGAAGGGCGGCATGCAGAAGATGATGCGCGGCATGTCCGGCATGATGGGCGGCGGCGGCCCTGGTGGCCCTGGCGGTCCCGGCGGCATGGGGGGCATGGGTGGTCCCGGCGGCTTCCCCTGGCGATAGAGCCGTGCTGGCGAGGCCCGAGAAAAAGGGTTTCAAAGCGGGGCTGATTTCCGTAGAATGCTGCGTCTTCATGGCAGGACCGTGGCTATGCCCGGCTGCACGCTTGTAAAAGAAGTGACCGAATGACGCGAAAGCGGGTCCACGGACCCGCTTTCCTGGCAGTTGCCGAGAACCCCGGCCGTTCGCCGGGGCCGGCGCATCGGTATTAAACGTAACCTCAACCGAAGGATATTTAACGCCATGGTTACCATTCGTCTGGCACGTGGTGGCGCCAAGAAGCGTCCCTTCTACCACCTGACCGTGACCGATTCACGCAACTCCCGCGACGGCCGCTTCATCGAGCGTCTGGGCTTCTTCAACCCCATCGCCCGCGGTCAGGAAGAGCGTCTGCGCGTCGACCTGGATCGCATTGCCCACTGGCAGGACCAGGGTGCCCAGATGTCCGACCGTGTGGCCGAGCTGGTCAAGGAAGCCCGCAAGCAGGCCTGAGCCTGCGTTGCCGCGGTAACGTCATGAGTGAGCAGGCCGCACGCAGCGAACGCGACGACCACGTGGTGCTGGGCAAGCTGACCAGCCCCTACGGCGTCAAGGGATGGCTCAAGGTCTACTCCCATACCAGCCCGATGGACGGCATCCTCGAATACGACGAGTGGGTGCTGCGCCAGGGTGATGCGCTGAGCCGCCACCGCCTGCTTCAGGGGCGGCGTCACGGCAAGGGCCTGGTAGCCCTGCTGGAGGGCATCGACTCGCGCGAGGCTGCCGAGCGCGCCGCCGGCGCCGAGATCCTGCTGCCCAAGGCAGAGTTGCCCGAGCTGGGCGGCGATGAATTTTACTGGCACCAGCTGGAAGGCCTTACGGTCGTGACCCGAGAGGGCGCGGTGTTGGGTCGTGTCGCCTACCTGTTCGAGACGGGTGCCAACGACGTGCTGGTGGTCAGGGGCGACCCGGAGGGAGTGCCGCCGGCCATCGACGATCGCGAACGGCTGCTGCCCTTCCTGCCCGACGAGGTGATCGTCGAGGTGGACCTGGCGGGTGGCACCATGTCCGTCGATTGGGACCCGGACTTTTGAGTGTCGAGGCGGATGCCGGGCCGGGCATGTGGGTCGGTGTGGTATCGCTGTTCCCGGAAATGTTCGAGGCCATTGCCCGGCACGGCGTCACGGGGCGGGCGGTCAGCCAAGGGCGCGTGGCGCTGGAGTTCTGGAATCCGCGCGACTATGCCACCGACCGGCATCGTACCGTGGACGACCGGCCTTATGGCGGTGGCCCCGGCATGCTGATGAAGGTCGACACCCTGCGTGCGGCCATTCATGACGCCCGTGAGCGGGCCAGCGAGGCCACGGGGCAGCAACCCCGGGTCATCTACCTGTCGCCCCAGGGGCGGCGGCTCGACCAGCAGGGCGTGCGCGAGCTGGTGTCCGGACCCCCGCTGGTGGTGGTGGCAGGACGCTACGAAGGCATCGATGAGCGCATCGTGGAGAGCGACATCGATGAAGAGTGGTCGATCGGCGACTATGTGCTCAGCGGCGGTGAGCTACCGGCCATGGTGCTGATCGATGCCGCGGCAAGACTGGTACCCGGGGTGTTGGGGCACCACGATTCCGCGGTGGAGGACTCCTTCAACGAGGGGCTGCTGGACTGCCCGCACTATACGCGCCCTGAAGAGATCGACGGGCGTCGGGTGCCGGATGTTCTGCTCAGCGGTCACCACGGTGAGATCCGGCGCTGGCGGCTCAAGCAGTCGCTGGGGCGAACCTGGCTGAGGCGCCCCGACCTGCTGGAGGGTAGGGCGCTGGATGCCGAGCAACGCAAGTTGCTCGCGGAGTTCATCGAAGAATACGCCCTGTCTACCAGGTAGATTGGGGCGGAGGTGCAGGGCGCTGACTCGTATGAGCTTGCGGACCTGCGTCACCCATCATCTCCCGCGCTCTCGAGCCAGTCTCGGGCGCCGGGATCACGCACCGCCCTCGGACCTGAAGTGGCGGCGGTGCCGATTATCGAGGAGTTAATGTCATGAGCAGCAAGAACAAGGTGATCCAGGCGCTTGAAGCCGAGCAGATGAGCAAGCAGGTGCCGGAATTCGCCCCGGGCGATACCGTCGTCGTGCAGGTCAAGGTCAAGGAAGGCAATCGTGAGCGTCTGCAGGCCTTCGAAGGCGTGGTGATCGGCAAGCGTAACCGCGGCCTGAACTCCGCCTTCACCGTGCGTAAGATTTCCCACGGCGTTGGTGTCGAGCGTACCTTCCAGACCTATAGCCCGCTGGTCGACTCTATCGAGGTCAAGCGTCGCGGCGACGTGCGTCAGGCCAAGCTGTACTACCTCCGTGAGCGCAGCGGCAAGTCGGCTCGTATCAAGGAAAAGCTTTCCTGATCCGGAATGGCTGACGGCGTTCGCGCCAAGCAGGCCCCGCCACCGCTTACGCGGGGCGGGGCTTCGTCGTATTCGGGCGATGCCATGACACACGATAATCGGTCCCTTGCATTGATCGAGACCTTCCTCGATGCCCTCTGGCTCGAGCGCGGGGCGAGCGAGCATACGCTGGCGGCCTACCGTCGCGACCTGGAAGCCTGGGCGGCTCGGCTGGCCGAGTCGGGCGACACGCTGCTCATGCCGGCCGAGACGCTATTGCCCACCTGGCTCGATGAACGTCGGGCCGGCGGCTACCAGCTGCGCAGCAATGCCCGGCTGCTCTCCAGCCTGCGCGGTTTCTACCGCTGGGCGCTGGCCGAGGGGCGCATCGAGCGAGATCCGCTGGCCGAGGTGCGCCTGCCGCGGGTGCGGCCCAACCTGCCGGACACCCTCGAGGAGGATGAAGTGGAGCGCCTGCTGGCCGCCCCCGACCTTGCCACCGACATCGGCCTGCGCGATCGCGCCATGCTTGAGGTGCTATACGGCTGCGGCCTTCGCGTGTCGGAACTGGTGGGGCTGAGCGTGGATGCGGTCAACCTGCGTCAGGGCGTGGTTCGGGTGCGCGGCAAGGGAGACAAGGATCGGCTGGTCCCGCTGGGGGAGGAGGCCGTACACTGGCTGTCGCGTTATCTCCGCAGCGGGCGTGGCGCCTTGATGAGCGACGTGACGCGGCCGGCACTGTTTCCCGGGCGTGGCGACCAGTGCATGACCCGCCAGACCTTCTGGCATCGGATCAAGGCACACGCACGCACGGCCGGTATCTCGCGACCGCTGTCGCCGCATACGCTGCGGCATGCATTCGCCACGCATCTGTTGAATCATGGGGCCAACCTGCGTGTCGTACAGCTGCTGCTCGGTCATAGCGATCTTTCGACCACGCAGATTTACACCCATGTGGCGCAGGCGCGGCTCGAAGCCCTGCACGCCGACCATCATCCTCGAGGCTGATTCATGATTGCGTTCTCCCATCGTCTTGCCGCTTCCTTGCTGGCCGCACCCGTTGCGGCGCTGCTGTTGCCTTCCGCTGCCCTTGCCGACCCTGCCGAACGGCTTGCCGAGAATCTTCAGGTCAACGGCCAGTCAATGCCCGTCGCCAGCGTGCACGAGACGCCGCTGGAGGGCTTCTACCAGGTGCGGCTGGAAACCGGCGAGGCGTTCTACAGTGACGCCGAAGGCAACTATTTCCTGGTCGGCGACCTCTACGAGAACGGCGAGGGAGGGCTGACCAATCTGACCGAGCAGTCGCGCAACGTGGAGCGGGCCGGAGAGCTTGCCAAGGTGCCCGAGAGCGAAAGGGTGATCTTCCGCGGCACCGGCGACAGCCGCGCCGAGCTCGTCGTTTTCACCGATACCACCTGCCCCTACTGCCGCCAGTTTCACGAGGAAGTGCCCAGGCTCAACGAGATGGGCATCGAGGTGCACTACCTGGCGTTTCCGCGGGCGGGCATGGACTCCGAGGGGGCGCGCATCCTCGAGCAGGTCTGGTGTGCCGACAACCGCAGCGAGGCGATGAACGCGGGCAAGCGCCAGGAAGAGATTTCGGGGAGCGCCGACTGCTACAATCCGGTCGAGGAACAGTATCATCTGGGCATGGCCGTGGGCGTCCAGGGCACGCCGGCTATTGTGTTGCCCGATGGCCGGCTGGTGCCGGGGTACGTACCTGCCGAACGCCTGGCCGAGATGCTTGGCCTGGCGGAGTGATGGCAGACAGAGAGCTGCCAGGCATATGAACGCTGGACATTGACACCTTCAGGGGAGCAGGACATTGAAACCGGTGAGAGTGGGAATCTGTGGTCTGGGGACCGTTGGCGGCGGTACCTTCAACGTGCTGACGCGCAACGCCGACGAAATTGCGCGGCGTGCCGGCCGCCCGATCATCATTGAGCAGGTGGCGCTGCGCAGCACCAACCCGGAGTGCGACCTCACCGGTATCAAGACCACCAACGACGTCTTCGAGGTGGCCCGCAATCCGGATGTGGACGTGCTGGTCGAAGTCCTGGGCGGCTATGACGTGCCTCGCGAGCTGGTGCTGACCGCTATCGCCAACGGCAAGCACGTGGTCACCGCCAACAAGGCACTGGTCGCCGTACACGGCAACGAAATTTTCCAGGCGGCCCACGAGCAGGGTGTCATCGTCGCCTTCGAGGCGGCCGTAGCCGGTGGGATTCCGGTGATCAAGTCGCTGCGTGAAGGGTTGGGTGCCAACCGCATCGAGTGGGTGGCCGGCATCATCAACGGCACCGGGAACTATATCCTCACCCACATGCGCAGCGAGGGCCGCGCCTTCGAGGACGTGCTCGCCGAGGCCCAGGCGCTGGGCTACGCCGAAGCCGACCCCACCTTCGACGTCGAGGGCATCGACGCCGCCCACAAGCTGACCATCCTCGCCTCCATCGCCTACGGCGTGCCGCTGCAGTTCGAGAAGGCCTACACCGAGGGCATCTCGCGGGTGACGTTCGATGACGTCCAGCAGGCCGACAATCTTGGCTACGTGATCAAGCACCTGGGTATCTCCAAGCGCACCGAGCATGGACTGGAGCTGCGCGTCCACCCGACCCTGATTCCCAAGGAACGGCTGCTGGCCAATGTGCACGGGGTCAAGAACGCCATCGCCATCATGGGCGACGCGGTGGGGCCGACCCTCTACTACGGCGCCGGCGCCGGCTCCGAGCCCACCGCCTCGGCAGTCGTGGCCGACCTGCTCGACGTGGCCCGCGACATCGCCACCGATCATCACTACCGCGTGCCCTACCTGGCCTTCAGCGGCATTGGCGAGGATGACGGCCATCTGCCGATCCTGCCCATGGAGGACATCGTCACCGCCTACTACCTGCGCCTGCTGGCGGTGGACCGCCCCGGCGTGCTGGCGCGAGTGGCGACCATCCTCTCCGAGCAGGGCATCTCCATCGAGGCGCTGGTGCAGAAGGAGGCCACCGAGGGTGAGCTGGTTCCGATCATCCTGCTGACGCATAGCTGCCGCGAAAAGCAGATGAACGAGGCGATCCGCCAGATCGAATCGATGGCGGATATCGCCGGGCCGGTCACGCGGATCCGCGTGGAATCCCTGGACGAGCAGGAGTAAGCCATGCGCTACATCAGTACTCGCGGGCAGGCGCCTGCGCTCTCTTTCGAAGAGGTCGTGCTGACCGGCATGGCCAGCGACGGCGGACTCTACGTGCCGGAGGCGATTCCCCGTCTCTCAAGCGAGGAGCTCGAGGCCATGGCCGGGCTCTCCTATGCCGAGATCGCCTTTCGCGTGATGAAGCCGTTCGTCAACGGCGAGATCGACGACGAGACCTTCCGCACCATCGTTCGCGACGCCTACGCCACCTTCAGCCACGATGCCGTGGTGCCGCTCAACCAGCTCGACGCCAATCACTTCCTCCTCGAGCTGTTCCACGGTCCCACGCTGGCGTTCAAGGATGTCGCCCTGCAGCTTCTGGGTCGCATCCTCGACCATTTCCTGGCCAAGCGCGGTGAACGAGCGGTGATCATGGGCGCCACTTCCGGTGACACCGGCTCGGCAGCCATCGAAGGCTGTCGCCACTGCGACAACCTCGACATCTTCATCCTGCACCCGCACAACCGGGTCTCCGAGGTACAGCGCCGCCAGATGACCTCGGTGCTGGCCGACAACGTCTTCAATATCGCCATCGAGGGCAACTTCGACGACGCCCAGGCCATGGTCAAGGCGAGCTTCGCCGACCAGGGCTTTCTGAACGGCACCCGCCTGGTAGCGGTGAACTCGATCAACTGGGCACGCATCATGGCCCAGATCGTCTACTACGTTGCCGCCGGCGTGGCGCTGGGCGCGCCGCATCGGCAAGTCAGCTTCTGCGTGCCGTCGGCCAACTTCGGCAATGTCTTCGCCGGCTACATGGCCTACCGCATGGGGCTGCCTGTCAAGCAGTTCATCATCGCCACCAACGCCAATGACATCCTGCACCGCACGATTGCCGAGAACGACTTCTCCAAGCAGGAACTCAAGGCGACCCTGGCACCCTCCATGGATATCGTCGTCTCTTCCAACTTCGAGCGCCTGTTGTTCGAGGCCTACGAGCGCGACGGCTCCGCCGTGGCCGCACTGCTGGAGCGCTTCCAGAGCGAGCCCACGGCGCTGGCCGAGGCGCCCCTTACGCGGCTGCGGGCCCTGTTTGCCAGCCATAGCGTCGACGATGCCACCATCCTCGAAGTGATCCGCGAGGCGCACCATCGCACCAAGGAACTGCTCGATCCGCACACCGCCACGGGCTACCGTGCCGCCGAGCGCGCCCGGGCGGATGCCGCGACGCCGATGATTACCCTGGCCACGGCCCATCCGGCCAAGTTCGCCGAGGCGGTGGTCAAGGCCGGTTTCCCCGGCGTGCCGCTGCCGCCGCACATGGACGACCTGCTGGAGCGCGAGGAGCGCTACACCGTGCTGCCGGCGGAGTTGGCGAAGGTGCAGGCGTTCGTAGCCGAGAATCGGCGCTAGAAAGGAGCTCGTCAGAAGCCACTTAGCGAGGGGCAAGGGGGCAGGCCGAAGAGGAGGTCTTTTGCCACGGATGGCAAGAGTAGCGCCCAGGGATGGGTCACAGCGCCTCCTGGAAGGCCTGTCGCCGTCCGACCCGAGCGGTGCATGCAACCTCTCCAGGCGCTCAATGTGCCGATCTTCTTCAAGCCAGACCCGCCTTAAACAGGAGCCACGCTTGGACGTGACCGCGCCTCCCGACCTGCACGCCCGACTCAAACCGCGGTTGATGCCGCGCCCACGCAATGAGGCGCTTTATGCCCGCGCCCGTGCCGAGGGACTGACCGAACTGCAGGCCCGCGTGCTGGCCGGCCGCCTGGCCGGTTACGAAGGGGAGCTTGCCCCGCTCACACAGCCCAGCCTGCGCTACCTCGAGCATCCGGAGCGCCTGGCCGATGGCCGCCGCGCCGCCGAGCGCATCGCCCGGGCTGTGATCGATGGCGAGCACATCGGCATCCTGACCGACTACGACGTCGACGGCATCACCTCCCACGTCGTGATCCGACGTACGCTGAACGAGTTCTTCGGCGTGCCCGAGTCGCGGCTGCACAGCCTGATCGGCCATCGCATCCACGACGGCTACGGCATCAGCCTGCCGCTGGTGGAGCGTGCGCTGGCGCTCGCGCCGCGGCCGAGCCTGGTAATTACCGCCGACTGCGGCAGCAGTGACGAGCCGCGCATCGCCCGGCTCAAGGCGGCGGGCATCGATGTGGTAGTGAGCGACCACCATGCCCTGCCGGTAGAGGGGCCGCCGCCCTCTGCGCATGCGGTGGTGAACCCGACACGCAGCGATTGCCAGTATCCCGACCGCACCATCGCCGGCTGCATGGTGGCCTGGCTGACGATGTCGCTGGCGCGCAGCGTGCTGATCGAGTGGGGCGCCCTTCCCGAGGCCACGCCCAAGCTCTCCGCCTGGCTCTCCTACGTGGCGCTGGGCACCGTGGCCGACTGCGTATCGCTGGGGGCGAGCCCGGCCAACCGCGCCGTGGTCAGCCATGGCCTGACGCTGATCAACCGCATGGAGGCCGCCTGCTGGCGCGCCATGGCGGCGCGCCTGGGCGAGGACAGCGTGCCGTTCTCCGCCGAGACGCTGGCCTTCCAGATGGGCCCGCGCATCAATGCCCGTTCGCGCCTCGACGACCCCTACGCGGCGCTGCACTTCATGCTGGCCGAGGACGATGCCGTGGCGACGCGCCATCTGCAGACGCTGGATGACGACAACCAGTCGCGCAAGGCAATCGAGGCGGACATGGTGGAGGAGGCGCGCGCCCTGGCCATGCCCCAGCTCGAGACCGATCAACCGGCTCTGATGGTCTTTCTCGAGAGCGGTCATCCGGGCGTGCAGGGCATCGTCGCCTCGCGCCTGGTGCATTCCTTCGGCCGGCCCGCGCTGGTGCTGACCCCGGCGGCAGCACCCGGCATGCTCACCGGCTCGGGGCGTTCCATCGAGGCGTTGCATCTGCGCGACGCGCTGCAACGTGCTCATGAGCTTGCTCCCGAAGCGCTGCCGCGTTTCGGCGGGCACCGCGGTGCGGCCGGCGTCGGCGTGCCGGTCGAAATGCTGGAGGCCTTTCGGATGGCTTTCCTCCAGGCAGTGAGGGAGCAGTTGGGCGAGGTCGAGCTGTACCCTCACATACTGACCGACGGGGCGCTCGCCCCCGAGCAGTTCCAACTGGCGACGCTGCTCGAACTGGAGACGCTGGGCCCCTACGGGCGGGAGTTCGACGCGCCGCTGTTCGAGGGTCAGTTCCTGGTCGAGTCGATGCGCGCCGTGGGAGCCGACGGCACCCACCTGTCGATGGTGCTCTCCACCGGAGCGGCAAGCCTCAAGGCGATCTGGTTCCGGGCGCTCACGCCGGGGGAGCTGCCGCCCTTCGTCATGGGGGACACGCTGCGCTGTGCCTACCGGCTGCATCGCAATCGCTGGCGGGGGCAGGAGTCGCTGCAGTTGATGGTGGAGTACGCCGAGCCGCAGGGCAGCTGACACTGGATGGCGGGTCGCTGAGCGGGGTCAATGATTTCGCGGGGCGTACCCGCTAGAATCCGCCCTCATTCGGCGCTGCCCTTTATCATCCAAGGAAACATGCATGGATCCACGAGATCTGCCCACCGATCCCCATCACCCCTACGAGGACGTGATGGCCATGCTGGTGGGCACGCTGTTCGTCGCGCTCGGTGTGGCCTTCTATACCCAGGCTTTGCTGCTCACCGGCAGCACCGCCGGCATGGCCTTCCTGCTGCAGTACGCCACCGGCTGGCGCTTCGGCGTGTGGTTCTTCCTGATCAACCTGCCGTTCTATTTCCTGGCGGTGAAGCGCATGGGCTGGTCGTTTACCCTGCGCACCTTCGTCGCCATCGCGCTGGTATCGCTTTTCTCCGAGCTGACCGGCCGGTGGGTCGCCTTCGACAGCCTCAACCCGCTCTACGCCTCGCTGATGGGCGGCAGCCTGATCGGCATCGGCATGCTGGTACTGTTCCGCCACCGCACCAGCCTTGGCGGCATCAACATCCTGGCGCTCTACCTGCAGGGCCGTTACGGCCTGCGCGCCGGCTACGTACAGCTCGGCATCGACGGGTTGATCATGCTTGCCGCCTTCTTCGTGCTGCCCCCCGAGCGGGTCGGCCTATCCGTGCTGGGTGCCGTGGCGCTGAACCTGATCATTGCCCTCAATCACAAGCCCGGCCGCTACATGGGTGTTTCCTGATAGTTAGGCCAGACGCCCGGTGCGCTGGCTCGATCAGGTGCCCGTCAGGGTCGCGGCCGACATAGAGAAGCAGGCTCTCGCTGGCGAGAGTCTCAGTAGGTAGGCCAGACCCCCGGCGTGGCCAGCTCGATCAGGTGCCCGTCGGGGTCGCGGAAATAGAGGCTCTCGCCGCCGCGGGGCCAGTGGGTGCGGCCTTCAATGGTAACGCCGTGGTCGTCAAGCTGGCGCTCCCAGGCAGCCAGTTCGGGCTCGGCGATAGCGAAGGCGAGGTGCACCCGCCCCTTGCCGTCGTGGGGCGGTATGGTCCCCATCTCTCTGGGCAACACCACGGTTTCCAGCGTCTCGCCCTGCAGGAAAAGCAGCAGCACCGTATTGGCGCCGGCATCGTAGGCGGTAAAGCGATGGTCGGCGTTGAAGGGCTCGAGACCCATCACGCCTTCGAAGAAGACCCGCGCCCGATCCATGTCGTCGACGTAGAGCGCGGTTTCCAGCACACCGTTGAGCTTGGGCATGGCTCCACCTCCCTCCAGCCATTTCCTTCAGCGTAGCATCTCGCTTATTCCTGTTTGGCGTGTCCGGCTCAGCGGCGCCACCAGAACCACCACACGATGGCGACGATCAGGGCCAGGCCCGCCAGATTGATGATCCAGCTCATGACAGCGCCTCCTTCGATTCGGCTACCGCCACGCGGCGCTCCGACGGGGTATCGCCGCGGGTCTTGAGCAGGCGCAGGCGGTTGGCATTGCTGACGACCGTGATCGACGACAGCGACATGGCGGCGCCGGCGATCATCGGCGACAGCAGCATGCCGGTGAATGGATAGAGAACGCCCGCAGCGATGGGAATGCACAGCACGTTGTAGCCGAAGGCGCCGACCAGGTTCTGCTTGATGTTGCGCAGGGTCAGGCGGCTGATCTCGATGGCGTCGGCGATGCCGTGCAGGGAGCTGCGCATCAGCGTGATGCCGGCGCTCTCGATGGCCACGTCGGTACCCTGGCCGATGGCGAAGCCGACATCGGCCCGTGCCAGCGCGGGGGCATCGTTGATGCCGTCACCGACCATGCCCACCACTTCGCCGGCGCGCTGCAGGCGCTCGATCTCGGCGTGCTTGTCCTCGGGCAGGAGCCCCGCGCGGAAGTCGTCGATGCCCACCTCGCGGGCGATGGCCGCCGCAGTGTGCTCGTTGTCGCCGGTGAGCATCACCACCTTGAGCCCGTCGGCCTGCAGGCGCTTGACCGCCGCGACGGTATCGCCGCGCAGGGGGTCGCTGATGCCGAACAGGGCAACAAGCCTTCCGCCGGCGGCCAGGTGAACGACCGTTCGCGCTTTACCTTCCAGATCAGCGGTCAGTTCGGTGGCGCCAGCGAGATCGACACCGGCCTGCTGCAGCAGCCGGGCGTTGCCCAGCAGCAGCGGTTCGCCGTTGGGGCCGGTGGCCTTGACGCCGCCACCGGTGACGCTATCGAAATCGCGAACGTTCATGGGCCGGTCGCCGACCTGTTCGGCCCGTTCTTGAGAAAAGGCGAGAAGGGCGGTGGCCAGCGGATGCTCGGAGCCGCGCTCGAGCGCCGCGACCAGGCCCAGCAGCTCCGCTTCGTCGCCTTCGAGGAAGTGCGCCTCGGTGACGCGCGGCTTGCCCTCGGTCAGGGTGCCGGTCTTGTCGACCACCAGCGTGGTGAGTCGGCTCGCCGTCTGCAGCGCCTCGCCGCTTCGCACCAGTACGCCGTGCTCCGCCGCCTTGCCCACCCCGATCATGGTCGAGATGGGCGTGGCGAGCCCCAGGGCGCAGGGGCAGGCGATGATCAGCACCGTGGTGGCAGTGACGAGCATATGGATCAGACGAGGCTCGGCACCGAAATTGAACCAGGCGAGCGCCGTAAGCACGGCAATGATCATCACCGCGGGCACGAAGATGCTCGACACCTTGTCGGCCAGCTCGCCGATGGGCGGACGGGAGTTCTGCGCCAGCGCCACCTGCTCGGTGATCTGTCCCAGGCGCGTATCGGCACCGACGCGTGTGGCACGATAGACGAGGCCCCCCCTGCCGTTCACGGTGCCGGCACTGACCTCGTCGCCTTGACCCTTGGCCACCGGCAGCGGTTCGCCGGTGAGCATCGATTCGTCGATATGGCTGCTGCCTTCGGTGACGACGCCGTCGACCGGCAGGCGTTCGCCGGGCCGCACGCGGATACGATCGTCCTCGCGGACCTCGTCGACGGGCAGCTCTCGCTCCTCGCCGTCGCGAATTACCCGCGCCGTACGGCTCTGCAAGTCGAGCAACCGCTTGAGCGCCTCGCTGGTGCGCCCTCTGGCACGCAGCTCCAGGGCGTTGCCCAGCAGGATCAGCCCGATGATCATGGCCGAGGCTTCGAAATAGATGCCCTGGGCCACATGGGGCAACCAGGGCGCAAAGACCACTACCGCCATGGAGTAGAGCCAGGCGGTGCCGGTGCCCATGGCGACCAGGGTGTCCATGTTGGCCTGGTGGTGGCGGAAGTTCTTCCAGGCGTTGACGAAGAAGTGCCGCCCCGGGCCGGCCAGCACCGCCAGCGTCAGCAGGCCAACCACGAGCCAATAGAGACGCCCCCAGCCGACAGGGTGCGGATGGTAGATGAACATGCTGGCCATCAGCGGGACGGCCAGCGCCAGCGACCATGCGCTGCCGCGCAGGCGGCGGCGATACTCGCGCGCGTCTTGCTCGGCGCGGGCCGCCTCGGCCTGGCGCAGGTCGACGATGGGCTCGGCGCCGTAACCCACGTCCTCCACCGCCTGGATCAGCGCATCGACATCGACGCGTCCATGGACCTGGGCGATGCGGGTACCGAAGTTCACCGTCGCCGTGGCCACTCCCGGTGTACGCTCCAAGGCCTGTTGTACGCTCTTTACGCAGCTCGCACAGGTCATGCCCGAGATCGACAGGCGGTGGCTGACGCCTCCCGCCGGGTTGCTTGTCTCATCCGGGGCGGCGGGTTTCACGGCCGGCGTGGATGCGGGCTCCTCAGGCGCCGCTGTGTCCGCTACAGCGTCGGTGAGGGGGCGTGCCGGATAGCCGGCCTGCTCCAGGGCGTCATCGAGCTGGGCGTCATCCAGAGTGGAGGCGATCACCAGGCGTTTCTCGGCCGGGAAGCCGGTGACCTCGGCCTCGGAATCGAGCGTCTGGATTGCCTCGCGCATGCGCTTCACGCAACCCTGGCAACTCATGCCGGGTACGTGACGCTCATGTTCGGATCGCGCGGGACTGCGCGCATCGTCAGCGGGGTAGCCGGCCGCTTCGAGGGCCTGGTCGAGCGTGTCCCCATCGAGAGCGGTTGCCGCGGCCAGACGCTTCTCGGCCGGGAAGCCAGTGACCTCGGCCTCGGGGTCGAGGGCCTGGATCGCCTCGCGCATGCGCTTCACGCAACCTTGGCAACTCATGCCCGGCACGCTGCGTTCGTGATGATAGCGGCTCATTTCGTCTCCTCGCCAACGTGCGCGCATTGCCCTGGCGCTGCCTCGGGAAAGCTCTCGATCAGCCGGCACAGGCTGTGGCCGTCGGGCGTGCCGTCGGGCATCTCGGCCCACGTCTCGAGCGCCTGCTCCATGCGCGATGCCAGCGCCTCGAGCTCGCGGATACGGGCACGAATCTGCGGCAGCCGGCTGGCCAGCAGGTCGCGCACCATGGGGCAGGGTGAATCACCCTGGTCGGCGTGGGCCAGGATGTCGCCGATCTCGGCCACGCTGAAGCCCAGCGTGCGAGCCCGCTGGATGAAGCGCAGCCGCTCCAGGTCGGCCTGACCGAAGAGCTGATAGCCGTTGTCCGGATCGCGCTTGGGATGCAGCAGCCCTTCGCGGGTATAGTGCCGCACCGTCTCGGCGGTAACCTCGGCGCGCCGGGCCAGTTCGCTGACCTTCATGGAAAACACTCCGTGGCGTTGTGAACCATGCTTGAAGTGTAAAACCTGTGGGTTACCCACAGGTCAAGCGCAGAGGCGAGGCCCCGGAACGGTATGCGGCCAAGCAAAGATAAAAAGTTCAGTGGCTGACGTCGAAACACAACTAAAGTATGAGCTTTTCTCGCATTAAAACGAACGTTTGCACTTGAACCGAACGGATGTTTGGCGAAAACTGGCTGAGTAGGGCACCGCTCCGGCGAGGGCGGGACACATAACCAGCTCCAGCTCGCATCTGGATAGAGGACGTCGAGACCATGCAGAACAAGTTCAACAAGATCACCTGGGCCGTGACCATAGCGGCCGCCGCGGCCGCCGCCTTCGCCAGCCAGGCCAATGCCGGCGGTTACCAGATCAACGAGCAGAGCGTCAGCGGGCAGGGCTATGGCCACGCGGGCCGGAGCTCCAACGTCAACGACGCCACCATCGTCTTCGGCAACCCGGCAGGCATGTCCTTCCTCGACCGGGCGCAACTGACCGCGGGCGGGACCTATCTGAACGTCAACACCGATATCGACAACGCCTCTGCTACTCGTAACGGAGTGCCGGTCCACACTGATGGAACAGCGGAAGGAGATATCGTACCGGGGACGCTGGTTCCCTTTGCCTTTTATGCGCACCCGGTAAACGAGCAACTGGCCTTCGGCTTCGGTGTCTATGCCCCATTCGGCTCCAAGACTGAATACGAAGACGACTTTATTGGACGCAACCTTGGCAATTACACCGAGCTGCGTGTCATGAGTGCGCAGCCGACTGTCTCCTATCGCTTTAATGATCAGTGGTCCATCGGTGCGGGTATCACTTATAACCGGGTGGACGGTGAATTGCGCCGGCAGGTTGCAAATCCTTTTAGCCCAAACAATACCGACGCTGATATCGATGCCCGTATCGAGGGCGACGACGATGCGTGGGGTTACAACCTCGGGGTCTTGTTTCAGCCGGTGCCGGAAACTACCTTTGGTTTGACGTATCGCTCCAAGGTTAGCTACACCCTGACGGGGAACTACCGTGCAACGGATCCCTCCGGGCTTGTAGATTCGTTTGCCCCTGAGCGTTTGAATCGAGATGCTCAACTGGACCTGACAACCCCCGAAACGATCAACTTCTCCGTGACCCAGCAGATGAGTGACCGCTTGAAGCTCATGGCAGGTGCTTCTTGGGTCCGCTGGAGCCGCTTCGATGAAATCCGCGTGGTCGATCCCAACGATGCGGATGGTCCCCCTATTACTTCTGAACAGCAGGACTATTCCAACGCTTGGGCCTATGGCGTCGGCGGTGAATACCAGCTCAATCCGCAGCTGGCGCTGCGTGCCGGCCTCACCCTTGACTTTACGCCCACCAGCGATCAGTACCGCAGCGCACGGATTCCTTCCGACGACCGCCGCGTCTTCTCTATCGGTGCCGGTTGGACGCCCATGGATAATTTGACCTTGGACTTTGCCTACTCCTACTTGACGGAGCGTAGCACCCGCGTTGATCAACAAAGAGGTGATTCGGTCTTCAATCCTGCCACCGGGGGCCTAGTAGAAGGCGTGTCTTCAACTTATTCCGCCGACTACAAAAACGAAGCCCATGGCTTCGGCGCTCAGTTGACCTATCGCTTCTAAGCATCGGCTTCGCGTGGGCAAGCGACTCGGCCTTGGCCGGGTCGCTTGCGTTGTGGCCGTGCAGTAGATGCGCCCCCTCGGCAAGTTCGCTACAATAACCGCCTTTTCCGTGCCGCCGAGGCCGGCCCCGGCCTGCCTTGCGGCAGCCGTCTTCCCATGCGATTCAGGCGAGCGAGCCCATGCTGGAAACCAACCCCATCCACAACACCATCAAGGACCTGGCCGAGCGGACAGACGTCCTGAGGGGGTATCTTTGACTATGCCGAAAAGAAGGATCGGCTAGAGGAAGTCTCCCGAGAGCTGGAAGACCCGGGCGTATGGAACGACCCTGACTACGCTCAGAAGCTCGGTAAGGAGCGTGCTTCCCTCGAGGCCATCGTCGAGACCATCGACGAACTCGACCAGGGCCTGGCGGACAGCCGCGACCTGCTCGAACTGGCCGAGATGGAAGCGGACGAGGATACGGTCGCCGAGGTGCGCAAGGAGCTCGACGGGCTCAAGGAGAGCCTGGCGAAGCTCGAGTTCCGGCGCATGTTCTCCGGCGAGATGGATGCCAACAACGCCTACCTCGATATCCAGGCCGGCTCCGGCGGCACCGAGGCCCAGGATTGGGCCAACATGCTGTTGCGCATGTACCTGCGCTGGTGCGAACACCACGGCTTCAAGGCCGAGATCACCGAGCTTTCGGCCGGCGAGGTGGCGGGCATCAAGTCGGCGACCCTCCACGTGCAGGGCGATCACGCCTTCGGCTGGCTGCGTACCGAGACCGGCGTGCACCGCCTGGTGCGCAAGAGCCCGTTCGACTCGGGCGGCCGTCGCCACACCTCCTTCGCCTCGGTATTCCTGTCGCCGGAGATCGACGACAGCTTCGAGGTCGAGATCAACCCGGCGGATCTGCGCGTCGACACCTATCGCTCCAGCGGGGCCGGTGGCCAGCACGTCAACACCACCGATTCGGCGGTGCGTATCACCCACGAGCCCACCGGCATCGTGGTGGCCTGTCAGAGCCAGCGCAGCCAGCACGCCAACCGCGACTTCGCCATGAAGCAGCTCAAGGCGAAGCTGTGGGAACACGAGATGGACAAGCGCAACGCCGCCAAGCAGGAGGCGGAGGACTCCAAGGCCGATATTGGCTGGGGCAGCCAGATCCGCTCCTACGTGCTCGACGACCAGCGCATCAAGGATCTGCGGACCGGCGTGCAGACGAGCAACTGCGACCGGGTGCTGGATGGCGATCTCGATGCCTTCATCGAAGCCAGCCTGAAACAGGGCCTATAGCCTGCTGCGTTCGCCGATTCGGTGCAGCCCCTCGATTCGAGACACGCGGCAAAGTCGCGGTCTCATCCGGGGGCGCCTTGCCTCGGCGTCGTTCCGCAGCTCCCGGTGTGATACCGATTCCAACATCGAACTGATGACCCAACAGGTAGCGACATGGCCAACCAGAGCTCCTCCCCGGACAGCCCCCAGACCGACGAGAACCGCCTGATCGCCGAGCGCCGCGCCAAGCTGGCGGCGCGCCGGCAGCGTGCCGTCGAGACCGGCGGCAGCGCTTTCCCCAACGACTTCCGTCGCGACAGCCTCGCCGCGGAGCTCATGGCCGAGCTGGGCGAGAAGGACAAGGCGGAGCTGGAGTCGCTGAATCGTTCGGCGGCGGTGGCCGGCCGCATCATGCGCAAGCGCGGCCCGTTCCTGGTGATCCAGGACCCCTCCGGCACGATCCAGCTCTATGTCGACAAGAAGGGGCTGCCGGAAGCGGTGCTCGAGGACATCAAGGGCTGGGACATCGGCGACATCGTGGCCGCCCGCGGCCCGGTGCACAAGTCGGGCAAGGGCGACCTCTATGTGATGATGGAGGAGGCCAAGCTGCTGACCAAGAGCCTGCGCCCGCTGCCGGACAAGTTCCACGGCCTGACCGACATGGAGGCGCGCTATCGCCAGCGCTACGTCGACCTGATCATGAACCCCGATTCGCGCAAGGTGTTCGAGATCCGCGCCGGGGTGATCAGCGCCATGCGACGCTTCTTCGAGGAGCGCGGCTTCATGGAGGTCGAGACCCCCATGCTGCAGCCGATTCCCGGCGGTGCCACCGCTCGCCCCTTCATTACCCATCACAACGCGCTGGACATCGACATGTACCTGCGCATCGCGCCGGAGCTCTACCTCAAGCGCCTGGTGGTGGGCGGCTTCGAGAAGGTCTTCGAGATCAACCGCAACTTCCGCAACGAGGGTCTGTCGACGCGCCACAACCCCGAGTTCACCATGGTCGAGTTCTACCAGGCACATGCCAACCATCATGACCTGATGGACCTCACCGAGGAGATGCTGCGTACCGTCGCTCGCCAGGTGCTGGGGACTACCACGGTGGTCAACACCGTGCGCAACGCCGAAGGCGAAGTGCTCGAGACCTACGAGTACGACTTCGGTAAGCCGCTCAGGCGTATCAGCGTGTTCGAGTCGATTCTCGAATACAACCCGGATATTCACGCCGAGGCGCTGGCCGACGAGTCCGCCGCGCGGCAGATTGCCGAGCGGCTGGATATCGACGTCAAGGATGGCTGGGGTCTGGGCAAGATTCAGATCGAGATCTTCGAGAAGACGGTCGAGCACCGGCTCAAGGATCCGACCTTCATCACCGACTACCCCACCGAGGTGAGCCCGCTGGCGCGGCGCAAGGACAGCGACCCCTTCGTCACCGAGCGTTTCGAATTCTTCGTCGGCGGGCGCGAGATCGCCAACGGCTTCTCTGAGCTCAACGACGCCGAGGACCAGGCCGAGCGCTTTCGCGCCCAGGCGGCGGAGAAGGAGGCCGGCGATCTCGAGGCGATGTACTACGATGCCGACTACGTGCGCGCGCTGGAGTACGGCCTGCCGCCCACCGCGGGCGAGGGCATCGGTATCGACCGCCTGGTCATGCTGTTCACCGATAGCGCCTCGATTCGGGATGTACTGCTGTTCCCGGCCATGCGCCCCGAGGTTGAGTGATGGGGCTGGGCTTCGGCCAGGCGTAGTTGCTCCGGGAATGGGCGAAGCATGAGCGACTGGCCTTGACTCGCCTCCTTCCGCCGGGGGCGGTGGCTGAGGAGGGGCGTCGGAGGGAGGCCGAAGAGGATGTCTTTTTGTCATGGAGGGAAAAAGTAGCTCCCAGAGATGGGTTCACAGCGCCTCATCGACGGTCCGGCGCTCCGGGGCCTGTCTCCGGCAAAGTCCCGGGCTGCGCCACGCCGAAGGGCGGAAGTATTGGTAAGCGGCGGCGCTAGCACCCATAATGATCACCGTTTCGACGTCGAGGAGACCGCGATGAAACTGCTCAACCGCTCCGCCCTGAGCGTCAGGCCGACCCGGCATTTCGTGGACTGGATCAACGCTCTGGAACCCACCATGGGGGAGGACGACCTCACCCTGGCCGATGTCGAACGCGAAAGTACCGTCTATCTGATTCCCGAGATGGACACGCCCGAGGCGTTGGAAGCCTTCGTGCGGGAGCGCTACCTCGAGATCCTCGAGACCGAGCTGCGCGCCTGGGAAGAGGACGAGCGCCAGTGGCCCGAAGCTCTGGACTGGGCGCTCTTCCAGCGCTTCTTGCAGGTCGAGCACAGCTACCTGGCGATCGATCTGGATGACGAGACGGCGCTGGAGATTTCCGAGGTCGACGATTCCCTGCTGCTGGAAACCGACCAGGATTGACCGTCTCGTCCGAAGCAATACATGGAAACCGGCTGCGGCCGGTTTTCTCGTTACGCACCTTGCCTTGATGGAAACCGCATGAGCCGACTCTTTTCGACCCGGCCCGGCGACGACGGCCTGCCGGGGCCCGAGCGACGCCTGGCGGTGCTGGCGCTGATTCTCGGGACGCTGATGGCCGTGGTGGACGTCACGATGGTCAACATCGCGCTGCCCTCCATCGCGCGCGATCTCGAAGTGTCCGCCGCCAGATCGGTCTGGGTCACCAACCTGTTCCAGATCGTCTGTGCCGCCTTCCTGCTGGTGTGCGCCTCCTTCAGCGAGATGATTAGCCGGCGGCGGCTCTACGTAGCGGGGCTGGCGCTGTTCGTTGTCGCCTCGCTGGGGGCGGCACTGTCGCGCAGCCTGGAGTGGCTGCTGGTCTTCCGTGCCTTGCAGGGGCTGGGGGCGGCAGCGACGCTCTCCATCGGACCTTCGCTCTATCGGTCAATCTTTCCTTCGCGGCTGCTAGGCAGCGCCCTGGGGCTTTCGGCCCTGGTGGTGGCCGGTGGCTACGCCGCCGGCCCTGCCCTGGGGGGAGTGGTACTCTCGATGGTCAGTTGGCCCTGGCTTTTCGCCCTTCATCTGCCCCTGGGGCTCGTCTCGCTGTGGCTGGCCTGGCGTGCGCTGCCCCACGAGAAAGGGCGTCGCGGCGGCTTCGACGGCCGAGGTGCCCTGGGCTCGGTGGTCATGCTGGGCAGTTTCTTCCTGGCCATGGATGTCCTGGGGCACGGCGCGCCGCTGTGGCAGGCGCTGGCCTGGCTGACGCTCAGCGTGGGCTCGGGCTGGCTGTTCCTGCGGCGCCAGCGCCGGGCCAGCCATCCGCTCCTGCCGCCGCGTCTGTTTCAGGTGCCGCGCTTTCGCCTGGCGGTCTCCGCCTCGGGGCTTGCCTTCGTCGGCCAGGGGCTCGCCTTCGTCGCGCTATCGTTCCTCTACCAGCAGGAGATGCATTTTTCCCCGCTGCATACCGCCTGGCTGTTCACCCCGTGGCCGCTCGCCATCATGCTGGTCGGCCCGATGGCCGGCCGCCTGGCCGATCGCGTGAACCCCAGCCTCATGGCGAGCCTGGGGTTGGTGCTGCTGATGCTGGGGCTCGCCTCGCTTGCCATGCTGCCCGAGGATACCGGCGTGCTGAACAGCCTTTGGCGCACGGCCCTGTGCGGTATCGGTTTCGGGCTGTTCCAGCCGCCCAACAATCGCGAGATGATGACCAGCGCACCGCGCGAACTCAGCACCAGTGCCTCGGGTGTGCTCAGTACCACGCGCACCGTGGGGCAGTCGCTCGGCGTGGCGCTGGTCGGCGCCTTCCTGGCCGCCGATGCACCGGTGCAGGCCACGCTGTGGGCCGGATGCGTGGCTTGCCTGCTGGCGCTTGCCGCCAGTCTGGCGCGAATGCCGCTGGCCGAAACCGCCCCGACAAGTGAAGTTGCCGATAAGGTGGCCCAGGTGCAGTCGCCGAACAAGCGAGTACAATGACGTCACATCCATGATCGAGGAGCCCTCATGAGCATCCAGGCCGTCATCGAAGAGAAGCTGCAGGCCCTCGAGCCCACCCACGTGGCGGTGGAGAACGAGAGTCATCGACATGCCGTACCCGCCAACTCCGAGACGCACTTCAAGGTCACGGTGGTATCCGAGCACTTTCAGGGACTGATGCCGGTGAAGCGACATCAGCGCCTCTATGCGCTGCTTGCCGACGAGCTGGCCGGGCCGGTGCACGCCCTGGCCCTGCATCTCTATACCCCTCAGGAGTGGGCGGCCCGCGGCGAAGCCCGGCCCGACTCCCCCAACTGTCGGGGCGCCGGCGCGTGACCACCGAGCCGCAGCGCCTTCAGTATCTGGAGGCGATGGGATTGACCGCCTGGGTGGCACGCTACCGGTTGCCCCATGCGCGACCGTCCGAAGCCTGCGAATGGGAACTGCCCGAGCGCCCTGCGGCTTCGCCTCCCGCAGAACGCTTGCAGGCCCTGCTGGACGAGGCCGATACCGCCGCACGCCAGGCGACGCCCACGGCACCCGTCACGGAGCCGCCACGTTCGTCCACCCCCAGGCGTGCCCGTCAGCTGCTGGGTATCGAGCCTCCCGTCGAGGAGACGGCGCTCCCGGCGAGCGAAGAGGTGCCCTCCGAGGCGGAGAGGCCGGCTCAGGAGCCGCTGCGCTTTGTCCTTCAGGTGGCGTGTCTAGGTGGGCGCTGGCTGGTGGTCGTGCCGCAGGAGAACCCGCCGGACGCTCTCCAGCAGCAGTTGCTCGGCAATCTGCTCAAGGCAGCGGCGATCGACATTGAGTCGGCGCTGGCTTTCGAGGCGTTTCGCTGGCCACCGATGGAGAACCTGCCGGTCGAGGCACCGTTGGAAGAGGCGCGCCAAGGCTTGCAAGCCTTCGTCGAAGGGACGCGGCGGCGCGGCTGGACGCCGGAACGCGTGCTGGTATTCGGCCGGGATGCCACCCTGGAGCGGCTGCTCGAGATGCGCGAGGGGCAGGTCGGGCTGCTCGGGTTGCCTGGCTGGCAGGGTCCCGACCTGGCAGAGCTGGCGCAGAGTAGCAAGGCCAAGCGTGCGCTGTGGCCCGCCCTGCTGGAATGGCGTCGGGCCTGGTCGGTGCATGACGGCGGTGCCGATGATTGATCCTGTCATACGCCGGCTAGGGGCCGCCGATCAGGAGCGCCTGGTGGCGTTGGAACACGACCAGCCGCGCCCCTGGTCGCCTGGCCAGCTCGCGGCCGTGCTGAGCGATGAAGATGGCTGCATCCTCGGCGCCGAAGTGGCGGGTGAGCTCGTGGGTCATGCCGTGGTGGCCAGGCTGCCTTTCGAGGCCGAGCTGCAGGCCATGCTGGTGGCTCCCGCCTTGCGTCGACGCGGTGTGGCCGCGGCGCTGCTGACGGCGGTGGTGGATCACTGTCGGCAATGGGGCAGCGAGCGCTTGCTGCTCGAGGTGAGGGCGGGCAATGCGCCGGCCTTGGGTCTCTATCGCCGGGCAGGGTTCAGCGAGGATGGGCGTCGGCGGGGTTACTATCCGCCGCTGGGGGACAAGGCCGACGCTAACCGGGAGGATGCCATTCTGATGTCGCGCCGGCTTTAGGAAATGTTTCCGCGCTTCCCTTAGGCTTGGCCGAGGCGTGTCGGTGCGCGCCCGGGCTCAGCCTCTCTCGGTGTCGACATCGTCGAACTTGCCCAACAGGGCGGTCAGGCGGCGCTCCCACTCCTCGCGCTCCTGCTTCAGCCGGCTGTTTTCCTCGCGCAGTTCCTCGGCCTCCATCTTCAGCAGCTCCAGGGCCTCGACGGCACTGGCCACTTTCTGTTCGAGCCGGTTGAAGAGTTCGGTGCTCATGGTGTTCTCCTGAAATGACATCCTGCCGGGGCGGGCACCTGCCCGCACTGCATCCGTTGCGCAGCGTAACGCCGAGGGGCGCGACCGGGCAAGCGTAGCCGAACGGCGACGCCCGGCGTCAACCTAGGCGTCGAAAGAGCCGGCCGGTGCTGTCACCGGCCCTGACCTCACGGTGCAGCGCCCAGGTGGTGGGAACGCCAAGTTCGAGCCCCGTTTCGGTTTCCACATAGATCCAGGCGTCCTGCGTCAGCCAGCCCCTCTCCAGCCGTTCGCAGCAGGGCTCGGCCAGGCCTTGGCGGAAGGGGGGGTCGAGGAAGGCCAGGCTGAAGGCCGCATTATCGGCCGGGTCGTCAAGGAAGGCCAGGGCATCGGATCTGAGTACCCGGCCACGCCCGTCGGCACCCAGAAGGCGGAGATTGTCCGCCAACGCATTGGCGGCCTGGCCGTCTCGCTCGACAAATAGCGCCGTGGCGGCGCCACGAGAGAGCGCCTCAAGGCCCAGGGCGCCCGTGCCGGCGAACAGGTCCAGCACCCGGGCACCCGGCGTGGCCATGGCCAGCCAGTTGAACAGGGTTTCGCGAACCCGATCGGGCGTAGGGCGCAGGCCGGGGCTGTCGAGCACCGGCAGCAGCCGGCGACGGAACTCACCACCGATGATGCGCAAGCGGCCGCTGGCCTGGGGCGAGCGGGTGCCGGGGCGGGAGCGCGAACGGGAGGAGGGGCGGCGACGTGTCATGCGCTCGAATTGTACCTGCCCTCTTATCCACAGTCATGATGCGCGGTGTTAGGATGTAGCGATCATTCACCCGTGAGGCTGAATCCCCCCATGTTCGGTTTTTTCAAGCGCAAGAAGCAGGAAGAGCAGCAGGACGAGCACAAGGAACGCGACCCGGCAACGTCCGAAGAGGAGGGCGCTGGCAAGGAGCGGCCTGAAAAGGAGGCCTCGGAGCCCGAGGCCACGGAGGGGCCGGCCGGCCGGGGCGAGGCTCCCGCCGAGCCCGACGTCGTCGATGCACCGCGCCCCGAGGAGCGCGCCATGGCCGGGCCGGCAGCCGACGAGGCGCGTGAGCAGGCCGAGGCATTCGACGAGGTTGATCGGGAAGAAGAGAACGCGGTACTGCGCGAGGAATCGCTGGCATCCGAGCCGCAGGCCGAACCCGCGCCCGAACTTGGCGTGGAACCCGAATCGACACCGGAATCCGGATCGGAACCCGCTCGCACGCCGTTGCAGGAGAAGCCGGTCGCCGAGAAGAAGGGCTGGTTCGCCCGCATCCGCTCCGGTCTGGGCAAGACCCGCGCCAATCTCACCGAAGGGATTGCCGGGCTCTTCCTGGGCAAGAAGCAGATCGACGACGAGCTGATCGAGGATCTCGAAACCCAGCTGCTAATGGCCGACGTCGGCATCGAAGCGACCACCGATATCATCGATCGCCTCACGGAGCGTGTCTCGCGCAAGGAGCTAAAGGAGCCGCAAGCGCTCTATCGCGCCTTGCAGGACGAGCTCGCCGCCATGCTCGACACCGTGGCCAAGCCGCTGGTACTGCCGGCCAAGGGCGAAGGGCCTTTCGTGATCCTGGTGGTGGGCGTCAACGGGGTGGGCAAGACCACTACCATCGGCAAGCTGGCCCAACGCTTCCAGCGCGAGGGGCGCAGCGTGATGCTGGCCGCCGGTGATACCTTTCGTGCCGCCGCGGTGGAGCAGCTCAAGGTGTGGGGCGAGCGCAACAGCGTACCGGTCATTGCCCAGCACACCGGTGCCGACAGCGCCTCGGTGATCTACGATGCGGTAGCCGCCGCCAAGGCGCGGGGCATCGACGTGCTGATCGCCGACACGGCCGGCCGCCTGCACAACAAGGGGCCCCTGATGGAGGAGCTCAAGAAGGTACACCGGGTAATGGGCAAGCTCGACGACAGCGCGCCCCATGAAGTGATGCTGGTGCTCGACGCCGGTACCGGCCAGAACGCGCTCTCCCAGGCCAATACCTTCAACGAGGCGGTGCCGGTCACCGGCATCACCCTGACCAAGCTCGATGGCACCGCAAAGGGAGGCATCATCTTTGCCCTGGCCAAGCAGCTGGGTACGCCGATCCGCTTCATCGGCGTGGGTGAAGGACTCGATGACCTGCGTCCCTTCGAGGCCCGCGACTTCGTCGATGCGCTCTTCGACCAGGGCGACGAGGGAGCCGCCTCCGCGCCATGATCCTGTTCGAGCATGTGGGGAAGCGCTACGGCGGACGTTTCGAGGCGTTGGCCAATATCGATTTCCGCGTGCAGCGTGGTGAAATGGTCTTTCTCACCGGCCATTCCGGCGCCGGCAAGAGTTCGCTGCTGCGCCTGATCATGCTGTTGGAACGGCCGACCCGCGGGCGTGTACTGGTGGCGGGACACGATATCGGTCGCCTGCATCCCAGCCAAGTGCCGTTCTATCGGCGCCAGATCGGTGTCGTGTTCCAGGACCACCAGCTGCTTTTCGATCGTTCCATCTTTGATAACGTGGCGCTGCCGCTCGAGATCCGCGGCGTCGATCCGCGCGAGACCGCCCGGCGGGTTCGAGCGGCGCTGGACAAGGTGGGGCTCCTGCATCGCGAGCGTGCGCTGCCTATCGAGCTGTCGGGGGGGGAGCAGCAGCGGGTCGGGATCGCCCGCGCGGTGGTCAACAAGCCCTCGCTGCTGCTCGCCGACGAGCCCACCGGCAATCTCGACCCGCAGCTCTCGGCCGACATCATGGCGCTGTTCGAGGATTTCAACCGCATCGGCACCACAGTGATGGTTGCCAGTCACGACCTGGCGTTGATTGCCCGCCTGCGACACCGTGTACTGCGCCTACGTGACGGGCGTCTCGTCGCCGACGAGGAGGCCGCGTGAGCCGCAAGCCTGCCACGCCGCCCCGCGGCGCCCGCAGCCAGCGAACGCGCTCGTCGAGCCGTTTTCGCGGCTGGCTGCGTCACCATCGCGCGATGTGCCTCGCCAGCGCCCGCCGACTGTTGCGCTCACCCATCGGCAGCCTGCTGACCATGCTGGCCATCGCCATTGCGCTGGTACTGCCGGCGGCGCTGTGGCTGGCGCTGGACAGCGCGCGCCTGCTCGACGCCGAGCTCGACGAAAGTGCCACCCTGACCGTCTACCTGGCCCACGACGTCGATGCGGCCCAGGCCGGGCGCATCGACGAGGCGGTGGCGGCCCATGAGGGAGTGGAGCGCACCCGGCTGATCAGTGCCGCCGAGGGCATGGCCGAGTTTCAGCAGGCTTTGGGCCTGGCCGATGCCTTGGGCCGTCTCGAGGAGAACCCGCTACCGGCCAGCATTGTGGTGGTGCCTGACGATCCGAGCCCGGAGGCCGTACGCCAGCTGGCCGATTCGCTGGAAAGCCTGACCGGCATCGACGAGGCCCGCCTCGACCTGGCCTGGCTCGAGCGCCTGCGCCACCTGGCTGCGCTCGGTCGGCATCTGGCCCTTGCCCTGGCCGTGCTGTTCGGCCTGGGCGTGCTGCTGGTAGTGGGCAATACCATACGCCTGGCGGTGGAGAGCCGTCGCCAGGAGATCGAGGTGGTCATGCTGATCGGTGCCACCCACGCCTTCGTGCGTCGCCCCTTCCTCTACAGCGGGGCCTGGTATGGTCTCGGCGGCGGGCTGCTCGCCTGGGGACTGCTGGGGCTCGGCAACCAATGGCTGGCCTCGCCGGTCAGTGCGCTGGCGGCCAGCTACGGTGCCCACTACACTCTGCCGCGTCTGGGTGCGGAGGGCTCGGCAACGCTGCTGTTGTGCAGTACACTATTGGGCTGGCTGGGTGCCTGGATCGCCGTGAGCCGCCATCTCGCGGAGGTTCGGCCGCGTTAAGGCGCCCAGATCAGGCCGCGTGGAAGCGTGGCGCGTCGAAACGGGAAGTGTGCCCTGTCGCGGATCGACGCTGCGCTCGCCCCTGCCACGCTGTGTCAGGAAGGGAACGTTATCGGTTATCGCTCGTCTAATCAGGCGGTTGGTAAGGCGTATCAGGTTTTTCAAGGAGACAACCCGCAATGAGCACTAGTCTTCTGCCGGTGGGTCAGCTTTCGCCGGGGCATGATCTCAACGGGTACATTCAGGCGGTCAACGGCATTCCCATGCTGTCCGCCGAGGAAGAGCGTGAGCTCGCCTTCCGACTTCACGATGAGGGCGATCTGGAGGCGGCGCGTCGTCTGGTGCTGTCGCATCTACGCTTCGTCGTGCACATTGCGCGCAGCTACTCCGGCTATGGCCTGCCCCAGGCTGACCTGATCCAGGAAGGCAACGTGGGCCTGATGAAGGCCGTCAAGCGCTTCGATCCCAACCAGGGCGTGCGCCTGGTTTCCTTCGCCGTGCACTGGATCAAGGCCGAGATTCATGAGTTCGTGCTGCGCAACTGGCGCATCGTGAAAATCGCCACCACCAAGGCCCAGCGCAAGCTGTTCTTCAACTTGCGCAGCGCCAAGAAGCGCCTGGCCTGGCTGAACAACGACGAAGTCGATGCCATCGCCCGCGACCTCGACGTCAAGCCGGAGGTGGTACGCGAGATGGAGGGGCGGCTCGCCGCTCACGACGCCGGTTTCGACGCATCCCCGAGCGAGGAAGAGGACTCGCCCTACCAGGCGCCGGTCCACTATCTGGACGATGACGGTTCCGACCCGGCCGTCCAGCTGGAGGACAGCGACTGGGAAGACGACGCCAGCCGTCGATTGCAGATGGCCCTCGAAGCGCTGGACGAACGCTCTCGTGATATCCTCCAGCGTCGCTGGCTGGCCGACGACAAGGCCACGCTGCACGAGCTGGCCGATGTCTATGGCGTTTCCGCCGAGCGCATTCGCCAGCTCGAGAAGAACGCCATGAAGAAGATTCGCCAACAGTTGAGCGACACCCTGGCAGCCTGAACGCCTCTATCGCCAATACGCAAAAGCCCCGGTTCAGCGAACCGGGGCTTTTGCGTGGGGGCCTGCGGCTAGGCGCTCTGCGTGATCGGCGTGCGCATCAGTTGCGACGAGAGCAGTATCCACTGGTCGTCCCAGTGCTCGGTGGGGCGGCGCTGGAAGTCGCTGCGCACGTATTGGGAAATGCGCCCTTCGGCCATGGCAATCAGCAAATTGGCGGTGGCCGACACCGTCAGCACGGTACGCCGGCGCTCGCGCAGCTCCGCTTCGCGCAGGACCTGCTTGAGCTGGGTTTCCAGGCGCTCGAAGAGCTGATGGATGCGCAGCCTGAGCCGAGCGGTCTCCCCGGTCAACACGTCGCCTTCGAGCAGACGTGAAAGCCCCGGGTTCTTTTCGGCAAAGGCCAGCAGCAGGGTGAGGATCTGGCCGCAGCGCGGCACGGCCTCGGGAAAGTCCTCGAGAATGCGGCTGATACGCTCGAACAGCGTCTCCTCGATGAATTCGATGAGGCCCTCGAACATGCGGGCCTTGCTTGGGAAATGGCGGTACAGCGCGGCTTCTGAGACCCCCACCTGGCGCGCCAGCGCCGCAATGGTGATGCGTTTGCCGCTGTCCTCCTCCAGCATCTGGGCGAGCGCCTGCAGGATCTGCTCGCGCCGGCTGGTTGGTTGCGTTGCCTGCGTCATGTCGATGTTAGTCTTCTGGTTATTGAGATGGCCCGAGGCGCCTGGCCTCAGGCGCTGTCGTTCCCTTGCTGTTCGGCATCGGTGATCAGGGTGCCGACACCCGCGTTGGTGAATATTTCCAGCAGCGTGGCGTGAGGCACGCGGCCGTCGATGATATGAGCGCTCTTGACCCCTCCCTTGACGGCCTCCAGCGCGCAGCGGATCTTCGGCAGCATACCACCGTGGATGGTGCCGTCGGCGATCAGCGCATCCACCTGGGCGGTCGTCAGCCCGGTGAGCACCTCGCCTTCGGCATTCATCAGGCCGGCGACGTTGGTCAACAGCATCAGCTTCTCCGCCCCGAGCGCTTCGGCCACCTTGCCGGCCACCAGATCGGCGTTGATGTTGTAGCTGTGCCCCTTGGCATCGACGCCGATAGGCGCGATCACCGGGATGAAGTCGCGCTCGGCGAGCATCTCGATCAGGTCAGTGGAGACATGCTCGACTTCGCCGACGTGACCGATATCGATGATCTCGGGGACGGTCATCTCGGGTGTCTTGTGCTCCACCTTGAGCTGGCGCGCGCGTATCTGGGCCCCATCCTTGCCGGTGAGGCCGATCGCCTTGCCGCCGCACTGGTTGATCAGGTTGACGATTCCCTTGTTGACCAGCCCGCCGAGGACCATCTCCACCACGTCCATGGTCTGCGAGTCGGTGACCCGCATGCCGTTGACGAAGCGCGACTCGATCTTCAGCTTGCCCAGCAAATCGCCGATCTGCGGTCCGCCGCCGTGCACCACCACCGGGTTGATGCCGACCTCCTTCATCAACACCATGTTGCGCGCGAAGGAGTCGATCAGGGTGTCCTCGGTCATGGCGTTGCCGCCGTACTTTACGACGACGGTCTTGCCGGAGAAGCGCTGGATGTAGGGAAGTGCTTCGGAAAGCACTTCCACCACCAGCCGCGGGTCACGAGTCGTTTCGGTCATGGTCCTTCCTTAAAGGATACGGAAACGCCGCCGTCAGCTCGGCAGCGTCAGTGCCGGGTCGACCTGCGCGAGGGCGTCGGCGAAACGCTGGCGTATGCGCTCCAGGGCGGCGTCGTTCTTGCCCTCGAAACGCAGCACCAGTACCGGCGTGGTGTTCGAGGCGCGGCACAGGCCCCAGCCGTCGGGGTAGTCGACGCGGATACCGTCGAGGGTGGTCTTGACGCCATCGTCGCCGAAGTCGCCCTCGCGGGCCAGCTTGTCGACGAGGTCGAACTTGTTCTCGTCGGTCACGTGCACGTTGATCTCGGGCGTGCCGATATCCTGCGGGTAGCGGGCGAAGAAAGTGTCGGCGTCCTCTTCCTGCTTGGACAGGATCTCCAGCAGCCGGGCGGCACCATAGAGGCCGTCGTCGAAGCCGTACCAGCGCTCCTGGAAGAAGATATGGCCGCTCATCTCGCCGGCGAGCGCCGCGCCGGTTTCCTTCATGCGCGCCTTGATCAGCGAATGGCCGGTACGCCACATTTCGGGCGTGCCGCCGGCACGCTCGACCACGCCCGCCAGGTTGCCGGTGCATTTGACGTCGAAGATGACCCGGGCGCCGGGGTTGCGCGACAGCATGTCCTCGGCGAAGGCCATCATCAGGTGATCGGGGTAGATCAGCTTGCCGCTCGGCGTGACCACGCCGAGGCGGTCGCCGTCGCCGTCGAAGGCCAGGCCGATGTCGGCGCCGGTCTCCTTCACCGCGCGGATCACGTCCTGCAGGTTCTCCACCTTGCCGGGGTCGGGGTGGTGGTTGGGGAAGTTGCCGTCGATCTCGGCGAACAGCGGCACGGTCTCGGCGCCGAGCTTCTCGATCAGCTTGGGGCCGAGCTCACCGGCCACACCGTTGCCACAGTCCACCACGGCCTTGATCGGGCGTTCCAGCTTGACGTCGCCGACGATACGCTCGAGATAGGCGTCGCGCAGGTCGTCCTGGCGCACGCTCCCCTGGCCCTCGCTGAGGTCGCCGGATTCGATGCGCCGATAGAGCGCGGTGATCGCTTCGCCGGAGAGCGTCTCGCCGCCCAGCACGATCTTGAAGCCGTTGTAGTCCGGCGGGTTGTGGCTGCCGGTGACCATCACGCCCGAGGCAGTGCCGTCGAGCACGTGGGTGGCAAAGTAGAGAACCGGCGTGGGCACCATGCCGATGTCGATCACGTCGCGCCCGGCGGCAGTCAGGCCGCGAATCAGCGCCTCGCTGAGCCGCGGGCCGGAGAGACGGCCGTCGCGGGCCACGACGACGGTGGATTCGTTGCGTGCAGCGGCTTCCGAGCCGATCGCCCGGCCAATCTTCTCGACGGTGGTCTCGGTCAGGGTGTCGTCAACGATGCCCCGAATGTCGTAAGCGCGGAAGATGGAGGCCGGTACGCTGCTGTTCTTGACTTGGCTCATAGCGGTTCCTTGTCAGACAGTGGTAGATACATGTGTCCAGGTTGCGATAGGCGCCGCCGGCAGTTCCTTCCCTGGAACGGCCGGCTGCGATGCATCGTATGTCAGTGGCGGCCCGAACTGCCGAAGCCGCGCTCGCCGCGCAGGCTGGCCTCGAAGTCGTCGACGACCTCGAGCTCGGCTTGCACCACCGGCACCAGCACATACTGGGCCAGACGCTCGAATGGCTCCAGTACGAAGGCGGTGCTGCCGCGGTTCCAGGTCGAGATCATCAGCTCCCCCTGGTAGTCGGAGTCGATCAGGCCGACCAGGTTGCCGAGCACGATGCCATGCTTGTGGCCCAGCCCCGAGCGCGGCAGGATCATCCCGGCGAGCCCCGGGTCGCCGATATGAATGGCGAGCCCCGTGCGGATCAGCTCGCACTGACCGGGTTCGAGGGTCAGCGGTTCGTCGAGCAGGGCCCTCAGGTCCATCCCGGCAGAGCCCAGGGTGGCATACTGCGGCATGTAGTCGTGCAACCGCACGTCGAGCACCTTGACCTCCAGGCGCGGTCGGGCGGTAGGCCTGGCTTGTGGTGAATCGGGCATGGTCATTCCGTCGGGTTCGCTGATGTTCGGGACAATAACAGGGGTTCAGTGTACGGGGCGCGAGGCCAGGCAGCCCAGCGCTCGCACGATCACCGCGCGGGCAAGCTGGGTCTTGGGCTGTGGCGGCAGACCCTCGCCGCCCTCACCGTCGCCGTCGCGCCACAGCAGCAAGGCGGCGTTGTCGTCTGCACCGAAGCCGAGACCGGCGTGGGAAACGTCGTTGGCGACGATCATGTCCAACCGCTTGCGTTCGAGCTTGTCTCGGGCGTAAGCCTCCAGGTCGCGGGTTTCCGCAGCGAAGCCCACTACCAGGGGGCGCCCGTCGGCCGCATCGCGCGCCTGGGCGATATCGGCAATGATGTCGGGATTCTTGACCAGTCTCAGGGTCAGGCCATCCTCGCCCTCGCGCTTCTTGATCTTGTGCTCCGCTGCCGACTCGGCGCGGTAGTCCGCCACGGCGGCGCAGCCGATGAAGATATCGCATTCGCCCGCCAGGCGTCGGCTCGCCTCGTGCATCTGCTGTGCCGTCTCCACGTCGATACGCGTCACGCCCTCGGGAGTCGGCAGGCTCACGGGACCGCTGATCAGGGAGACTTGTGCGCCGAGCTCGACGGCGGCGGCGGCCAGGGCGAAGCCCATCTTTCCCGAGCTGTGGTTGGAAAGATAGCGCACCGGGTCGAGGGGCTCGCGGGTAGGACCCGCGGTGATCACGATATGCAGGCCCTGGGCTGATGGGTTCTCCGGGGGAGCGAGCGGGGTGGGCGCTGCCCCGTCGGCCTGCGGGATGAGCTCGGCTACGATCGCCTCGGGCTCGAGCATGCGACCCGGCCCCACGTCGCCGCAGGCTTGGTCACCGCTGGCAGGGCCCAGCAGTCGCCAGCCGTCCTGCTCGAGGCGGGTGGCGTTGCGTTGCGTGGCGGGGTGTCGCCACATGGCCTGGTTCATGGCGGGCGCCAGCAGCTTCTCGGCTTCGCTGGCCAGGCACAGGGTGGTGAGCAGGTCGTCGGCCATGCCTTGTGCGAGCCGTGCCATCAGGTCGGCGGTGGCCGGGGCGATCAGGATCGTCTCGGCCCAGCGGGCCAGCTCGATATGGCCCATGCCGGCCTCGGCTTCGGGGTCGAGCAGCGAGGTGCGCACCGGCTCGCCGGTCAGCGCCTGCAGCGTCAGCGGCGTGATGAAGGCCTGAGCGCCCTCGGTCATGACCACGCGGACCTCACTGCCCGCCTGCTTGAGCAGCCGGGCGAGCTGGGCGCTCTTGTAGGCGGCGATGCCGGCACTGATGCCGAGCAGGATGCGCCGGCCGGCGAGCCGATTGACGGTCTGCATTGCCATGGTGACTTCCTGCACTGATACCGACCGCCTACCTTACCACTGCCGTTGAAGTTGCGCAGCCGCAGCCTTTCGTGTCGATCGGTTACAATTACTGACTCCTACTCACCAGGAAGCGTAGCAAGGAGACACGGGATGTCGATTCGCAACTGGCCCGAAGGGGAACGCCCGCGGGAAAAACTGCTGGCGCTGGGCGCCGAGGCGCTCTCGGACGCCGAACTGCTGGCGATCTTCCTGCGTGTGGGCGTGGCGGGGCGCTCGGCGGTGGATCTGGCACGCGACCTGCTCACGGCTTTCGGCGGCTTGCGTCAGCTGCTGGAGGCCGACCAGACACGCTTCTGCGCCGAGCGCGGGTTGGGCATGGCCAAGTTCGTGCAGCTTCAGGCCACTCTCGAATTGTCGAAGCGTCATCTGGCCGCGCAGCTCGCCCGCGGCAACGCCTTGACCTCGCCGACCCTGGTGCGCAGCTATCTGGCTACCCAGCTGCGTCACCTGGGCCACGAAGAGTTCGCCGCGCTGTTCCTCGACACCCAGCACCGCGTCATCCGCTTCGAGTCGCTGTTTCGTGGCACGCTGGACAGTGCATCGGTCTATCCCCGTGAGGTGGCGCGACGCGCGCTGGAGCTGGGTGCCGGGGCGATCATCTTCGCCCACAACCATCCCTCGGGCGTGGCCGAACCCTCTCATGCCGACCGGCGCATCACCGAGCGGCTGCGCGAGGCGCTGGGATTGTTCGAGATACGTGTGCTGGATCACTTCGTCGTCGGCGACGGGGAGGTGGTCTCCTTCGCGGAGAGAGGGTGGCTTTAGCGGACAGGGAGTGTAGAATGCGCCGCTACTATTGCCTGCCGGGGCGCACTCTGCTATAAAGTGCAGCCTTTGAATTCCCTTGGGTCAAATGACAACGGGGTCGTTCCCGGTTTGCCCGACAGGTTTTGAACACACAGGTTTGACCACCTGGCCAAGCGGTTGGAGGCTCCCATGTCCAAAGTATGTCAGGTTACCGGCAAGCGCCCGGTAACTGGTAACAACGTTTCACACTCCCAGCGCAAGACTCGTCGTCGCTTCTTGCCGAATCTCCACACCCACCGTTTCTGGGTGGAGTCAGAGAATCGCTTCGTCAAGCTGCGCATCTCCTCCAAGGGCATGCGCATCATCGACAAGAAGGGCATCGACGCGGTGCTCAGCGACATCCGCAAGCGCGGCGAAGCCGTCTAAGCGATCATTCAGGGAGTAAGCAGTCATGCGTGACAAGATCAAGCTGGTATCCAGCGCCGGTACCGGCCATTTCTACACCACTGACAAGAACAAGCGGAACACGCCGGACAAGCTCGAATTCAAGAAGTACGATCCGGTCGTCCGCAAGCACGTGATGTACAAGGAAGCCAAGATCAAGTAAGCCGTGTGCAGGCCCGCCATGGCGGGCCCCGGCAAGGCTTGAGGCTTCCAGCCGCAGGTAGCAAGACCTGTCCTCCTGAACCCGGTCTCATGGCCGGGTTCAGGCGTATCTGTTTCCCGGATATCGCATCATGCCCGAACTTCCCGAAGTCGAGACCACCCGCCGCGGTATCGCGCCTCACGTGGAGGGACGCGAGGTCGTCGAGGCGATCGTGCGTCAGCCGCGTCTGCGCGTGCCGGTGCCCGACGATTTCATCGACCGCCTGGTGGGCTCTCGCATCGGCACCCTGGCGCGGCGAGCCAAGTACCTGCTGCTGCCTCTCGAGGGCGAAGCTGCCGGCAGCTTGCTCTGGCATCTGGGTATGTCGGGCAGCCTGCGCATCGCCCGGCTGGGCGAGCTGCCGAAAAAGCACGACCATATCGATCTTGTGTTCGGCGACGGCGTCATCCTGCGTTATCACGACCCGCGTCGCTTCGGCTTCGTCGACTGGCTGGCCGTCGACGCCGAGCGTGATCCGCGGCTGGCGAACCTGGGGCCCGAGCCGCTGTCGGACGCCTTCGACGGCGAACGGCTCTACCGCCTCTCGCGCGGTCGGCGCATGGCGGTCAAGCCATTCCTGATGGACAATGCGGTGGTCGTCGGGGTGGGCAATATCTACGCCAGCGAGGCGCTGTTCCTGGCCGGCATCGATCCGCGCCGCGCGGCGGGGCGCATCTCCCGCGAGCGCTACGAGCGGCTGGCAGCGGCAGTTCGCGAGGTGCTTGCGGCGGCCATCACCCAGGGCGGAACCACATTGCGCGACTTCGTCAGCGGCACCGGCGAGCCAGGCTATTTCAAGCAACGCCTCAACGTTTATGGCCGCCACGGCCAAGGCTGCCGTCGCTGCAACGGTGAGCTGCGCCTGGTGACGCTGGGCCAGCGAGCCAGTGTCTTCTGTCCGGCTTGTCAGCGCTGACTTTTCCTAATCAAGAGACCCACCATGACCCAGACCCTGCGCCTCAAGAAGAACGCCGACCGTCGCCTCAAGGCCGGTCACCTGTGGCTCTACTCCAACGAGGTCGACATCGAGGCGACACCGCTCAAGGGGCTCGAGCCGGGCGCCCAGGTGGTGGTCGAAGCCGCCAACGGCAAGGCCATGGGCGTGGCCTACGTCAATCCCAACTCGCTGATCTGCGCGCGGGTGGTATCGCGCGATCCCGGTATGCGTCTCGATCGTTCGCTGCTGGTGCATCGCCTCAACCAGGCGCTGTCGCTGCGCCAGCGCCTCTATGCCATGCCGTTCTATCGGCTGGTACATGGCGAAGGCGACCTGCTGCCGGGGCTGGTGGTGGACCGCTTCGACGACGTGCTGGTGGTTCAGCTCAACACCCTGGGCATGGAGCGCCTGGCCGAGGAGGTCGTGGCGGCACTGGACAAGGTGCTTTCGCCGCGGGTCATCGTGTTCAAGAACGACTCCTCCGGACGCCGCCAGGAGCAGCTCGAACGCCAGGTCACCGTGGCCAAGGGCGAGCTCACCGGTCCGGTACTGTTGGAGGAGAACGGCGTACGCTTTCACGTGCCGGTGCTCGACGGGCAGAAGACAGGCTGGTTCTTCGATCACCGCGCCAACCGCGCCTGGCTCAACAACCTCGTCGCCGGCAAGCGGGTGCTGGACGTGTTCAGCTATGTGGGCGGCTGGGGCGTGCAGGCGGCGGCCCACGGTGCCAGCGAAGTGCTATGCATCGATGCCAGTGCCCAGGCCCTGGAGCGGGTCGCCGAGAACGCGGCCCTGAACGGTCTGCACGAGCAGGTGGCGGTAGGCGAGGCCGATGCCTTCGAAGCCTTGGCGGCGCTGAAAGCCGACGGCGAACAGTTCGACGTGGTGATCCTCGACCCGCCGGCTTTCATCAAGAAGCGCAAGGACATTCCCAACGGCGAGCGTGCCTACGCCAGGCTCAACCGCGAAGCCATGCGACTGCTGGGCCGCGATGGCCTGCTATTGTCGGCCTCGTGCTCCATGCACCTGGCCCAGGAGCGTCTGGTGGAGGTAGTTCGAGGTGCGGTGCGTCACCAGGATCGTCACGGCCAGCTGATCTACCAGGGGCACCAGGCGGGGGACCATCCGGTCCACCCGGCCATCCCCGAAACCGCCTACCTGAAGGCCTTGGGCGTGAGAGTTTTCAGGGATTGACATGATCGGCTACGTTCGCGTCTTCGCCCACTCCAATGCGCTGCTGGTCAGCCACGTACGCAACGTGCTGGCGGCGGCGGGCATTCCCGTGGAGCTGCGTAACATGGTGCTGGGTGGCGGTGCCGGCGAACTGCCGCTGGGCGAGTGCGAGCCCGAGGTCTGGGTGGCACCGCACAACCGCGAGCGCGCCGAAGCCCTGATCCATGAGGCCATGACGGGCATCAGCGAGGCACCGGGATGGACCTGTTCCGGCTGTGGCGAGGCGCTGGAAGGCGCGTTCGACACTTGCTGGTGCTGCGGCACGACAAGAGCTTGACCTGACGAGATAGCCCACCGAGGAGAGCAGCATGTTACTGAAGTGGGATCTTCCCGACCCGTTCATCGTCGAACTCGAGGTGGAGGGCTCTGCCATCGATGAGTACGGACATGCCAACAATGCCGAATACCTGCGCTGGGTCGAGCAGGTGAGCTGGGCCCATTCAGAGCATCTTGGCCTCGACCTGGCGCGCTATCGCGAGCTGGACCGCGCCATGGCCGTGCATCGCCATGAGCTCGATTACCTGGCGCCGGCCTTCGAGGGGGAACGTCTGCAATTGGCCACTTGGATCGTGGGTTGCGACGGCCGCCTCACCCTGACACGACGCTTCCAACTGATTCGGCCCGCTGACGGCCGGACCTTGCTGCGGGCCAGCACCCGCTTTGCCTGCATCGAACTCTCCAGCGGCCGGCCGCGGCGACTGCCTGCGGAGTACGTGGCCATCTACGGGGATGCCCTCATTGCCGTATAAAGCTAAAATTTTTTTGCTGAAACATGCTTTGAAAACCTGATTTTCTGCTCGAAAGTTCCATTTCCTGAATTTTTGCCGTTCTTGCTCACCGGTGCTTCATGTTTGGCCTGCCTGTGCTGTAATTCGCCTGTCTTATCCTAACAACAGGCGTTGAACGCTCGGGAGGTGCCCATGAAGATCGCCGTGCCGAAGGAAATCAAGAACCACGAATATCGCGTCGCCCTGACCCCCACCGGCGCTCGGGAACTGGTGACGCGCGGTCACTCGGTGACCCTCCAGGTCGGTGCCGGTGAGGGTGCCGGCTTCCTCGATGCCGACTACGAAGCGGCGGGAGCCAGTCTCGAGGCGAACGTCGACACCCTCTGGGCCGGCGCGGAGCTGATCCTCAAGGTCAAGGAGCCACAGCCGGAGGAGGTCGCGCGCCTCACCCGTGGCCAGACCCTGTTCACTTATCTGCACCTGGCAGCCGAGGAGAAGCTCACCCGTGGGCTGATGGAAAGCGGTGCGACCTGCATCGCCTACGAAACCGTCACCGACCGCCAGGGTGGCCTGCCGCTGTTGGCCCCGATGAGTACCGTGGCCGGCCGCATGGCAATCCAGGCCGGTGCGCACAGTCTGGAGAAGGCCCAGGGCGGCTCCGGCGTGCTGTTGCCCGGCGTACCCGGCGTAGCTCCTGGCAGAGTCACCGTGATCGGTGGTGGCGTGGTAGGCGAGAACGCCGCCCGTATGGCGCTGGGCCTGGGCGCCGAGGTGACCGTGCTCGACAAGTCGATCCCGCGACTGGAAGTTCTCGACGACCGTTACCAGGGCCGCATGAAGACCGTCTTCTCCACCGCCGATGCCATCGACGAGGCGGTGCGCGAGAGCGACCTGATCGTCGGCGCCGTATTGATTCCCGGCGCTGCCGCGCCCAAGTTGATCACCCGCGCGATGCTGGCCGACATGAAGCCCGGCAGCGTACTGGTGGACGTGGCCATCGACCAGGGCGGATGCTTCGAGACCAGCCGTGCAACCACCCATGCCGAGCCGACCTACATCGTCGACGGCATCGTCCACTACTGCGTGGCCAACATGCCGGGTGCGGTGGCACGCACCTCCACCCAGGCGCTGACCAATGCCACCATGCCGTTCGTCCTCGCCCTGGCCGACAAGGGCTGGAAGCAGGCGCTGACCGATGATGCCCACTTCCTGCCGGGGTTGAACGTCCACGACGGCCAGGTCACCTACCGCGCCGTGGCCGAAGCCTTTGGCCTTGAAAGCGTCGACCCCGCCAGCTTGGTGCGGTAACGGCACGACTCGGTGAAAAAGCCCCGGCGACAGGTCGATGCGGGGGCGCTCTAAGCCCCTCGCGGGACGCGAGATTCTTCATCCCTGAAGAATTCTCCGCTTCGACCTGTCCCCGGGCCTCCAGCCAGGTCCCGACAGATGCATCACTGCAGCTCACATGGCCCGCAGAGGCTGGTTTCGAGCATCGTCACGGCAGGTCGCCTTGACCGCGCCCTCGCGTTACCATAGCGGGCATTTCCGACAGCAGAGTCCGCTTTCCTCATGAGTGCAGCTTCCCAGAAGACCCGCGTTCTCACCGGTATTACCACCACCGGGACCCCTCACCTGGGTAACTACGTCGGTGCCATCAAGCCCGCCATCGCCGCGAGCCAGGACCCGAGCGTGCAATCCTACTATTTCCTTGCCGACCTGCATGCGCTGATCAAGTGCCAGGATCCCAAGCGGGTACAGGAATCTCGCCTGGAGATTGCGGCCACCTGGCTGGCGCTGGGCCTCGACACTGACAACGCCATCTTTTACCGCCAGTCGGACGTTCCCGAGATTCCCGAACTGATGTGGATGCTCTCCTGCGTGTGCGCCAAGGGGCTGATGAACCGCGCCCACGCGTACAAGGCGGCGGTCGCCGAAAACGAGGCGGCCGGCAACCAGGACCCCGACAAGGGCATCACCATGGGGCTGTTCGGCTACCCGGTGCTGATGGCGGCCGACATCCTGATGTTCAATGCGCACAAGGTGCCGGTGGGCCGCGATCAGGTCCAGCACATCGAAATGGCCCGCGACATGGCAGGGCGATTCAACCACCTCTTCAAGGGCGAGTTCTTCACCTTGCCCGAAGCCGTGGTGGACGACGACGTGGCGGTGCTGAACGGCCTCGATGGGCGCAAGATGTCCAAGAGCTACAACAACACCATCCCGCTGTTCGTCTCCGAGAAGAAGCTGCTCAAGCTGGTGCGCAAGATCAAGACCAACTCGCTGGAACCCGGCGAGCCCAAGGATCCCGAGGGCTGCACCCTGTTCCAGATCTACTCCGCCTTCGCCACCCGCGAGGAGCGTGAGGCGATGCGCCGCGAGTACGAGAACGGCATCGGCTGGGGCGAGGTCAAGAACCGCCTGTTCGAGCACCTCGACGCGCGGCTGCGCGAACCCCGGGAACGCTACCAGGCGCTGATGGAGGAACCGGGGCATATCGAGAGCGTACTGCTCAAGGGCGCCGAGCGGGCGCGTGCCGAGGCCGCGCCGTTCATGGACAAGCTGCGTCAGGCCGTGGGGCTGGGCCGCTTCGTCTGATACGTAACGTCCTCCTGCGGGGCGCCTTCGGGCGCCCCGCTGCTTTTAGCCCCGCCTGGCGTGCTTCCGCCAAACTTGCCAACCTACAGGAGCGAACTGAGAGGAGGCGTCACATGGCCACTTCACGGGAGGCGAAACGACCGCGTCAGATTCTTAGGGACTGAGCGCGCTGCTGCTGGCGGGCTTCGCCGGCAACAGGCTCGGCGTGCGGCTGCGTCCGCGGTTTTTCGACCGACCGCCCAGCGACAGGACCCGAGCCAGGGTCAGTTGATGCGCCACGATGGCAGAGGCGTGATAGAGTTGGCGCCAAGAGCGCCGCCAGAGCGCTTGGGAAACGCGGCCCTGCCGAATGTTTCCCTACGGCCCGGTTCCAGTCACCGTATCGAGACAAGAGATGCCCGAAAGCAAACGTCCACTCTATATTCCCTACGCTGGCCCTTCGCTGCTCGAGATGCCGCTGCTCAACAAAGGCAGTGCCTTTTCCCGCGAGGAGCGTCTCGAGTTCAACCTGATCGGGCTGTTGCCGCAGAACGTGGAGTCCATCGAGGAACAGGCCGAGCGGGCCTACCGCCAGTACCAGCAATGCCATAGCGACCTGGAGCGACACATTCATCTGCGGGCGATCCAGGACGACAACGAGACACTCTATTACCACCTGGTGATGCAGCATCTCGAGGAGATGCTGCCGATCATCTACACCCCCACGGTGGGCCAGGCCTGCGAGGAGTTCTCCAACATCTATCGCAGTCACCGCGGCCTGTTCGTCAGCTACCCCGACCGGGAGCGAATCGACGACATCCTGCGCAGCGCCACCAAGGACAAGGTCAAGGTCATCGTGGTGACCGATGGAGAGCGAATCCTCGGCCTCGGCGACCAGGGCATCGGCGGCATGGGCATTCCCATCGGCAAGCTGGCGCTTTACACCGCCTGCGGTGGCATCAGCCCCGCCTACACGCTGCCGATCACGCTCGACGTTGGCACCAACAACCAGGCCCTGCTCGACGATCCCATGTACATGGGGTGGCGTCATCCGCGTATCTCCCAGGAGGAGTATGACGCCTTCCTCGACGAGTTCATCGCCGCGGTGAAGCGGCGCTGGCCCCGCGTGCTGCTGCAGTTCGAGGATTTCGCCCAGGCCAACGCCGTACCGTTGCTGGAGCGCTATCGCGATCAGCTATGTTGCTTCAATGACGACGTGCAGGGCACGGCGGCCGTTGCCGTGGGTACGCTGATGGCGGCTTGCCAGGCTCGCGAGGAAACCATTGCCGATCAGCGCGTGGTGTTCGTCGGTGCGGGTTCCGCCGGCTGCGGCATTGCCGAGCAGGTGGTCGTGGCGATGCAGGCGGAGGGGCTCACCGAGAAGGAGGCGCGGCGCCGCGTGTTCATGGTCGACCGTGAGGGGCTGGTCACCAGCGACCAGGCGTGGCTACGCGATTTTCAGCGCCGCCTGGCCCATGACCCCTCGCTCGTCGAAGGCTGGCAGGATCAGTCCCTGCTCGAAGTGGCACGGCATGTGAAGCCGACGGTGCTGGTCGGCGTATCGGGCCAGCCGGGGCTGTTTTCCGAGGATGTGGTTCGGGCCATGCACGCCGGCTGCGAGCGCCCGGTGATCATGCCGCTCTCCAATCCCACCTCCCGCGCCGAGGCCACACCAGCGGACGTACTCGAGTGGACCGACGGCCAGGCGTTGGTGGCGACCGGCAGCCCCTTCATGCCGGTGGTGCACGACGGCAAGACCTATCCCATCGCTCAGTGCAACAACGCCTATATCTTTCCCGGTATCGGCCTGGGGGTGGTAGCCAGCGGCGCCAGGCGCGTCACCGATGCCATGCTGATGTCCGCCTCCCGGGCATTGGCCCGCGAGGCGCCGCTGGTGAAAGAGGGCGAGGGGGCGCTGTTGCCACCGCTGTCGCAGATCCGCGAACTCTCCAAGGCCATCGCCTTCGACGTGGCCGCACAGGCCCAGCAGGAGGGCGTGGCGCTGCGCACCGATGGCATCAAGCTGCGCGAGGCCATCGAGCGTAGCAGCTGGACGCCGGGGTACAGGTACTACCGCCGCCGCGCGTTCTGATAGGCCCCGATCCTATGCGCTCGACGACCCGTGATGAAAGGAGGCGCTGAAACACAGGGTCCTGGCCGTGACATGACAAAGGCCCTGCCGGGGTAACCGGCAGGGCCTTTGCTTGAGCGCGGTATGAAGGGACGGGGTTACGCCGCGCCGATCATCCGCCGCAGCACGTAGTGGAGAATGCCGCCGTGGCGGTAGTACTCCAGCTCGTTGGCCGTGTCGATGCGGCAGAGGGCCTCGATACGCTTCTCGCCCTTGTCGCTCTTGACGGTCACTGCCACCTTGCCCCCCGGGGTGAGGTGGGAGAGTCCCTCGATGGAGACGGTCTCGTCACCGGTCAGGCCGAGGGTCGTGCGGCTCTCGCCCTCGGGGAACTGCAGCGGCACCACGCCCATGCCGATCAGGTTAGAGCGGTGAATGCGCTCGTAGGACTCGGCGAGTACCGCGCGCACGCCGAGCAGGCGCGTACCCTTGGCCGCCCAGTCGCGTGACGAGCCGGTGCCATACTCCTTGCCGGCCACCACCACCAGCGGCGTTCCCTTCTCCTGATACTTCATGGCGGCATCGTAGATCGCCATCTGTTCCCCCGATGGGACATGACGGGTTTCGCCACCGATCACGCCGTCGAGCATCTCGTTTCTGATACGCACGTTGGCGAAGGTGCCGCGCATCATCACCTCGTGGTTGCCGCGCCGCGAGCCGTAGGAGTTGAAGTCCACCGGTTTGATGCCGTGCTCCTGCAGATAGCGCCCGGCGGGACTGTCGGGCTTGATCGCGCCGGCCGGCGAGATATGGTCGGTGGTCACCGAGTCGCCCAGCAAGGCGAGGATGTGGGCGTCCTTGACGTCCTCGATCGGTTCGGGGTCGCGGCCCATCCCCTCGAAGAAGGGCGGATGCTGGATATAGGTGGAGGAGGGCGACCACTCGTAAACCTGGCTCTGCGGCACCTGCAGCGTCTGCCAGGTTTCATCGCCCTCGAATACCTCGGCATACTCCTTGCGGAACATGTCGGTCTTGACCTTCTCCACCGCGTTGGCGATATCGGCCTGGGAGGGCCAGATATCGTGCAGGTAGACCGGGTTGCCGTCCTGGTCCTCTCCCAGCGGGTCGCGGGTGAGGTCGAGACGCACGTTGCCGGCGAGAGCGTAGGCCACCACCAGCGGCGGCGAGGCGAGCCAGTTGGTCTTGACCAGCGGATGGATTCGGCCTTCGAAGTTGCGGTTGCCCGAGAGCACCGAAGCTACAGTGAGGTCGCCATCCTCGATCGCTTTCTCGATGGGTGGCGGCAGCGGACCGGAGTTGCCGATACAAGTGGTGCAGCCGTAGCCCACCAGGTTGAAGCCCAGTGCATCGAGGTCGTCGCTGACGCCGCCGGCATCGAGGTACTCGGTCACTACCTTGGAGCCTGGCGCCAGCGAGGTCTTGACCCAGGGCTTGGTCTTGAGGCCCTTGGCCAGGGCGTTGCGCGCCAGCAGGCCGGCGGCGAGCATGACGCTGGGGTTGGAGGTGTTGGTGCATGAAGTGATAGCGGCGATCACCACGGCGCCGGGGTTGAGCATGAACTGCTCGCCGTCCAGCTCGACGTTCTGGCTGTCATGGTGCTCGTAGCTTTCCTTCACATCCACAGCGGTCTGGCCGCCCTCGGAAAGGAAGCGCCCCTTCTCCTCGCTGGAGAGGGCCTTGCCATTCTTCTCGCCCTCCATCAGCTTCTCGAAGGTAGCCTTCATGTCCTTCAGTGCAACGCGATCCTGAGGCCGCTTGGGGCCGGCCAGGCTGGCTTCGACATCGCCCAGGTCGAGATGCAGAGTGTCGCTGAAGATCGGCTCGTCGCCGGGCTCACGCCACAGCCCCTGGGCCTTGCAGTATTCCTCCACCAGCTCGACCTGGGCCTCTTCGCGACCGGTCAGGCGCAGGTAGGCGAGGGTCTCGTCGTCGACCGGGAAGAAGCCGCAGGTGGCGCCGTACTCGGGTGCCATGTTGGCGATGGTGGCACGGTCGGCCAGCGGTAGGTCGGCCAGACCGTCGCCATAGAATTCGACGAACTTGCCCACCACGCCGCGGCTGCGCAGCATCTGGGTCACCGTCAGTACCAGATCGGTGGCGGTGATACCCTCCCTGAGCTTGCCGGTGAGCTTGAAACCCACCACTTCGGGAATCAGCATGGAGACCGGCTGGCCGAGCATGGCGGCCTCGGCCTCAATGCCGCCCACGCCCCAGCCGAGCACGCCAAGGCCGTTGATCATGGTGGTGTGCGAGTCGGTACCCACCAGGGTGTCGGGGTAGGCGAAGGTCTTGCCGTCCTCCTCCTTGGTCCACACCGTGCGGCCCAGGTATTCCAGGTTGACCTGGTGACAGATACCGGTGCCCGGCGGCACCACACTGAAGTTGTCGAAGGCCTGCTGACCCCAGCGCAGGAACTCGTAGCGCTCGCGGTTGCGCTCCATCTCGATGGCGACGTTGTCCTTGAAGGCGGTGGGATTGCCGAACTTGTCGACCATCACCGAGTGGTCGATGACCAGGTCGACCGGCGATAGCGGGTTGATACGCGCAGGGTCCTCGCCGAGTTTCTCGACGGCGGCACGCATCGAGGCCAGGTCGACCACGGCGGGAACGCCGGTGAAGTCCTGCATCAGCACCCTGGCCGGGCGATAGCCGATCTCGCGGTCGGAGCGGCCGCCCTGCTGCCAGTCGACCAGCGCCTGGAGATCCTCGCGTGCCACGCTCGGGTCATGAACAAATCGCAGCTGGTTCTCCAGCAGAATCTTCAGCGTCTTCGGCAGCCTGTCGATACTGCCCAGGGCGTCGGCGGCCTGCGGCAGACTGTAGTAGTGATAGGTGGTACCACCGGCCTCCAGGGTCTGCAGGGTATCCGGCATCTCGTCACGGCTCATGTAGGCCTCCTGTCACGGTATTGAGCGATCCTTGTCTTCGATCTCATGCCTAACACATGGTCATGATAGGTCTCCCTTTCAAGCGTTGCCCAAGGTTTCTATGCTCAACGAAAGTCCGTAGCGCAGCGCCGACGCTTTGTTGGGGGGGTGGGCTGGCGCTCGGGAGGTTCCGTCATGCATGAAGAGCGGCTCGACAGCCATCCGGTGCATTGCCCGTATTGCAGCATGCCTTTCGACCTGTTGGTCGATATCACACAGGGCAGTCACCAGACGTGGGAAGACTGCCCCTATTGCTGCGCCCCCATCCAGCTGCGGCTGGAGGTGTCGCCCACCACCGGCGAGCTCGACGCCCTCATGCTGGGGCGCGATGACGAGGTGCTGTAGTCACGTCATGAGGGGGCCCTTATCACGCCTCGAACGTCAGAGGCTGGTACAATGGCGGCAACCTTATGTTCCGGCTGGCTGTCACGACAGCGGCCGGGGCGACACGACAAGCCTCATCCCGTTTTCGAGCTGCGAGGACTCCCTTCATGAGCGAAGCGCGTCACGAACGCCTGATCATTCTCGGCTCCGGCCCGGCCGGCTACACCGCCGCCGTCTACGCGGCACGTGCCAACCTCAAGCCGGTGCTGATTACCGGCATTCAGGCCGGTGGGCAGCTGACCACCACCACGGATGTGGATAACTGGCCCGGCGACGATGCCGGCGTGCAGGGGCCGGAACTCATGGAACGCATGAAGCGCCACGCCGAGCGCTTCGACACGGAAGTGCTGTTCGACCATATCCACGAGGTGGACCTGCGCAATCGTCCCTTCACCCTCAAGGGCGACAGCGGCAGCTATACCTGCGATGCGCTGATCGTGGCCACCGGCGCCAGCGCACGCTACCTGGGGCTGCCGTCCGAGCAGCAGTTCATGGGCCAGGGCGTGTCGGCCTGCGCCACCTGCGACGGCTTCTTCTATCGCAACAAGGAGGTCGTGGTGGTGGGTGGCGGCAATACCGCCGTGGAGGAAGCGCTCTACCTCTCCAACATCGCCTCCAAGGTGACCCTGGTGCACCGCCGCGACAGCCTGCGTGCCGAGAAGATCCTGCAGGATCGCCTGCGCGAGAAGGCCGTGAGCGGCAACGTGGTGTTCGAGTGGAATCATGTGGTGGAGGAAGTGCTGGGCGATGCCAGCGGCGTGACCGGTGTACGTATCCGCTCCACCGTCGACGACGGCGTGAAGGAGATCGAGGCGCCGGGGCTGTTCATCGCCATCGGTCACAGCCCCAACACCGGCATCTTCGAGGGGCAACTGGAGATGCAGGATGGCTACATCAAGGTAAAGTCCGGCCTCGAGGGCAACGCCACCGCCACCAGCGTCCCGGGCGTATTCGCCGCTGGCGACGTGATGGATCACGTCTACCGCCAGGCGGTGACCTCCGCCGGCACCGGCTGCATGGCGGCGCTGGATGCGGAGCGTTACCTCGACGACCTGTAAGGGCGAGGCCGCTGGTACTATCGGCGATGCGTTCGCGGCTTGCTTGGCGACAAGCGCGCCGCTTGCCTTGGCGGCGCCAACAACCGTCGGCCTCGGTCAGTAATGTGGCGGTATTTCGTCCTGCGGGCCAGGTGCCGCCATGTCCGCTTCCTGCAGCGCCCGCTGCTGGTCGTGCAGTTTCTCCTGCATCAGCGTATTGATCCTTTCGAGCTGAGCCAGGCGCCGCTCCTGGGCAGCCACCGCCTGGTCCAGCGTATCCAGCCAGTGCTCCTGATAGGCGATACGGCTCTCCAGCGCCTCCAATCGGGTGGCGAGCGCATGCTCCAGGGGCATGCTAGAATCGTCGCGCTGCGTGTCGCCGTTCATCGTGACACCTTCATTGGTCGACGGGGCCTCGTGTTGCGTCGTCATCGGGCATCCTGTTTCTTCAATTCCACATAACAAGTGAGCAATACGGATCCATGAATCGCAAGGTTATCTTTCGCTGTCTGCTGATCAGCCTGCTGCTGGCGCTGCCGGCACCGCTGCTGATCGCCCTGTCACTCGCCCTGGCCGATGTCGGCCTGCCCCAGCAGCTTCTCACCCTGCTGGAGCCCGACGGCTTCGTGGTGGGCTATGTCATCGTGGGCCTCACCGTCTTCGCGCTGCTGCTCGTTGCCACACTGGCGTTGCATGCCTTCAGTCCCAGGCTGGCCGTGTTGACCGACGTCGAGAACGACGATCGCGAGATCGGCGAGGTCAAGTGGTTCAATGTCAACAAGGGGTACGGCTTCATCAAGCGTGAAAGCGGAGAGGATGTCTTTGTGCATTTTCGCGCCATTCGCGGCAGGGGGCATCGTACCCTAGCCGAAGGGCAGAAGGTTCGCTATCACGTGATCGAGAATGAGAGGGGGCTACAGGCCGACGACGTCACGGTAATAACGTGAGCGAAGCGCCGGCGCTGGATCAGGCGATGTCGTTTCGGTCATTGGCCGGAGTCGGGCCAGTCGATTGGGCCTTCGCTGCCGTCGGGCAGTACCTGCCAGAAGCGATCCGGATCGTCGCCGGGCTGCCAGCCGCCGAGCGAACAGCGCACTTCGCAGCCGAGGCGGGAGGCGGCGTCGCGGGCGCAGTCGCAGTCTCGCGACCATGGAGTATGCGAGCTGTCGAACCACAGGCTGGCGAAGCCATCGGCCGCCTTCTCCACCAGCAGCACCGGGATCTCATGCCCGGCGCAGCGGCCATGGGTCTGCCACTTGTGACGTCCGGCACCGCGCAACGGGGCGGCACCCAACCGCTCGCCGAGCCAGGCGTTGAGAGTCTCGAGCGGGGCCTGGCGCAGGTAGACCTCGATATCCGGGTAGCGCATCTGGCTATCGTGCTGGTCTGGCATGTCGTTCTCTCTTGGCGTGGTCAAGGCTGGGCGGTGCCATTGACGAAGAGCCGGGCCAGGATCGCTTCATAGATCCGGCTCAGGTCGTCCAGGTCGGCGGCACGCACGCGCTCGTTGGCCTGGTGGATGGTGGCGTTGCGTGGGCCCAGCTCCACCACCTGGCTGCCCAGCGTGGCGATGAAGCGGCCGTCGGAGGTGCCGCCGCTGGTGGAGAGCCGCGGACGGCGCCCGACCACACTCTCCACGCCATGCAGGGCGGCTTCCACCAGTTCCCCCTCGGCGGTCAGGAAAGGTTCGCCGTTGAGTGTCCAGTCGAGCTGGTACTCGAGTCCATGGGCATCGAGGATCGTCTCGGTGCGGCTGCGTAGCTGTCCGTGGGTCACTTCGGTGGAGAAGCGGAAGTTGAACACCACCTCCACGTCGCCGGGAATGACGTTGGTGGCACCGGTGCCGGCGCGCAGATTGGAAATCTGGAAGCTGGTGGCGGGAAAGAAGTCGTTGCCTCCGTCCCAGTGCTCGCGCACCAGGGCGTCGAGTGCCGGCATGGCCTGGTGGATGGGGTTGCGGGCCAAGTGCGGGTAGGCCACGTGGCCCTGAACCCCGCGAACGTGCAGCACGCCACCCAGCGAGCCGCGGCGGCCGTTCTTGATCGCGTCGCCGAGCATGTCGGTGGAGGAGGGTTCGCCCACGATGCAGTAGTCGAGTCGCTCGTTGCGCTCTCGCAAGTGCTCGACCACCGCCCGCGTGCCGTCCACCGCAGGGCCCTCCTCGTCGGAAGTGATCAGGAAGGCGATGCGTCCCTGGTGGTCGGGGTGCGCCGTGACGAAGCGCTCCACCGCGGTGATCATCGCTGCGAGACTGCCTTTCATGTCGGCAGCGCCGCGGCCGCGCAGCATGCCATCGTCGTCGATGCAGGGCTCGAACGGAGGGAAGTCCCAGTGAACGTGAGGTCCGCTCGGCACCACGTCGGTATGGCCGGCGAAGGCCAGCACCGGGCCGTGATGGCCGTGGGTGGCCCAGAAGTTCTCCACGTCGCCGAAGGGCAGGCGCTCGACATGGAAGCCGAGCCGCTCCAGGCGTTCGATCATCAACGCCTGGCAACCCAGGTCGTCGGGCGTGACCGAAGGCCGGCGGATCAGCTCCATGGCCAGGTCGAGTGTTGGTGTTAGCGCGTTAGTCGTTGCGGACATGCGGGTTCCGGAAGGGGCGGACGGCGCCGAGTCGCGCCGCCTTCGCGCCTCAATTATGGGCGTGGAGCGCTTCGTTGAGCGCAATGGCGCTCTTGTTGGTCAGGCACTCGATGCGTCCGTTCTGCGAGTTGCGGCGTAGCAACAGGTCGCTCTGGCCGGCCAGCTCGCGCGCCGCCACGGTCTTGACCTCCTGGCCCTGGTCGTCGAGCAGGGTCACCTTGGCGCCGGCCGTGATGTAGAGCCCGGCCTCCACGGTACAGCGGTCACCGAGCGGAATGCCGATACCCGCATTGGCACCGATGAGGCAGCCTTCACCCACCTTGATGACGATATTGCCGCCGCCGGAGAGGGTGCCCATGGTGGAGCAGCCACCGCCCAGGTCGGAGCCCTTGCCCACCGTAACACCGGCCGAGATGCGGCCCTCGATCATGCCGGGACCCTCGGCGCCCGCGTTGAAGTTGACGAAGCCCTCGTGCATCACCGTCGTGCCTTCGCCCAGGTAGGCGCCCAGGCGCACCCGGGCGGTGTCGGCGATACGAATGCCGCCGGGCACCACGTAGTCGGTCATCTTGGGGAACTTGTCGACGCAGTCCACCGAGAGGGGGCGACCCTCGAGGCGTGCCTTGAGGCGACGGGCGGGGAGCTCCTCGATGTCGATCGCACCTTCGCTGGTCCAGGCCACGTTGCGCAGCAGGCCGAACATGCCGGTGAGGTCGACGCCGTGCGGCCTGACCAGGCGGTGCGACAGCAGGTGCAACTTGAGGTAGACCTCCGGCGCGCTCTGCGGCGGCAAATCGCTTTGCAGAAAAGTGGCGACCAGAGGGCGCTGGCTGGCGGCGAGCGCCTCGGCCAATTCGGCCTGGGCGACGTGGCCCGCCGCCTTGAGCGCCTCGGCGAGCTCGGCGCAGTGCTCCGGCAGGAAGCTGACGGCACTGTTGCCGTCGGGAATGTCGAGCACCTTGCCGACGGCCTCCACCAGGCTGGCATCCGGCTTGAGCAGGGGGGCCGGATAGTAGACCTCCAGCCAGTCGCCCTGGGTGTTCTGGGTGCCGATTCCGAAGGCAAAACTCAGCATGTGGTGTCCTCGCGTCTTCTTGGGATGTGGGCGTCAGCCCTTGATATCGTCGTAGTCGCCATCGCGATAGCCGATGCGTATCTCGTCGCCGGTATCCAGCAACGGCCGCTTGAGCAGGGTGGGGTGTGCCATGATCAGGGCGCGAGCCTTGTTGGCGTCTAGGTCCTGCTTGTCCTCCTCGGGCAGGTTGCGCCAGGTGGTGCTGCGCCGATTGATCGCTTCCAGCACCGGGACGTGTTCGAGGATGTGCTCGAGCAGCGCCGCGGAGAGCCCGTCCTCGCGGAGGTCATGGACCTGGTAGGGAAGTCCTTTCTCATCCAGTGCCTTGCGTGCCTGGCGGCAAGTATCGCAATTCTTGATCACGAAGAGAGTTGCCATCATGCGCTCCTTTCAATGAAACGGCGAATGCGTTGTGCCGCCTCCCTGGTGGCGGCAACGTCGGCCACCAGTGCCAGGCGCACCCGGCCGCGTCCGGGATTGCTGCCCTTGGCATCCTCGCGGCCCATATAACTGCCGGGCAGCACGCTGACGTGCGTTTCGGCGAACAGCGCCCGGGCAAAGGCCTCGTCGTCGCCACCCGGCACCGCTGGCCATAAGTAGAAACTGGCCCCGGGTTGGGGAAATTCAAGCACCGGGGCGAGAAGCTCGGTGACCGCGGCGAACTTCTCGCGGTAGGCGTCGCGGTTGTCACGCACGTGTGCCTCGTCGTTCCAGGCGGTGATCGAGGCGTGCTGCAGCGGCAGCGCCATGGCGCAGCCATGGTAGGTGCGATAGCGCTTGAACGGCGCGATCAGCTCGGCATCGCCGGCAACGAAGCCCGAACGCAGCCCCGGCAGGTTGGAGCGTTTCGAGAGCGAGTGGAATACCAGGCAGCGGCGATAATCGTGGCGCCCCAGGGCCGTGCAGGCTTCGAGCAGCCCCGGCGGCGGAGCGTCTTCGTCCAGGTAGAGTTCGGAGTAGCACTCGTCGGAGGCGATAATGAAATCGAACTCGTCGGCCAGCCGGATCAGCGTCTCGAACTCGGCCCGGGGCGTCACCGCGCCGGTGGGGTTGCCCGGCGAGCAGAGGAAAACGATCTGCACCTCGCGCCAGGTGTCGGCCGGCACGGCGTCGAAGTCGGGGCGAAAGCCGTTCCCGGCCTTGCAGTCCAGGTAGAGGGGCGTGCCGCCGGCGAGCAGGGTGGCCCCCTCGTAGATCTGGTAGAAGGGGTTGGGGACCGCGACCCGTGCCGGGCGGGAGCGATCCAGGGCGGCCTGGACGAAAGCGAAGATCGCCTCGCGCGTGCCGTTGACCGGCAGCACCTCACGCTCGGCGTCGAGCCCGGCAAGGCCGAAGCGCCGCACGGCCCAGGCGGCGACGGCGCGGCGCAGCTCGGGAATACCGGCGGTGGCCGGATAGCGGGCGAAGTCGAGCCGGTGCGCCTGCAACGTCTCCAGCGCAGCGGCGAAGGGGGCATGCTGCGGCTCACCGATGGTCAGCGAGACGGGTGCGAGGTCTTCGGGCGGCGTCGCGCCGGCCTTCAGCGCGGCGAGCTTCTCGAAGGGGTAGGGCTTCAGGGCGTCGAGGTCGGGATTCATCGGTGTCCAGGCGCCATGGGCGGCGTCGTTGTCGTATCTGCGGGCAGACCGACGATTATAGGGAAGCCCCCTGCTCGCCTCAAACCGAACGCTGCCGGCCTCAGCCCGCGACGTCGAGCAACTCGATCAGCCGCTCGCGCAGGCGCTGCTGGCGCGCGGCGTCGGTCAGCGGTGCGCCGGCCTTGTCGGTGATGAAGAAGACGTCCTCGACGCGTTCGCCCAGGGTGGCGATCTTGGCCGCCGAGAGCGAAATGTCCTGCTCCATGAAGATCCGCCCCACCCGGGCCAGCAGGCCGGGGCGGTCGGGAGCGGTCAGCTCCAGCAGGGTGCGTTCGTTGGCGGGGTCCTGCTCGATATGCACCTCCGTCGGCACGCGAAAGTGGCGCAGCTGGCGTGGCGTGTGACGCGTGACGATCTGCGGATAGTCGTCGGGGTCGTCGAGCTCCTCCACCAAGTGAGCGCGGATCTCCTCGATGCGGTTCGGGTCGCGGATGGCACGGCCCTGGTCGTCGAGCACGATGAAGGTGTTGAGTGTCCAGTCGTTGCTCGAGGTGGCGATGCGCGCGTCGTGGATCGAGAGGCCCAACTGCTCCATGGCGGCAGCGGTGGCGGCGAACAGGTCGTCCACCGAGCGGGTGTGGATGAACACCTTGGTGCCGCCGTCGGACATGTCGTCGGTAGGGGCGCTGATCATGATCAGCGGCAGCGCCGAGCCGCGGTGGGCGAGGATGCCCATGCTCTGCCAGACGATCTCGCTCGGCGCGTACTGCAGGAAGTACTCCTCGCCGAGCTGCTCCCACAGGCGCTCGACCCGATCCAGGTCGGCGCCCACCGTGGCCAATAGGGAACGCGCCTCGCTGCGAGTCTCGCGCACCCACTCCTCGCGGTCGAGCGGATTGTCCAGGCCGCGCCGCAGGGCGCGTTTGGTTTCGGCGTGGAGCTGGCGCAGCAGCGAGGCGCGCCAGCCGTTCCACAGCGTCGGGTTGGTGGCGTTGATGTCGGCCACCGTCAGCACGTAGAGGTAATCCAGGCGGATCTCGTCGCCGACTTGGGCGGCGAATTCGCGGATGACATCGGGGTCGGTGATGTCGCGCTTCTGGGCCACCATCGACATCACCAGATGGTTTTCCACCAGCCAGCTGACCAGGCGGGTGTCACGGCTCGACAGGCCGTGGCGTTCGGCGAAGCGCTCCACGTCGCGGGCGCCGAGGATCGAGTGGTCGCCGCCGCGCCCCTTGCCGATATCGTGGTAGAGCCCCGCAATCCACAAAAGCTCCAGCTTGGGTAGCTGGTGGACCAGCGCGGCAGCCACCGGAAACTCGTTGCGTGCCTCGGGCTTGCGAAACTGATGGATGAACTTGAGCAGGCGCAGGGTATGGGCGTCGACGGTATAGATGTGGAACAGGTCGTGCTGCATCAGGCCGACCGCCTGGCCGAACTCCGGCAGGTACTTGCCCAGCACGCCGTAGCGGTTCATGCGCCGCAGCTGGCGCGCCACGTTGCCGCTGGAGCGCAGCAGCGACATGAACAGGTGCTGGTGGCGCTCATCGTCGCGGTAGAAGTCGTCGATCAAATGGCGATGGTCGCGAATCAGGCGAATGGTATCGGCGCGCACGCCTTCGATCTCGGGGTGTTCCGCCATCAGCAGGAACAGCTCGAGCAGCGCAGAGGGTTGGTCGCGAAAGACCGAGCGTGTGCGGGCCTTGATGTAGCCGCCCTCGATGACGAAACGCGCGTTGAGCGTGGCGATTTCGAGGCGCTCGCCGCCGCGCAATATCGCCTCGTCGAAATGCTGCAGCAGCATGTCGTTGAGACCGGCCAGCGCCGTGACGTGCCGGTAGTAGCGCTTCATGAACTGCTCGACGGCCAGGCGCTCGGGGGTGTCGCGAAAGCCGAACAGTTCGGCGATGGTGCGCTGGTGGTCGAACAGCAGGCGATCCTCGGCGCGGCCGGTAAGCATGTGCAATGCATAACGTACCTGCCACAGGAAGGCCTGACCCTGGCTCAGGATGCGCAGCTCGGCGTCGTTCATGAAACCGTTCGCCACCAGGTCCTCGTAGCGCTGGCTGCCGAAGTGGCGCTTGGCCACCCAGCCGATCATCTGAATGTCGCGCAGCCCGCCGGGCGAACTCTTGATGTTGGGCTCGAGATGGTACTCGGTGTTGTTGAAGCGATGATGGCGGCTGATCTGCTCTTGCCACTTGGCTTCGAAGAAGCGGTCGGCGGGCCACATGCGCTCAGGGGCGATGCGCGCCTTCATCGCCTCACGCAGTGACTCCGGCCCGGCCAGGATGCGCGATTCCATCAGGTTGGTGATGATGGTGATATCGCCCTCGGCCTCGCGTTCGCAGTCGGCAAGCGAGCGCACGCTGTGGCCGATCTCCAGGCCGATGTCCCACAGCAGCGTGATGAAAGCGGTCATCGGCGCCCGATAGGGCGTGTCGTCGTCGCTTTCCAGTAGCAGCATCAGGTCGACGTCGGAGTGCGGGTGCAGTTCGCCGCGGCCGTAGCCGCCCACCGCGAGCAATGCCACGCCGTCGTCGGGCCAGTCATGCAGGGCCCACGCCACCCCGAGCAGCTGGTCGAGGCACCAGGCACGGCCGTGGACCAGATCGCGGATGTCGGCGCCGGCACGGAAGCGCTCGTCGAGCCGGCGTTGGATCTCGCGTAACGCCGCCTTGAACGGTGCAATGGGGGAGCGGGTGCCGGCCAGCTCGCTGCGAAAGGTCTCGGCGTCGAACAGCGTCTCGTCGGGTGCGAAGCGATAGTGGTGCAGCAGCATGATGACTCGACTCAGTGGTCGAGGAAGGAGAAGTCTTCCTCTTGGCGCGCCGTGAGCACCTCGACGCCGGTGTCGGTGACCAGCAGCGTATGTTCCCACTGCGCCGACAGGCTCTTGTCCCGGGTCACCGCGGTCCAGCCATCGCGCAGGACCTTGGTCTGATGACTGCCGACGTTGATCATCGGCTCGATGGTCAGGCACATGCCGGCGGCCAGGGTGGCATCGGCCTCGGGCGCGTAACCGTCATAGTGCAGCACCTGCGGGTCCTCGTGGAAGCCGGCGCCGATGCCGTGGCCGCAGAAGTCGCGTACCACCGAGTAGCCGTTGGCCTCGGCGTGGTCCTGGATGGCGCGGGCAAGCGTGGAGAGGCGCACGCCGGGGCGTACCAGGGCGATGCTCTTGTACAGGCACTCCTGGGTCACCCGGCACAGCCGCTCGCCCTGGATGTTCTCGCCGACGATGTACATCGCGCTGGAGTCGCCGTGGTAGCCATCGGCCGTCTTCACGGTGACGTCGATGTTCATGATGTCGCCCTTCTTCAGCTTCTTCCCCGGATCGGGGATGCCGTGGCAGACCACATGGTTGAGCGAGGTGCAGATCGACTTGGGGAAGCCGTGGTAGTTGAGGGGCGCGGGCGTGGAGCCCAGCTCGCCGACGATGTAATCGTGGCACAGCCGGTCCAGTTCGCCGGTGGTCACGCCGGCCGTGACGTGCGGTGCTATCATCTCGAGTACGCTGGCGGCCTGGCGACCTGCCTCGCGCATCTTGTCGATCTCGTCGGGCGTCTTGATGGGTATGTTCATGGAGTCTCGGTTCAGAGGGGATTGCAGCGCCGGCAACGTGGGCAAGGGCGGCGGGCGACTTCATCTCGTAGGCGAACTATGGTATAAAGCCGCGCGCTTTCCTGCAATCGCCACCACCGGGCCCTGGGCCTGACGAGCGGCGAGAATGGCGAAGGCGTCGGCGGCGAGCGGGGCACGAAGGCGCATCCGGCTCGAGCCGTTAACCAACAGCCTTGAAAACACACACGTACCGGCACATGGTCCCGGGTGCTGCCGCGGTTTGTCCCGGCGGTCGGATCCATGGGGTGCGTGGAGGCCTAACCCGATTTTCAGGAGTCATCCATGGCACACGTCAACATGCGCGACCTGCTCAAGGCGGGCGCACACTTCGGTCACCAGACCCGTTACTGGAACCCGAAGATGGGCAAGTTCATCTTCGGTGCCCGTAACAAGATCCACATCATCAACCTCGAGCACACCCTGCCGGCCCTCAACGAGGTGATCGACGTGGTCGAGAAGATGGCCGCTTCCAACAACAAGATCCTGTTCGTCGGCACCAAGCGCAGTGCGAGCAAGATCATCAAGGAAGAGGCCAACCGCGTCGGCATGCCTTTCGTCAACCACCGCTGGCTGGGTGGCATGCTGACCAACTACAAGACCATCCGTCAGTCGATCAAGCGCCTGCGTGACCTCGAGACCATGCGCGAGGACGGCACCTTCGAGAAGCTGACCAAGAAGGAAGTCCTGATGGCGACCCGCGAGCAGGACAAGCTCGAGCGTTCCATCGGCGGCATCAAGGACATGGGTGGCCTGCCCGACGCCCTGTTCGTGATCGACGTGGACCATGAGCGCATCGCCATCAACGAGGCGAACAAGCTCGGCATTCCGGTCATCGGCGTGGTGGATACCAACTCCGATCCGGACGGCGTCGACTACGTGATTCCCGGCAACGATGACTCCATTCGCGCCATCCAGATCTACGTCAAGGCGATCGCCGACGCCTGCGCACGTGCGAAGGAAGGCCGTCCCGACGAGTTTGTCGAGGTCACCGAGGGTGAAGGCGGCGACGCGACTGCCGCTGCCGAGTAACGGCGAGTCACCCGGGCGGCGCCGCCGTCCCGGGTGGGGCGGTCAGCCAGGCTGACCGCCCGCTATCGCTTCGCAGTGGCGAAGCGGGATTGAACCGGACCCAAGGGTCCGGCGCCCTTATTCCCAGGTCGAACCTAACCGGGTTCCACTATCGAGAGGTGAATACCATGGCAGCGATCAGCGCTTCCCAGGTCAAGGAACTGCGCGAGCGTACCGGGCTCGGCATGATGGAGTGCAAGAAGGCACTCACCGAAGCGGACGGGGATATCGAAGTCGCCATCGAGAACCTGCGCAAGAGCTCGGGCCTCAAGGCCGCCAAGAAGGCCGGCCGCACCGCCGCCGAAGGCGCCGTGGCGACCCGTGTCGCCGAGGACGGCAGCTACGGCGTGGTAGTCGAGATCAACTCGGAGACCGACTTCGTCGCCCGTGACGCCAACTTCAAGGCATTCGCCGACCAGGTGGCCGATGCTTTCTTCACCGCCAAGAGCGAAGATGTCGCCGCGGTGATGGAGGGCGCCCTCGAGAGCGCTCGCGAGCAGCTGGTGCAGAAGATCGGCGAGAACATCGGCGTACGCCGCTGTGCCGTGGTCGAGGCGCCGGAAGGTGCACTGGTGGGCGAATACGTTCATGGCGGCCGCATCGGCGTGCTCACCGTGCTCAAGGGTGGGAATTCCGAAGTGGCCAAGGACGTCGCCATGCACGTGGCCGCCATCAACCCGGCCGTGGCGCGTCCCGAGGACATGCCGCAGGAGCAGCTCGACAAGGAAAAGGCAATCATCCTGGCCCAGCCCGACATGGCCGGCAAGCCGGAGCAGATCGCCGAGAAGATGGTCGAAGGCCGCCTGAAGAAGTACCTGGCCGAGAACAGCCTCACCGAGCAGCCCTTCGTCAAGGATCCGAACCAGTCCGTCGCCGAGTACGTCAAGGCCGCCGGCGGCGAGGTCATCGGCTTCACCCGCTTCGAAGTGGGCGAGGGCATCGAGAAGGAAGAGGTCGACTTCGCCAAGGAAGTCATGGAACAGGCTGGCCGTCGCTAAGGTCAGAGGTTCCAGCTCGATGATGGCGTGCGCGCGAGCGCACGCCTTCTCGTATCCGGCCCACGCGCCGGACCTACTAGAATCGCTTCACCCCCTTGACGCCCAGGAGAGTTGCCATGCCCGCATCCGATCACGTCGATAATCCCGCCAAGTCCCGCTCCGACAAATCGAAGTACAAGCGCATCCTGCTCAAGCTCTCCGGCGAGGCGCTGATGGGCGAGCACGACTTCGGCATCGACCCGCAGGTGCTCGATCGCATGGCGCTGGAAATCGGGCAGCTGGTCGGTATCGGCGTGCAGGTCGGCATCGTCATCGGCGGCGGCAACCTGTTCCGTGGTGCCGCACTCAACGCGGCCGGCATGGACCGGGTCACCGGCGACCACATGGGCATGCTGGCCACCGTGATGAATGCGCTGGCCATGCGCGACGCGCTGGAGCGCTCCAATATTCGCTCGCGGGTGATGTCGGCGATTCCCATGAGCGGTGTGGTCGAGCACTACGACCGTCGCACGGCCATTCGCTACCTGACCTCGGGAGACGTGGTATTGTTCTCCGCCGGTACCGGCAACCCTTTCTTCACCACCGATTCGGCGGCCTGCCTGCGCGGTATCGAGATCGACGCCAATGTGGTGGTCAAGGCCACCAAGGTGGACGGCGTCTACGACAAGGATCCGGTGAAGCATGCCGATGCGGTCAAGTACGATCATCTGAGCTACGATGATGCGCTCGACCAGAAGCTCGGCATCATGGATTTGACCGCTATCTGCCTGGTGCGGGACCATGACATGCCGGTACGCGTCTTCAACATGAACAAGCCGGGCGCCCTGCTGAACCTGGTGGTGGGCGGCAAGGAAGGCACGCTGATAGACAGAGGTTGACACCGTGATCAATGATATCCAGAAAGATGCCGAAAGTCGCATGAAGAAGAGCCTCGACGCCCTTCATGCCAACTTCAACAAGATTCGTACCGGGCGCGCGCACTCCAGCATCCTCGATTCGGTCACCGTGGATTACTACGGCAGCCAGGTGCCGCTCAACCAGGTCGCCTCGGTCAACGTGGAGGACGCGCGTACCCTCTCCGTGGTGCCGTGGGAGCAGAACATGGTCCCCAAGATCGAGAAGGCCATCATGACCTCCGACCTGGGCTTGAACCCGGCCAGCGCCGGCAACGTGATCCGCGTGCCGATGCCGATGCTCACCGAGGAGACCCGCAAGGGCTATATCAAGCAGGCCCGCGCCGAGGCCGAGAACGCCCGCGTAGCGGTACGCAACGTGCGTCGCGATGCCAACAACGACGTCAAGGCGTTGCTCAAGGAGAAGGAGATCTCCGAGGATGAGCAGCGTCGTGCCGAGGACACGATCCAGAAGCTGACCGACAAGTATATCGCCGAGATCGACAAGCAGCTCGAAGTGAAGGAACACGACCTGATGCAGGTCTGAGCAGCGCCGGGCGGCGCAGCCTCTGGCCGCCCGGTCTTCCCACCGCCATTGCGAGGCACCATGACGTCAGCGCAGACCTCCGCATCCCAGATGCCACCGAAGCCGCCCGGCAATGGCCTGCCACGCCATGTGGCGATCATCATGGACGGCAACAACCGCTGGGCCCGTGCCCGTGGGCTCTCCGGTATACGTGGGCACCGGGCCGGCGTCGAGGCCGTGCGCGCGGTAATCCGGCGCGCCGCCGAGCGCGGTATCGAGACCCTTACGCTGTTCGCTTTCTCCAGCGAGAACTGGCGTCGTCCCGAGGCCGAAGTCAGTGCCTTGATGGAGCTGTTTCTCATCGCCCTCAAGCGCGAGGTGAGAAAGCTGCACGACAACGGGATTCGGCTCTCGGTGATCGGCGACCGCAGCGCCTTCTCCTCCTCGATCCAGAAGTACATTGACAAGGCCGAGGCGTTGACCCGCGACAACCGGCGCATGCACCTGGTCGTCGCCGCCAACTACGGCGGACGCTGGGATATCGCCACGGCTGCGCGGCGCCTGGCCGAGCGCGCCGTGGACGGCGAGATCGAACCTGCTGCCGTCGATGAGTACAGCCTGCAGGGCGAGCTGTGCCTGGGCGACGAGGCGCCGGTCGACCTGTGCATACGCACCAGCGGCGAGCAGCGCATCTCCAATTTCCTGCTCTGGCAGATGGCCTATGCCGAGCTCTATTTCACGCCGCTGCTGTGGCCGGATTTCGATGGCGAGGCCTTCGACATGGCAGTGGACGACTTCCGTCGGCGGCAGCGTCGTTTCGGCATGACCGACGAACAGATCGAGGCAGAAGGTGCTTAGACAGCGGATCATTACGGCGGCGTGGCTGGCACCGCTGATGCTGGCCTGCCTGTTCGGTCTCACGGGCGGCGCCTTTGCTGCCTTCACCGGGGTCGTCGTGCTGCTGGCCGCCTGGGAGTGGACCAATCTCGCCGGCGTTACCCGGGCGAGCCGCCGCCTGGCCTTGGTGGCCGGCCTGGCCGTGCTGATGGTTGCGCTGTGGGCGTTCGGCGCGGCGCTGGCGATCTGGCCGCTGTGGCTGGCGGTGGTCGGCTGGGTCGTCAATCTCTATTGGGTGGTCCGCTACCCGGCCGGGCGTGAGCAGTGGCAATCGATCGCCGTGCGACTGGCCATGGGGCTATGGGTACTGGTGCCGGCCTGGGTCGGTTTCAACGTGCTGCGCGACATCGGCAGCATCTGGCTGCTCTTCGTGCTGCTGCTGGTGTGGGGGGCCGACATCGGTGCCTACTTCTGCGGCCGTGCCTGGGGCAAGCGCAAGCTGGCACCGGCAGTGAGCCCCGGCAAATCCTGGGAGGGTGTGCTGGGTGGCGCGGCGGTGACGCTGCTGCTGGCACTGCTGTTCGCCGCATGGCAGGGGCTGGGGATGGCCGGTGGCCTGGGGCTGGTGGTAGTGACCGTGGTGGTGACGCTGGTCTCGGTGCTTGGCGACCTGCTCGAGAGCATGCTCAAGCGCTTTCGCGGCATCAAGGACTCCAGCAACCTCCTACCCGGCCACGGCGGCGTGCTCGACCGCATCGACAGCCTGACCGCGGCAGTGCCGCTGTTCGCCCTGCTCTCCCTCGGAGTGCTGTAGCGATGAGCGAAGCGCGCGGCCGTCAGAACGTCACGGTACTGGGGGCGACCGGCTCCATCGGCACCAGCACCTTGGACGTCATCGCTCGTCACCCCCAGCGCTACCGGGTACATGCCCTGACCGCGCACCGCTCGCGCGAGGCGCTGCTGGCCCTGTGTCTGCATCATCGTCCAGCGGTGGCGGTGCTCGATGCGGACGGCGATGCCGCCTGGCTCGGCGAACGCCTGGCCGAGGCGGGCCTGGAGACCGAAGTGCGCGCCGGAGAGGCCGCGCTCGTCGAGGTGGCGGGCGCCACCGAGGCGGATGTGGTCATGGCCGCTATCGTCGGCGCTGCCGGCCTGCTGCCGACGCTGGCCGCGGTGCGCGCCGGCAAACGGGTGCTGCTGGCCAACAAGGAAGCGCTGGTGATGTCCGGTGCCCTGTTCATGGATGCCGTGGCCAGCCACGGTGCCACGCTGCTGCCGATCGACTCCGAACATAATGCCATCTACCAGTGTCTACCTCCCGGACACCGTGGCGGCCTGTCCCGGCATGGCGTGACGCAGCTGCTGCTGACGGCCTCCGGCGGTCCGTTCCGCGGCTGGTCGCCGGAGCGCCTGGCCACGGTGACACCGGCCCAGGCTTGCGCGCACCCCAACTGGTCGATGGGGCGCAAGATCTCGGTGGACAGCGCCACCCTGATGAACAAGGGGCTGGAGCTGATCGAGGCGTGCTGGCTGTTCGATGCCCGGCCCGAGCAGATACAGGTCGTGGTGCATCCGCAGAGCGTGATCCACTCCATGGCGGCCTACAGCGACGGCTCGGTGCTGGCCCAGCTGGGCAATCCCGACATGCGCACACCGATCGCCTACGGGCTGGCCTGGCCCGAGCGCATCGAAGCCGGTGTCGAGGCGCTCGACCTGTTCCAAATTGCTCGGCTCGACTTCGAGGCGCCCGATGAAGCGGCCTTTCCCTGCCTGCGCCTGGCGCGGGAGGCGATGCAGGCGGGCGGTACGGCGCCGGCGATCCTGAATGGGGCCAACGAGGTGGCGGTCGATGCCTTCCTGAATGGCCGCTTGAGCTTTCCAGGGATCGGCGAGCTGGTAGCAGAGATACTCGAGGCACTGCCGGTTGCGGCCGGCAACGACCTGGAAACCATTCTTGCGGCCGACACCCGGGCTCGCCAGGTGGCGCGCGAGAGGCTGGCGAGGCGCTGAACCGCCTCCCGCCGTTGAACGAAGACGCTTTTCAAGGAGGCTGACTTGGGCCTGATCCAGAACGTGTTGGCCGTCATCGTGGTATTGGGGCTTTTGATCACCTTCCACGAGTTCGGTCATTACTGGGTGGCGCGCCGCTGCGGCGTCAGGGTGCTGCGCTTCTCGGTGGGCTTCGGCAAGCCGATATGGTCCCGCGTCGACCGCCACGGGACCGAATTCGCCGTGGCGGCCATTCCGCTCGGCGGTTACGTCAAGATGCTCGATGAGCGCGAGGCCCCCGTGCCTCACGACCAGCGCCATGAAGCCTTCAACCGCAAGTCGGTATGGCAGCGTATCGCCATCGTGGCGGCGGGGCCTGTCGCCAATTTCCTGCTCGCCATCGTCGCCTACTGGGCGCTGTTCGTGGCCGGTACCACCACGGTGGCACCGGTGGTCGGCGAGGTGGCGCCCGATTCGCCTGCGTCCCGCAGCGGTCTGGCGTCGGGTCAAGAGATCGTGGCCGTTGAGGGCAGCGCGGTGCGCTCGTGGGACGAGATCAACCTGCGCCTGATCGCCGAGATCGGCCACAGCGGCGAACTGGCCATCCAGGCGCGCGACGATGCCACGGCCGACGCGCGCGAGTATCGCTTGCCCGTGGAGGACTACCTGGTGCGCCAGGACCCGCCCCAGCCGCTGGCCACGCTCGGCATCGCGCCCTGGCAACCGCGTTTTCCCGCCGTGTTGGGGCAGGTGATCGACGGCGAGGCCGCTGCCGAGGCGGGGCTGCAACCGGGTGACGAGATACGGGCCGTCAACGGCAACCCGATCGAGGAGTGGATGGATTTCGTCAGCGTGGTCCGGGCTAGCCCCGGTGAAGCGCTGGAGGTCGAGGTGGCGCGGGGCGACGAGCAGCTCACGCTATCCCTGGTGCCGGGCACGCGTGAGCTTGAGACGGGCGGCGCCATCGGCCATGTCGGTGCCGGCGTCACGCCCGTGGAGTGGCCCGAGGAGTTCCGCCGTGAGATTCGCTACGGTCCGGTGGCGGCGGTGGGGCAGGCAATGAGCCGTACCGGGGAGATGACGCTCCTGACGCTGGACGCCATCCGCAAGATGCTGGTCGGGCTGATTTCACCGTCCAACCTGTCCGGGCCTATCACCATCGCGCAGATGGCCGGGGATACGGCGCGTACGGGGCTGGAGAGCTTCGTCAGCTTCCTGGCCTATCTCTCGGTCAGCCTGGCGGTACTCAACCTGCTGCCGATCCCGGTGCTCGACGGCGGCCATCTGCTCTACTATTTCGTCGAAGCGGTGCGCGGCCGGCCGGTATCGGAGAGAACCCAGGCGGTGGGGCTGCGCATCGGCCTGGCACTGGTCGGCACGCTGATGCTGATGGCGCTCTATTTCGATCTGATGCGTCTCTGGTAGCTAGCGCCCTTCTCGGGCACGGGGAGGCGGAGCTGCGCTCCGCCTTGTCAGTCACCCGCACATATGTATATGGTGCCTGTCTGGACAGGCAGGCGGATCAACGCGAGCGAAGCGACTGCATGAATATCAAGACCCTCGGACTGGCGGCATTGCTGCTGGCCGGCTCCTCTACGGCGCTGGCAGAATCTTTCGAAGTTACCGACATTCGCGTGGAAGGGCTGCAGCGGGTATCCGCCGCCTCCGTCTTCAACGCCTTCCCCATCAGCGCGCGTGACCGAGTGGATGACCGCGAACTTGCCGAGGCGGCCCAGAGCCTGTTCGCCACTGGCCTGTTCGACGATATTCAGCTGGCACGCGACGGTGACGTACTGGTCATCCAGGTGGTCGAACGCCCGACCATCGCGCGGCTCAACATCAGCGGCAACAATCAAATCCCCGAGGAGGACCTGCGCCGCGGCCTGCGTGAAGGCGGGCTGGCGGAGGGTCAGGTGCTGCAGCTCTCCACCCTGGAGGACATCCAGCGCGAGCTGGAGGGGGTCTACCAGTCCCAGGGCCGCTACAGCGCGCGCATCGAGACAAAGGTGCGCGAGGTCGACGAAGGCCGGGTACAGGTCGACATCGACATCAACGAAGGTGCCGTGGCGAAGATTCGCCAGATCAATATCGTCGGCAATCGCCAGTTCGACGATGACGAGCTGCGCGACGTGTTCGAGCTCGACGACCGCCCCGGACGTTTCTTCGGCTGGTTCTCGAGCGACGAGTACTCGCGCGAGGCGCTGGCCGGGGATCTGGAGCGGTTGCGCTCGTTCTATCTCGATCGCGGCTACGTCAATTTCAACATCACCTCTACCCAGGTGTCGATCAGCCCGGACAAGTCGCAGATCTTCGTCACCATCAATGTCGACGAAGGCAACCAGTACCGCCTGGGCGACATCCGCTTCGCCGGCGACCTGCAGATCGGCGAGCGTGAGGCGCGCAACCTGCTGCAGGTCGAGAGTGGCGACATCTTCTCGCGCAGCGACGTCACCGCATCCAACGAGGCGCTGCGTTCGCGGCTGGGCGCCGAGGGCTTTGCCTTCGCTCGGGTCGAGGGCATGCCCGAGCCGCGCGCCGACGGCGAGACCGTCGACCTGACCTTCAGCGTCGATCCGGGACGTCGCGCCTATGTACGACGGATCAACTTCGTTGGCAACACCACGACGCAGGACGAGGTGCTGCGCCGCGAGATGATCCAGATGGAGGGCGCGCCGGCCTCCACCGAGTCGATCAGCCAGTCGCGCCGGCGCCTGGAGCGCCTGGGCTTCTTCAGTCAGGTCGAGGTGGATACCCAGCCGGTCGCCGACGAGCCCGACAAGCTCGACGTGACCTACTCGGTGGAGGAGCAGCCCTCCGGCTCGGTCTCGGCGAGCATCGGCTTCTCCCAGAGCGCCGGCGTGATCTACGGTGCGTCGCTGGCCCAGAACAACTTCCTGGGCACCGGCAACCGTGTCAACATCGGCGCCCAGCGAAGCGATACCTTCACCAGTGTGAACTTCGGCTTCACCGACCCCTACTGGACGCTGGACGGTATCTCGCGTGGCTATAATCTCTTCTACCGCGAGACCGACTACGAGGACTCGGACATCTCGACCTACTCCACCGACGCCTATGGTGCGGGGATCAACTTCGGCTATCCGATCAGCGAACTGTCACGACTCAACTTCGGCGCCAGCGTCGAGGACCTGACGATCAAGACTTACCGTGATACCGCCTCGGAGATCGTGCGTTACGTCGACGACCAGGGCGACGATGCCCAGAGCCTCAAGCTCACCGCAAGCTGGACGCGCAACAACCTCAACCGTGGCATCATGCCCACCTCCGGCAACTACCAGCGCCTGTCGCTGGAGACCGCGGCGCCGGGCAGCGACGCCGACTATTTCAAGTTGCGCGCCCGTGCCCAGCAGCTCTTCGCCCTCAACGAAGAGGAGACCTGGGCCCTCAAGTTCGGTACCACGCTGGGCTATGCCGACAGCATTGGCAGCGAGCCCTACCCGTTCTACGAGAACTTCTTCGCCGGCGGCCTGGGCTCCGTGCGGGGCTTCACGGCCAATACGCTGGGTGAACGCACCACACCGCGCGAATCCGGACGCGACCGTACCCTCGGCGGCAACGTGCTGGTCGAAGGCAGTGCCGAGCTGCTCTTCCCGCTGCCTTTCGTCGAGGATCAGCGTTCGCTGCAGACCGGCTTCTTCGTCGATGCCGGCAATACCTTCCTGACCAGCTGCTATCCGGTGGTCGAGGGCGATGGCCCCTCGCGCTGCTCATCGGGTATCGACCTGGGCGAGCTGCGCTACAGCATCGGCGTGGGTCTCTCCTGGCTGACCCCGGTCGGCCCGCTGACGTTCAGCATCGCCGAGCCGCTCAACGACGAAAGCGGCGACGACACCCAGTTCTTCCAATTCTCGCTGGGCCAGACGTTCTGAGCCGGCCAGCCAGGAGGTGCTTTGCCATGCGTAAGTTGACTGCCATTCTCTGCCTGGGGCTGTTCGTCGCTCTGGCGGCGCCGGCCCATTCGGCCGAGGTTGCGGTACTGGACTGGCGCCAGGCACTGCTCTCTTCCGATGCCGCCCAACGCTCCATGCAGGAGCTTGAGGACCGCCTGTCGGGGCAGCAGCAGGAGGCCCAGTCGCTGGGTCAGGAGCTGTCCCAGCTGCAGCAGCGTATGCAGCAGGAGGGCGAGAGCCTGCCCGAGGACCAGCGCCGCACCCTGATTCAGGAATTCCAGCAGAAGGGCGGCCGCTTCGAGCAGCTGCGCCAGGGCATCATGGAAGAGCAGATGCGTGCCGAGGAGGCTTTCCTGGAGCAGGCGGAGCCCAAGCTCGAGCAGGCGGTCGAGCAGGTCATCTCGCGACACGGCGTCGAGGTGCTGGTGGAGCCCCAGGGTGTGCTGCACTCCGAGAGGGATCTACCCAATCTGACGGGTGAAGTGATCGAGATACTCAATTCACTCAACTGATCCACTGCGGCGGGATGTCGCCGCACGCTGTCGATATGGGTTTCCATGACGCACCCAGCTACTCCACAATACACCCTGGCCGAGCTGGCTGAACGGCTCGGCGCCAATCTGGTCGGCGATGGCAGCCGCCTGATCAATGGCCTGGCCTCCCTCAAGGAGGCGGGGCCCGACCAGGTGGCATTCGTCGCCAACCGCTCCTACCTCAAGGACTTGGCCACAGCCCGGGCCGGGGCCGTGCTACTGCATCCCGAGCATGCCGCCGCCTGTCCGGTGTCGCGCCTGGAACTGCAGAACCCCTACCTGGGCTACGCCCACCTGTCGCAGCTGTTCGATCCGATCCTGGCGGCGCCTCTTGGCGACATTCACCCCACGGCCGTGGTGGCCGACGACGTGGCGTTGGGAGAGCGGGTCGAGATCGGGCCCAACGCCGTCGTCGAGCCCGGTGTCGAGCTGGGTGACGAGGTCGTGGTTGGCGCCGGCAGCTTCGTCGGGGCGGGTACGCGCATCGGCGCACAGACGCGGCTGCACGCCAATGTCACCATCAGCCACGGCGTGACCATCGGGAAGCGTGTCATTCTTCACAGCGGCTGCGTGATCGGAGGCGATGGCTTCGGCTTCGCCCACGACGGCAGCCGTTGGCACAAGATCGCCCAGCTGGGTGGCGTGGTGCTGGGCGACGACGTCGAAGTGGGCAGCTGCTCCAGTATCGACCGGGGCGCGCTGGATGACACCGTGATCGGGAACGACGTGAAGATCGACAGCCAGGTACAGATCGCCCACAACGTGCATATCGGCGATCATTCGGCGCTGGCCGGCTGCGTCGGTATTGCCGGTTCCACCCGGGTCGGCAGGAACTGCATGCTGGGCGGAGGCGTGGGCCTCGCCGGACACCTGACCCTCTGTGACGGCGTCCAGGTCACGGGCATGAGTCTGGTAACCAACTCGATCCACGAGCCGGGCGTCTACTCGTCGGGTACCGGCGCCATGACCAACGCGCAGTGGCGCAAGAACGCGGTGCGCTTCAAGCAGCTCGACGACCTGGCCCGACGCCTGGCCCGGCTCGAAAAGCGTAGCCAGCAGGGTTGAGACGGCGTCGGGCGACGCTATAATTCTTCGCCTGCCTGCTGCAGGCTGCTTCGGGAAGCCGGATGCGACGCTGCTGGACGTTCGCGGCGGCTTCCCTACTTCATTTCAGAGGTCGCTACGATGGTAATGGACATCAACGAGATTCGTGATTATCTGCCGCACCGATACCCCTTTCTGCTGGTGGACCGGGTAACGGAGCTGAGCCTCGGCGAATCCATCGTTGCCTACAAGAATGTCAGCATCAACGAGCCGTTCTTCAACGGCCACTTTCCACACCATCCGATCATGCCCGGCGTGCTGGTACTTGAAGCGCTGGCCCAGGCTTGCGGTATCCTCGGTTTCAAGACGGTCAACAAGCTACCCGCCGACGGTTACGTCTATTATCTGGTAGGAAGCGATAACGTGCGCTTCAAGCGTCCGGTCATGCCGGGGGACTGCCTGGTACTGGAAGCGAACGTCGAGCGTGAAAAGCGCGGCATATGGAAGTTCGCCTGCCGTGCTACCGTTAACGGCGAGCTGGCCTGCGAGGCCGAGATCATCTGTGCCGAGAGGAAGGTTTCTTGATACATACCACTGCCATCGTCGACCCTGGGGCACGTCTGGCCGAGGATGTGGAAGTCGGGCCTTTCAGCGTGATCGGGGCCGACGTCGAGATCGGGCCCGGCAGCCGCATCGGCCCGCATGTCGTCATCAAGGGCCCCACCATACTCGGGGCGCGGACGCGCATCTTCCAGTTCGCTTCCGTGGGCGAGGATTGCCAGGACAAGAAGTATGCGGGCGAACCGACGCGCCTGGTGATGGGAGACGACAACGTCATCCGCGAATGCGTGACGCTGCATCGCGGCACCGCCCAGGATCGCGGCGAGACCACCATCGGTTCACGCAACCTGTTCATGGCCTATGTGCACGTCGGCCACGACTGCATCATCGGCGACGACTGCGTGCTGGCCAATCAGGCGACGCTGGCCGGGCATGTGACCCTGGGCAATTTCGCCATTCTCGGCGGGTTGTCGGCCATCCACCAGTTCTGTCACTTCGGCGATCACGCCATGGCCGGTGGGGGGGCGATCATTACCAAGGACACCCCCGCCTACGTCATGATCAACGGCAATCCGGCCCGGGTCCATGGACTCAACCAGGTCGGGCTCAAGCGGCGCGGCTTCTCGGCCGAGGCGATCAAGGCCCTGAACGATAGCTACCGGCTGGTCTATCGTCAGGGATTGACCGTTACCCAGGCGCTGGAAGAGATCCGCCGCCGCTACGCGTTGCCGGAAACCGACGCCTTCGCCGCCTCCATCGAGGTTTCGACACGCGGCATCATCCGCTGACGCGGCATCGCAACGGGTTCGATATGTGCAAGCTTGAGCGTGTCTACATCGTCGCCGGCGAGATGTCCGGCGATCTGCTCGGGGCGAGCCTGATGCGTGCCTTGAAGGCGCGCCACCCGCAGGTGCAGTTCCGGGGGATCGGTGGCCCGGGCATGATCGCCGAGGGCATCGACAGTCGCTTCCCGCTGGAGACGCTCTCGGTCATGGGCCTGGTCGAGGTGCTCAAGCACCTGCCGGGGCTGATCCGGGTGCGTCGCGCCCTGCGGGCCGATGCCCTGGCCTGGCGGCCTGATGTCGTGATCGGCATCGATGCCCCCGACTTCAATCTCGGCCTCGAGCGTCAGTTGCGCGAGGCGGGTCTCGCCACGGTTCACTACGTCAGCCCCACGGTATGGGCCTGGCGCCAGGGTCGGGTCAAGGGCATCGCCAAAGCGGTGGACGCCATGCTCACCTTCCTTCCCTTCGAGGCCGCCTTCTACGAGCAGCATCGCCTGCCGGTGGCCTTCGTCGGACACCCGCTGGCCGACGAGCTGCCGCTGGTCAGCGATCGTGCCGGCGCGCGCGCCGAACTTGGGCTGCCCGCGAACGCTCCGGTGCTGGCCGTGCTGCCGGGTTCGCGTGCCAACGAGATCCGCTTTCTCGGTGCCACCTTCCTCGATGCCGCCGAGCGGCTGAGTCGCGAACGTACCACACTGAGGGTGGTGATTCCGGCGGCGACGCCGCTGCGCCGTGAAGCGCTCGAACGATTGCTCGAGTCGCGTCCCGAGCTGCGCGAGCGGGTGATCCTGCTCGATGGGCAGGCCCGCCAGGCGATGGTGGCCAGCGATGCCGTGCTGCTGGCTTCGGGAACGGCGGCGCTGGAGGCGATGCTGTGTCACCGCTCGATGCTGGTGGCCTACCGCATGGCGCCGTTGACCCATTGGCTGGCGCGCCGATTGGTCAAGACGCAATGGATCTCGCTGCCGAACCTGATCGCCCAGGAACCCCTGGTACCGGAACTGATTCAGGAGGCCGTCACGGCCGAGGCGATCGTCGCCCATATCGGACCGATGCTCGACGATGGCGCGGCGCGGGCCGAGCTGGAGGAGCGCTTTGCCACCTTGCATGCCGGACTGCAGCGCAACGCCAGCTTCAGGGCGGTCGAGGCCATCGAGGCCGTGGCGGCGAGGCGGCCGCTGCCCGAATCGGTGGCAAGCGATACCCTGGAGCAGGGCGTCTCGGTGCATGGCAGGAGGGGCGAGGCATGAACGAGCATGCTTTCCCGCCGCTCATCATCGACTACCAGGGCCACATGCTGGCCGGCGTCGATGAAGTGGGTCGCGGGCCGCTGATCGGAGCGGTGGTGGCCGCGGCGGTCATACTCGACCCCATGCAGCCCATTGCCGGTCTGACAGACTCCAAGCAGCTTTCGCCGCAGCGACGCGTCGAGCTGGACGCCGAGATTCGCGACAAGGCGCTGGCCTTTGCCGTGGCCGAGGCGACACATGCCGAAGTCGATGAGATCAATATCTATCACGCGACCCACCTGGCCATGCGCCGGGCCATCGACGCCCTGCCGCTGCGACCCGAGTTCCTGCTGGTGGACGGCAATCGGCTGCCCGGGCATCATGTTCCCGGCCAGGCGGTGGTCAAGGGCGATGCCCGTCATCCCGCCATCGCCGCCGCCTCGATACTCGCCAAGGTGGCCCGCGACGCCCAGATGGTGGCACTCGACGCGCTCTATCCCGAGTACGGTTTCGCCCGCCACAAGGGCTACGCCACCCCCAAGCATCTGGAAGCCCTGGAGCGGCTCGGCCCCTTGCCCGAGCATCGTCGTTCCTTCGCCCCGCTGAAGAGACAGCTCGAGCTGCTTTAGTTGGGTCGCCGCCGGATCGCCCCGGGCGCTGCCGGCATTTGCCTTGTTACCGTGCGGTTCATTCACTGCCAAGCATCGAGTCCACCATGACCACGCCTTTCGTACACCTTCGTGTCCACACCGAGTACTCCCTGGTCGACGGCCTGGTCCGACTCAAGCCGCTGCTCAAGGCCACCGCCGAGCAGGGCATGCCGGCGCTGGCGGTGACCGACGAGGCCAACCTGTTCGGCCTGGTCAAGTTCTACCGCGGCGCCCAGGGCAGCGGGCTCAAGCCGGTCATCGGCGCCGACCTGTGGCTGGCCAATCCCCACGACGAGGGCCACCCCTATCGCTTGACGCTGCTGGCGATGAATGATGTCGGCTACCGCAATCTCACCGAGCTGATCTCACGCGGCTGGATGGAAGGGCAGCGCCAGGGGCGGGCCGTACTGGAGAAGCGCTGGGTGCTCGAACAGAGCGAGGGCCTGATCGCGCTCTCCGGCGGGCGCGAGGGCGAGGTCGGCCGTCACCTTCTGGCCGACCATCAAGAGGAGGCGCGGACGCTGCTCGAGGAGTGGAAGTCCGCCTTTCCCGATCGCTTCTACCTGGAACTGACCCGCACCGGGCGCCCGCTGGAGGAGGAGTGCGTGCACCTCTCGGTGGCGCTCGCCATCGACAGCGGCACCCCGGTAGTGGCCACCAACGATGTGCGCTTCCTCGAGCGCGACGACTTCTGGGCCCACGAGACGCGAGTCTCCATCGGCGAGGGCAAGGCGCTGGACGACCCGCGCCGCGAGCGCAAGTACACCGAGGAGCAGTACCTCAAGAGCCCGGCGGAAATGGCGGAGCTGTTTGCCGACATTCCCGAGGCGCTGGAAAACAGCGTGATGATCGCCGCGCGCTGCAACGTCGACGTGCGCCTGGGCGAAATCTTCCTCCCGGAGTTCGGGATCCCCGAGGGCATGACCCAGGACGAGTATTTCCGCAAGGTCTCCCACGACGGTCTCACCGAGCGCCTCGACTTCCTCTATCCAGCCGAGAAGTACCCGCGCGACGGCGCCGAGTTCGCCGAGATCGACAAGCGCTATCGCGAACGCCTCGACTTCGAGCTCGACATCATCATCCAGATGGGCTTCCCCGGCTACTTCCTGATCGTGATGGACTTCATCCAGTGGGCCAAGGACAACGACGTCCCGGTGGGGCCGGGGCGCGGCTCCGGTGCCGGCTCACTGGTGGCCTACGCGCAGAAGATCACCGACCTCGACCCGCTGGAATACGACCTGCTGTTCGAGCGCTTCCTGAACCCCGAGCGTGTCTCGATGCCCGACTTCGACGTCGACTTCTGCATGGAGAAGCGCGACCGGGTGATCGAGTACGTGGCCGACCGCTACGGGCGAAATGCGGTGTCGCAGATCGTCACCTTCGGCACCATGGCGGCCAAGGCGGTGGTGCGCGACGTGGCGCGCGCCCAGGGCAAGCCCTACTCGCTGGGTGACAAGCTCTCCAAGCTGATCCCCTTCGAAGTGGGCATGACCCTGGCCAAGGCGATCGAGGCAGAGCCCGCGCTCAAGGAGTTCATCGAGAATGACGAGGAGGCCGCCGAGATCTGGGAAATGGCGGTCAAGCTCGAAGGCATCACCCGCGGCACCGGCAAGCACGCCGGCGGCGTGGTGATCGCGCCGACCAAGCTGACCGACTTTTCGCCGCTGCTGTGCGACGAGGAAGGCAACGGGCTGGTGGTACAGTTCGACAAGAACGACATCGAGGAGGCCGGGCTGGTCAAGTTCGACTTCCTTGGCCTGCGCACCCTGACCATCATCGATTGGGCGCTGGAGATGGTCGACAAGGTACGCGCGGCCAAGGGCGAGGGGCCGCTCAACATCGACAGCATTCCGCTCGACGACAATCCCACCTTCGAGATGCTCAAGCGCGCCGAGACCACGGCGGTGTTCCAGCTCGAATCGCGCGGCATGAAGGAGCTGATCAAGCGCCTGCTGCCCGACTCGCTGGAGGACATGATCGCGCTGGTGGCCCTGTTCCGCCCGGGGCCGCTGCAGTCGGGCATGGTCGACGACTTCATCAACCGCAAGCACGGCCGCGCCGAGATCTCTTACCCCCACCCGGACTACCAGCACGAGTGGCTCAAGCCGGTGCTCGAGCCCACCTATGGCATCATCCTGTACCAGGAGCAGGTGATGCAGATCGCCCAGGTGCTGGCGGGCTACAGCCTGGGCCAGGCCGACATGCTGCGCCGGGCGATGGGCAAGAAGAAGCCCGAGGAGATGGCCAAGCAGCGTGCCGGCTTCATGGAGGGCTGCGCGGCCAACGGCATCGACAAGGAGCTGGCAGGTAACATCTTCGACCTGGTGGAAAAGTTCGCCGGCTACGGTTTCAACAAGTCGCACTCGGCGGCGTACGGCCTGGTCTCCTACCAGACCGCCTGGCTCAAGACGCACTACCCCGGCCCGTTCATGGCCGCGGTCATGTCCACCGAGATGGACAATCTCGACAAGGTGGTGCCGCTGATCGAGGAGTCGCGGCGTATCGGTCTCACCGTGACGCCGCCGGACGTCAACATCGGCGCCTACAAGTTCACCGTGGATATCGACGGGCGTGTGGTCTACGGCCTGGGCGCGATCCGCGGTGTGGGCGAGGGGCCCATCGGCGCCATCGTCGAGGCGCGCGAAGCCGATGGGCCGTTTGCCGACCTGTTCGACTTCTGCCGTCGGGTCGACCCCAAGCGCATGAACAAGCGCACCCTTGAGGCGCTGATCCGTTCGGGGGCGCTGGACAACCTGGGGCCGAACCGGGCGGTGCTGGCCGCCGCCCTGGACGACGCCATCCGCGCCGCCGCCCAGACCCAGACCAACCAGAACCTGGGCATGATGGACATGTTCGGCGAGGCCTTTACCGACCATGAGGTCGAGAGCGACCCCTACGAGGCCTATCGGCGGGCTCGCGAATGGACCGACAAGGAGCGCCTGGCCGGCGAGAAGGAAACTCTCGGGCTCTACCTCACCGGCCACCCCATCGACGAATACGAGAAGGAGCTGGCGCGCTTCGTCTCCACGCGCATCAGCGACCTCAAGCCTTCGCGCGAACCGCAGCGTGTCGCCGGCCTGGTGGTGGCCGTGCGCACCATGAAGTCCAAGCGCGGCGACACCATGGCGTTCATCACGCTGGACGACCGCACCGGGCGCATCGAGGCGTCGCTGTTCGGCGAGCTGTATGACCAACTGCGTGGCCAGATCGAGGCCGACCAGGTGCTGATCGTGGAGGGCGAAGTTTCCAGCGACGATTTCTCCGGCGGCCTGCGCCTGCGTGGCAAGGAGGTCACGCCGATGGTGGCCGCTCGCGCCCGCTACGGTGAGGCGGTGGAACTCTCGCTCGACGGCACCCGGGTCAACGGCCGTCTGATCGACACCCTGCGCGACAGTCTCTCGCCGCACCGCGACGACGGCGGCCTGCCGGTACGGCTGCGCTACCGTAACGACGAGGCCGCCGGCTGGCTCGAGCTGGACGGCCAGTGGCGCGTGTCGCCCTGCGACGAGCTGTTGATCGCGCTGCGTGAGGTGGAAGGGCAGGATGGGGTGCGGCTGAAATACCGCTAGACCTGCGAAAGTGTCTGCACTCGGCCATACGGCGTTAAAAAACGTCTGGTGCGCCAGCCCGGTCAAAATGCTCATTCACTAAAGTAAACTCGTGCGCGAGCCCGGTCCGCTTTCTCGCCGTTTTTTGCCTTGCGACCCACAAGGATGTGGGAAGTGCGTTGGCGCGCAGGGAACGGGCCTAGCCCTGGCCGTCGCTCGGCGACTTTCGCGCAAGGCCTAAGCTCTAACTGCCACCGCTTCGGGCGGCGCCGGGGACAGGTCGCAGCGGAGGTTTTATCAAAGATGGAAAAGGTGGCGCCCAGGGATGGGTTCACAGCGCCTCCGCAGAGACCTGTCGCCGGGAAGGCCGCTGTTCCACGCCTTGCGCCGCGCGTTGAGGGTGCGATAATGCCCGACACTCGATTTTATGGCTTCCGGGACGAACAGTGTTCATCATGCCCCGGCGACAGCAATGACAAGGCGGCCCAGCCACTATGAATCCCAACTACCTCGATTTCGAACAGCCCATCGCCGAACTCCAGGCCAAGATCGAAGAGCTGCGCCTGGTCGGCAACGACAGCCAGCTCAACCTCAGCGACGAGATCAGCCGCCTGGAGGAGAAGAGCCGCAAGCTCACCGAGTCGATCTTCAGGGACCTGACCCCCTGGCAGGTGTCGCAGCTTTCGCGCCACCCCCAGCGTCCCTACACGCTCGACTATCTCGAATATATCTTCACCGACTTCGATGAGCTGCACGGTGACCGCCGCTTCGCCGACGACCCTGCCATCGTCGGCGGTATCGCCCGCCTCGATGACCGCCCGGTCATGGTCATCGGCCACCAGAAGGGGCGCGACGTGAAGGAGAAGGTGCGGCGCAACTTCGGCATGCCGCGCCCCGAAGGCTATCGCAAGGCGTGCCGGCTGATGGAGATGGCCGAGCGCTTCAGGATGCCGGTGCTCACCTTCATCGACACGCCCGGGGCCTATCCCGGCATCGACGCCGAGGAGCGAGGCCAGAGCGAGGCCATCGCCTACAACCTGGCGGTGATGTCGCGCCTCAAGACACCGATCCTCTCCACCGTGGTGGGCGAGGGCGGCTCCGGTGGGGCGCTGGCCATCGGCGTGTGTGACGAGCTGGCGATGCTGCAGTACTCCACCTACTCGGTGATTTCCCCCGAGGGCTGCGCCTCGATCCTGTGGAAGAGCGCCGAGAAAGCCGCCGACGCCGCCCAGGCCATGGGGATCACCGCCGAGCGCCTGCAGGAGCTGGGCTTCGTCGACACCCTGATCGAGGAGCCGCTGGGTGGCGCCCATCGTCACCCACACACCACCGCCGAGCGGGTCAGGGAGGCGCTGCTGGCAAGCCTCGAGCGGCTCGAGGCCATGGATACCGACGCCCTTCTCGAGCGACGGTATGAGCGCCTGATGAGCTATGGCGCCCCGGCATAATAGAGAGCCTTTACAAGCCCTGATCGATAACGCCCTGGCACAGACCCCGCCGGGGCGTGTCGTCTGGGTGGCGCTCTCCGGCGGGCTGGATTCGAGCCTGCTGCTCACCCTGGCGGCCGAGGCGTGCCGTCGCCATCCGCGCTCGCTGCATGCGCTGCATGTGCACCACGGCCTGCAGGCCGCTGCCGACGACTTCGAGATACACTGCCGACGGCTTGCCTCGCGGCTCGGCGTGCCATTGTTCATCGAGCGCGTGAGCGTCGAGCGAGATGCCGGGCTGGGGCTGGAGGGCGCGGCGCGGCAGGCACGCTATGCCGCCTTCGCGCGGCGCGTGGCGCCGGGCGAGACGCTATGGCTGGGTCAGCATCGCGACGACCAGGCCGAGACGTTCCTGCTTGCCGCCCTGCGCGGCAGTGGCGTGCGGGGGCTGGCGGGCATGCCGCGGAGCCGTGAATGGCGGGACAGGCACATCGTACGTCCTCTGCTCGACCGCTCCCGGGCCGAACTCGAGGTGCAGGCAGGCCGGCTGGGCCTGGCCTGGACCGAGGACCCCTCCAACGCCGACGAGACGCTGGATCGCAACTTTCTGAGGCAGGCGGTGATACCGTTGATGACGCAACGCTGGCCGCGGACAAGCGAGGCGCTGGCAAGCTGTGCCCGTCACGCCGCCGAAGCCGACGCCCTGATCGGCGAGCTGGCCGCAGAGGATCTGGCCACTCTGGGCGGCGATGCTGCCCGCCTGCCGCTGGCAGGGCTGTTGCGTCTTTCACCGGCGCGTCGCCGCGTGCTGATACGCCATGCCTGCCAGCACTTGGCGTTGCCTACACCGCCCGAGGCGCGCCTTGCCGCGCTACTCACGCAGCTCGAAGCGCGGCGTGACGCTCAGGTGCAGGTGGCCTGGGCTGGCGGTGAGGCGCGTATATGGCGCGGATACCTGTACTTGCTGTCGTGTCGTCTGATGCTGCCGTCCAATTGGCTGGTCGAGTGGGACGGTGTCTCTCCCGTGCCCACCCCGTGGGGAGTCGTCGATGTCACCCTCGTGCCCGAGGGCAGAGGGCAGGCTCACCTGAAGCTCACGGCCCGCCAGGGCGGTGAGCGGCTGTGCATGCCGCGACGGGGCAGGCGCGATCTCAAGCGCCTGCTGCAGGAGAAAGGCGTGGCGCCATGGGCCCGCGAGCGCCTGGCCGTGGCCTGGCACGGGGCAACGCCGGTGGCGGCACTGACACTGCCCGAGGGAGAGTGGGTGGCGGTGGCGGAGGGCTGGCTGACGGGTTCCGTCAGCTCAGGCTCAGGCTGAAGCCGGCCGCCTTCTGGTAGGCGATCTCCTGTTCGAGGTCGGTGCGCAGCAGCGTTTGGTCCCCGCCTTCCGCCGTGAGGCACAGGTGCAATTCGTCGTCGTGGGCGTCGAGTCGGGGTGTTTCGGGGGGCTGTTCGCCTCGCGAGTGGTTGAGCAGGACCGCCAGTCGCAGCAGGCGGGCCAGGCGCGCATGGGAGGGCTGCTGCGATTCGGGCAGGGCGCGCCATTCGCGTAGCGGAAACTTGCGCCGGTGAGCGCGTACCAGGAATGCCAGCAGGCGCTGCTCGGGGCGAGAGAAGCCAGGCAGGTCGGCATGCTCCAGCAGGTAGGCGCCATGCCGGTGAAACTGGCTATGGGAGATGGCCAGGCCGATCTCGTGCAGGCGCGCCGCCCAATCGAGGAAGCGCGCCTGATCGTCGTCGAGCCCCCACGCGTGGCGTACCTGGGCCAGCAGCCGGCCCGCCGTGTGTGCCACGTGGTCAGCCTGGCGGACGTCCACCGCGTGGCGCTGTTGCAACGAGGCGAGCGTCTTGAGGCGGGAATCCTCCGGGCTGTTGCGTCCCACCATGTCGTAGAGCACGCCTTCCCGCAGGGCTCCGTCGGCGTAGCGCAGGTGCTCCAGGCCGAAGGCCTCGAAGATGGCGCCGAGGATGGCCACGCCGGCGGGGAAGACCCGCGCGCGATCCGCCTTGAGCCCCTCCAGGGCCACGCGATCGAGATGGCCGCAGGCAATCAGCTGGCTACGTACCCGGCCGAGTCCCTCTCGCGTGACCAGGCCGTCGGGGGCGCCGCCGGTGGCGGCGATGACGGACGCTGCGGCCTTGATCGTGCCGCTCGAACCTACCGGGTCGTCCCAGCCCAGTTCACAATAGGGCCGGCGAATATTGGCCAGTTCCGACATGGCCGCCAGTTCGGCGCGCCGCATGCGCTGTTCGTTGACCTCGCCGCTCTGGAAGAAGCGCCGTGTGTAGGTCACGCAGCCCAACTGCAGGCTCTCCAGGGCCAATGGCTCGAAACGCTCACCGATGATGAACTCGGTGGAGCCGCCCCCGATGTCGATGATCAAGCGCCGGCCGTTCTCGGCCAGCGAGTGGGCTGCGCCCAGATAGATCAGGCGGGCCTCCTCGCGTCCGCCGATGATTTCGATGCGATGCCCCAGCAGCGCCTCGGCACGGACGATGAGCTCTTGGCTGTTGCGTGCGTCGCGCAGGGCATTGGTGCCCACTATGCGCAGCTGGCCCTGGGGAATGTCGGCGACGAAGGGAGCGAAGCGGGACAGGCAGTCCAGGGCCCGCTGCATGGCAGCTTCGTCGAGCATGCCCTCGGCGTCGAGCCCGGCAGCCAGCTGCACCTTCTCGCCGCGGCGCGCCACGACCTGCAGCCTGTCGTCCTGGTAGTGGGCAACCAGCAAATGGAAACTGTTGGACCCCAGGTCGATCGCGGCCAGGCGCTGCAGGCTCGGTGACGGAGGGATGTCGGAAGTGCTGCTGGCAGGCTGGGGCCGTTCCGTGGGTGAGTTCATCGAAGCATCCTGATAGCGAATGGCTAAAGGGTGCGGCGACTCCCCCAGCCTGTCAATCGCCCCGGGTCGATCGACAGGCTTGCGTTCGACGCCGGCCTTGACTAACATCGAGGCGTTCGCCTGTTCCGAATGCTTTCCGACCGCGTCGCGGTCAACATCAAGTCGTCAGACAGCCCCTTCTTTTGTCGCTCGTTGTCATGTGCCGTAAGCCATGGTGGCACTTGAAACGCACCAGGCGATGAAACCAGGTGACAAAGAAGCGCTGCTCCCTCGAACACGATACCGTGCGACGATCCCTTGCGCAGAGTGATCGTCCAGCCACGAGCATCGCTCATGAGCGGCAGCTCTCCCGGGCTCTGAACGCACCCAAAGCGGCGCACCGTTCTTTCGCACCACTCCCACGGCCGCCGTGCCGCCACGCTGACATGAGCAACTTCCGAACACACCGATGAATCTTACCGAACTCAAGCAAAAACCCGTGCCAGAGCTGCTGGAGATCGCCCGTGAAATGGGCATCGACAACCTGGCCCGCTCACGCAAGCAGGACATCATCTTCGCCATCCTCAAGAAGCACGCCAAGAGCGGTGAGGACATTTATGGCGACGGTGTTCTGGAAATCCTCCAGGATGGCTTCGGCTTCCTGCGCAGCGCCGACAGCTCCTATCTGGCCGGCCCCGACGATATCTACGTCTCGCCGTCGCAGATTCGTCGCTTCAACCTGCGCAAGGGCGATTCGATCTCCGGCAAGATTCGTCCGCCGAAGGAAGGGGAGCGTTACTTCGCGCTGCTCAAGGTCAGCCAGATCAACTTCGACAAGCCGGAAAACGCCAAGCACAAGATCCTGTTCGAGAACCTCACGCCGCTGTTCCCCCAGGAGCGGTTGCGCATGGAGATCGGCAACGGCTCCACCGAGGATCTCACCGCGCGCATCATTGATCTGGTCGCCCCCATCGGCAAGGGCCAGCGCGGCCTGATCGTTTCGCCGCCCAAGGCGGGCAAAACGCTGATGTTGCAGAACATCGCCACCTCGATCACACGCAACAACCCCGAGTGTCACCTGATCGTGCTGCTGATCGACGAGCGTCCGGAAGAAGTGACCGAGATGTCACGCACCGTGCGCGGTGAAGTGGTCGCCTCGACCTTCGACGAGCCGCCGGCACGCCACGTGCAGGTCGCCGAGATGGTCATCGAGAAAGCCAAGCGCCTGGTCGAGCACAAGAAGGACGTGGTCATCCTGCTCGACTCCATCACCCGCCTGGCCCGCGCCTACAACACCGTGGTGCCGAGCTCCGGCAAGGTGCTCACCGGTGGCGTCGACGCCCACGCCCTGGAGAAGCCCAAGCGCTTCTTCGGTGCCGCACGCAACATCGAGGAAGGCGGCAGCCTGACCATCATCGCCACCGCCTTGGTCGACACCGGCTCCAAGATGGACGAAGTGATCTTCGAGGAGTTCAAGGGCACCGGCAACATGGAAGCCCACCTGGATCGCAAGCTCGCCGAGCGCCGCGTCTACCCCGCGATCAACATTCGCCGCTCCGGCACCCGTCGCGAGGACCTGATCGCCTCCGAGGACGAGATGCAGCGCATGTGGATCCTGCGCAAGCTGCTCAATCCGATGGAAGATACCGCGGCGACGGAATTCCTCATCGACCGCTTGAAGGACACGAAGACCAATCTCGAGTTCTTCGATGCCATGAAACGCCGCTAGGCTGGATCGGCGGTGCGGAAAGGGGCGGCGTGCTAAGCTGCCCCTTTCGTCATTCTGGAACCGGAAGATCCGAATGAAGTACCGAGACCTACGCGACTTCATCGCGACCCTGGAGGCCCAGGGCGAACTGGTGCGCGTCAGCGCCGAAGTCGACCCCTACCTCGAAATCACCGAGATTTGCGACCGGACCCTGCGTGCGGGCGGGCCGGCGCTGCTGTTCGAGAACGTCAAAGGCCACGCCATGCCGTTGCTGGGCAACCTGTTCGGCACGCCGAAGCGGGTCGCCATGGGCATGGGCGAGGACAGCGTCGAGGCACTGCGCGAGGTCGGCAAGCTGCTCGCCTTCCTCAAGGAACCCGATCCGCCCAAGGGCTTTCGCGACGCCTGGGACAAGCTGCCAATCTTCCGGCAGGTTATGAGCATGGGGCCCAAGACGGTGCGCTCGGCACCGGTGCAGGAAGTCATCCTCGAGGGCGACGACGTCGACCTCGACCGGCTGCCGATCCAGCACTGTTGGCCCGGCGACGCCGCGCCGCTGGTTACCTGGCCGCTGGTGGTGACCCGGGGGCCGCACAAGAAGCGCCAGAACCTGGGCATCTACCGGCAGCAAAAACTCTCGCGCAATCGCCTGATCATGCGCTGGCTGTCGCATCGCGGCGGCGCGCTGGATTTCCAGGAATTCCAGCGGACGAACCCCGGTGAACCCTTTCCGGTAGCGGTGGCGCTGGGCGCCGACCCGGCAACCATCCTCGGGGCGGTGACGCCGGTGCCGGACACGCTCTCGGAGTACGCCTTCGCCGGGCTGTTGCGGGGCTCGCGTACCGAGCTGGTCAAGTGCGGCCACGCCGATCTCGAGGTCCCGGCCTCCGCCGAGATCATTCTCGAGGGCTTCATCTACCCCGACGACACGGCGCCGGAAGGTCCCTACGGCGACCATACCGGTTATTACAACGAGGTCGACGAATTCCCGGTATTCACGGTGACGCGCCTGACCATGCGTCGCGACGCCATCTACCACTCGACCTACACCGGAAGGCCGCCCGACGAACCGGCAATCCTGGGCCTCGCACTCAACGAAGTGTTCGTGCCGATCCTGCGCAAGCAATTTCCCGAGATCGTCGATTTCTACCTGCCGCCGGAGGGCTGTTCCTACCGCATGGCGGTGGTGACCATGAAGAAGCAGTACCCGGGCCACGCCAAGCGCGTGATGATGGGCGTGTGGAGTTTCCTGCGCCAGTTCATGTACACCAAGTTCGTGGTCGTGCTCGACGACGACGTCGACGCCCGTGACTGGAAGGATGTGATCTGGGCCATTACCACCCGCATGGACCCGGCCCGCGATACCGTAATGGTCGAGAACACGCCCATCGACTATCTCGACTTCGCCTCGCCGGTGGCGGGGTTGGGCTCGAAGATGGGGCTGGATGCCACCAACAAGTGGCCAGGTGAAACCGACCGAGAATGGGGCACGCCCATCGTCATGGACGAGGCCGTCAAGGCCCGCGTCAGCGACCGCTGGGACGAACTGGGTATCCGCCTGCCCCCACACCCTGACGACACGAGGCCTGCATGACCCCGAGGACCCTGAGCTGCCAGGTAACGGCAGTGGAGGACCTGACCCCCGACGTGTTCCGTGTGCGCCTGGAAGGGCGTGCCGAGGCCATGGCACACGCGCCGGGCCAGTATCTCGAGCTCAGGCTCGATGACGAAACCTGGGTACCGTTCTCCATCGCCAGCGCCCACACCGGCGACGGCACGCTGGAGTTGCACATCCAGCATTGGCCGGAGCGAGAGAACTCCGCCCGGTTGCGCGAGCTGCTTGTGGTGGCACACCATCTGACGGTACGCCTGCCGGGCGGCGACTGCGTGCTCGACCCGGATAGCCGGCGTCCGCTGCTGCTGGTCGCGGCGGGTACCGGTTTCGCCCAGATGAAGGCGATCGTCGAGGCCTCGCTGCACGAATCGCCGGAGCGTCCCATCGACCTGTGGTGGGCGGCCCGCGAGCGGCGCGACCTCTACCTCGAGAGCCTGCCTCGGCAATGGGCCGAGCTGCACGCCAACGTACGCTTCCACGTGGTCACCGAAGTGACGCCGGAAACACCGGTCAACGGCGAGCGCATCCAGGGCCACCTGGGACGCATCGATCGGGCACTTGCCAGCGGGCTCGAGGAGGTCGGCGGTCACGATGTCTACCTCTCCGGCTCGCCGGGCATGGTCTATGCCTGCGTCGACGTGCTGGCTTCGCTGGGCCTCGAGCCGACGCGGGTCTTTTCCGATGTCTTCGCCTATGCGCCCCGCCAGCCCCTGGTGCCTACCGCCGGGGTCCTGCGTCGCGGAGGTACACGGTGAGCGCCTCGCCGGTCCTGATCACCGGCGGCGCGCAGCGCCTCGGCCGCCACTGCGCCGAACGGTTGCGCGACGACGGCCACCCGGTGATCGTCAGCTATCGTCGCGAGCGTCCCGAACTCGACGCCATGCGGGAGCGCGGTATCGTGACACTGCCGGCCGACTTTGCCAGCGAGGCTGGCATCCTCGACTTCATCGCTCGGCTCAAGGCGACGACGCCAGCGTTGCGGGCCATCGTTCACAATGCCGGCGACTGGGCGCCGGACAGCCCGGGCGACGAAGCCGGCGCCAGTTTCGAGCGGCTGTTTCGCGTGCACATGCTCGCCCCCTATCTGATCAACCTTCACTGCCGCGAGCTGCTCGACGCCTGCGGCGAGCCCCAGCGCGACATCGTTCACATGACCGACTACGTGGTGCAGAAGGGCTCGAAGAAGCACGCGGCCTATGCCGCCACCAAGGCGGGGCTGGCGAACCTGACGCTCTCGTTTGCCGCGATGTACGCCCCCGACATCCAGGTCAATACCATCGCGCCGGCACTGGTCATGCTGGGTGAAGGCGACGACGAGGCCTATGCCGCCAAAGCCAAGGCCAAGTCGGTGATGGAAATGGTGCCGGGGCCGGGCGTGATCTACCAGAGCCTGCGCTACCTGCTCGACAACCGCTACGTGACAGGCATCACATTGCCGGTCGATGGCGGTCGCCACCTTCGCTAGAATGGTTACTCCCCGACGATAGAAGAGGTGTTCGACATGGCGCAAGACCATGACTTCAAGGACGACAGCGGCCTGCTGTCGGTGGTGCTGGGCCTGGTGGTGCTGGTGAGCATGGCCGCCCTCCCGGCGACCATCGGCTGGGTTCAGGTCTTCATGGGCTGATGGGCGGCGCTTGCCAAGCCTGTCGCAATCCGGCACGATGAAGCCAGAACCTCGGGAGACGACCATGACACCGAAGCGACACTCACCAGCCTGCCTCTGCAACCGCGCCCCGCGTGCGGCGATGGCTCGTGGCGTCGAGTTCGATGGTCAGTACTGGTATTGGTTTAGCACCGGTGTGCCCGTGGCCGGCTCCTGAGCCAGGACAGCCACCCAGGCACACCCTAACCGGGTTGCCTCCCCACGAACCCCCGGTCGGCAACCCCGACCGGGGGTTTTGCGTTAGCCCCCGATAGACTTCAACCAGAGGAGACGCACCATGACCGCACGCAGCGCCATTTTCGCCGCCCACACCCGCCACGACTATTACGGCTGGGACTATGGCTGGCGATTTAGCGCCGCGCGGTCGGTCCAGTGCGCCACCTCCGACCGTGAGATGACCGGTGGCAAGACGACACGATGTTTGCCGATCCCACGGAGTTGAAGATCATGAATGCCCCCGTCTCTCTTGCTGAACGTCTTGACGATGCCCAGGCCGAATCTCTCACCACACGATCCCGCCGAGTCGAGATGACCCTGCCGACGCCCGGCGAGCTGCGCCGGCGGTTGCCCGTCGCGCCGCACGTGGCCGAACGCCTCGACGCCCAGCGGCGTGCCATTCGCGATATTATCAGCGGTCGCGACGACCGCATGCTGATGGTCGTCGGTCCCTGTTCGATCCATGACCCCCTGGCCGCGCTGGAGTATGCTCGGCGCCTGGCCGAGCTGGCGCCGCAGGTTTCCGAGCGCCTGTTGCCGGTCATGCGGGTCTACGTGGAAAAGCCACGCACCACGGTGGGCTGGAAGGGGCTTGCCTACGACCCCGACCTGGACGGCAGCGGGGACATGGCGCGCGGCCTGCATCTCTCCCGCCACCTGATGCAAGAGATCGCCGCCCTGGGCCTGCCGGTGGCCACCGAGGTGCTGCAGCCCATGCTGGCCGCTTACTTCGACGACCTGCTGGCTTGGGTCGCCATCGGCGCCCGTACCACCGAGTCGCAGCTGCATCGCGAGCTGGCCAGCGGCCTCGAGGCGGCGGTGGGCTTCAAGAACGCGACCAGCGGTGACGTGGGCGTCGCGGTGGATGCGATCCGTGCGGCGGCGCACTCGCACCAACACTTTGGCCACGACGAGGATGGCCGCCCCGTGCTGTGCGAAACCTCGGGCAACCCGCATGCCCACGTGGTGCTGCGTGGCGGCCGCCAGGGCCCTAACTATGACAGCGGCTCGGTCGGCGAGGCGCGCCGGGCACTGGAACGGGCCGGCCTGTCGCCCCGCCTGATGGTCGACTGCAGCCATGCCAATGCGTGCAAGGATCATCGTCGACAGGCCGAGGTACTGCGTTGCGTGGTGACGCAGCGTGCGAGTGGTGATACGGCCCTGATGGGCCTTATGCTCGAAAGTCACCTGGAGGAGGGGCGGCAGGCACTCGAGCCCGGCGGGCTGCGCTATGGTGTGTCGGTGACCGACCCTTGCCTGGGTTGGCAGGAGACCGAGTCGCTGCTGTTGGAGGCCGCCGAGCGGCTGCGCTAGGCACTGCCGAAAACGGCTGCACTCCTGTACTCGCCGTGGCGATGCCGGGATAATCCCGGCATCCCGCAGCGACAGGAGCCCCGCATGCCGTTCACCTTCGAATACCACGATCCCGATACCTACCGACGCAAGGCAAGAATCATCAGTGTCGTCATGGCCGGGCAGCTGATCGTCTTCGGCATGCTGTTCGCCCAGCTTCTGACCGCCACCTTCGGCTCCAGCCTGTGGCTCAATGCCCTGGGGGTATTCCTCGGGTTGCTCGCCACCAGCCTGACCTTCGCCATTCTGCGTGAACGTCCATGGATGCGGGAGATGCGCTATGTGTGGCAGCTCAAACACCATCTTTCACGGGTCAGCGGCTACCTGGGTACCTTGCGTCGCGAAATGGATCAGGGCAACGACGTGGCACTGCATTTGATGACCTTCTTCCACCAGGGCATGGCCCAACTGGCCGAACTCAACGGGCGTACCCTGGATGACGACGGCGAGCTTCTCGCCGAGCGCCGCAAGGTGCGCCTGCTACGCGAGGAGAGGGGATTGCCCGAGCGGGTCGACGGTTTCGATCCTCACGATCTCGCCGCCTTCCGCAAGCGCTGAGCGCTGACGGGCTTTGCTTCAAGCCTTGGCGGCGTAGGCGTAGAGCAGCGTCTCCTGGGCGCTGATGGCGGCGCACTCCCCGGGACGCTGTTGCAGATAGCGACCATCCGGCTGCAGCAGCCAGCTCTGGCAGTTGTCCACCAGGTAGGTTTCCAGGTCCTTGCGGACTCTTTCGGCGAGCCTCTTGTCCAGCAGCGGGAAGGCGGTCTCGACCCGATGGAACATGTTGCGCGCCATGAAGTCGGCGCTCGAACACCAGGTCTCGGCCTGGCCGTCGTTATGGAAGTGAAAGACCCGGGTATGCTCGAGGAACCGCCCGATGATGGAGCGCACGCGAATATTGTCCGAGACGCCGGGGATACCGGGTCGCAAACAGCACATCCCGCGAATGATGAGTTCGCACTCGACGCCGGCCTGGGAAGCCCGATACAGGGCCTGGATCAGCTTTGGCTCGGTCAGCGAGTTGCACTTGATGATCAGTTGGGCGCGACGGCCGCTGCGGGCATGTTCGGCTTCGCGTTCGATCATCGATACCAGCCGCTCGTGCAGGGTGAAGGGGGCGTGCAGCAGCGTGGCGATGTGTTGCGCACGGCCCATGCCCGAGAGCTGCTGGAAGACCTTGTGCACGTCGGCGCACAGCGTCGGGTTGGCGGTGAGCAGGCTGTAGTCGGTATAGAGCCGGGCGGTGCGGGCATGGTAATTGCCGGTGCCCAGGTGGGCGTAGTAGCGCAGCTTGCCCCGCTCGCGGCGCACGATATGCATCATCTTGGCGTGGGTCTTGTAAGCCATGACGCCGTAGATGACGATGGCGCCGGCCTCTTGCAGTCGCGAGGCCAGCGCCAGGTTGTCGGCTTCGTCGAAGCGGGCGCGCAGCTCGATCACGACCGTGACCTCCTTGCCGTTGCTCGCCGCCTCGACCAGCGCATTGACGATGGCCGAGTCGGCGCCGGTGCGGTAGAGCGTCTGCTTGATGGCCAGCACGCTGGGGTCACGGGCCGCTTCGCGCAGCAGATCCTCTACCGGCGCAAAGGCCTGGAACGGATGGTGGAGCAGAATGTCGCCGGCCGCGATGGCGTCGAACAGGCTTGCCTTCTTGCGCAGTGCCTTGGGTACGCCCGGCACGAAGGCGCGGTAGCGCAGGTCGGGACGATCCAGCTCGCCCAGCGCCGAGATCATGCGCGTCAGGTTGACCGGGCCGTTGACCCGGTAGAGATCGGTCTCGCCGAGATCGAACTGCTTGAGCAGAAAGGCCGCAAGCTCGGCGGGGCAGTTGTCGGCCACCTCCAGTCGCACGCCGCTGCCGTAGCGCCTGGCCAACAGTTCTCCGCGCAGCGCCGAGGCCAGGTCGGAAACTTCGTCGGGGTCTACCGCGAGATCCGCATTGCGGGTCAGGCGGAACTGGTAGCAGCCCCGCACCGCCATGCCGGGGAAGACTTCGTCGGCATGGGCGTGGATCATCGACGACAGGAAGACGGACTCCTGAAAGCCCGGTTCGCAAAGCTCGGTGGGCAGCGCGATGACCCGGGGCAGGGAGCGCGGCGCCGGCAGAATCGCCAACCCCCCCTTGCGCCCGAAGGCATCCTTGCCCTCCAGCTCGACGATGAAATTGAGACTCTTGTTGACCAGCCGCGGAAACGGGTGTGAGGGGTCCAGCCCGATGGGGCTGATGACCGGGGCAATTTCGTTCTCGAAGAATTCGCGAATCCAGGCGCTTTGCGCTTCGGTCCACTCGTCGCGCCGACGAAAGCGCAGCCCATGGGACTCGAGCGCGGGAATCAATATCTCGTTGAGGATCTGGTACTGGCGCGCGACCTGCTCGTGCACGACCTGGGATATCTCGGCGAGCAAGGTGCGCGGCAGGTAGCCATCGGCCCCGGTGGTCTCGTCGCCCAAGGCGAGCTGATGCTTCAGGCCGGCAACCCGTATCTCGAAGAACTCATCCAGGTTGGATGAGTAGATCAGCAGGAACATCAGCCGGTTGAGGAGCGGATGCGCCTCGTCCAGTGCCTGCTCGAGAACGCGCACATTGAATTCGAGGTGCGAAAGCTCGCGATTGAAGTACAGGCCGGGGTCGCCCAGATCGGCCACGGGATCGGGCAGGGACTTGGGCTTGATACCGGCGCCGGTCTGATTGATGCGCGGCGGGACCGGCTCGGTGGCGCTCTCCTCGAGCCCCCCGCCGGTTCGTTCCTCGGGAGTCTCGGTGCTGGTGGCTTGCGATTGTGCGGCAGGGCCGGGCACGTCTACCATGGGTTCTCTCTCGTCACGAACCGGCAGAGCGCCCGGCATGCGTCCGGGCGCCGCCGTCAGGATGCGAGCAGTGTCGCCGCTCGCTTGGCGAAATAGGTCAGGATTCCATCGGCCCCGGCGCGCTTGAAACACATCAGCGATTCCAGCATCACCGCGTCGCGGTCGAGCCAGGCGTTGTCGAAGGCGGCCATGTGCATGGCGTACTCACCACTCACTTGATAGGCGTAGGTGGGCACACGAAGTTCGTCCTTGATGCGCCGCACCACGTCCAGGTAGGGCATCCCGGGCTTGACCATCACCATGTCGGCGCCTTCGGCCAGGTCCAGCGCCACTTCGTGGAGCGCTTCGTCGCTGTTGGCCGGATCCATCTGGTAGGTGCGCTTGTCGGCACGGCCCAGGTTGGCCGCCGACCCCACCGCGTCGCGGAAGGGGCCGTAGTAGTGCGAGGCGTACTTGGCGCTGTAGGCCATGATGCGCACGTTGTGAAGTTGCTCCTGCTCGAGCACCTGCCGTATCTCGCCGATGCGACCGTCCATCATGTCCGAAGGAGCGACGATGTCGGCGCCGGCCTCGGCGTGGGACAGCGCCTGCTTGAGCAGCGTTTCCACCGTGCGGTCGTTGAGCACATAGCCGGCTTCGTCGATGATGCCGTCCTGGCCATGGATGGTGTAAGGATCGAGTGCCACGTCGGTCATGACACCCAGCTCGGGCACGGCGTCCTTCAGTGCGCGTACGCTGCGCTGCACCAGGCCACTGGCGTTATAGGACTCCTCGGCCAATTCGCTCTTCAGCGCCTGGTCCACCACCGGGAACAGCGCCAGGGCCGGTATCCCCAGCTTGTGCGCCTCGCGCGCCTCCTCGATCAGCAGGTCCAGCGACAAGCGTTCCACGCCCGGCATCGAAGGCACGGCTTCGCGGCGCTTTTCGCCGTCGAGAACGAACACCGGCCAGATCAGGTCGGCGGCGGTCAGGGTCGATTCCCGCATCAGACGCCGCGAGAAGTCGTCGCGGCGCATACGGCGCATGCGTGTAGCGGGGAACTGGCGCGTGGTCATGAAACTCAAAATGCTCTACTCCTGCTGTGGGCCACGTTCGCCATGCAGTCAGCTGGTGGCAGTGTGCCCGGATAGGATGACGGTTCGATGACAATCGATGCGTATTGATCGAGTATATCAGCGCCGTCTCGCGCGGGAAGACGCGCCTTGTCGCACCCGTTACGACTCTCTAAAGTGTGGGCTTCAGGATTCGAGGCAGGGCCCTTCCTTCGAGGTGCCTGTACAACAAGGAGAAAGGCATGAGCAAACAAGTGGCGGTCATCCTGTCGGGCTGCGGCGTTCAGGATGGCTCGGAAATCTACGAGACCACCCTGACCCTGCTGCGGCTGGATCAGCTGGGTATCGGTCATCGCTGCTTCGCGCCGGACATCATGCAGCATCATGTCGTCGATCATCGCAGCGGTGAGGTGGTCGAGGGGGAGACGCGCAACGTGCTGGCGGAGTCCGCTCGCCTGGCACGGGGTAACATCTCACCATTGGACGAGCTGGAGGCCAACGAGTTCGACGCGGTGATCCTGCCTGGCGGATTCGGTGCGGCCAAGAACCTTTCCAACTTCGCCGAGGCCGGCAGCGACATGGAGCCGCTGTCGGAGCTGGTCGAAGCATTGGCCCCTTTCCACGAGGCGCGCAAGCCCATCGGCCTGATGTGCATCGCACCGGCCCTGGTGCCCAAGCTGCTGGGGCCGGGCATCGCCGTGACCGTCGGTCACGACCCCGGTGTCTCCGGCGCGATCAGCTCCATGGGGGGGCTGCATCGCAGCTGTGGCGTTGAGGATATCGTGGTGGACTTCGAAAATCGCGTGGTGACCACGCCGGCCTACATGCTCGCGACCCGCATCGGCGAGGCGGCCACCGGCATTTTCAAGCTGGTCGAGCGTATCGACGAGCTGATGGATCTCTGAGCGACACCAGCCGACAAGCGAGACGCCCCCGCTCCTGATGTGCGGGGGCGTCTCGCTTTCTGGCCAAGCATCGGGAGGCGTGTCAGGTTTCGTCCTGCTCTTGGACCGGCGCTGTCTCCTCCGCTTTGCGCTTCTTGCGACGCACCAGGCGGCCAAACAGAATGCCGACTTCGTAGAGTAGATACATCGGAATCGCCAGCAGGCTCTGGGAAATGACGTCGGGCGGCGTCAGCAGCATGCCGATCACGAAACAGCCGAGAATGATGTAGGGTCGCTTCTTCGTCAGGCTCTCCACCGTGGTGGCGCCGGAGAGGATCAGCAGGAAGGTGGCAATCGGGATTTCGAAAGCCACGCCGAAGGCGAAGAACAGCTTGAGGACGAAATTCAGGTACTGGTTGATATCGGTCATCACCGCCACGTTCTCCGGCCCTGACTGGGTGAAGAACTGGAACAGCAGCGGGAATACCACATAGTAGGCAAAGGCGGCGCCGGCGTAGAACAGCCCCACGCTCGAGGCCAGCAGGGGCAGGGCCAGCGCCTTCTCGTTGTCGTAGAGTCCGGGGGCGACGAAGGCCCAGGCCTGATGCAGCACGTAGGGGATGGCAACGAACACCGCCACCACCAGGGTCAGCTTGAACGGGGCCAGGAACGGCGAGGCCACCTCGGTGGCGATCATCTGCGAGCCTTCCGGCAACATCCCCATCAACGGCTGAGCCACGAAGGTGTAGATTTCGTTGGCGAACGGGTAGAGCCCCAGGAAGATCACGAAGATCGCCACTACGGCGCGCAGCAGGCGCGAACGCAGCTCGATCAGGTGCTCGATAAGCGGGGCCTGGCCAAGTTCCTGCTTGTCGTCGGAGTCGCTCATCGGGAAGCGGCATCCTTGTCATCGTCGGGGGGAGGGGCCTCGTTGCCTGAGCTCCTGGCCTCGGCCAGGGCTTCGTCGAGCCGTGCAGAGGCCGGCGGCGCCTCGTTGTCGGGCCCGCGCGCCGAAGCATCGGGTCGCTCGTGGTCGCCCTTGCGTGGTGTCGACGACGAGTCGGGCTGGGCGATGCTCTCCACGTCGCGCTTGGCCTTGTTCAGGCTCTCGTCGAGCTTGGTCTGCTGCTCCTTGAGCTTCTGGCGCAGCTCCTCCGCCTCGAGCTGCGAGTTGATCTCCCGCTGCATGCTCGACACGGTGCGCTTGATCTTGCCCACCCAGAGCCCCACGGTACGCGCCGCCTTGGGCAGGCGCTCCGGGCCGAGCACCAGCAGGCCGACGATCCCGAGAAGCAGCAGTTCCAGGAAGCCGATATCGAACATAAAGGCTTACTTGCGCTCGTCTCGTTCCTCGACGCTATCCGCCGCTTTTTTCTCCTCGGCGCGGACGTCATAGGTGTTGGGCTGCTCGTCGTGGGTCACCTTGGCCTGCGGCTTGCCGTCCTTGTCTTCCATCTCGTCCTCGTTGACGGCCTGCTTGAAGCCTTTGACCGCCCCTCCCAGGTCGGAGCCGACGTTGCGCAGCTTCTTGGTACCGAAGATCAGGATGATGATGCCGAGTACGATCAGCAGTTGCCAGATACTGATGCCACCTAACATGAAGGTTACCTCTGAGTCGGGTTTCCGGCGGATCCGGAAGACAATTTCACTTTGACCTTGCGGCCTTCTCTTCGTGCCCGGATATTCCGAATCGGCGGGCCAGCTCGTCCAGCACATCGCGATGATCGAGTCCGAGATGCGACAGCATCACCAGGCTATGAAACCACAGGTCGGCGGTTTCGGCGATCAACGCTTGGCGTTCGTCGCCGCCGCCGGCCTCGGCGTCCTTGGCGGCCAACAGGGTTTCCGTGGCTTCCTCTCCGACCTTTTCGAGTATCTTGTTAAGCCCCTTTGCATGCAAGGCGGCAACGTAGGATTCGGTGGGGTCGGCGCTGCGGCGCTGGTCCAGTACGTCGAAGAGTTCATCGAGAATATCACGCATGCGGGCGGCTCCGGTTGCGGTGGATCAAGTTCATTGCCAGGCCAGCAGCGCGAGGCCGATGAACCCGGCGACGAGCACCGGCCAGGGCTGGTTCGCGGCCCACTCGGTCAACGGTTGCCAGGCCAGTGCCAATCCCGCCAGCAGCAGCCCCAGGCGCAGGCGGCGCCCCCCTTGCCGGCTCTCGCGCAGCTGGTGCTGGATGCCGCTCAGGGCCAGGGACTGACGTCGACGCTGGCGATGCTCGTGCTCGATGCGGCTGAGCGCCTGGTGGGCCACGGAAGGGAGCTCGGGGAGCTGACGCGACAGTTCCGGTGCCTGGCGCTTGAGCGATTCCCACAGGCCTACGACGCCGGCGCGCTCCTGCATCCAGCGCTCCAGGTAGGGTTTGGCGGTGCTCCACAGGTCGAGGTCGGGATACAGCTGGCGCCCCAGGCCCTCGATGTTGAGCAAGGTTTTCTGCAGCAGCACCAGTTGGGGCTGGACCTCCATGTTGAAGCGCCGCGCAGTCTGGAACAGCCCCAGTAGCACCTGGCCGAACGAGATGTCCTTGAGCGGTTTTTCAAGTATCGGCTCGCACACCGTGCGGATGGCGGCGGCGAACTCGTTGGCCCGGGTCTCCTCGCCCACCCAGCCCGACTCGATGTGCAGCGCGGCGACTTCGTAGTAGTCCTGATGGAAGAAAGCCAGGAGGTTGCGTGCCAGGTAATCCTGATCCTCACGGGTCAGGCTGCCGACGATGCCGCAGTCGATGGCAATGTACTGCGGGTCGTGGGGGTGCTCGCGGGCGACGAAGATATTGCCCGGGTGCATGTCGGCGTGGAAGAAATTGTCGCGGAACACCTGGGTGAAAAAGATCTCCACGCCGCGCTCGGCGAGCCGCTTGAGATCGGTGCCCTGGGCCCGGAGCGCAGCGATGTCGGCCACCGGAATACCGTGGACACGCTCCTGCACCATCACCCGCTTGCGGGTATGCGTCCAGTGTATGGCCGGGACGTAGAGCAGCGGCGAATGCTGGAAGTTGCGCTTCAGCTGCGAAGTATTGGCTGCCTCCTTGCGCAGGTCGAGCTCATCGAACAGGGTCGCCTCGTAGTCGCGTACCACTTCCACCGGACGCAGGCGACGCGCTTCGGGAATCCAGGTCAGCAGGCCGGCCACCCGGTACATCAGGGCCATGTCCTGGCGCATGACGCGGTCGATGGCGGGGCGGATGATCTTGACCACCACATCCTCGCCGCTGTTGAGGCGCGCGGCATGTACCTGAGCGATGGAGGCCGAGGCCAGCGGCTCGGGCTCGAAATGGGCAAAGGCCGCCTCGATCGGCATGCGCAGCTCGGACTCCACCAGTGCCCGGGCCTCGTCGCCGGGGAAGGGCGGCACCTGATCCTGCAGCCGCCGGAGCTCATCGGCGATCTCCTCCGGCAGCAGGTCGCGGCGAGTGGAGAGCAACTGACCGAACTTGACGAACACGGGGCCGAGCGATTCCAGTGCCAGGCGCAGGCGCTCGCCGCCCGTGCGACGGCCCACCGGCACCAGGCGAAGCGGCGAGAGCAGTAAGGCCAGCCGTAACCACCAGGGCAGGCGCTGTAGCGGTAGCAGGGTATCGAGACGATATCGGGTGATGACCCAGATGATGCGCAGCAGGCGAAGCCCCATCATGGCGTAGCCTCGCCCTGCAGCCGTCGGCGCAGCTTGGCCAGGCGGGCCTCGAGGCGATCGGTGGCCACCTCGATTTCGGTGAGATGATCGCGCAGGTTGTCCAACTGCCGACGACCTGGCAGCAGGCGCGCTTCCTCGAAAACGTACTCGGCAATATCGGCGCGCAGCTCATCCCCAGCGCGCAAGCCCCAGCGCGCCATGCCCCTCAGTCCCTCGGCCAGGCTGTGCGCGGGGACGTCACCGAGCCAGCCGGCGAGCTCCGCTTCCCAGTCGAGATCGAGATCGAAGAACAGCTCACGCACTTCCTCGAGCAGGTGGACGCGTCCGCGTACCGCCAGTTTCCCGCCGAACATTAGCCGCTCCATCGATTCGCCGCCGAGCAGTTCGCCCAACGTTTCGGCATCGAGTTCGACCACGGTGTCGGCGATGCTTTCGTCGGGCTCCTCGTGACGCATCAGGTCGACGCCGTGGGGGTGGAAACTCAGCAGCAAGGTCAGGGCCGGGCGCTCCAGCCGCAGCAGCAGCCGATGGCCGGCCAGGCGGCCTAGTCGCGAGGGTGCCGCCAGGTCGCGCGCGAGCAGGGCGTTGAGGGTACGCTCGAGGCCGGCCAGCAGCAGGGTCGAAGTCAACGTCATTGCGACCTCAAAGCTTGATGCCGCGGTGCAGGGCGACGATGCCCCCGGTCAGGTTCGTATACTCGACCCGCTCCAGGCCCGCCGCCTCCATCATGACCTTTAGCGTCTCCTGGTCGGGGTGCACGCGAATCGATTCGGCCAGGTAGCGGTAGCTGTCGGCATCGCCCGCCACCATCTGGCCCATGACGGGGAGCAGGCGGAACGAGTACTCGTCGTAGGCGCGGGTGAGCATGGGATTGCGCGGCTTGGAGAATTCCAGTACCAGCAGGCGGCCGCCGGGCTTGAGCACGCGTGCCATGGAGCGCAGTGCGGCGTCCTTGTCGGTGACGTTGCGCAAGCCGAAGGCGATGGTGATGCAATCGAAGCTGTTGTCGGGGAACGGCAGGCACTCGGCGTTGGCCTGCACGTACTCGACGTTGCCGCCAACACCATTGTCGAGCAGCTTGTCGCGCCCGACCCGCAGCATCGATTCGTTGATGTCGGCGAGCACCACCCGACCGCGGGGCCCGACCATACGCGAGAACTTGAGCGTCAGGTCGCCGGTACCGCCGGCGATGTCGAGTACGCTGTGCCCGGGGCGGACACCCGAGCGTTCGATGGTGAGGCGTTTCCACAGCCGATGAATGCCCATCGACATGAGATCGTTCATGACGTCGTAGCGCGCCGCCACCGAGTGGAAGACGTCGGCCACGCGCGAGGCCTTTTCCTCTACCGGCACTTCCTGATAGCCGAAGTGGGTGGTGCGCTGGTCCCCGGGGGTGGAGTGAGGGCTCATGCGAAAAGGCTCCCGAATCGCTGCGGAAAGGTGAGGGCTGGGCCTCGACTGCGCCACATTGTAGCCCTCCCCCGGCATCCTTGTCTTTGACCCGCTACAGTTGCTTGATTTCGATACCCAAGGGCTCCCGGCTGGCGCCGGCCTTTTCCAGGCGTTCGAGGTAGTCCGCCCAATAGGCTTCCTGATTGATGGCCAGCTCATGCAGGTATTCCCAGCTGTACAGGCCGCTGTCGTGACCGTCGTCGAAGGCCAGCTTGACCGCATAGCGGCCCACCGGCTCGATGTCCTTGAGGCCGACATCCTTCTTGCCGACCTGCAGCACGGCCTGGCTGGGATGGTGGCCGCGCACCTCGGCGGAGGGCGAGTAGACCCGCAGGTACTCCACCGGCAGGCGGTAGCTCTCGCCGTCGGCGTAGCTGAGCTCCAGCTCGCGGGCGTTCTTGTGGTAATGAATCTTGCTCGGGGTGGGGGCGGTCATGGGCAGCTCCGCTTGCGTTGATGAAGCGCGGCTTTCCCGGAGGCAGGCGCCCGCAGTGGCGTACCCTCGGGAGGCGCTGTAACCCCTCCTTGGGCACTACACTCGCCATTCCTGACGAATGACCTCCGCTCCGTCCGCCCCGGCGCCGCGCTCAGGCGGCTATCGCTTCATTTCACCTTAAAGAATATACCGCGACAGATCCTCGTCCATCGCCAGCTCGCCGAGCTGGGAGTCGACGTAGGCGGCATCGATGCTCAAGGGGCTGCCGAAATCGGCGCCCTTGAACGAGGCGTCTTCCAGCAGCCGCTCCATCACCGTGTGCAGCCGTCTTGCGCCGATGTTCTCGGTGCCCTCGTTGACCTTCCAGGCGATCTCGGCGATGCGCTCGATGCCGTCCTCGGTGAAGGCGATCTCGAGGCCTTCGGTGGCCAGCAGCGCCTTGTACTGTTTGGTCAGGGCGGCGGAGGGCTCGGTGAGGATGCGCTTGAAGTCTTCCGGCGTCAGCGCCTCGAGTTCGACGCGGATCGGCAGGCGCCCCTGGAGCTCAGGGATCAGGTCGGAGGGACGCGAAAGGTGGAAGGCGCCGGAGGCGATGAACAGGATGTGATCGGTCTTGACCATGCCGTACTTGGTCGAGACCGTGGAGCCCTCGATCAGGGGCAGCAGGTCGCGCTGCACGCCTTCGCGGGACACCTCTCCGCCGCTGGACTGGCCACTGCCCTTGGCCACCTTGTCGATCTCGTCGAGAAAGACGATGCCGTTCTGCTCAACGGCGTCGATGGCACGGTGCTTGATCTCCTCCTCGTTGACCAGCTTGGCGGCTTCCTCGTCGCGCAGCAGGGCGAAGGCGTCCCTGACCTTGACCCGGCGGGTTTCTGTCTTCTGCCGACCCATATTGGAGAACAGGCTCTGCAGCTGGCTGGTCATCTCCTCCATGCCCGGCGGGGTCATGATGTCGATACCCGGGCCCTGGGGCGTGACCTCGATGTCGATCTCCTTGTCGTCGAGGTCTCCCTCGCGCAGCTTCTTGCGGAAGATCTGGCGCGTCGAGCTGTCGCTGCGGGAAGTGTCTTCCTGGCCGCGGGGCGGCGGCAGCAGGGCGTCGAGGATACGGTCCTCGGCGGCATCCTCGGCGCGGTGGCGCACCTCGTCCTTGGCCTGCTCGCGTACCAGCTTGATGGCGGCCTCGGTGAGGTCGCGAATGATCGACTCCACGTCGCGGCCGACGTAGCCCACTTCGGTGAACTTGGTCGCTTCGACCTTGATGAAGGGGGCGCGGGCGAGCTTGGCCAGGCGCCGGGCGATCTCGGTCTTGCCCACCCCGGTGGGGCCGATCATCAAGATGTTCTTGGGCGTTACCTCGGGTCGCAGGTCGTCGTCGAGCTGCATGCGCCGCCAACGGTTGCGCAGGGCGATGGCCACGGCGCGCTTGGCGTCCTGCTGGCCGACGATGAATTGGTCCAGGGCGTGGACGATCTCGCGGGGTGTCATCTGGGACATGGTGGCGGCCTTCAGAGCGTTTCGAGGGTGACGTGGTGGTTGGTGAACACGCAGATGTCGCCGGCGATTTCGAGCGACTTCTCGGTGATCTCCTTGGCCGGCAGGTCGGTATTCTCGAGCAGGGCGCGAGCCGCGGCCAGGGCGAAGTTGCCGCCCGAGCCGATGGCGATGATGCCGCGTTCGGGTTCCACCACGTCGCCATTGCCGGTGATGATCAGCGAGGCATTCCTGTCGGCCACGGCAAGCAGCGCCTCGAGCCGGCGCAGGGCGCGGTCGGTGCGCCAGTCCTTGGCCAGTTCCACGGCGGCCTTGACCAGGTTGCCCTGGTATTTTTCCAGCTGCGCCTCGAAGCGCTCGAACAGGGTGAAGGCATCGGCGGTGCCCCCGGCGAAGCCCGCCAGTACCTGGCCACGGTAGAGGCGGCGGACCTTGCTGGCGTTGCCCTTCATTACAGTATTGCCCAGCGATACCTGGCCGTCGCCGGCCAGGGCGACCTGGTCACCGCGGCGTACGGAAACGATCGTGGTCATGGAGAGAACTCCGTAACAGGGAGCCGGGGCTCCCGGTGACTTTCGGCCCCCCGGGCGGCGCCGGAGGGCCGGACAAGAACGTTCAAGGTAGGTGTGGGCGGCGTCGGCCGAATTCAAGCGCCCGGTCGCAGCGAGCGATACGGCGGTCTCCGTCAGGCGCGGTCGTGCCGCTCAGTTGGTGGCCCGGTGTCGCAGCGGCGTGATTCCCTGGGTCGTCATCAGGTCCTCGGCGCGGCTGAGTTCGCGGGTATCGTCGTAGGGCCCCACCATGACCCGGTGCCAGGTCTGGCCGTCGGCCGATTGTACCTGGCTGACCTGGGCCACCAGGCTCAGGTTGCGCAGGCGCTGGCGCAGCTGCTCGGCATCTTCCGGCTGGCGAAACGATGCCGCCTGCAGCATGTAGCGCGTGCCATCCGGTGCCGCCGCTTCGCTTTCCGGCGTGGCGTTCACCTCTTCGCGCAGGTTCGCGGCGATCACCTGGGCGATGGGATCGTCAGCCGGGGCGGGTTCGGCAGCGGCGTCGCTGTCGATGGGAGGAGGCACGTTGACCGTCGGTTCCGGCGGTGAAGCGGTCGAGGCCACTTCGCGCGGCGCCACGACCTCCTCGGGCAGCAGCGTATAGAACTCGAAGGTGGGCATGCGCGGCTCTGGCGGTTCCACGCTCGGCGTGGATTCTATCGTTTCCGTTGGCGTACGCGGAAGCAGGTTGGCCAAAGGCGAGTCGCTACCCTCCTGCCAGGGGGCGGTGCCATGCTGATGCTGGGCCAGCAGGAAACCGGCCACGACGCCGCCCAGCGCCCACACCCAGCCGGGCAGGCGGAAGCCTTGGCGCCGGGCGGGGGCGCGCCTGCGGCTGGTGGTGGCTCCGCGCTTGTTGGGGGTACGACGGGCGGCCATGGCTTACATCTCCTCCGGGGCGCTGACGCCCATCAGGTCGAGACCATTGCGCAGCACCTGGCGTGTGGCCAGCCCCAGGGCCAGTCGCGCATTGCGCAGCTCGTCGTCCTCGACCATGACCTTCACCGCGTTGTAGCAGGAGTGGAACTCGGCAGCGAGGTCCAGCAGGTACTGGGCGACCTGCTGCGGCTCGCGCGATGCCGCGGCGTGGTCGACCATCTCGGGGAAGCGTGCCAGACGGTTCATCACCGCCTTTTCATGATCCTCCTCGAGCCGGCCCAGGCTGACCATCGCCATGTCGTGATCGAAGCCCAGGCCTTGAGCCTCGGCCTTGCGCAGCATGCTGCATACCCGGGCATGGGCGTACTGCACGTAATAGACCGGGTTGTCGTTGGACTGCGAGCGGGCCAGGTCGATGTCGAAGGTGAGCTGCGAATCGGCCCGGCGCGCCGCGAGGAAGAAGCGCGTGGCATCGCGGCCGACCTCGTCGATCAGGTCGCGCACGGTGACGTAGCTGCCGGCACGCTTGGAGAGCTTCACCTCCACGCCGGAGCGGGTCACCATCACCATCTGGTGCAGCACGTAGTCGGGCCAGCCCTGAGGGATGCCGGCTTCCAGCGCCTGCAGGCCGGCACGTACCCGGGTCACGGTGGAATGATGGTCGGCGCCCTGCTCGTTGATCACGGTCTCGAAGCCGCGATGCCATTTGTTCAGGTGGTAGGCCACGTCGGGCAGGAAATAGGTGTAGCTGCCGTCGGACTTGCGCATCACCCGGTCCTTGTCGTCGCCGAAGTCGGTAGTGCGCAGCCACAGGGCGCCTTCCTGTTCGTAGGTATGGCCCTTCTCGATCAGCCGCTCGACGACCTCCTCGACCTTGCCCTCGCGATACAGCGACGACTCCAGGAAATAGACGTCGAACGAGACGCCGAAGGCCTTGAGGTCGAGGTCCTGCTCGCGGCGCAGCCAGGCCACGGCGAAATCGCGGATGGCATCGAGGTCGTCGGGGTCGGCCTTGGCGGTGACGTGGCGGTCGTCGGCGTGCACCGTCTCGCCGGCCAGGTAGTCGTTGGCTACCTCGACGATGTAGTCGCCGCGGTAGCCGTCGTCGGGCCAGGCGTCGTCATCGGGCGTGAGGCCCCTGGCCCGGGCCTGTACCGACAGCGCCAGGTTGGCGATCTGGGCGCCGGCATCGTTGTAGTAGAACTCGCGGGTCACATCGAAGCCGGTCGCCTCGAGCAGCCGGCAGATGCAGTCGCCGATCGCCGCGCCGCGACCGTGGCCTACATGTAGCGGCCCGGTAGGGTTGGCGGAGACGAACTCGACCTGGACCTTCTGGCCGCGCCCGACCAGGCTGCGACCGAAGGTGTCGCCGGCGTCGAGAACCTGGCGCACGACCTGTGCGGCGGCGTCGGCCGCGGCGAAGAAATTGACGAAGCCGGGCCCGGCGATCTCCACCTTGACCACGGCATCGCTGGCGGGCAGGGCGGCCACCAGCGCCTCGGCCAGTTCGCGAGGCTTCTTGCCGGCTGGCTTGGCCAGCATCAGCGCCAGGTTGGTGGCGTAGTCCCCGTGAGCCTTGTCCTTGGTGGGGTCGACCTTGATGCTGGGGGCGGTATCGGCGGGCAGCGTGCCCTGCTGCTTGAGCGTATCGAGAGCATTCTCGAGCAGGGAAATGATCGTCTCTTTCATGAAGTGGCTATGTCCTGTAGCGGCGGGCGCATTAGGTAATGACGGTGACAAGGCACTCGCGAATGGCGCGGCCACGAAGAATGGCTGGTCGACCATTATCGGCAATTGTGGTGCGGCTTTAAAGGCCGCACGTTCAGCCCAGCGTCTGCGGGTCGACGTCCAGCGACCAGCGTACGCGGCGTGCCTCGGGCGAGGCTTCCAGCCACGCAGTGAGGCGGGCGCAGGCGGCGTGCAACTGGCTGCGCCGGCCGGCGCTGAGCATCAGCTGGACATGATAACGGTTCTGGCGCCGCTCCATGGGAGCGGGCACCGGACCCAGGCAACGGACGTCGGGGGCGTGATCGGCCACCCAGTGGCGCAGCATTGCGGTCGCTTCGCGGCCGAGTGCGACGGCCGCTTCTTCCCGAGGGCTCTCCAGGCGCAGCAGGGCGAGGAAGCAGTAGGGAGGCAGCGCGGCGGCCCGGCGCTCGGCCAGCAATTGCGCGGCCAGGGCGTCGTAGCCCTGCTCGGCGAGCAGCCTCAGGTGCGGGTCGTCGTTGTGCAGGGTCTGCACCAGCACCCGGCCGGGGTGGCTGGCGCGGCCGGCGCGGCCGGCGACCTGGACCAGGAGCTGGGCGCTGTGCTCCAGCGCGCGAAAGTCGCTGGCATAAAGGCCGGCATCGGCGTTGACCACGACGACAAGGGTGACGTGGGGCAGGTGGTGTCCCTTGGCCAGCATCTGGGTGCCCACCAGCAGGCAGGGCGCGCCGCGCCTGACCTCGGTCAGGGTACGCTCGAGGGCGTCGCGGCGGCGCGTGCTGTCGCGGTCGATGCGGTGTACCGGCACCTTGGGGAAGAGCGCGGCCAGCGTCTCCTCGGTGCGCTCGGTGCCGCTGCCCAACGGGCGCAGGTCGGCGCTGCCGCAACCAGGGCAGGCATCCGGCACGGGGCGGCGCTTGTCGCAGTGGTGGCAGGCCAGCACCGGCGGCTGGCGGTGCAGGGTCATGCGCGCGTCGCAGTGATCGCAATCGGCCAGCCAGCCGCAGGCATGGCAGGCCAGGGTGGGGGCGAAGCCGCGGCGGTTGATGAAGACGAGAACCTGATGGCCGGCCTCGAGGGACTCGCGGATCGCCTCGATCGCCGGCGGGATCAGGCCGCCCTGGCGCGGACGTCCGCGCAGGTCGAGCAGTTCCAGCCGGGCCGGGGCATGACGGCTGGCGCGCCGGGTCAGGTGCAGGTGGCGATAGTTGCCGCGCTCGGCGTGGTAGAGGCTCTCCAGCGAGGGTGTGGCGCTGCCCAGTAACAGCGGGATGTCATGATGCTTGGCACGGGCCACGGCCAGGTCGCGGGCATGATAGCGCAACCCCTCCTGCTGCTTGAACGAGCCGTCATGCTCCTCGTCGACGATGATCGCGCCGGGACGCGCCAGCGGCGTGAAGATTGCCGACCGGGTGCCGATGACGATGGGCGCCCTGCCGCTGGCCACCGCCTCCCACGCATCCAGGCGCTCGTTGTCGGTGAGCCCCGAATGCAGCGCCACTACCGGAACGCGAAAACGGCTGCGAAAGCGTGCCAGCGTCTGCGGCGTCAGGCCGATTTCCGGCACCAGCAACAGCGCCTGACGGCCACGCCGAACCACCGCCTCGATCAGCTGCAGGTAGACCTCGGTCTTGCCGCTGCCGGTGACGCCATGCAGCAGGCAGGGATGAAAGCCGTCCAGGCGTTCGTGTATCGCCGCCAGCGCCGCGGCCTGTTCGCGATTGAGCGGAAGGGCCGGCTCGGCCAGCAGTTGCTCGGTGGCGGGCTCAGCGGCGGCAAGGGGGATTTCCTGCCGGTCCATGAGTCCCTTTTCCACCAGGGCCACCAGTTGGTCGCGCGAAAAGCCCTGAGCCACTATTGCCTGGGTGTGCAGACCATGGGGGTGCTGTCGCAGCATGGCCAGCAGCTCGGCCTGGCGCGGCGCACGGCGCAGACGCGGGTCTTCCACGCTCGCCCCGGCCACGGCACGCCAGCGCTCGCGCATGCGCCCAGCCAGGGGGCGGCCCTGGCGCAGCAGTACGGGCAGGGCCTGATGCAGGGTATCGCCGAGAGAGTGCTGGTAGTAGCGTGCCGTAAAGCGACACAGCCAGAGCCAGTCCTCGGGCAGCGGCTCGGCATCGAGGCGAGCCTCTACCGGCTTCAACTGTGCCAGGGGCAAGTCGCTGTGGTCGCAGCACTCCATCACCACGCCGATGACCTGACGACGACCGAACGGCACGCGCACGCGAATGCCAGGCTGCCAGCCGCCGCCTGGCGTGTCGCGGTTCGGGAGGTAGTCGAACAGGCGCCTCAGGGGAGTGGGAACCGCCACGCGCAGCACGCGAGGCGAAAGCGAGGGAATGGAATCGGGCAATTTGCCTCCGGCGTCGACTCTGCTAGAATACCCGGCCGTCGTGACGCCTGGCTCCCTTGAATCAGGCCTGGCGGCTACCGGTTGGTTGAACGACTCAACGTTGAACGAATAGCGACGACAGACAACCCGTATGCGGTGCCTGGCAATGGATCAGGTGGCGGCATACCGCTCCATGAGGCTCAAGATGAAACAAGGTATTCACCCGGATTACAAGATGGTCACCGCGACTTGCTCCTGCGGCGCGACCTTCGAGATCGGCTCCACTGTCGGTCATGACCTGTCACTGGATGTCTGCTCTCAGTGCCACCCCTTCTACACCGGCAAGCAGAAGCAGGCGACCACCGGTGGTCGTGTCGAGCGTTTCAACAAGCGCTTCGGTGCCGCCATCAAGCGAGGCTGAATCTTCCTCGCTGCGACGATGCCTCGCGACGAAAACCCGCCTTCACGGCGGGTTTTCTTTTTTCCGCCCGGTGGCGGGGATAAGGAAAGGGTTATGGCAGAGGTGTGTGCTATAAGTTGCAATAAATGGCTTCGAATGTTCGCGAACGCACAAGGAAAATGCAGAAACGGGCGTTTCATTGAGATATGGAATACTTTTCTATATGGTAGATGGCCCTTCTCCAAAAGCATGGATACCGGATTCTCAGCATGACAGACGCCAAGAAGCAGGCAGCGCTGGATTATCACGCCAAGCCGATTCCCGGAAAGCTCTCCGTGGAGCTGACCAAGCCCACTGCTACCGCTCGTGATCTCTCACTTGCCTACAGTCCTGGTGTCGCCGAGCCCGTCCGCGAAATCGCTCGCGACCCCGAGAATGCCTACCGCTACACCGGCAAGGGCAACCTGGTGGCGGTAATTTCCGACGGTAGTGCCATCCTCGGCCTGGGCAATCTGGGGCCGCTGGCCAGCAAGCCGGTCATGGAGGGCAAGGGCGTACTCTTCAAGTGCTTTGCGGGAATCAACTCGGTGGACGTCGAGGTCAATGCCGAAAGCCCGCAGGCCTTCATCGATACCGTGGCGCGCATCGCCGATAGCTGGGGCGGCATCAATCTCGAGGACATCAAGGCACCGGAGTGCTTCGAGATCGAGCAGGCCCTCATCGAGCAGTGCAACATTCCTGTCTTCCACGACGACCAGCACGGCACCGCCATCGTCACGGCTGCCGGCATGCTCAATGCGCTGGAAATCGCCGGTAAGCGGCTCGAAGAGGCCAGGATCGTCTGTCTGGGCGCCGGAGCGGCGGCCATCGCCTGCATGAAGCTGCTGGTGGCCTGCGGCGCGCGCTCGGAGAATCTGGTCATGCTCGACCGGCGCGGCGTGATCCATACCGGGCGCGAGGGGCTCAACCCCTACAAGGCGATGTTTGCCGTGGATACCGACAAGCGCACGCTGGACGATGCGATCGACGGTGCCGATGTCTTCATCGGGCTTTCAGGCCCCAACCTGATGTCTGCCGAGCACATGCGCAAGATGGCACCGAACCCCATCGTCTTCGCCTGCACCAACCCCGACCCGGAAATTCATCCTGACGTGGCGCGCGAGGCGCGGCCCGACGTGATCATGGCCACCGGGCGTTCCGACTACCCCAACCAGGTCAACAACGTGCTGGGTTTCCCCTTCATCTTCCGCGGGGCGCTGGACGTGCGCGCGACACGCATCAATGAAGAAATGAAGGTGGCCGCCGTCCACGCCCTCAAGGACCTGGCGCGCGAGCCGGTGCCGCAGGCGGTGCTCGACGCCTACGAGTGTGATCAGATGGCGTTCGGTCCCGAGTACATCATCCCCACCCCGGTCGACGTGCGTCTGCTGGAGCGGATACCGGCAGCCGTAGCCCAGGCTGCCGTGGACTCCGGCGTGGCGCGTCGCCCCTATCCGGCCCACTACCCGCTTAAGACGGTGGAGGACGTCTACGGTAGCTGATCGCTCCGTCCGGCAACGCCATGCATGACTGCGCCGGCCTTCGGGCCGGCGCAGTGCGTTGTGGATCGCGCAGCCGCTAGCGGGCTACCAGGTCAGCAGCAGCGTCACGCTGGTGGTGTGATCGGTGCGGGCGTCTGCCGTTTCCGGTGGGGCGGTGTTGTGCTTGACCTCGTAGGAGAGACGCATCGAGAGGCGCGAGTTGAGCCTGGCGGTCAGCGACGATATCGAACGCGACGTAGTGTTCTCGTCCGCCGCTTCCACCGAGAACTCCTGGCGTACGTTCGAATATTCCGAGAGGGTCCACAGGTAGTCCAGCGCCCCGTAGACGATGCCCAGACGCTCGTCCTCCTCGTCCCTCAACTGGTCATGACGATAGCCGGGACCGGCCTCGAGCGAGAGACGGTGACTGTCGTTGTCGATCACATGGCGTCCGTAGCCGGCAATGGCGGTGAGCTGCTGGTCGTAGCCGCTGAAGCGGTCCTTCTCCCAGCGCGCGAAGCCGAACAGATAGTGAGGCCCGTGGAAGTCGTAGCGCTCCCGCCACGAGAGCAGGTACTGTTCGGCACTGGTCTCGCCGTTGCGGCTCACGTTGCGTACTTCACCGCGCAGCGTGTGGGTCCAGGGGCCCGTCAGCCAGGTCAGCCGGCTCTTGCCGATCAGGGTCTGGCTGTCGGTATTGCCGCTGAGATGGGTGTAGCCGAGCTCGGCTTCGCCGCCGAAATCAGGGGCGTCATCGGCAGGTGGTGGCGGGGCATAGAAAACACTGGCGGCCAGGGCGATGCCCGGTAGCGGCGTGAGCCCGATCAGGCTCCATGGCATAAGGCGGTGCATGGCTACAAACTGTCCTGTTCGACCGTTGGCGGAGCCGCCCTGAGGGCGGCGCACGGCGGTTGGCAAGACGAGGGGGCAGCGTCCGTGCCGCCCGGGAGGATATCAGAAAATCGCTTCGTAGCTTCCGGTACCCTGCGATCCGCTGCTTTGCTCGATCTCCTGTTCGACGCGGCGAGGCTCCATGTCAGGCAGGTAGTCCGGATGGAAGATCTCGGTGATCCCGCCGGCCTGGCCATCGGTCAGGCGACGTCCGGTCTGCTCGTCGACACGCGCCGTGACAAGCTCGGCGGGCGGCTCCGGCATGGCCTCGGGGCGGCCGTTCAGCGCATTGCCCATGAAATCGATCCAGATCGGCAGTGCCGCGTTGCCGCCATATTCGGCGATCGACTCGTTGTTGTCCTTGCCGATCCACACGGTGGCCACCAGCTCGTCGTTGTAGCCGGCGAACCAGCCGTCACGAAAGCCGTTGGTGGTGCCGGTCTTGCCCACGATGTCTTCGCGGCCAAGCTCCAGCGCGGCACGACCGGTGCCGTTTTCGATCACATCGCGCAACATGTCGCGCAGGATATAGACCGCGGTGGGGTCGGCGACGCGCGGGGCCACGTCGTACCGCTTGCCGTCAATCTCGACTTCGGCCTGGCCCTCGCGGCAATCGCGGCAGGCGATCGCCGGGCGCGCTTCGCTGATGATTTCATCGTCGCTTCCACGGGTGACGCGTTCGATGAACCAGGGCGAGACGCGAAAGCCGCCATTGGCGAGTACGGCATAGGCATTGGTCATTTCCAGCGGTGTCAGGTCGGCGCTGCCCAGTGCCAGCGACAGGCCGCGCGGCAACCTGCTCGGAGCGAAGCCGAACCCTTCCAGATACTCGACGGTGTTATCGAGCCCCAGCGTCTGCAGGATGCGGATCGTCACCAAGTTGCGCGACATGGCCAGGGCGACCCGCAGCCGGATCGGGCCGAGGAAATCGCCGCTGGAGTTCACCGGGCGCCAGATCTCGTTGCTGCCGTCCTGCATCACCACCGGCGCGTCGTTGACCACCGAGGACGCTGTCATGAGCCCGGTGTCGAGGGCGGCAAGGAACACGAAGGGCTTGAAGATCGAGCCCGACTGACGCTGTGCCTGCACGGCGCGGTTGAACTTGCTGGCGTTGAAGCTGAAGCCGCCCTGCAGGGCGAGAATGGCGCCGGTATCGGGCTCCATGACCACGATCGAGCCTTCGGCGTCGGGGCGCTGGGAGAGTCGCCAGCCGCCGTCGTCGCGCCTGAGGATGCGCACCAGGTCGCCCCGGGCGGCGATTTCTGCAGCGGAGCTGGGCTCCGGTCCGCGGGCTCGGGGGCTTCTGTACTCCCGCGCCCAGGAGAGGCCGTCCCAGTCGAGGGTAATGATGTCACCGTCGCGACTCAGCACGCGCATCCGGCGATCCTCGCTCTGCACGACGATGGCCGGCTGCAGGGGGCCGAAGCCGGGGGTGCGCTCCAGCACCCGCAGCCAGTTGCTGACGTCGCCCTCGATGCCCTCGACCTGGGTCTGACTGCGTTCGGCGGCCTGGCGGGCGGTTTCCATCACCTCGGGGGATTCGTCAAGCTCCTCTTCCAGGCCGCGGCGCTCGGTGCGCTCCTGCGCCTCGGCGAGGCTGGCGGGAATGTCGCGCTGCTCCGGGCCGCGCCAGCCGTGGCGCGTATCGTAGGCGATGAGACCGTTGGCCAAGGCTTCGCGGGCGAAGGGCTGCAGGTCGCTGTCCAGGGTGGTGTGGATGCGATAGCCGCCGGTATAGGCGTCGTCGCCGAAGCGTTCGAACGCGTACTGGCGGACCATTTCCGCCACGTAGTCGGCATCCACCTCGACCTGCGCCACGTAGCGGCGGGCGGTGGTCGGTTCCTGGACCGCCTCCTCGTAGGCGGCCTGGTCGATGTAGCCGAGCTCCCGCATGCGATAGAGGATCCAGTTGCGGCGAATCAGCGAACGCTCGGGGTTGGCCAGCGGGTTGAACGATGAAGGCGCCTTGGGCAGGCCCGCGATCATCGCCTTCTGCGCCAGGGTGAGCTCGTCGAGCGGCTTGTTGTAGTAGACCTCCGCCGCCGCAGCGATGCCGTAGGCGCGGTTGCCGAGGAAAATCTTGTTGACGTAGAGCTCGAGGATCTCTTCCTTGCTCAGGATGCGCTCCATCTGCAGGGCCAGCAGGATCTCGCGAATCTTGCGCGTGAAGGTTCGGTCGAGCGTCAGCAGGTAGTTGCGAGCCACCTGCATGGTGATGGTGGAGCCTCCCGATTGGATGTCGCCGCTGGCGGCCAGCTCCAGGGCGGCACGCGCGAGCCCCCTGGGGTCGACGCCGCGATGGTCGAAGTAGGCGGCGTCCTCGGCGGCCAGCAGCGCCTGGATGAAATCCTCGGGGATGTCGTCGAAGGTGACGGGCATGCGCCGCTCCTCGCCGTATTCCCCGATCAGCTTGCCGTCACGGGTAAAGATGCGCAGCGGCGTGTGGAGCTCGAAATCCTGCAGCTGACGCACGTCGGGCAGGCCCGGGGAAAAATAGAGCGCGGCTCCCGCCACGCCCAGCAGAGCCGCTGCGGACAGCGATACCAGCAGCCAGAAGGCCGAGAAAATCAGTGTCTTGATCCACTTCATGAAAAGGCGTTTTCCGTGGTGAGAGCATGAAGGAAATGGCGATGAAGGAGCCTTCACTGGCGCCGCCATTATAAAGAACCTTGGCTGCCCGCCACCAGCGTTGAGGCGGCGGCCCGTTCAACTTTGTGTGGGCTGGTGAAATATCATGTAATCTCGGTCAGGCAGAGCGAGTATGATCTTTATCAGCCTCGGTGTCCTAGGTACATCAGGTCATAAACGATAAGACATGACTGGCGATCATGGCAGCGTATTACGCAAGGGCAACGTTTGATGCGACTTAAACCCTCCGGCAAGGGGTTGATCGGTGTCGATATCACCTCGGCAACGGTCAAGCTGATCGAGCTCAGGCGAGTGGGCTCCCACCACCAGATCGAAAGCTATGCCGTCAGGCCGTTGCGCGAGGGTGCCGTGGTCGAGCGTCGCATTCGCGACATGGGCGAAGTGGCCGATGCCCTGCGGCGAGCCGTGGAGAGTGCACGGCCCGCTTCGCGCCTGGCCGTGGCTGCCGTACCGGCCAGTGCCGCCATTACCAAGACCCTGACGCTGCCCGCCTCGCTCAACGACGACGAGATCGAAGCGCGCATTCAACTCGAATCTGACAAGCACATCCCGTTTCCGTTCAGCGAGGTCGCCTTCGACTTTCAGCGTCTGGGGCTCAATGCCCGCTACGGCGACCAGCAGGACGTCCTGCTGGTCGCCTGTCGCCAGCAGGACGTCAACCAGCTCACCGACGCCCTGAGCCAGGCCGGCCTGGTGCCGGCGGCAGTCGATGTCGAAACCTTCGCCATGGAGCGCGCCTTCGGCGAGCTGCGCCAGCAGTTGCCCCCGGCGGCCGGCGACGACGACTGCGTGGCCCTGGTCGACATAGGCGCCACCATGAACGCTTTCCACGTACTGCGCGGCGGGCGCATCGTCTACAGCCGAGACACCGTCTTCGGCGGGCGCCAGCTCACCGAGGAGATTCGGGTTCGCTACGGACTGACGCTGGAAGAAGCGGGGCTGGCCAAGAAGCGCGGCGGGCTGCCAGAGGATTACCGGACGAGTGTCCTGGGACCCTTCATCGAGACCCTGGTCCAGCAGGTGGGGCGCTCCCTGCAGCTCTACTACACGGCGGGGCGCAAGCACGAGGTCAGGCGCATGGTGCTGGCCGGCGGATCGAGCGTCATTCCCGGCCTGGCGGAACGTCTCGCCCACGAGACCGCGATGCAGGTGGTCATCGCCAACCCTTTCCTGCGCATGCGCATCAATTCCCGCATCGATGTCCAGACCCTGGCCAGTGATGCCCCGGCCATGGTGACCGCCTGCGGCTTGGCGATGAGGGCGCCCTCATGACCATCGAAATCAATCTCCTGCCCTGGCGGGAGCGGCAGCGGGCGCGCCGCAGCCGCTATTTCTATCTGGCCCTGGCGATCACCGCACTGCTCGGGGCGGCGGGCGGTTTGGGCCTGACCTATCACTACGACAGCGCAATGAAGGCACAGAACGAGCGCAATGCGCACATTCTCGCGCGCATGCAGCAGCTCGATGGCGATATCCGCTCGATCGGCGAATACGAGGCGATACGCGAGCGCATGATCGGCCAGGTCCAAGTGTTCAGCGATCTCCAGCAAGGGCGATCCCAGACCGTAATGGTCTTCCGCGACCTGACCCTGAGCCTGGTCGATGGCGTGCATTACACCCAGCTGAGCCGGCAAGGCGAGCAGTTGCGCCTGACCGGGCAGGCGGAGAGCAATCACCAGGTTTCCGAACAGATGCGCTCCCTCTCTGCCGCGCCGGCATTCTCCGAGCCGGTGCTGTCCGAGGTCGAGGCCGAGGATGACGGCAGCGCACGGCGACGCTTCAACCTGGGAGCGACTCAACTCATGGAGGGAGTCCAGCCTCCCGAGAGGAGCGCAGCGCAGGGGGAGGGCGAGTCATGAACCTGCAGGCAGAGTTTCGCCGTCTTCGTGAAGTCGACTGGCGCGAGCTGGACCTCAAGGAGTCGGGCAGTTGGCCGCTGCTGCTGCAGTGGCTGTGTTGCCTGCTGGTACTGGGTCTCACCTTCGCTGCCACGCACTGGTACCTGGCTGCGCCCAAGGCCGATGAGCTGGCCCGTGCCGAAGCCGAGGAGCAACGCCTGCTGGCCGACTATCGCAATCGCGCCGCCCAGGCCGCTCGCCTACCGGAGATGCTTGACCAGATGGCCCGGCTCGAGACGCGCATGGACGAGCTCATGGCCATGCTGCCTTCCGGTGCGGAGATTCCGTCGCTGATCGACAGCATCAGCGAGAACGCCCTCGACCACCAGCTGACGATCGACTTCATTCGCCTGCGCAGCACCGTCGAGCGCGACTTCTATATCGAGCGCCCCTTCGACCTTCAGGTCGAGGGCGAGTACCACCACATCGCCGGCTTCATCGCCAGCGTGGCGGCGCTACCACGCATCGTGACCTTGCACGACTTCGTGCTGTCGCCGGTGGAGGAGGGTGAGCGCCTGCGACTCTCGATGCTGGCCCGCACGTACAGTTATCGGCCCCAGGGCGGGGAGGAGACGCAATGAGGAAGGCCGGCACATGGGTTCTGGCAGGTCTGCTGCTGGCCGGCTGTGCCGATCCCCGGCTGGGCGAGCTGGATCGCCGGCTAAGCGACATTCGCGCCAATCCGGGAACGCCGCCACCGCTGGAGATGCCTGAAGTGCCGGATTACGAATCGGTGCCCTACCAGGCGAGCGACCGCCGCAGCCCGTTTCGGCCTCAGCTGCCGGAGCCGGAGCAGGCGCCGTCTGGCAGCAGCGAGCTGGCGCCCGATCCGGGGCGTACCCAGGAGCCGCTCGAGGCGTTCGAGCTGGAGGCCTTGAAGCTTGTCGGGATACTGACCATGAGCGGCAACACCCACGCGCTGGTCAGGGCGCCGGATGGCGAAGTGCACCGGCTGCGTACCGGCAACCACCTGGGCAAGAACCATGGTCGCATCGTCAGCATCACCGCATCGTCGATGCAACTGGTGGAGCTGGTGCCCACCGGTGGCGGCGGCTGGATGGAGCGTGCGTCCCGCATGCGGTTGGACGAGGCGCGACGCGAGTGACAAGCGACAGTGGCCAAGCAGGCAAGCGCAATACTGGCAGGGGGAAGGGGAACGATGAAACATGTGATTGGCACGCTGGCGACGCTCTGCCTGACGTTGGTGACGACGCCTGTCCTGGCGGCTTCCACGCTGACCGACCTTGACTTTCGCCAGGGTGAGCGCGGCGAGCTTCTGGTCGACCTCGGCTTTAGCGGTGGGGTGCCCGAGGTGCGCGGCTACCGACTCGACGAGCCGGCGCGATTGACTATCGACCTGGTGGACACGGCAAATGCGCTGGAGCGCCGTCGCATCGAGCTGGGCATCGGTGGCGTCGAACAGGTCACGGCCCTGGAAGCCGGCTCGCGAACGCGGCTGGTCTTCAACATGGAGGGGCCGCTGCCCTATGACACGGAGCAGCAGGGCGATCGCCTGAGGCTCGCCATCGGCGGCGCGGCGTCTGCTTCGGCAGATTCGAGGGCAAGCGCCGAACCCGCGGCGCCTTCCCGGCCTGCGACGCCTGGCTCGGCGACCGCAAGCGGTATGCCGAGCATTGCCGATATCGATTTTCGTCGCGGCGAGGAGGGCGCGGGCCGCCTGGTCGTCACGTTCGACCGTGCCGGCGTCGATGCCAGGGTTCGCGAGTCGGGCCGCAATCGCATCGTGGCCGAGCTCAGCGGCGTCGAGCTGCCCGAGGCGCACAACCAGGTCCTCGACGTGAGCGATTTCGGCACGCCATTGCAGCGCATCACGCCGCGCGTCGGCAATCATGGCGTTACCCTGGAGATCGAAGGGGGCGGCGACTTTGCCATGCTCTCGACCCAGAGCGGGCGGCAGCTGACCATCGAGGCGCAGCCCGTCACCCAGCAGGAGCGCGAGCAGCGCGTGCGCGAGCAGTTCCCCTACACCGGCGAGCGCATCACCCTGAACTTCCAGGACATCGAAGTGCGTTCGGTGCTGGCGATCATCGCCGATTTCACCGGCCTCAACCTGGTGGCCAGCGATAGCGTGACCGGCCAGGTGACCCTCAACCTGGAGGACGTGCCCTGGGACCAGGCCCTCGACCTGGTGCTCAAGAGCCATGGCCTGGCCAGCCGTCAGGAAGGCAATGTCATCGTGGTGGCACCGGCCAGCGAGCTGGCCAATATCGAGCGCCAGGAGCTCGAGGCCCGCGCCCAGGTCGAAACCCTGGCGCCGCTGGTGTCGGAATACGTGCAGGTGCGCTACGCCCGCGCCGAGGATCTCGCCCAGCTGCTGCGCGGCGGTGAGGGCTTCGGCCTGCTGACCGAACGCGGCCGCGTGGCGGTGGATGCGCGCACCAACATGCTGCTGATTCAGGATACCGCCGATCAGATCCAGGAGATCCTGCGGACGCTCGACCAGCTCGATGTGGCGGTGCGCCAAGTGCAGATAGAAGCGCGTATCGTCATTGCCCGCGACGGCGTGACGGAAGAGCTGGGCGTCAACTGGGGAGCATCCGGTGGCGGAAGCCGGTTCAACCTGGGCGGCGCCTCCTCGGGTGCGCCGATCTCCGCCTATGGCGACGGCTTCACCGGGCAGCGCGACTCTCGCGGCCAGTTCACCGGGGGCTTCGACGATCCCACCGGCAGCCAGTTCCAGCGCGGCGGACTCTCCGTCGACCTGGGTAGCGCCAACCCCATGACCAGTTTCGGTTTCGGTTATCTCTCGGGGGATATCCTGCTGGACCTGGAGCTGCGTGCGCTGGAGAGCGAGAACAAGAGCCAGACGATCTCGCAGCCGCGGGTCATTACCGCCAACCAGCGCAAGGCGACCATCATCCAGGGCGAGGAGCGTGCCTACCAGTCCATCGGTGAGGGCAACGTGCCACAAACCGAGTTCAAGGAGGCCGAGCTGTCGCTGGAAGTCACGCCGCAGATCACGCCCGACAATCGCATTATCATGGACCTGGTGATCAAGAACGACAGCTTCCGCGAGGCGGCGCCGGGGCAGGCGCCGCCCATCGATACCAACCGTATCGAGACCCAGGTGCTCGTCGACAACGGCGAAACGGTGGTGCTGGGGGGCATTCTTACCACCGAGCAGCTCAGCCGCCTGGCCAAGACGCCGTTCTTCGGCGACCTGCCTGTGCTGGGCAGGCTTTTCCGGTACAATGAGTCGAGCAATCAGAAGGTGGAGCTACTGGTGTTCATCACTCCACGCATACTCGAGGACGGCCTGGCGATTCGCTGATGCAGGACTTGCCCAATCTGATATTGGTCGGCCCCATGGGAGCCGGCAAGAGCACCATCGGCCGCCTTCTGGCGGCCGAGCTTTCACGTGATTTCCTCGACAGCGATCATGAGATACAGGCTCGCTGCGGTGCCGACATTCCCTGGATCTTCGACGTCGAGGGCGAGGCGGGCTTTCGCCATCGCGAAGAGCAGATGATCGAGGAGCTGACCTTGCGTGAGGGCGTGGTCATCGCCACCGGTGGCGGTGCGGTGCTGCGCGAGGAGAATCGCCGCCGGCTGCGTGAGCGAGGCACCGTCATCTATCTCTTCACCACCGTCGAACAGCAGCTCAAGCGTGTCGCCAAGGATCGCAATCGCCCCCTGCTGCAGCATCCCGATCGCGAGCGGGTGCTGCGCGAGATGTTCGACTTGCGCGACCCCCTCTATCGCGCCACCGCCGACATCGTGGTGCGCACCGACCGGCGCAGCCCACGAGCGGTGGTCAACGATATCGTGCGTCGCGTGCAGCGGCTGGTCGATCCCCTAAAAGCCAAGGCCTGACCCATGCCCAAGAGCGAAACTCCATCGACCCGGCGCAGCCTGCAGGTAGCCCTGGGCGAGCGCAGCTACCCCATCCACATCGGCGCCGGACTGCTCGGCGACCCTGCCTGGCTGACGCCCTACCTGGCCGGTCGACAGGTCATGGTCGTGACTAACGAGACGGTGGCGCCCCTCTACCTGTCGCGCCTGCGGGAAGGCCTGCCCGGCGATGCGGAGGTACGCCAGGTGGTCCTGCCCGACGGCGAGGCGACCAAGACCCTGGCCAGCGTCAGCCGCATCTGGGACGCACTGCTCGAAGCGGGCTTCAATCGCCGCTGCACGCTGATTGCCCTGGGCGGCGGCGTGATCGGCGACATGGTCGGGTTCGCCGCCGCCTGCTACCAGCGCGGCGTCGCGTTCATCCAGGTGCCGACCACGCTGCTGTCCCAGGTGGATTCTTCGGTGGGCGGCAAGACAGGCGTCAACCATCCGCTGGGCAAGAACATGATCGGTGCGTTCTGGCAGCCGCGGGCCGTATTGGTCGATACCGACACCCTGGAAACCCTGCCGGCCAAGGAGCTCTCGGCAGGGCTGGCCGAGGTGATCAAGTACGGCCTGATTCGCGATGCCGACTTCCTCGCCTGGCTGGAGGCCGAGATGGCTTCGCTGAGAGCCCTGGAGGCCAGCACGCTGGCCTGGGCCATCGAGCGAAGCTGCCAGCTAAAGGCCGAGATCGTCGCGGCGGACGAGACCGAACAGGGGGTGCGGGCCCTGCTCAACCTGGGCCACACCTTCGGCCATGCCATCGAGGCGCACCAGGGCTACGGCAGGTGGCTGCACGGCGAGGCGGTGGGAACCGGCATGCTGATGGCCGCTGAGCTGTCGCGGCGCCTCGGTTGGCTGACGGAAGCGGAGGTCTCGCGCACCGCGGCCATCATCGCCTCGGCCGGCCTGCCGCTGGAGGCGCCGGCTGACATGGGGGTCGAGGACTTCCTGGCGCGCATGCGCCTGGACAAGAAGAACGTCGACGAGCGGCTGCGCCTGATTCTGCTCGAAGCGCTGGGCCGGGCAATTATCCATGACCGGACGCCAGCGCCACAGCTTGAAGAGTTGCTGGCGACCTTCCCCCGACGCTGAGCGCGCAAGCGTCGCTGATTTGCCAAGCCAGGTAGCCTTTCCAGAGGCCGTGCGAAGAGATTCGCGCGGCCTTTCGCTGTTTCACGTAGCCTCAGCGCTGCCGGGCATCGTCATAAGCATCAAATTCGCATGCCTCATGCCGTATCGGTATGGGGGAAATGGCAGAAATTAGCCTAAAGTCTAATGTCGTGTCGGTGCGCTGAAATGACCCGCAGGCGAATGCTGCAAGTCATTGAACACATGGTTGTTTTTGCTTCTTGTTGTTCGGCAAGTTGCGGATTTGCCGGGAATTTTATGGGCTTCGAGAGAGGCAGGTGATTGCACGGGAGGGGGCGACGTGTCTATGCTGGGCGTCCTTTTCTCGCGACGCCAGCCGCCTGTCTTTGACAGGTCTAATAAAAAGAAAACAGATTAAAATACATGAAAGCTGTCGTCTGGTCAATAGCCATTCTTTGAGGCACGCCCATGAATCAAGGCCTTCATCATCCAGGCGAGTTCCGTGACAACTGTGGCTTCGGCCTGATCGCGCACATGGAAGGGCAGGCCAGCCACGACCTGCTTCGCACCGCCATCGAATCGCTCACCTGCATGACCCATCGTGGCGGCATCGCGGCGGATGGCAAGACCGGCGACGGCTGCGGCCTGCTGCTGAAGATGCCCGAGGCCTTCATGCGCGAAGTGGCCACCGAGGCGCTCGACGTCGACCTCGGCGAGCAGTTTGCCGTGGGGTCGGTGTTCCTGCCGGACGATGACGCCAAGGAGGCCCGCGCCCGCGGCATTCTCGAGGGTGAACTGCGCGCCTGTGGTCTGGTCATTCGCGGCTGGCGCGAGGTGCCGGTGGATCCGTCCTACTGTGGCGATATCGCCCGCGCTTGCCTGCCGCGTATTCGCCATCTGTTCGTCGAGCCGGGCAAGCTCAGCGACCCCGAGCGTTTCGACGTCGACCTGTTCATGGCGCGGCGCCGTGCCGAGCAGATGCTGCGCGACGAGGAGGACTTCTACGTCAGTTCGCTCTCCTCCCAGGTGCTCTCCTACAAGGGCCTTGTGATGCCGGTGGATCTGCCGTCGTTCTATCACGACCTGGGCGACGAACGCCTGCAGACGGCGATCTGCGTATTCCATCAGCGTTTCTCCACCAATACCGCGCCGCGCTGGCCGCTCGCCCAGCCGTTCCGCCTGCTGGCTCACAACGGCGAGATCAACACCATCGAGGCGAACCGCGGCTGGGCCAACTCGCGCAAGGAGAATTTCGTCAACGAGCGGCTGCCTGAGATCGCCGAGCTCGACGAAATCGTCAACACCGTGGGTTCCGACTCGTCGAGCATGGACAACATGCTCGAAGTGCTGCTGATGGGCGGCATGGAGCTGCACCGCGCCGTGCGCATGATGGTGCCGCCGGCGTGGCAGAACGTCGAAACCATGAGCGGCGAGCTGCGGGCCTTCTACGAGTACAACTCCATGCACATGGAGCCATGGGACGGCCCGGCCGGCGTGGTCATGACCGACGGCCGCCAGGCGATCTGCATGCTCGACCGCAACGGCCTGCGCCCGGCGCGCTGGGTGATCACCAAGAACGGCTACATCACCCTGGCATCCGAGATCGGCACCTACGACTACAAGCCCGACGATGTGGTGGCCAAGGGCCGCGTCGGCCCGGGGCAGATACTGGCCGTGGACACGCATACCGGCGAAGTCCTGCATACCGAGGACATCGACGAGCGCCTGACCTCCGCCTACCCCTACAAGCGCTGGCTGAAGGAAGAGGCGCACTACCTGGAGTCGGCGCTGACCGAACTGGCCAGCTTCCAGAACATGGATACCGAGGCGGTCAAGACCTGGCAGAAGATGTTCCAGGTCAGCTTCGAGGAGCGCGACCAGGTATTGCGCCCCTTGGCCGAGAGCGGCCAGGAGGCGGTGGGCTCCATGGGCGACGACACGCCCATGGCGGTGCTGTCACGCCGCAGCCGCCTGCTCAGCGACTATTTCCGCCAGAAGTTCGCTCAGGTCACCAACCCGCCGATCGATCCGCTGCGCGAGTCGATCGTGATGTCGCTGGAAACCTGCATCGGGGCCGAGCTCAACGTGTTCAAGGCCACGCCGGAGCACGCCCATCGCATCATCCTGACCACGCCGGTGCTGTCGCCGCGCAAGTTCACCGCGCTGCTCGAGCAGGATGACCCAGCCTTCTCGCACCAGCGTCTGAGCCTGGGCTACGACCCGGAGCAGCTGGGTCTCAAGGCGGCCATCGTCGAGCTGTGCCGCCAGGCCGAGGCCGCGGTACACGAGGGCAAGGTGATTCTGGTGCTGTCCGATGCCAATCTCGAAAAGGGCGAGCTGCCGATTCACGCCGCCCTGGCGGTGGGCGCGGTGCATCATCACCTGGGCAAGCTGGCACTGCGCCCGCGCGCCAACATCGTGGTCGAGACCGGCTATGCCCGCGATGCACACCAGATGGCGGTGCTGTTCGGCGTCGGCGCCACCGCGGTCTTCCCGTGGCTGGCCTACCAGGTCATGGCCGACATGCATCGTACCGGCGAGCTCACCGGCAACCCGGCGGACGCGCGCGAGAACTACCGCAAGGGCATGCAGAAGGGGCTCTACAAGATCCTTTCGAAGATGGGGATCTCGACCCTTGCCTCCTATCGCGGTTCGCAGCTGTTCGAGGCGGTAGGCCTCTCCTCCGAAGTGACCGAGCTGTGCTTCTCCGGCATGGCCTCGCGCATCGAGGGCACCGGCTTCGCCGAGCTGCAGCTGCAGCAGGAACTGCTGGCCCGCGACGCCTGGACGCCACGCAAGGGCATCAACCAGGGCGGCTTTTTCAAGTACGTGCATGACCACGAATACCACGCCTACAACCCCGACGTGGTCAAGGCGTTGCAGGAGGCCGTGCAGGAGGGCGACTACGCCAAGTGGAAGAAGTTCGCCCGTCTGGTCAATGAGCGGCCGGTCGCCACGCTGCGCGACCTGTTCAAGCTCAAGGCCGCCGAGACGCCGCTGGCCCTGGAGGAGGTGGAGCCGGTCGAGGAGATGCTGCCGCGCTTCGACAGTGCCGGTATGTCACTCGGCGCGCTGTCGCCAGAGGCCCATGAGGCGCTCGCCCAGGCCATGAACGAGGCCGGCGGCCGTTCCAACTCCGGCGAGGGCGGCGAGGATCCGGCACGCTATGGCACCATCCGCTCCTCGAAGATCAAGCAGATCGCCTCCGGGCGCTTCGGCGTCACCCCGGCCTACCTGGTCAATGCCGAGGTGCTGCAGATCAAGGTGGCGCAGGGCGCCAAGCCCGGCGAGGGCGGCCAGCTCCCAGGCGGCAAGGTCAACGACCTGATCGCCAGGTTGCGCTACTCGGTGCCCGGCGTGACGCTTATTTCCCCGCCGCCGCACCACGACATCTACTCCATCGAGGATCTGGCGCAACTGATCTTCGACCTCAAGCAGGTCAACCCCGAGGCGCAGGTATCGGTGAAGCTGGTTTCCGAGCCCGGCATCGGCACCATTGCCACCGGTGTGGCCAAGGCCTATGCCGACCTGATCACCGTGTCGGGCTACGACGGCGGTACGGCGGCGAGCCCGCTGACCTCGATCAAGCACGCCGGCAGCCCCTGGGAGCTGGGCCTGCCCGAAGTGCACCAGGCGCTGCGCATCAACGGCCTGCGCGACAAGATCCGGCTGCAGACCGACGGCGGCCTGAAGACCGGCCTCGACGTGGTCAAGGCGGCGATACTGGGCGCCGAGAGCTTCGGCTTCGGCACCGCGCCGATGGTGGCGCTGGGCTGCAAGTACCTGCGCATCTGCCACCTGAACAACTGCGCCACGGGCGTGGCCACCCAGCACCAGTACCTGCGTGACGAGCACTTCCGCGGCACCGTGGACATGGTCAAGAACTACTTCCGCTTCATCGCCGAAGAGGTGCGGGAATTGCTGGCCATGATGGGAGTCAGAAAGCTGACCGATCTGATCGGCCGCACCGACCTGCTCGACGTGCTGGAGGGAGAGACCGCCTCACAGCGCCGGCTGGATCTCGCACCGCTGCTGGCCAACGACTTCGTGCCGGCGGAGGCGCCGCAGTTCTGCCAGGTCAGCCGTAACGTGCCCCACGACCCGGGCGCCAAGAACCAGGAGGTGCTGGCCACCATCGAGCGTGCCATCGCCGACAAGAGCGGTGGCGAATATGAATTCACCATCACCAACTGCGACCGTTCGGTGCCGGCGCTCTCTTCCGGTGCGGTGGCCAAGCGCTACGGCGAGGCCGGGCTCGAGGATGCTCCGATCACCCTGCGATTTACCGGCGTGGCCGGGCAGAGCTTCGGCGTGTGGAATGCTCGTGGCCTCAATCTCTACCTCGAAGGCGATGCCAACGACTACGTGGGCAAGGGCATGAACGGCGGCAGGGTGGTCATCGTGCCGCCCCGCGGCAGTCGCTTCGAGAGCCACAAGACGGCGATCATCGGCAATACCTGCCTGTACGGCGCCACCGGGGGCAAGCTGTTCGCCGCCGGTACCGCCGGCGAACGCTTCGGCGTGCGCAACTCCGGCGCCCATGCCGTGATCGAAGGGGCCGGCGACCATTGTTGCGAGTACATGACCGGCGGCCTGGTCTGTGTATTGGGCGAAACCGGCGTCAACTTCGGCGCCGGCATGACCGGCGGCTTCGCCTATGTTCTCGACGAAGACCGCTCCTTCGTCGATCGCTACAACCATGAGCTGGTGGAGATCCACCGGGTCAATACCGAGGCCATGGAGGCCTACCGGCGCCACCTGCGGGAAATCATTACCGAATTCGTGGCCGAGACCGACTCGGCCCGCGGGCGCGAGATCCTCGACGACTTCAGCGACTTCGTGCGGCACTTCTGGCTGGTCAAGCCCAAGGCGGCGAGCCTGAACAGCCTGCTCGACGAATCTCGCCGGCGCCCCGAGTGAGCCGGATTCCAGGAGACACGAATATGGCCAACCGTTTGACCAAAAACGATTTCCAGTTTATCGACGTGGGTCGCCAGGACCCGCAGAAGAAGGACGCTCGTACGCGTTCGCGCGAGTTCGCCGAAATCTACGAGCCGTTCAAGCCGCAGGAGGCGGCCAGCCAGTCGCACCGATGCCTTCACTGCGGCAATCCGTACTGCGAGTGGAAGTGCCCGGTGCACAACTACATTCCCAACTGGCTGCAGCTGGTGGCTGAGGGCAACATCCTCGAAGCCGCCGAGCTGTCGCACAAGACCAACTCGCTGCCCGAGGTGTGCGGCCGGGTGTGCCCGCAGGATCGCCTTTGCGAAGGCGCCTGTACCCTCAATGACGGCTTTGGTGCGGTGACCATCGGCTCGGTGGAGAAGTACATCACCGACACCGCCTTCGCCATGGGCTGGCGTCCCGACATGTCCCAGGTGACATGGACCGACAAGCGAGTCGCGGTGATCGGCGCCGGCCCGGCGGGCCTCGGCTGTGCCGATATCCTGGTGCGCAACGGCGTACGCCCGGTGGTATTCGATCGCTACCCCGAGATCGGCGGTCTGCTGACCTTCGGCATCCCCGAGTTCAAGCTCGACAAGACGGTGATGGAGCGTCGCCGCGCGGTATTCGAGGAGATGGGCATCGAGTTCCGCCTCAATACCGAGATCGGCAAGGATGTGACCATCGACACGCTGCTCGAGGAGTACGATGCGGTATTCATGGGCATGGGGACCTACAAGTACATGGCCGGCGGCTTCCCCGGCGAGGACCTGCCCGGCGTGCACAAGGCGCTCGACTACCTGATCGCCAACGTCAACCATTGCCTCGGCTTCGAGAAGGAGCCGGCCGACTACGTCTCGCTGGAAGGCAAGAAGGTGGTGGTGCTGGGCGGCGGCGATACCGCCATGGACTGCAACCGCACCGCGATTCGCCAGGGAGCCGCCACGGTGACCTGCGCCTACCGCCGCGACGAGGAGAACATGCCGGGCTCCAAGCGCGAGGTGGCCAATGCCCGTGAGGAGGGCGTGGAGTTCCTGTTCAATCGCCAGCCGGTGGCGGTAGTCGGCGAAGGCAAGGTCGAGGGCGTGAAGGTCGTGCGCACGCGACTGGGCGAGCCCGACGAGAACGGGCGCCAGCGCCCCGAGGTGGTGCCGGGCTCCGAGGAGATCCTCCCGGCCGACGCCGTGGTCATCGCCTTCGGCTTCCAGCCGAGCCCGGCGCCGTGGTTCGACCAGCTCGGTATCGAGCTCGACGAACGTGACCGTGTGCTGGCGCCCGAACATGGCACCTACGCCTTCCAGACCACCCACGAGAAGATCTTTGCCGGTGGCGACATGGTGCGCGGCTCCGACCTGGTGGTCACCGCCGTGTTCGAAGGCCGCCAGGCCGCCGAAGGCATCCTCGACTACCTGCGCGTCTGACGCCGCATGCGACGCGATTCGCCCCGGCCATGGCCGGGGCGTTTACGTCTGGCGGTTTCCTTGCCTAGAATCTTTGAAAGTTAAGGACGGGTCACATTCCGATGAGGAGCGATCATGGACGAGACGCGACGGGATCTGGGGCTTGCCGATGGCCAGGGTGAGCCGGTGGCACCCGAGCAGCTGCACTTCGCCGATGATGGATGTATTCCCAACTCGCCACTGGCGACGCTGGCCTTTCGCTCGCGTGGCGTGAATCCGGTACTCGACCGTGAGGCCATCGCCGAACGCTTCGAGCGGTTGTTCCATGCCCACGGCTGGCGGCCGAGCTGGCGCGGCGGGGTCTACGACTACCACCATTACCACTCCATTGCCCACGAGGCCTTCGGCGTGCTCTCGGGCTGGGGCAGGCTGCGCCTGGGCGGCGAGCGGGGCGACGACGTCGAGTTGCGCACCGGCGATGCCCTGGTGCTGCCGGCGGGCACCGGCCATTGCCACCTGGCGGCCAGCGACGATTTCCTGCTGCTGGCGGCCTACCCCGAGGATCAACCCGAACTCGACCTGATCGGCGCCGATCCGGAGGCGCATGATGCGGCGGTGGCGCGCATCGCCCAGGTCTCGCAGCCACCCTACGACCCGCTGGGGGGCGAGACCGCGCGCTGGTGGTCGTGACAGGGCGGCAGGCAGCGAAATTGAGCCATTGGTCGTAATCTGCTACGCTGTCGTCCCATCCTGGCGCGGCTTTCTGCCAAGCCTCACGATCACGTTTCGACAGGTTCTCCATGACACGATATATCTTCGTGACCGGCGGCGTTGTGTCCTCACTTGGCAAGGGCATCGCGTCGGCTTCGCTGGCGGCGATACTCGAGGCGCGTGGCCTCAAGGTCACCATGCTCAAGCTCGATCCCTACATCAACGTGGATCCGGGCACCATGAGCCCCTTCCAGCACGGCGAGGTGTTCGTCACTGAAGATGGCGCCGAGACCGATCTCGACCTGGGTCACTACGAGCGTTTCATCCGCACCAAGATGACCCAGGGCAACAACTTCACCACCGGCCGCGTCTACGAGCACGTGCTGCGCCGCGAGCGGCGCGGCGACTACCTGGGCGGCACGGTGCAGGTGATTCCGCACATCACCGACGAGATCAAGCGCCGCGTCTATGCCGGCGGGGAGGGCTTCGACGTGGCCCTGGTGGAGATCGGCGGCACCGTGGGCGACATTGAGTCGCTGCCGTTCCTCGAGTCGATCCGCCAGATCCGCAGCGAGCTGGGCGCGAGCCGGGCGATCTTCATGCACCTGACCCTGGTGCCGTATATCAAGACCGCCGGCGAGACCAAGACCAAGCCGACCCAGCACAGCGTCAAGGAACTGCGTTCGATCGGCATCCAGCCCGACATCTTGATCTGCAGAAGCGAGGTCGAGCTGGAGGAGACCGAGCGGCGCAAGATCGCGCTGTTCACCAACGTCGAGGAGCGCGCGGTCATCCCGCTGCAGGATGCCGATACCATCTACCGCATTCCGCTGATGCTGCATGAGCACGGCCTCGACGAGATCGTCTGCGACAAGCTGCGCCTGGAGGCCGACGAGGCCGACCTCGCCGAGTGGATCCACGTGCTCGATGCCAAGCTCAATCCGTTGAAGTCGATCAACATCGCCATGGTCGGCAAGTACATGGAGCTGCTCGACGCCTACAAGTCGCTCAACGAGGCGCTGATCCACGCCGGCATCCAGACCCGGGTGAAGGTCAACGTCGACTATATCGACTCCGAGATCATCGAGCGCCAGGGCACCGAGCGCCTGGCCGGCAAGGATGCGATCCTGGTGCCCGGTGGTTTCGGCGAGCGCGGTGTCGAGGGCAAGATCGAGACCGCCCGCTACGCGCGCGAGAATGGCATCCCCTACCTTGGCATCTGCCTCGGCATGCAAGTCGCGGTGATCGAGTTCGCCCGCCATGTGGCCGGCTGGGAAGACGCCAATTCCACCGAGTTCACTCACGACACCCAGCATCCGGTGGTGGGCCTGATCACCGAATGGATCAACGCCGAGGGTAAGATCGAGTTGCGTGATGAAGCCTCGGACCTGGGCGGTACCATGCGCCTGGGCGGCCAGGTCTGCCATCTCGAGCCGGGCACCAGGGCACGCGAGGCCTACGGCAGCGACGAAATCGTCGAGCGCCATCGGCACCGCTTCGAGGTCAACAACCAGTTCGTCGATGCGCTTGAACAGGCCGGCCTGGTGGTTTCCGGCAAGAGCGTCGACAATTCCCTGGTGGAAATGATCGAGCTGCCCGACCACCCCTGGTTCGTGGCCTGCCAGTTCCACCCCGAATTCACCTCCACCCCGCGTGATGGCCATCCGCTGTTCACCGGCTTCGTCAACGCGGCGCTGGAGCAAAAGGTGGCGCGCACCCGAGCGCAGTCCACGCATCAGGAGTGAGACAATGTCCGACAAGGCCCCGTCTACACCCGAACGTCATGTCTCCATTGCCGGCCTTACCGCCGGCAATTCTTTGCCGCTGATGCTGCTTGGCGGCATGAACGTGCTGGAATCCCGCGAGCTGGCCCTTGAGGTTGCCGAAACCTATGCCGACGTCACCCGCCGGCTCGGCATGCCCTACGTGTACAAGGCGAGCTTCGACAAGGCCAACCGCAGCTCGATCCACTCCTTCCGGGGGCCCGGCCTGGAGAAAGGGCTCGCGATACTCGCCGAGGTGAAATCGCGCTTCGGCGTGCCGGTCATCACCGATGTGCACGAGCCGTGGCAGGCCGAGCCCGTGGCCGAGGTGGCCGATATCATCCAGTTGCCTGCCTTCCTGGCGCGCCAGACCGATCTGGTGGTGGCCATGGCCAGGACCGGCGCGGTGATCAATATCAAGAAGCCGCAGTTCCTGGCGCCTCATGAGATGCGCCACATCATTCGCAAATGCGAGGAGGCCGGCAATGACCGCGTGCTGCTTTGCGAGCGCGGATCCAGCTTCGGATACAATAACCTGGTGGTCGACATGCTCGGTTTCGGCGACATGAAGCAGACCGGATGCCCCGTGTTCTTCGACGTCACCCACTCCCTGCAGCGACCGGGCGGGCGGGCCGACAGTGCCGGCGGGCGCCGCCAGCAAGTGGCCGAGCTGGCGCGCGCGGGTGTCGCCGTGGGGCTGGCCGGGCTCTTTCTCGAGGCGCATCCGGACCCGGACAGCGCCCTGTGCGACGGGCCCTGCGCGCTGCCGTTGGATCGGCTCGAGCCGTTCCTGGCCCAGCTCAAGACACTCGATGAGCTGGTCAAGGGCTTCCCGGCACTGACCATCGAATAAAGGCCGTATACCGAGGCGGCCCATTAGCCGAGAGAGAAAAAGCGGTTCCCCATCGACATCGACTCAATCAACGCTGACAGAATGAAAGGACGAAAGAGATGACCAAGATTGTCGAAATCCACGCCTTCGAGGTGCTCGACTCCCGCGGCAATCCCACCGTGCAGGCCGAAGTGCGCCTCGAAAGCGGAGCGGTGGGTGTGGCCTGCGCCCCGAGCGGTGCGTCCACCGGCTCCCGCGAGGCGCTGGAGCTGCGCGACGGCGACAAGTCGCGCTACCTGGGCAAGGGCGTGCTGAAGGCAGTGGAAGCGGTCAACGGCAGCATTCGGGAGCGTCTCGTCGGCATGGATGCTCGCGATCAGTGCGGCCTCGACAACGCCATGCTCGAACTCGACGGCAGCGACAACAAGGCCAATCTTGGCGCCAACGCCATTCTCGCCGTGTCGCTGGCAGCGGCCAAGGCCGCCGCCAACGCCAAGGGCGTGCCGCTTTATGCTCATATCGCCGAGCTCTACGGCCAGCCGGGCCAGTACAGCATGCCGGTCCCGATGATGAACATCCTCAATGGGGGCGAGCACGCCGACAACAACGTCGACATCCAGGAGTTCATGATCCAGCCGGTCGGCGCACCGAATTTCCGTGAGGCCCTGCGCGTCGGCGCCGAGATCTTCCATGCGCTGAAGAAAGTGCTGTCGGCGCGTGGGCTGGCCACCGCCGTGGGCGACGAGGGTGGTTTCGCCCCCAACCTGGAATCCAACGCCGAGGCGCTCGCCGTGATCAAGCAGGCCGTCAGCGATGCCGGCTACGAACTCGGTCGCGACGTGACGCTAGCGCTCGACTGCGCCTCCTCGGAGTTCTACCAGGACGGCCAATACCGGCTCTCCGGCGAGGGCAAGTCCTACGATGCGGCCGGTTTCGTCGACTACCTGGCCGAGCTGTGCGAGCAGTACCCCATCGTCTCCATCGAGGACGGCATGGACGAATCCGACTGGGACGGCTGGAAGGCGTTGACCGACAAGCTTGGCGACAAGGTGCAGCTGGTCGGCGACGATCTGTTTGTGACCAATACGCGTATTCTGAAGCGCGGTGTCGACGAGAAAATCGGCAACTCCATTCTGATCAAGTTCAATCAGATCGGTTCGCTCTCGGAGACGCTGGATGCAATCCGCATGGCCCAGGACGCCGGTTTCACCGCGGTCATCTCCCACCGCAGCGGCGAAACCGAGGACACCACTATCGCCGACCTCGCCGTGGGCACATCAGCCGGCCAGATCAAGACCGGTTCACTGTGCCGCTCCGACCGGGTGGCCAAGTACAACCGTCTGCTGGTGATCGAAGAGCAGCTCGGCGAGCGCGTCAGCTATCCCGGGCTCTCCGCGATCAAGGGCCAGTGAGCCGGACCGGCTATTGTCCACTCGGGCGTCGATATCGCTGACAAATTTGTAGGAAATCGCCTACAAAGAGGCGACGAAAAAAGCCTGATATGGCCGAAATAAACCGATGCCTTGCGTGTCGGTTTTTTATTACCTCATTGTTTTATAGGGATTCTGTTTTCCTTCTTTCAGCCTTGGGCGGGCCGGAAGTCTGCCTGGGGTGCGCTTGCGCCGTTTGGGGAAAATGCCAGAATACACGTGGGACAAGGTAGAGCGGGAGGCTCTCCAGCAGGATGCAACGGGATGCTTGATTCAGTGGCACGCCCGGTGTGACAGGAAGTCGCCTCCGGGCAGGGAAGCTGCCTCAGGAGAGAGGGCGGAAGGAACCGCCCAAGGAAATGCTGGGAGCCGGGCGGCCTGTGAGGCCGCCTTTTTTTTGCCCGGCGTATCGCCAAGTCTGTGGGCTCTCTCGCCTTGGGCTGAAGGATCGCAAGAGGCGCTCAGGCCGTGCCGGCGGCTCATTGGCCTCCGGCGCGTGAAGGGCAAATCGCAGGCGGGGCTAGCGCCTAGCGCTCCAGGTACTGCAGCTTGCCGGGCTTGCCGTCCCACTCCTCGGCATCGGCTGGCGGGTCTTTCTTCTCGGCAATGTTGGGCCAGACTTCGGACAGCTCCGCGTTGAGCGCAATGAATTCCTCCTGCCCTTCAGGCAACTCGTCTTCCGAGAATATCGCTTCGGCGGGGCATTCCGGCTCGCACAGGGCGCAGTCGATGCACTCGTCCGGATGGATTACCAGGAAGTTGGGGCCTTCATAGAAGCAGTCCACCGGGCAGACCTCGACGCAGTCGGTGTACTTGCACTTGATGCAGTTTTCGGTGACGACAAAGGTCATTGCCTGTCTCCCTCCTCGCAGCCGGGTCGTGCGGGGCCCGGTGGGTGATGTTCGGTATCAGCCTTAAGCCTGACAGTTATAAAAAAATTTCTTCTTATAAGAATGAATTCGTTGAACGCTTCATTCTAGACATGCCTAAAGACCTGGGCAAGCCGCACGAAGCCTAGAGTCGTTCCTGCCAGTGGTAGATGAGCTCGAGGGCTTGGCGCGGCGTCAACTCATCGGGGTTCAAGTCAGCCAGGGCATCCAGCAATGGATGCGGCGCGCTGGCGAACAGGTCGCTCTGCAGCGGCTTGGCATCGCCTGGTGGCTGCGTTCCGCCACGGCTGCTCTGATCGATCTCCTGCTGCTCCAGCTGAGACAACTTGTCGCGCGCCCTGGCGATGACGGACTGCGGTACGCCGGCCAGCTGTGCCACCTGCAGACCATAGCTCTGGCTGGCGGGTCCCTCCTCCACGCGATGCATGAAAACGATGCCGTCACGGTGCTCGGCGGCGGTGAGGTGGACGTTGGCCACGCCCTCGGCCTGGTCGGCCAGCGCGGTCATCTCGAAATAATGCGTGGCGAACAGCGTGAATGCCCTTGTGCGGGTCAGGTGCTCGGCGCTGGCCCAGGCCAGCGACAGGCCGTCGAAGGTGCTGGTGCCGCGACCGATCTCGTCCATCAGCACCAGGCTGTGGTCGGTGGCGTTGTGCAAAATATTCGCGGTCTCGGTCATCTCCACCATGAAAGTGGAGCGGCCGCCGGCCAGGTCGTCCGAAGAACCGATGCGAGTGAAAATGCGATCCACCGGGCCGATACAGGCCTCGTCAGCGGGCACGAAGCTGCCGGTGTGGGCGAGCAGGACGATCAGGGCGGCCTGGCGCATGAAGGTCGACTTGCCGCCCATGTTGGGGCCGGTGATGACCAGCATGCGACGGCTGTCGTCGAGGAACAAATCGTTGGGCACGAAAGGCATTTCGCTGACGTGTTCCACCACGGGATGGCGGCCGCCGCGAATCTCGATGCCGGGCGATTCGGCCAGTCGCGGGCGCGAGAAATGTAGCGTCTGGGCGCGCTCGGCGAAGGTCGTCAGCACGTCCAGTGCCGCCAGCGCCCGGCCGCTGCCCTGCAGCGCTGTCAGCTCGGCATTGAGCGAATCGAGCAACCCATCGTAGAGCAGCTTCTCGCGGGCCAGGGCGCGGGACTTGGCCGACAACGCCTTGTCCTCGAACTCCTTGAGCTCGGGAATGATGAAGCGCTCGGCGTTCTTCAGCGTCTGGCGTCGCACGTAGTCGACCGGTGCCTCGCGGGCCTGGGCGCGGGGAATCTCGATGTAATAGCCATGCACGCGGTTGTAGCCCACCTTGAGCCCGGCCAGTCCGGTGCGCTCGCGCTCGCGGACTTCGAGCTGTATCAGGTAGTCCCCGGCGTGCTCGGCCAACCCCCGGTAGTCGTCGAGCTCGGCGTCGAAGCCTTCACGAATCACGCCGCCGTCGCGGATCACCACCGGCGGGTTGTCGACCAGCCCGCGGTCCAGCATGTCGGCAAGTGCCGGATAGGGACGGATATGGTGTGACAGTTCGTCCAGCACCGTTCCTTCGCTGTAGCGTGCAAGCTCGCGCTCGAGCGCCGGCAGGGCCAGCAGGGCGTCGCGCAGGCGAGCAAGATCGCGCGGTCGTGCGCTGTAGAGCGCCACCCGGGCCAGGATGCGCTCGATGTCGCCGATCGCCTTGAGCAATTCGCGCAGGGCGACGAAGCCCTCCTGCTCGAGCAGCAGGGCGACTGCCGCCTGGCGCCCCTGCACCTGGGCACGGTCGCGCAGCGGGCGGTTGAGCCAGCGCTTCAGCAGCCGCGAGCCCATGGCGGTAGCGGTGGTGTCGAGTACGCTGGCCAAGGTGTTGTCGCCGCCGCCGCCGAGGTTGGTATCGAGCTCCAGGTTGCGGCGACTCGAGGCGTCGATGACCACGGCCTCGTCGCGGCTCTCCACGCCCACGGCGGTGACGTGGGGCAACCGCGAACGCTGGGTGTCGCGGGTGTACTCCATCAGCACCCCGGCGGCGGTGAGGGCAGCCTCGAGATGGGCGCAGCCGAAACCGCGCAGGTCCTGGACCTGAAACTGGTCGCACAGCAGGCGAGTGGCGGACTCGAGGTCGAACAGCCAGTCGCTCTGGCGACGCAGGCCCTGGCGGCCTTCCAGGGTGGGGGGCAGCGACAGGCTCTCGGGAACGAGCAGCTCGGCCGGATCGAGGCGTTGCAGCTCGGCGAGCATATCGCCTTCGCCCTCCACCTCGAGCACGCTGAAGCGACCGCTGGAGAGTTCCAGCCAGGCGATGCCCCAGCAGTTGCCGGCCGGGTGCACGGCGACCAGCAGGTTGTCGCGGCGGGCGTCGAGCAGCGCCTCGTCGTGGAGCGTGCCCGGCGTGACGATGCGCACCACGCGGCGCTCCACCGGCCCCTTGCTCGTGGCCGGGTCGCCGATCTGCTCGCAGATCGCCACCGACTCGCCGGCCTTGACCAGGCGCGCCAGGTAGCCCTCGGCGCTGTGGTAGGGCACGCCGGCCATGGGGATCGGCTTGCCGGCGGATTGGCCGCGCTGGGTCAGCGTGATGTCGAGCAGCGCGGCGGCACGCTTGGCGTCGTCGAAGAACAGCTCATAGAAATCGCCCATGCGATAGAAGAGCAGCACGTCGGGGTGTTCGCGCTTGATCTTCAGGTATTGAGCCATCATCGGGGTATGGGCCGGCATGGCCGTCTTGACCGCGTCGTTCATGCGTTCTCGGCAGGTTCGTCGGATTCGTGGGGCATCAGTGGGGCAAGGTTACCATGGGCCGCTGGTGGCCGACACGCCGTAACAAATCCCTCGGTCACGGCATGTCGGATTGACCATAATGACTGGCGTCAATGATGAAGGGAGGCGTTTATGGAGACGGAGTTCTGGCAAGACCTGGGGGGCTGGCTGAACCAGCCGACCCTGGTAACCATGACGCTGCTGCTGGGAATATCCATCGCCAGCTATATCGTGCTGCGCCTGCTGCTGCGTCTGGCCGTGGGCCGCATTGCCGACTGGTCGAACCGTGGCCGGGGGCATTGGCGCCACTATGCCGCGCATATCGCCGAGCATACCAGTCGGTTCCTGCTCGCCGCCTTGGCGCTGCAGGTGGCCCTGTTCGTGGTGGAGCTGGGGCCCGTCTGGGAACAGCGCGTCAGCCATATCTGGTTCCTGGTGCTGGCGTTCCAGTTCGGCCTGTGGGTCGACGCCGCACTCGACCTGTGGAAGGAGGACACGCTGCAATCGGATGCCGGCCGTGACAACCAACTGACCGTCACGATGGTCGTGTTGATGTTCCGTATCGGTCTCTGGGCCGTGGTCCTGCTCTCCATCCTGGCCAACCTGGGCGTGAACATCACCGCCTTCGTGGCCAGCCTGGGGATCGGCGGTATCGCCATCGCGCTAGCGGTACAGACGCTGCTCGGTGACCTGTTCGCCTCGGCGTCCATCGGCATCGACAAACCGTTCAAGGTCGGCCATTTCATCGTCTTCGGCGACATTGCCGGCACGATCGAGTACATCGGGCTCAAGACGACCCGCATACGCAGCTTGAGCGGCGAGCAGGTCCTGATCTCCAATACTCGCCTGCTGCAGCAGACCATTCACAACTACAACCGCATGAACGAGCGGCGCGTGGTGTTCAGCCTGGCGCTCTCCTTTCGTACGCCGCTGGAGAAGGTGCGCGAGGTGCCGGAATTGATCCGGCAGGTCATCGAGTCGGTGGAGAATACCCGCTTCGACCGGGCCCACCTGCGTTTCTTCGACGACTATGCGCTGAAATACGAGATCGTCTATTACGTGCTCAGCTCGGATTTCAACCTCTACATGGATATCCAGCAGGCAATCAATTTCGCCAGCGCGACATCAAGTTCGCCATGCCGGTGCGCTCGCTCGAGTTTCTCGACGAGGTGCCCCTGGCATCCGGCGCCGCCGGCCAGCTGGCACAGCACCAGACCATGCGGCCCTGAGGGTGCACCGCACACGCTGGCCGTTTGCGGCGTTGCCTGATGCCGGCGGACGGATGCGCTATGGTAGCAGGCAGTCGCAGCACAAGCGGCCGGCGTCCGCCGCCGGTCCTCTCGAACAAGGAGCGATACCATGCCCCACAGTGCTTCCAGCCTGGCCAACCTCGACCTCACCACGCTCGCCGAACGGCTCGGGCGACGCTGCCGCGAGCACGGCATCAGCGTGACCGCAGCCGAATCGTGTACCGGCGGTGGCGTGGCCAGCGCCATTACCTCGGTGGCGGGCAGCTCGGATTACTTCGAGACCGGCTACGTGACCTACTCCAATGCGGCCAAGGCGCGCCTGCTGGGCGTGCCGGAGGCATTGATCGCCCAGCACGGCGCAGTGAGCCGCGAAGTGGTGGAGGCGATGGTGGCAGGCGCCTGCCGTGACAGCGGGGCCAGGCTCGGCGTGGCGATCAGCGGCGTGGCCGGGCCAGATGGCGGCACGCCGGAGAAGCCGGTGGGCACCGTATGGCTGGCCTGGGGTAGCGAGGCGCGCCAACGGGCCGAGCGCTTCCAGTTTCCCGGTGATCGGCGTGCGGTGCGTGAGCGAGCGGTGCGCGAGGCCGTGGTCGGGCTGATACGCCATCTGGAAAACGAAGAGAACCCATAAGTGGGCAAGAGGCTAGGCGCGGGGCGTTTTTTTCGCCATACTACTGGCCAACCATACAGTGTCCAGGCGAGCTCCCCGTCGGCAGCCCGCCATTCATTTCGACCTCAAGCGTCTGCGAGTTCTGCGAGGAGAGCCTCATGGCACAGGATGAAAACCGCTCCAAGGCATTGAATGCCGCCCTTTCCCAGATCGAACGCCAGTTCGGCAAGGGTACCGTGATGCGCCTGGGCGATACGCCACGGGTGGTCATGCCGTCGGTCTCCACTGGCTCGCTGGGGCTCGACATCGCCCTGGGCATCGGAGGCCTGCCCTATGGCCGCGTGGTGGAGATCTTCGGGCCGGAGTCCTCGGGCAAGACCACCCTGACGCTCTCGGTAATCGCCCAGGCCCAGCGCCAGGGCAAGACCTGCGCCTTCATCGATGCCGAGCACGCCCTCGATCCCAGCTATGCCGAGAAGCTCGGCGTCAACCTCGACGACCTGCTGGTCTCGCAGCCGGACACCGGCGAGCAGGCGCTCGAGATCTGCGACATGCTGGTTCGCTCAGGCGGTGTCGACGTGATCATCATCGACTCGGTGGCGGCGCTGACGCCACGTGCCGAGATCGAGGGCGAGATGGGCGACTCTCACGTCGGCCTGCAGGCGCGCCTGATGTCGCAGGCGCTGCGCAAGATCACCGGCCACATCAAGAACGCCAACTGCATGGTGGTGTTCATCAACCAGATCCGCATGAAGATCGGCGTCATGTTCGGCAGCCCCGAGACCACCACCGGCGGCAACGCGCTCAAGTTCTACGCCAGCGTGCGCCTGGACATTCGCCGCACCGGTTCGGTGAAGCAGGGCGACGAGGTCACCGGCAACGAGACCCGGGTCAAGGTGGTGAAGAACAAGGTGGCTCCGCCGTTCCGCCAGGCCGAATTCCAGATCCTCTACGGAAAGGGTATCTACCATGCCGGCGAGGTGGTCGACCTGGGCGTGCAGTGCAACTTGATCGACAAGGCCGGGGCCTGGTACAGCTACAAGGGCAACAAGATCGGCCAGGGCAAGGCCAATGCCGCCCAGTTCCTCGAGGACAACCCGGCGGTGATGGAGGAGATCGAGAGCCAGATCCGCGGTCAGCTCCTGGCGACGGTCGCACCCAAGGAGGAGGAGGCCGCGGAGCCTATGGCAGCCGATGCCGAGCGTGAGGACGACCTGCTTTAAGCCATGCCCGCCCAGCCTGCCCCCGAGCGTGCGTCGTCCCCGCGGGACGACGCCATCCGCCTGCTGGCCCGACGCGAATACTCCCGCGCCGAGCTGGTACAGCGGCTCGGCGCGCGCGGGCACTCCGCCGAGACGATCGCCGCCTGCCTCGATGAACTGGGCGCCGAGGGGCTGCAGTCCGATGCCCGTTTTGCCGAGAGCTTCCTGCGTTCCCGCGTGCTGAGGGGCCAGGGGCCGCTCAAGGTGCGCGCCGAGCTCGAGCGGCGCGGGGTCGAGCGAGCGCTGATCGCTGCGGTGCTTGCCGAGGCCGAACGAGAAGGCGGAATCGACTGGTTCGAACTCGCCGCCGACGCGCTCGCGCGGCGCTTCTCTCACTCCCACGACTCCCCTCGAGAGCGGGCCCGACGCGAGCGCTTCCTGGCTTCCCGGGGGTTCGATTTCGAGCAGGTCCGCCATGCGCTGGAGTGTCTCGGCTCACCTGAATGAGACCGGCATGAGCGCCTCCCCTTTAGTCGCTTGACAACTGCGCTATAATGCATCCCTTTGCGAACGCCCCTGGTGGCGCTCCTGACACGCCAAGGCGTGCGAATTCGGCCACGCGAAATACGGTCGAGTACGCCTGCCGTCGGGTGACCACGCTCATCGCCACGGATATGCCATGAAAAGCGCAGACATCAGACAGGCCTTTCTGAGTTACTTCGAAGAGCACGGCCACACCATCGTGCCGTCGAGCTCCCTGGTGCCGGGCAACGACCCGACGCTGCTGTTCACCAACGCCGGCATGGTGCCGTTCAAGGACGTCTTCCTCGGCCGTGACCCGCGCCCCTATGTCCGCGCCACCTCGGCCCAGCGCTGCGTGCGCGCCGGCGGCAAGCACAACGACTTGGACAACGTCGGCTACACCGCACGCCACCACACCTTCTTCGAGATGCTGGGCAACTTCAGCTTCGGCGATTACTTCAAGCGCGACGCCATTCGCTTCGCCTGGGAATTCCTGACCCAGCGCCTGGGACTGCCGGCCGAAAAGCTGTGGGTCACGGTGCATGTCAGCGATGACGAGGCGGAGAGGATCTGGAAGGAGGAGATCGGCGTCGACCCGGCGCGTTTCTCCAAGCTCGACGAGGACAATTTCTGGCAGATGGGCGATACCGGTCCCTGCGGCCCCAGCTCCGAGATCTTCTTCGATCATGGCCCCGAGGTGTGGGGCGGTCCTCCCGGCAGCCCCGAGGAGGACGGCGATCGCTACATCGAGATCTGGAACCTGGTGTTCATGCAGTTCGATCGCGATGCGGCGGGCAACCTGAACCCCCTGCCCAAGCCCTCCATCGACACCGGCATGGGCCTCGAGCGTGTGGCGGCCGTACTGCAGGGCGTGCACTCCAACTACGAGATCGACCTGTTCCAGAACCTGCTCGAAGCGGCGGCCGCGGCCACCGGGCACGACGACACCACGACGCCCTCGCTGCGCGTGATCGCCGACCATATCCGCTCCTGCGCGTTCCTCATTGCCGATGGCGTGCTGCCCTCCAACGAGGGACGCGGCTACGTGCTGCGCCGGATCATTCGGCGTGCCATTCGTCACGGGCACAAGCTGGGCGCCGGCGAACCGTTCTTTCACCGGCTGGTGGCGGCGCTCGACGCCGAGATGGGCGGGGCCTATCCCGAGCTGCGAGAGGCGCGCAGCCAGATCGAGCGCATCCTGCTCAAGGAGGAGGAGCAGTTCGCACGCACTCTCGAGCACGGCATGAGCCTGCTCGAAGCGGCACTGGCCGACCTCGAAGGCGACGTGCTGCCGGGCGAGACGGTGTTCAAGCTCTATGACACCTACGGTTTCCCCTATGATCTGACCGCCGACGTCTGCCGCGAGCGCGGCGTGACGTTGGACGAAGCCGGCTTCGAACGCGAACTCGAGGCCCAGCGCGAGCGCGCTCGTGCCGCCAGCCAATTCGGCGCCGACTACGGCGCGGCACTTGAGCTCGAGGGCGAGACCGCCTTCACCGGCTACGACCGGCTCGAGGATCATGCCACCGTCACCGCTATCGTCGACGGCGAAGGCAACGCCCTGGCAGCGCTCGAACCCGAACAGCGCGGCATCGTGGTGCTCGATCGCACGCCGTTCTATGGGGAATCCGGCGGCCAGGTGGGCGATACCGGCTACCTGCATGTCGAGGGTGGCCGCTTCCAGGTGACCGATACCCAGAAGCAGGGCGGGCACCACCTGCACCATGGGGTGCTGATCGAGGGCAGCCTGCGTGTGGGCGCCGAGGTGCGTCCCGAGGTCGACGCCGGGCTGCGTGCCGCCACGGTGCGCAATCACTCCGCAACCCACCTGATGCACAAGGCGCTGCGCCTGGTGCTGGGCGATCACGTGCAGCAGAAGGGCTCGCTGGTCACCGCCGAACGGTTGCGCTTCGATTTCAGCCATTTCGAGCCGATGACGCCCGATCAGCTCATCGAGGTCGAACGCCTGGTCAACGAGCAGATACTGGCCAACGCGCCGACGCGTATCGAGCAGATGACCCTCGACCAAGCCAAGGCCAAGGGGGCGGCGGCGCTGTTCGAGGCCAAGTACGCCGACAGCGTGCGCGTCCTGACCATCGGTGCCGACGACTTCTCCATCGAGCTGTGCGGCGGTACCCACGTGGCCCGCAGTGGGGATATCGGTTGCTTCCATATCGTCGCCGAGCAGGGCATCGCGTCGGGCGTGCGCCGCATCGAGGCAATCACGGGCGAGGGGGCGCTGGCCCATTTCCGCGAGCAGGAAGCGCGCCTGGTACGCATTGGCGAGCGCCTCAAGGCCAAGCCGGAGCAGGTCGAGGAGCGGGTCGAGTCACTGGTCGAGCGCAACCGCAGCCTGGAAAAGGAGCTCGAGCGTCTCAAGGCCAAGCTGGCCAGCGCCGCCGGCAGCGATATGCTGAGCCAGGCCCGCGAGATCGGCGGCGTCAAGGTGCTCTCCACCCGGCTCGAAGGTGTCTCCGGCAAGGAGTTGCGCGGGGTGCTCGACCAGCTCAAGAACAAGCTGGGCTCTGGCATCGTGGTGCTGGGCGTGGCCGACGAGGGCGCCGGCAAGGTGAGCCTGATCGCCGGCGTCACCGATGACCTGACCGGCAGGGTCAAGGCCGGCGAGCTGGTCAACCACGTGGCCTCCCAGGTCGGCGGCAAGGGCGGCGGGCGTGCCGACATGGCACAGGCCGGTGGCAGCGACGTAGCGGCCTTGCCGGGGGCGCTGGAAAGCGTTCCCGCCTGGGTCGAGCAGCAGCTCGCGTAGTGTCTTCAGGGCCGGCGACCGTAGTGTCCCGGCCCTTCGACTTTGAGGACTTTCACTCATCCGGGCGTACAACGCCCGACAAGCGAGGGAAAAGCGTAGATGGCATTTTATGTACAGAAATTCGGCGGCACCTCGGTGGGCTCCGTGGAGCGCATCAAGGCCGTGGCCGAGAAGGTCAAGGGCTTCCGCGATGACGGCCATCAGGTCGTGGTGGTGGTTTCCGCCATGAGCGGCGAGACCAACCGCCTGATCGGCATGGCCAATGAGATCAACGACGAGCCCACGCCGCGCGAGATGGACATGCTGGTTTCGACTGGCGAGCAGGTGACCATCTCGCTGCTGGCCCTGGCCCTGCACAAGCTGGGCGTGCCGGCCACCTCCTATACCGGCTCCCAGGTGGGAATTCTCACTGACAGTGCCCACACCAAGGCGCGAATCCAGCGTATCGAAACCGACGAGATGCGCGAGGACCTGGACGAAGGCAAGGTAGTCGTGGTGGCCGGCTTCCAGGGCGTCGACGAGGAGGGCAACATCACCACGCTCGGTCGCGGCGGTTCCGACACCACCGGGGTGGCGCTTGCCGCTGCGCTGGGCGCCGACGAGTGCCAGATCTACACCGACGTCGACGGCGTCTACACCACCGACCCGCGGGTGTGCTCCAAGGCGCAGCGCCTCGACACCATCACCGTCGAGGAGATGCTCGAGCTGGCGAGCCTGGGCTCCAAGGTGCTGCAGATCCGCTCGGTGGAGTTTGCCGGCAAGTACAATGTCCCGCTGCGCGTGCTGTCCAGTTTCCAGGACGGCCCCGGCACCCTGATCGTTGCTGAATCCGACCAAGACGAGGACTCCATGGAAGAACCGCTGATCTCAGGTATCGCCTTCACCGCCAACGAGGCCAAGCTGACCTTGCTCAACACCCCGGACGTGCCCGGCGTGGCCTCGCGCATCCTCGGGCCGATCGCCGATGCCAATATCGAAGTGGACATGATCGTGCAGAACGTGGCCCCGGCCGGCGACTACACCGACTTTACCTTCACCGTGGCCAAGGGCGACTACAAGAAGACGCTCAAGATCCTCGAGGAGCAGGTGATTCCCGACCTGGGGGGTGGCGAAGTCAACGGCGACGACAACATCGCCAAGGTCTCGCTGGTTGGCGTCGGCATGCGTTCTCATGCGGGCGTGGCATCCAAGATGTTCCGCGTGCTGGCCGACGAAAACATCAATATTCGCATGGTTTCCACCTCGGAAATCAAAATATCGGTCGTTATCGACGAGAAGCAGATGGAACTCGCTGTTCGTTCCCTTCACACTGCTTTCGGTCTGGATAAGACCGCTATCGAAAGCGAATAGGGAAGTTACAAGAAAATTAACAGGCTACAGACGACCGAGTGCGACTCCTCTTCTACGCTGGGGGAAGAGTTGCTGCATCGGGAAGCCTACTGTGACGGAAATCGGTACGGCTTCCCTTCAACGTTACCAAGATGCATGGTGGCGTTGGTGGTAGTGCACAGTAGACAAAGTGTTACATAATAGAAGCAGCAGCTTCGCGTCGATGGGATCGACGCGCATCCCGTTGCAAGTCGTCTGAGAAGGAGATCAGTCATGCTCATCCTGACCCGTCGTGTCGGAGAAACGCTGATGATCGGTGATGACATCACCGTGACCGTCCTTGGTGTCAAGGGCAACCAGGTTCGCATTGGCGTCAATGCACCCAAGGATGTCGCCGTACATCGTGAAGAGATCTACCAGCGCATTCAGCGCGAGAAATCCGACGAAGGGGGCGCTGGCGGCTCCGCATAGTCGGTTGCCCGACCCTGCGCCGGGTTTCGGTGCCGAGAAACAAATAGCTGAATATGCTGGACAAAGGGGCGCAGGGGCGATAGGATATGCGCCGTGTCGTTGAGGGAGAGGTGGCCGAGTGGCTGAAGGCGCTCCCCTGCTAAGGGAGTATGGGGTTTATAGCCCCATCGAGGGTTCGAATCCCTCCCTCTCCGCCATGCGACATGTTGCCTAAGCACGAAGCGAGATGTAGTTCGACGCGTGATGATGCGCCCGTAGCTCAGCTGGATAGAGTACCTGACTACGAATCAGGTGGTCGGAGGTTCGAATCCTCCCGGGCGCGCCACGAACATGACGAGTGTGACCATTTGCACTGTTTTGTCATGGTCTGGCGTGTTGGATTTCAAGGCGTATTCGAAACGAAGGCATCGGTATCAGCAAGATTTATTATCTTGTGTCAGCGCCCGTAGCTCAGCTGGATAGAGTACCTGACTACGAATCAGGTGGTCGGAGGTTCGAATCCTCCCGGGCGCGCCAGATTTCGACCCGTCCTCGCTAGAGGGCGGGTCTTCTGTTTGCAGGCTCTCTTCGCTCGGCGTGGGAGCGTGTGTCTCGACTAGCGAAACCGGCATGGATTCATGGATTGTTGCCGGCCGCGCGATCGTTTGGGTGCCCTCGCAATGCGATGGGCACCTTTTTTTTACCTCCTTCCCTCTGGTCCGCTGCGCTTTGCCACGGGGCATGCGGGGCCGTCAGGCGGGCGCGAGCGGCAGGTGTCGCTGGCGTGAGGGCGCTGGAGAGAGGCCGGCCAGCAGTGCATCGAGGTCGGTGATGCGCTTGAGCGCCTGAAAGCGCAGGGCGGCTTCGGCATCTCGATGACGCATATGGTTGAGCCACTGCTTAACGAGCGAGGTGACAACGCGCTCGGGAAGTGTGGTACGCTGCAATGCAGCAAACTCGATCAGGATGGCGGCGCGCTCCCGCCAGGGCGTGGCGGGAAGTTGCTCGCCGGTTTCCAGCCAGTGGCGAATGCGGTGAGCCAGCCATGGGTCTGCCAGCGCGCCGCGACCCAGCATGACGTCGCGGCAGCCGGACAGGGTGCGTGCCCTCCAGTAGTCCTCGAGGCTCCAGATGTCGCCGTTGGCAACGACCGGGATGCGCAGGTGACGGCGGATGCGGCCGATCCACTCCCAGTGGGCCGGAGGGCGATAGCCCTCGTCGCGGGTTCGGCCATGTACGACCAGCCGTGAGGCGCCGCCTGCCTCGGCTGCCTGGGCGCAGTCCAGCGCCAGGCGGCGGTGGGAAAAGCCGAGGCGGATCTTGGCCGTGACCGGTATCTCGCTGCCCACGGCCTCGTAGACAGCAACCACGGCGGCGTGCACGCGGCGCGGGTCGCGCAGCAGCGAGGCGCCGCCATCGTGGCGATTGACGAGCTTGGCCGGGCAACCGAAGTTGAGGTCGATCTCGCGAGCCCCGAGCCGCAGCGCCTGCAGGGCGTTGGCAGCCAGCGCTGGCGGATCGCTGCCGAGCAGCTGCAGTGCTACCGGGACGCCCGAGGGCGTCGTCACACACCTGTCCAGCTCGGGGCAGTGGCGGAGAAAGACGCGTGGCGGGAGCCGGGCGTCGACGACACGGACGAATTCCGTCACTGTCCAATCGAAGCCGGGTCGCCGGGTAAGCAGATCGCGGGTATGGGCATCGATCACGCCCTCCATTGGGGCGAGGCCTATCCTGCCTTGTAGTAAATTAACAACGCTGGCTTCCACCATAGGGCGCTTGCATTATCTCCATAGTGTGGGCAGTTTATAGGGCCAACTTTTTACGCTTGGCGACATGTTGGCGGCAGTTCGTAAGCAAGTCGCGAAGGATCGGGGAGGGTGAACATGCAGGACGAGCAGCTGCTACTTGACGGCTTGGCCCTGATGGGCGTAGGTATGGGCTTCGTTTTTGTTTTTCTTACGATCCTCGTGCTGATCACGACCCTGATGTCGGCCGTGGTGCGTCGCCTGGCCCCATCTCCCGTTCCCCCGGCCCCCGTGCCGACCTCGACATCCTCTGACCAGGCGGGTGACGCCGAGTTGATGGCCGTCATCAGCGCCGCCGTACATCGCTACCGCCGCCGACAACGTCGCTGATCGGCGCGGCAACGCTTGCCCATACTACTACATAACATGCCATCCACGGGGTCATCGTCATGAGTGAGACCAAACGCCCGCTGGGCATTACCGACGTCGTTCTGCGCGACGCCCACCAGTCACTGTTTGCCACCCGCATGCGGCTCGACGACATGCTGCCGATCGCCGAGAAGCTCGATCGGGTCGGCTTCTGGTCGCTCGAGTCCTGGGGCGGCGCCACCTTCGACGCCTGTATCCGCTATCTCGGCGAGGATCCGTGGGAGCGGATACGGGCGTTGAAGGAGGCCATGCCCAACACACCGCAGCAGATGCTGCTGCGCGGCCAGAACCTGCTGGGCTATCGTCACTACGCCGACGATGTCGTCGATCGCTTCGTCGAGCGTGCCAAGACCAATGGCGTCGACGTGTTCCGTGTCTTCGACGCCATGAACGACCCACGCAACCTGGAGCGGGCCATCAAGGCCGTGCGTGACGTGGATGGGCACGCCCAAGGCACCATCTCCTATACCGTAAGCCCGGTGCACACGCTCGACAGCTGGGTGGAGCTTGCCGAAACCATCGCCGACATGGGCGCCGACTCGCTGGCAATCAAGGACATGGCCGGCCTGCTCGCGCCCTACGACGCCTATGAGCTGGTCACGCGGCTGAAGAAGCGGCTGTCGATCCCGATCCAGCTTCACTGTCACGCCACGACCGGCCTCTCCACCGCGACCATCGTCAAGGCGGTGGAGGCCGGCATCGACAACGTCGACACGGCCATTTCCTCCATGTCGATGACCTACGGTCACAGCCCGACCGAATCGGTGGTGGCCATCCTCAAGGGCACCGACCGCGACACCAACCTCGATCTCGAGCTGCTCGAGGATATCGCCGGCTACTTCCGCGAGGTGCGCAAGAAGTACGCCGCCTTCGAGGGGTCGTTGCGGGGTATCGACTCGCGCATCCTGATCGCCCAGGTGCCGGGCGGCATGCTCACCAACATGGAAGGCCAGCTCAAGGAGCAGGGCGCCGGCGACAAGCTCGATGACGTGCTGACCGAGATTCCCCGCGTACGCGAGGACCTGGGCTATATCCCGCTGGTCACGCCCACCTCGCAGATCGTCGGCACCCAGGCGGTCATGAACGTGATGATGGGGGAGCGCTACAAATCGATCTCCAAGGAGGTCCAGGCGTTGCTGAAGGGTGAGTACGGTGCCGCCCCGGCACCCTTCGACAAGGCGCTGCAGGATCGCGTGCTCGAGGGTGGCGAACCGATCACCTGCCGTCCTGCCGACCTGCTCGAGCCCGAGATGGCGCGCCTCTCCGCCGAGCTCCGGGAGAAGGCGAGTGACGAGGGTATTCGTCTGGCGGAAGGCGAGCGCGAGGTCGACGACGTACTGACCTATGCGCTGTTCCCGCAGATCGGGCTCAAGTTTCTCAAGAACCGCGACAATCCCGATGCCTTCGAGCCGGCGCCCCAGGCGCCGGGCAAGGATGAGACCGGCGCCAAGGTGCCGGCTAAGGCCGAGGCCCAGGCGCCGGCCCCCCAGGCCACGGCACCTTCCGGCCCCGAGACCTATACGGTCAAGGTCAACGGCAAGCAGTACGTGGTCGAGGTCGCCGAGGGGGGGGAGATCACCCAGGTCCAGGGCGGCAGCGCGACACACTCGAACCGAGAGACGCCACAGGTCTCGCACGACGAAGGGTCGGCCCCCTCGACGGGGGAGGCCATCACCGCCCCGCTGGCCGGCAATATCTTCAAGGTCAACGTGCGCCCGGGCGATACCGTCAAGGAGGGCGACGTGGTGATCATCCTCGAGGCCATGAAGATGGAAACCGAGGTGCGCGCGTCGAGTGCCGGAACCGTCTCCGAGGTCAAGGTCGGCGAGGGCGACAGCGTCGCCGTCGGCGATACGCTGATCGTGCTGTAAGGGTCTGCCAATGGACAAGCTATTGACCCTGTGGGAGGGTTCCGGCCTCTACAACCTGACGCTGGGCCAGGCGGTCATGATCGTCATGGGCCTGGTGCTGCTCTATCTCGCCATCTACAAGAAATTCGAGCCGCTGCTGCTGGTGCCGATCGGCTTCGGTGGCATACTCGCCAACATCCCCGAGGCGGGGCTGGCGCTGTCGGCGGCCGAGCAGGCCGCCCACCTCGCCCGCCCCGGCGTGCTGGAGCAGCTGGCGGCGGTGCTCGGTGTCGACCTGGCCAGCGGCGCTTCCCCCGAGGCCTGGCGGCACGCCGTCAGTGCGGCGCTGCACGCCGACCTGACGCCCCAGGCCTACCGTGCCGCCAACGACGTGGCGATGGACGCCGGCTACAGCCACGGCATGCTGTACCAGTTCTACAGCGTGGCGATCGCCTCCGGCATCGCGCCGCTGGTGATCTTCATGGGCGTGGGAGCGATGACCGACTTCGGTCCGCTGCTGGCCAACCCGCGCACGCTGTTCCTGGGGGCGGCGGCGCAGTTCGGCATCTTCGCCACGCTGCTCGGGGCGGTGGGGCTCTCGGCGCTCGGCTGGATGGACTTCTCGCTCAACCAGGCCGCCGCCATCGGCATCATCGGCGGCGCCGACGGGCCCACCTCGATCTACGTCTCGAGCGTGCTGGCGCCGGAGCTGCTGGGGGCCATCGCCGTGGCCGCCTATGCCTACATGGCGCTGGTGCCGCTGATCCAGCCGCCGATCATGCGCCTGCTGACCACGCAGAAGGAGCGCGAGATCGCCATGACCCAGCTGCGTCCGGTGTCGAAGCTCGAAAAGATCGTCTTCCCGGTGTCGCTGCTGCTGCTGGTGGCGCTATTCCTGCCCGATGCCGCGCCGCTGCTGGGCATGTTCTGCTTCGGCAACCTGATGCGCGAGTGCGGCGTGGTCGAGCGCCTCTCGGATACCGCCCAGAATGCGCTGATCAATATCGTCACCATCTTCCTGGGGCTCTCGGTGGGTTCCAAGCTGATGGCGGAAAGCTTCTTGGCGGTGGAAACGCTGGGCATCCTGGGGCTCGGCATCGTGGCCTTCGGCATCGGTACGGCGGCCGGCGTGCTGATGGCCAAGCTGATGAACCTCGTCAGCCACATGCCGATCAATCCGCTGATCGGCTCGGCCGGCGTTTCGGCGGTGCCCATGGCGGCCCGGGTCTCGAACAGGGTGGGGCTCGAGGCCAACCCGCACAACTTCCTGCTGATGCACGCCATGGGACCCAACGTGGCCGGGGTCATCGGCTCGGCGGTGGCGGCCGGGGTGATGATCAAGTACCTCGGCTGAACGCGAAGCAGCAGGCCCTTGCAAGCGGGCCCGGCGGCAGTGCCGCCGGGCCCGCTTGCGTTCGGCAGGGCGTGGCCTGCTACCAGGCCAGCACGGCGCCGTCGGTGCGCGGCTCGGTGCCGCCACATAGGACGCCGCTTTCACGGTCGCGCAGGATCACCTGGCCCCGGCCGAAGCTGATCGGATCGGCGGCCTTGACGATGTAGTGGCCACGTCGCGCCAGCGCCTGGGCCAGGTGGTCGGGGAAGTGCGGTTCGACCTCGACGGTCCTGCCCCGCATCCATTTCCAGCGCGGCAGGTCGAGCGCCGCCTGGGGGTTCAAGTGGTCATCCAGCATGGCAGTGACCACCTGGACGTGTCCCTGTGGCTGCATGAAGCCGCCCATCACGCCGAACGGGCCCACCGCCTCGCCGTCGCGGGTGATAAAGCCGGGGATGATGGTGTGGTAGGTGCGCTTGCCTGGCGCCAGGGCGTTGGCATGGTCCGGGTCCAGCGAGAACGACGCGCCGCGGTTCTGCAGGCTGATGCCGGTACCCGGCACCACGATACCCGAGCCGAAGCCCATATAGTTGCTCTGAATGAACGACACCATGTTGCCCTCGCCATCGGCGGTGGCGAGGTAGACGGTGCCGCCTGCAATGGGATTGCCGTGCCGTGGATCGAGCGCACGTTCGCCGATCAGTCCCGCGCGGGTCCGGAGGTAGTCGTCGGCCAGCAACTCTTCCACGCTCGGGCCCATGGCGTCGCGCTCGGTGACGTATCGCAGGCCGTCGACATAACCCAGCTTGGTGGCCTCGATGCGGCGGTGCAGGGTCTCGATGGGGTCGCGTCCCTCCTCGCCCAGGCGCTCGAGCATGCCCAGTGCCTGTAGGGCAATCAGCCCGCTGCCGTTCGGCGGAATCTCCCAGACGTCGTGGCCGCGGTAGCGGGTGCTGATCGGGTCGACCCACTCGGGCTGGAAGGCGGCGAGATCCTCGCGGCGCAGCAGGCCGCCATGCTCGCGGAAGAAGGCGTCGATGCGCTCGGCCAGCTCGCCCTCGTAGAAAGCCCGGGCATGGGTCTCGGCAATGGCGCGCAGTGTGCGGGCGTGGTCCGGCGCCGCCCAGCGTTCGCCGGCGCGCGGGGCGCGGCCATGCGGGGCGAAGGTGTCGAACCAGGGCTGGAACGCAGCACCGTCGTAGCGGCGGTAATTGACGAAGGCCTCTTCCCACATCTGATTGACGACCGGCGAGACCGGGAAGCCCTCCTCTGCCAGTGCGATGGCCGGTGCCAGCAGGTCGGCGAAGGGCAGCTTGCCGAAGCGCTCGGAAAGCATTGCCCAAGCGGCCGGTGCCCCCGGCACGGTAACCGGCAGCAGGCCGTGCTGGGGCATACGCTCATGGCCCAGTGTCTTTATCGCCTCGATGGTCGCAGCCTGCGGTGCCGGGCCGCTGGCATTCAAGCCATGTAGCTTGCCGTTGACCCAGACGATGGCAAAGGCATCGCTGCCCAGGCCGTTCGAGCTCGGCTCCACTATCGTCAACGCCGCGGCGGTGGCAATAGCCGCATCCACGGCGTTGCCGCCCCGCTGCAGGATCTGCATGCCGACCTGTGCGCCCAGGGGCTGCGAGGTGGCCACCATGCCGCGGCTGCCGAAGGTAGCCATGCGCCGCGAGGGGTTGGGATAGTAGTGCGCGTCATGCTGCATGGAAGGCTCCTTGCAAGAAGAGGGGTGACGGATCAGCCGAGAAACAGCCCGCCGTAGACGAGTGCGGCCAGCACTACGAAGGCGGGATGCGTGCGAAAGCGAACCAGGGCGATGGCCGCCGCGGCGCCGATCAGCAGCGTATGCAGCAGCCCTGATTTGTCCACGCCTTCGTTGAAAAAGCTCCAGGTCAGCCAAGCCATCATCATGGCGATGACAGGACGCACCCACTGGCTCATTCGCTTGACTCGCGGCGAATCGCGATAGCGATACAACAACCCGAGTGCGCCCAGCATCAGCACCAGCGACGGCACCACGGTGGCGAGCACGGCAACCAGGGCGCCGCCGATGCCGGCCACGTCATAGCCCACGTAGCCGGCCATCTTGGTGGCGATGGGGCTCGGCAGGGCGTTGCCAAGTGCCAGCGTTTCGGCGAATTCCTGGGCGTTCATCCAGCCGTAACGACCGACTACCTCCGCCTCGATCAGCGGAATGATCGCCGGACCGCCACCATAGCCGATGATGTTGGGGATGAAGAAGGCGAGAAACAGCTGTGCATAGATCACGGCGTCGCCTCCCGGCGCCAACGGCGTGGCTGCAGCAAGGCAGCCAGCAGCAGCGCGCCGATCACCCAGCCCGGGTGCAGGCCGATGCCGTATATCAACCCACCCGCCGCCACCGCCATGGCGAGGCTGGCCACCCAGCCCAGCACCAGGCGCGACTTGCTGAAAAAATCCCAGGTGAGCTGCGCCATCATCACCATCACCACCGGAACGACTGCCTGCCCCATGCCCCGGATCCAGGCGACGTCCCGGTAGCGGCTGAAAACCCCCAGCAGTGCGATCATCGCCACAACCATGGGCAGGACGATGGCTGTCACGGCAATCAGGCACCCCACCAAACCGGCGACGCGGTACCCGATGTAACCGGGCAGCTTGGTGGCGATGGGGCCGGGCAGGGTGTTGCCGATGGCCAGGATATCGGCGAACTCCTCATCGGTTAGCCAGGCATGCCGCTTGACCACTTCCTGCTGAACCAGGGGGATCATCGCAGGACCGCCGCCGAAGCCGAGCAGGCCAATGCGGGTGAAAGCCCAGAACAGGGCACTTAGCGGCGCCTTGGCATGAGGCGTCATGGGTTCTCCTGATTCGGCAGGGCAGAAGGGGCAATCTGCCAATGGTTTACCTTACCGGCTCTTCGCCATGCAAATGCAAAGGCAAGACGATAAGCGCAGCGGCCACGCTTCGAGCAGGGCCAGGCGCCCCCGCAGCCTGGCTTCCAGCGGAGCCAGGTCGACCGCGACGTCGCTGGGCCAGCCCACGCTGAGCACCACGCCCTCGCTGCCATAATCGGCTGAATCGACAAGGACGTCACGGCTCTCCAGCCAGGCGCGGGCCTCGGCTTCGCCGGCGAAGTCGACCTGGATCCTGAGCGCGGTGCGTTCGATCGCCTCCCGCCGGGGCAGGTCGGCGAGGCCCCGGGCCACGGCCTGGGCATAGGCGCGGGCCAGGCCGCCGGTGCCAAGCTTGGTGCCGCCGAAATAACGGGTCACCACGCAGCCTACCTGGCCCAGTCCGGCGCCCTCCAATACCTGGAACATGGGGCGTCCGGCGGTGCCGCCGGGCTCGCCGTCATCGGAGAAGCCAATGGCGTTCTGTTCGCCGGGCGGGCCGGCGATGTAGGCACTGCAGTGGTGGCTGGCATTGGGGTGGGCGCGGCGAGCCTCGGCCAACAGGGCCTCGAAGGCCGCCACGTCGGGGGCGTGGCAGAGCCAGGCGATGAAGCGGCTCCTCTCCACCTCGAGCGTGCTTTCCCGCCAGGCGCCGGGCGCCAGGTCGGGGACCGGATAGCGCATCAGTGGGTCAGCTCGTGGCGCTCCTGCTGGCGAACCACGCCCATCACCATGCCGAGCACCTGGATGTCGCTGTTCTTGAGGTAGATGGGCGCCATGCTCTCGTTGGCCGGTTGCAGGCGCACGCCATTCTTCTCGATGTAGAGCTTCTTCAGCGTGACCTCCTGCTGGTTGATGAGGACGACCGCAGTTTCGCCGTTCTCGGCGCTCTCCTGGCGCTCGATGATGATCACGTCGCCGTCGAAGATGTTGCAATCTATCATCGAGTCGCCGCGCACGCGCAGCGCGTAGGTGTTGCGGCGTACCATGCAGGCGGGAGCATGAATGGCGCCGCCGCTGGGACAGGCTTCGATGGGCAGGCCCGCCGAGACGTCCCCCAGCAGGGGCACTTCGACGAGCTCGTTGGCGTCGACGCTGGCCCAGGATGTGGCGATGGGCAGGTTCGGGCGCCGGTAAAGGTACTGCATGGAAGGCGTTGGCATTGGCATTTCCCCCCTAGGTACGACCCTGTTGAAATGTACAGGTCCTTGCATCATATCAAGCGGTCGGCGAGTGGCAAGTTTTACCGATGTCATCCTGCCTTGATCTGGGGCAAGGGCGGCGCCGTGACGCACCTCGGTCGGTAGCGGCAAAAAGGCTTTACGTGTAGCATTTCCGGCAATTTCAGCCTTCCTGGAGAGTGCCGTTGAGCCTGCGTCTGCAAGCGCAAAGCCTGGCCTGCGAGCGTGACGACCGCTGGCTGTTCCGGAGCCTTGACCTGGACATCCGCGCGGGCGAGATCGTGCGCGTGGAAGGCCCCAACGGCAGTGGCAAGACCACGCTGCTGAAGATACTCTCCGGCCAGCTGGCGGACTACGAGGGCGAGCTTTACTGGGACGAACGGCCGATGCGTAAGGCCCGCGAGTCCTTCCTCTCGAACCTGCTCTACCTGGGCCACGCACCGGGCGTGAAGGCAGCACTGACGCCGCTGGAAAACCTGGCCTGGTACCAGGCGCTGGCCGGCCACAAGCCGGATGAAAAGGCACGCTTCGCTGCGCTGGAGGCGTTCGGCCTGGCCGGGTTCGAAGACGTGCCGGCCGGCCAGCTCTCGGCCGGGCAGCAGCGTCGCGTGGCGCTGGCTCGCCTGGTGCTTACGCCGCGCCCGCTGTGGGTCCTCGACGAGCCCTTCACCGCCATCGACCGTGACGGCGTCGCGGCGCTGGAGCAGCGCCTGGTCGAGCATGCCCGCCGCGGTGGCTGCGTGCTGGTCACCACCCATCACGAACTCACGCCGTGCGACGAGCTGAGACGCGTTCGCCTCGGCGGGGGAGGGTGCGATGACAGCCTCTGAAGGTTCGCTGCGCAAGGCGCAGGCCGTGGCTGGCGGGGAACCTCACGGCGGCCTCGCTGTCGCAGTGTGGGCCACGCTCAAACGGGACCTGGTGTTGTTGCTGCGCCGGCGCAGCGAAGTGCTGAACCCCCTGGTGTTCTTCGCCATCGTCATCACCCTGTTTCCGATCGGCATTTCCCCCGATCCTGCGCTGCTGGCAACCATTGCCCCCGGCCTGCTGTGGGTAGCGGCGCTGCTGGCGGCCCTGCTGTCGCTGGATAGCCTGTTCCGCGCCGATTACGACGACGGCTCGCTGGAGCAGCTGCTGCTGACGCCTCAGCCGCTGGCGATGCTGGCCCTGGCCAAGGTGGTCGTGCACTGGCTGCTCACCGGCCTGCCCCTGGCGCTAATGGCGCCTGTGCTGGGTATCATGCTGGCGCTGCCGTCAGGCAGCTACTGGGCATTGGCCATCTCACTGGCACTGGGCAGTGCCAGTCTCAGCCTGATTGGTGCCATCGGAGCGGCGCTGACGGTGGGGCTCTCCCGCGGCGGCGTGCTGCTGTCGCTGCTGGTGCTTCCCCTATACATCCCGGTACTGATCTTCGGCGCCGGGGCCGTCCAGGCGGCCATCTTCGGCGATGGCGTACTGGCGCATCTGGCGATTCTCGGCGCGCTGCTGGCGCTGGCCCTGATCCTGGCGCCGCTGGCCATCGCGGCATCGCTGCGCATCAGCATCAACGGTTGAGAGGTTGACGAGGCATGTGGGCCTTCATTAACAAGCTGCGTTCCCCCAAGTGGTTCTATGCCATAAGCGCCCGCCTGCAGCCCTGGTTCTGGGCGGCGGCGCTGATCCTGATCGTGACAGGCACCCTCTGGGGGCTGGCCTTCGCGCCGGCCGACTACCAGCAGGGCAACAGCTTCCGCATCATCTACGTGCACGTGCCGGCCGCCTTCCTTGCTCAATCGATCTTCGTCTCCCTGGCGGTGACGGGCCTGGTCTACATGGTCTGGAAGATCAAGATCGCCGACATGGCGGCGACCGTGATGGCGCCGCTGGGCGCCGCCATGACCTTCGTCGCGCTGTTCTCCGGTGCGGTCTGGGGCGTACCCACCTGGGGGACCTGGTGGATGTGGGATGCACGCCTCACCTCCATGCTGATCCTGCTCTTCCTCTACCTCGGCGTCATCGCCCTGCGCGGTGCCTTCGCCAGCCGCGACAGCGCCTCGCGCGCCGCCTCGGTGCTGGCCATGGTGGGGGTCATCAATATTCCGATCATCAAGTATTCGGTGGACTGGTGGTACACGCTGCACCAGCCCGCCACCTTTACCGTCACCGGGCGGGCGGCCATGCCGATGGAGATGTGGCTGCCGCTGCTGATCATGGTGCTGGGCTTCTACAGCTTCTTCATCGCCCTGACCCTGATGCGCACGCGCAGCGAGATCCTGCGCCGCGAAGCCAACAAGCGCTGGGTGCGCGAGCTGGCAGAGGAGACGAACTGATGGCTTTCGATAGCTTTAGCGAACTTGTCGCCATGGGCGGGCACGCTCCCTACGTCTGGTCGGCCTGGGGGCTGACCGCCGTGCTGCTGCTGGGCGCCGTGCTGCATGCCCGCATCGAGCGTCGCCAGGTCCTGCGCCAGCTGCGGCGTCGCGTGCGCCGTGAAGCCCTTCAGGCCGGACACAGCGGCGGGGCGCAACCGATTCAAACTAGCAGGGGTGGAAGCACCAATGAGGCCTAAACGTAAACAGAAGCTCTTCATGGCCCTGGGCCTGGTGTCCCTGGCGGCGATAGCCGTGGGGCTGACGCTCTATGCCCTGCGGGCCAACATCAACCTGTTCTTCAGCCCGATCCAGATCGTGGCCGGCGACGCGCCCTACGAGCGTCAGCTACGCGCCGGTGGCATGGTCAAGGAGGGCAGTGTGCGGCGCAATCCCGACAGCCTCGACGTCGAATTCACCGTGACCGACTATGTCGAGGACGTGCGCGTGCACTACAGCGGCATCCTGCCCGACCTGTTCCGCGAAGGACAGGGCGTGGTGGTGGTGGGCCAGTTGCAGCGTGACGGCTTCATCAAGGCCGACCAAGTGCTGGCGCGCCACGATGAAAACTACATGCCTCCCGAAGTGTCCGAAGCGCTTGAGGCGGCCGGCTACTCTCCCGCCGACTACCAGGCCAAGGCAGCCGAGGTGGCCGAGCGAATCGAGGAGCAGGAAGGTGCGCGCCAGAATTGATCCGGAGACGTCATGTTCATTCGTTTGATCCCTGAAATCGGCCATTTCGCCCTGGTCATCGCCTTGCTGATGGCAGCGGTGCAGGGCGTGATGCCACTGGCGGGCGCCGCCCTGCGCCGGCCGCTGTGGATGGCCTATGCCCGCCCCATGGCCGCCGGTCAGTTCCTGTTCGTGGTCATCGCCTACCTCTGTCTGACAGCCAGCTACCTGCTCGACGACTTCAGCGTGGCCAACGTGGCCAACAACTCCAACTCGATGCTGCCCTGGTACTACAAGTTCAGCGCGGTATGGGGTAACCACGAGGGCTCGGTACTGCTGTGGAGCCTGATGCTCGCCGGCTGGAGCTACCTGGCGGCGCGTTTCTCTCGCGAGCTGCCGCGTGACATGGTGGCACGCGTGGTCGGCGTGCTGGGCCTGGTCGCCGTCGGTTTCCTGGCCTTCGTGCTGGTCACCTCCAACCCCTTTGAGCGCCTGCTGCCGAACGTGCCGAACGACGGCGCCGATCTCAACCCCCTGCTGCAGGACATCGGCCTGATCCTGCATCCGCCCATGCTCTACATGGGCTACGTGGGCTTCTCGGTGGTTTTTGCGTTCGCCATCGCCGCCCTGCTCGGTGGCCGTCTAGACGCGGCCTGGACCCGCTGGGCGCGGCCCTGGACCAACCTGGCCTGGGCCTTTCTCACCGTGGGCATCGCGCTGGGGAGCTGGTGGGCCTACTACGAGCTGGGCTGGGGCGGCTGGTGGTTCTGGGATCCTGTCGAGAACGCCTCGCTGCTGCCGTGGCTGACCGGTACCGCACTGATGCATTCGCTGGCAGTCACCGAGAAGCGCGGCGCGTTCAAGAGCTGGACCGTGCTGCTGGCGATCTTCACCTTCTCGCTCTCGCTGCTGGGCACTTTCCTGGTGCGCTCCGGCGTGCTGACCTCGGTGCACGCCTTTGCCAACGACCCCTCGCGCGGCTTCTTCATCCTCATACTGCTGGGCATCACCGTGGGGCTGTCGTTGCTCATCTTTGCCCTGCGTGCACCGCGAGTCAGCCAGCGCACCCGCTTCAACTGGCTGTCGCGAGACGCCCTGCTGCTGATCAACAACATCATGCTGGTGATCATGACCATCACCGTGCTGATGGGTACCGTCTACCCGCTGCTGCTCGATGCCCTCGACCTGGGCAAGATCAGCGTGGGCCCGCCGTACTTCAATGCCCTGTTCGTGCCGCTCACCGTCATCATGTGCGTGTTCATGGGCCTGGGGCCGGCGGCGCGCTGGAAGCAGACCGACCCACGCCTGCTGGTCAAGCGGCTGTGGCTCGCCGGCGTCGCGGCGCTGGTGATCGCGGCGGTCATGCCATTCATCATCGGTGGCGAGTGGAACGTCTGGGTCGCCCTCGGCCTGGTGGCGGCGATGTGGATCGTACTGCCGATGCTGCGCGACCTCTACGACAAGACACGTCATGCCGAGTCGTTCGGCGCCGGTCTCAAGAAGCTTTCGCTGGCCTACTGGGGCATGCAGCTCGGCCACCTGGGCATGGCGGTGACCATCATCGGCGTGGCGGTCGTCTCCAACTTCGAGATCGAGCGCAACGTGCGCATGTCTCCCGGTGACAGCGTCGAGGTGGCCGGTTACACCTTCACCATGAACGAGCTGACCAGCCGGCGCGGGCCCAACTACCTTGCCGACGGTGCCGAGATCGAGGTACGTCGTGGCGACAGCCGGCGCAGCTTCACCATGAACCCGGAGAAGCGGATGTACATTGCCCGTGGCATGCCCATGAGCCAAGTGGCGCTGCGCCCCGGCCTGTTCCGCGACCTCTACGTGGCCATGGGCGAGGACCTCGGCGACAACAGCTGGGCCATGCGCGTGCAGTACAAGCCGTTCGTGCGCTGGCTGTGGCTCGGTGCGCTGTTGATGGCGATCGGCGGTGTGCTGGCCGTGGTCGACCGGCGCTATCGCCGCCTGGCCACTTCGCGCGACCCCGAACAGAAGGCCAGCGAAAGCGCGACCCGGGAGGCCATGGCATGAAGCGTCGCCTGTTGCTGATGCTGCCGCTGCTGGGCTTCCTGCTGCTGCTGCTGTTTCTCTACCTGGGGCTGGGGCTGAACCCGTTCCATCGCGAGTCGAAGCTGGTCGAGGAGGCACGTGCCTTCCCCGCCTTCCAACTCACCACGCTGGAGGACCCCGAACGGCGCGTCGACGAATCGCTGATTCCCGGCGAGGTCACGCTGGTCAACGTGTGGGGGGAGTGGTGTCCCGAGTGCAAGCGCGAGATGCCGCAACTGCTCGACCTGGCCGATCGCGGCGTGCGCCTGGTCGGTATCAACTGGAAGGACACCCGCGAGAAGGCGCTGGGCTTCCTCGAGGAGTTCGGCGACCCGTTCGAGGTCAATATCTTCGACCCCGAGGGCGAGCTCGCCTTCGAGCTGGGCGTCTACGGGGCTCCCGAATCCTTCCTGGTCGACCGCGACGGCATCATTCGTTACCACCATACCGGTTACATTTCGCCGTCCGACCTACGTGAACACATCCTGCCGGAGGTGGAAAAATGGCAGTAATCCGCTGGATGCTCGCCGCCGCCGCGCTGATGCTGACGGCCGGCCTGGCACAGGCCGCCGCCATCGAAGTGCGTGAATTCGACAACCCGGTGCTGGAGAAGCGCTACGAGAGCCTGACGGCCTCGATGCGTTGCCCCACCTGTCAGAACCAGGCGATCAACGACTCCGATGCGCCCGTGTCGGGCGACATGCGTGACCGCGTCTACCAGTTGCTGCAGGACGGTCGCTCGGACATGGAGATTCGCGACCACATGGTGCAGCGCTTCGGCGACTACATTCTCTACAATCCGCGCCTGGAAGGCCGCACCTACCTGCTGTGGGGGCTTCCCGCCGTGCTGGTCGTGGCCGGTGGCATCCTGGTGATGCTTCTGGTGCGGGCACGGCGCAACGCCTCGTCTCGCGCTCTCAGCGAGCACGAGCGTCAGCGCCTGGAAGCGTTGATCAACCGGGGGAACGGCCAATGACCATGCTGTGGCTATCCTTCGGCCTGCTGCTGCTGCCGGCGCTGTGGCTGCTGGTGGCGCCGATGCGGCGTGCGCGCCTGGTGCACGATGCCCAGGCCAGTTTCGAGGCCAACGATCGGGCGGCCGAGCAGAACGTGGCGATCTACCGGCGTCGCCTGGCGTCGCTGGAGGCGGCACTGGAGCGCGGCGACATCGACCGGTCACAGTTCGACGAAGACCGGCTGGAGCTCGACCGCAGCCTGCTCGAGGACACCGAGAACCTGACGCGCAAGCCCCTGCAGTCGCCTGCCGCCGGTCGCTTCGCGGTGCCCGTCGTGGCGGTGGCGCTGACGGTCTCTGCCATGCTGTGGTACCAGCACGAAGGCGCCGAGGGCGACCTGCGTGTGTTCGAGGCCTTCCAGCAGAGCGATACGCTGCCGGCCCTGCTGGAGCGTCTCGAGCAGGAGGCCCGGCGTCAGCCCGGCAATCCTGATGTATGGTCCTCCCTGTTTACGCTCTATCGCGACTCGGGCCAGAGCGAAGCCGCCATCGAGGCGCTCGACCGGCTGATCGAACTCGAGGGCAGGCACCCCTCGCTGCTGGCGCAGAAGGCGCAACTGATGTTCTTCATGAACGACCGTCGCCTGACCGGGGAGGTCCAGGCGCTGGTCGACGAGGTCCGCGAGCGTGACTCGCGAGAGCCCACCATCCTTGGCCTGCTGGGTGTCCACGCCTTTGACGAGGGGGACTATGAGCGGGCCATCTCCCAGTGGCGTCGTGCCATCGCCGGCATGTCCGACTCGAGTTCCGCCGAGGCGCTGCGGGAAGGCATTCGCGTCGCCCAGCAGCGTCTCGGCGTCGCGCCCGAGGAGCAGGAAGCCGCCGTTCCCCAGGGGCCGGGCGTGCGGGTGAACGTCAGCCTGGCCGAGGAGCTCCAGGGATTGCTCGACGACGACACCCGCGTGTTCGTCGTGGCCCGCGACATGGAGGGAGAGCTGCCGCCGCTGGCGGTGGCGAGGGTGACGCTCGGTGAGCTGCCGACCACGCTCACGCTCGACGATCGCCACGCCATGTCCGATGCCGCGAGCCTGTCCCAGGCCAGCGAAGTGCGCCTGCTGGTGCGCGTGACCAAGAGCGGTGGTGCCACGCCCGAGCCGGGCGACATGTATGGCGATGTGGAAGGCGTGCCGGTGGGCGACGTTGAAGGCGAGCCCGTGGAGGTCGTGATCGACCGTGTCATAGAATAGCCGGATGCGACTCACCTCGATCCGCCTGAGCGGCTTCAAATCCTTCGTCGACCCCGTCACGGTGCCCTTCGACGGCAACATGACCGCGATCGTCGGCCCCAACGGCTGCGGCAAGTCGAATATCATCGACGCCGTGCGCTGGGTCATGGGCGAATCCTCGGCCAAGACCCTGCGCGGCGAATCGATGACCGACGTCATCTTCAATGGCTCCACCGCGCGCAAGCCGGTGGGGCAGGCCGCCATCGAACTGCGCTTCGACAACAGCGACGGTGCCATGGGCGGCGTCTACGCCCAGTACGCCGAGATCGCGGTCAAGCGTCAGGTCAGCCGCGACGGCCAGTCCAGCTACTTCTTCAACGGCCAGAAGTGCCGCCGTCGCGACATCGCCGATCTCTTCCTGGGGACCGGCCTCGGCCCGCGTTCCTACGCCATCATCGGCCAGGGCATGATCTCGCGTCTCATCGAGGCGCGCCCCGAAGAGCTGCGCGCCACCCTCGAGGAGGCCGCGGGCATCTCCAAGTACAAGGAGCGCCGCCGCGAGACCGAGAACCGCATGCGCCGCACCCGCGAGAACCTCGAGCGCCTCGAGGACATTCGCGAGGAGCTCGACAAGCAGCTGGAAAGGCTCCGGCGCCAGGCCGAAGCGGCGCGTCGCTACCAGGCCCTCAAGGAGGAAGAGCACCGGCTCAAGGGCGAGCTTGCGCTGCTGCGCGGCCGCGCCTTGCGTGCCCGTCAGCGCGAGGAGGAGAGCCGCGTGCGCGACCTGGAGACCGCCGTGGAGCGCGAGGTGCTCGGCCTGCGCCAGTGCGAGACCCGCCTCGAGGAAGCGCGCGCCGACCATGATGCCCTGGCCGAAACCCTCGAGGCGCGCCAGGCGCGTTTCTTCGAGACGTCCAGCGCCATCGCCCGGCTCGAGCAGAGCCTGGAGCACGCCCGCAGCCGCGAAGGGCAGTTGGCCCGCGACCTGGAGAGCGCTCGCCAGGAGCTGGTCGAACTCGACCGCCTGGGCGAACACGACCGGGAGCGGCTGGCACGGCTCGACGAGCGGCTGGACTCCCTGTTACCCGAGCAGGAGGAGGTGGCCGAGCAACTGGCCGAGCTCGAGGCGATGCTGGAGGAGGCCGAGCCCGGTGCCGAGGAGGCCGAGCAGGCCTTCGAGACGTTCAGCGAGGGCTGGCGCGAAGAGAGCCGCGAGGCCGAGCGCAGCCAGGACCGCCTGCGCGAACTCGAGAATCGCCTGGCACGACTCGAGGCCGATGCCCAGCGCCGCCGCCAGCAGCAGCAGGAGTTGCCCGACCTGGCCGAACTCACCGCGAGGCGCGACGAACTGAAGGAGCGGCTGGCGGAAGTCGGCCTGGCCCAGGAAGAAGTCGAGGCGCGGCGCGAGCACCTCCAGGCCGCCCGAGAGGAGGCTCGCGAGGCAGCCGCGACGCTGGAGCGCGAACGCGAGGCCGAGCGCAGCCGGCGAAGCGGCCTGCAAGGCGAGCTGGCGTCCCTCGAGGCGCTGATCCAGGCGGCCCTCAACGATCCCGACGATACCCTGACCGAGCACTTGGCAACCCACGAGCTGGGCGAGCTGCCGCGCCTGGGCGAAGCGCTCGAGGTCGAGCCCGGCTGGGAAGCGAGCGTCTCCTGGGTACTGGCGCCCTGGCTCAAGGCGCGCCTGGCGACCCCCGACGCCTTTCGCACGGCAAGTGCCGAGCCGCCCGCCGAACTGAGCGTGCTGGCTCCCCAGGTCGAGGTTGAAGCGCCCGCGCAGAGCCTGGCCGCTCGCGTACGCGGTGCGGGGGCCGCCGCGGCGTGGCTGGCGCCCATTCGCTGCGTGGCGAGCGACGAGCAGGCCTGGGCCGAGCGCGCCGGCCTGGCCGCGGGCGAAAGCCTCATCACGTCAGGCGGGCTATGGCTGGGGCGCGATTGGGTGCGCCATCGCGGCCAGGGGGGCGGCCCCGACGCGCTGCTGGTCAGCCGTCGCCGCTTCGAGGAGGCCGCCGCCGAGCTCGACGCGATCGAAACGCATCTGGCCTCGCGCGACCAGGCGATCGAGGCCGAGCGCGAGCGCGCCGAACAGGCCGAACGTGAACTCGAGACGATTCGCCAGGAGGAGCGGCGCCTGGCCGGCGAGCAGCAGCAGCTCGCCGTGCAGGACAGCGGCCTGGCCAGTCGTCTGGAGCACCTGCAAGGGCGTGCCGGTGAGCTCGCCGAGGAACTGGCGGGACTCGACGAGGCCCGCGAGGAGACGCGGCTGACCATCGAGGAGGCTCGCGAACGCTGGCAGCAGGCCATGGCCAGGCTGGAGGAGGGGGCCGAACGGCGCGAGCAGCTCGAGCGTGCGCGTAGTGAAGCGCGTGAGCGCTTGGCGTCGCTACGGGCGAGGCAACGCCCGCTGCAGGAACGGACCCAGCAGCTTGCGCTGGAGCATCAGCGGCTCTCCACCGAGCGTGCCGGATTGGCCGAGCAGCAGGAGCGCAGCGGCGACACCCGTGAGCGTCTGCTGTCCCGCTGCGAGGAACTGACAGAGACGTTGGAGCAGTTGCGCGAGCCCGACGAGGAGCAGCGCGAGAAGCTCGACGAGTTGCTGCACCGGCGCGAGGGCGACGAGCGCTCGCTCAATGAAGCCAAGGCGCGAGCCGCCGAACTGGTGGAACGGCTGCGTGAGGATGAGCTGGCGCGACAGAGCCACGAGCGCAATCTGGAGGGAATTCGCGAGCGTCTGCAGGAAGCGCGCATGCAGGTCCAGGCGCTGGCGCTCAAGGCCGAAACCCAGGACGAACAGCTCGCCGAGCTCGGCCACCAGGCCGCGGCGCTGGAGTCGCAGCTCGACCCCAACGCCACCGAATCGGCCTGGCAGACCCGGCTCGAGGAAGTCGGTGAACGCATGCGGCGGCTGGGGGCGATCAACCTGGCGGCCATCGAGGAGTACGACCAGCAGGCCGAGCGACGCAACTATCTCGAGGCCCAGCAGTCGGAACTCAATGAGGCGCTTGAGACACTGGAGCGGGCGATCCGACGCATCGACCAGGAAACGCGGACCCGCTTCCGCGACACGTTCGAGCGAGTCAACCAGGGTCTGCAGTCGCTTTTTCCCCGAGTCTTCGGGGGTGGAACCGCATGGTTGACGCTGACCGGGGAGGATTTGCTCGATACCGGCGTGGCCATCATGGCACGCCCCCCAGGCAAGAAGAACAGCACCATTCATCTTCTCTCCGGTGGGGAAAAGGCGTTGACTGCCCTGTCGCTTGTCTTCGCCATCTTCCAGCTCAATCCGGCACCTTTCTGCATGCTCGACGAAGTCGATGCACCGCTCGATGATGCCAACGTCGGCCGCTATGCCAAGCTGGTGAAAGACATGTCCGAGTCGGTGCAGTTCATTTATATCACGCACAACAAGATCGCCATGGAAGCTGCCGAAAGATTGATGGGTGTCACCATGCAAGAGCCTGGTGTGTCACGTTTGGTAGCCGTCGGAGTAGAGGAGGCTGCGGCACTTGCCGAAGCCTGACGAGGGCTTGAAAGCGAGCAGTAAACGCGGTATCAGAAGGCACGTCACGGTCATGCCGCTTATTGGAAAAGCGAATTGACAGGGAAAGGCGCAGGGTCGATTTGACTCTTGAGCGATAATGCCGGGGCTTGACAAACAAAAAAAGTGGCCCTTTTTTTGGCAATCGCGCTATGCTGTTGTCGAACATCCATCCGGCATGGCGCCCTAGTGATAGGCAATACGACCCATGGAACTTAGAGAATGGCTGATCATTCTGGGGCTGGCCCTGGTGACGCTCATCGTGATCGATGGCGTGCGTCGCCTCAAACGCCAGCGCCGAGTGCCCCGCCTGGACCAGGTAGGGGATAACAACAACCCAAGCAATGGCCACCAGGCAGCGGCTGAAGACGACGACGGCGACAATTGGGAATTGCCCAATGGGGGAGCCCGTGTCGTCAAGCCTGCCAGCTATAGCCAGGTACCGACGAAGCCCAAGCTCGAGCGCCAGGAGCATCCGGGCCCCTCGCGGGTATTGGCTGGCCTGAAGGATGCCAGTGCCGACGCCAGAGCCGGCACGCCGGATCGCGAACCCGTTGCCGCCGCCGCGCCCCGCCCGGCGGCCTCCGCCATGCCGGAAACAGCCTCTGCCGCGCCTGGTACCGCTACCGAGGCGGGGGCGAGCGGCGAACGGCGCCCTGTAGAGGCGACCCCGCGAGGGGCAGCGTCATTAAAGGCTGCTAGCGAAGCCGCCGCGCCACGCCGCGATGAGTCCGCGCCGGCCGATGCCAGGGTTAAGCCTCCTGTTGAGGAAAGTCCGGCGTCCGCGACCGGACGGCAGGCCAGCGAGCCGGCCGTTACGCCGGCGATGCCGCAGGCCGAGCCGACCCTCCGGATGGGTGAGGCGGACGAGACGGAAGCGCGTCGTGAGCCGACGCTCTCCGCCCTCGACGAGGCGGCTCCCGTGGAAGATGCACCCCGTGCGGAAGCCGGTCCGCTGAGCGCCGACCCCGACGATCACGATGCGCACCTCGACGAGGACGAGCGCTACCGCCTGGTCGACCTCGAGGGCATGGGCGATTCGATCAAGAGCGGTTCGCTGCGCATGGGCCAGTCGGTTCAGCGCTTCGGGCTCTCCATGCAGCAGCGCCTGGCCAAGCGCCGTGAACTGAAGCGCGAGGAGAAGGCACGCCGCGATCAGGCGCGCGCCGAAAAGGCCGCACGCGAAGCCGAGCGCCGCCGCGAGGCCGCCGAGGCTCAGGCCGCCAGGGAAGCCGAGCGCCGCCGCCTGCAAGCCGAGGCCATCGAGTCGGCCGATGACGACGATCCCCTGTTCGCTCCGCCGCGTTCCCGTATGGCACAGCCCGCCCATGCCGAACCGGCCGAACCGGAAGTCGCGGCGGCCGGCGCCGTCAGCGACGAGGACGACGTGGTGCGCGCCCATCCCACGCTGGCCCGGGCGCTGCGTCACAACGTCAATGCCGAACGGGCGCGGGATACCCTGAGCCAGGCGGACGAGATCATTGTCATCAGCGTGCTCTCGCGCGACGAGGAGGGTTTCTCAGGCGAGGCGCTACTCAACCTGATGCTGGCCTGCGGCCTGCGCTACAGCAGCGAAATGGGCATCTTCCATCGCTTCGAGACCGAGGACCCCGACAGCGAGCTGCAGTTCTCGATGGTCAACGTGCTCAAGCCGGGCACTTTCCCGATCGAAGCGATGGACGAGTTCCGCACCCCGGGCATTACCCTGTTGATGCCGCTCCCCGGGGCGCTGGACACCGCCGCTGCCTTCGAGGCGATGGTCGAGACCGCGATGGTCATCGTGCGCAACCTGGGGGGAGAGCTGAAGGACGAGAACCGCAGCGTAATGACCGCGCAGACGGTGGAGTTTGCACGTCAGCGGGTGCAGGAGTTCGAGCGCCGCAACCGCCTCAATCGCTATCAGGTGAATTGACGCCTGACCGAGTGCCATGCCGCACCGCCCCGACAACCCCGTGAGCGATCACGGGGTTGTCGTGTTGAGGGGCGGCGAGAGACCCTCTTTCGAGACTTGGAACCGCATGAGCCAGCCTGAACATAAGATTCGCGATGAAGTCGCCAAACTGCGCGCCGAACTCGACGATGCCAACTATCGCTACTACGTGCTCGACGAACCGCAGCTCACCGATGCCGAGTACGACCGCAAGCTGCGCCGCCTGCAGGAGCTGGAGCAGGCTTATCCCGACCTGGTGACGCCCGATTCACCGACTCAGCGGGTCGGGGCGCCGCCCGACGCCGGCTTTCCCGAGGTCGAGCACGCGGTCCCCATGCTGTCGCTGGACAATGCCCTGAGCGAGGAGGAGCTCCGGGCCTTCGTCAGGCGCGTGGCCGAGCGGCTGGAAACCGACGGCGAGGCGATCCGCTTCTGCTGCGAGCCCAAGCTCGACGGCGCCGCCGTGTCGCTGGTCTACGAGCAGGGCGTGTTGATCAGCGGAGCGACCCGGGGCGATGGCCGTACCGGCGAGGGCATCACCTCCAACCTGCGTACGCTGCGCTCGATCCCGCTCAGCCTGCGCGGCGATGCCCCCGATCTGCTCGAGGTTCGCGGCGAAGTGATCATGAGCCATGCCGGCTTCGAGCGCCTCAATGACCGGGCGCGCGAGGAGGGTGGCAAGGTCTTTGCCAACCCGCGCAACGCTGCGGCGGGCAGCCTGCGTCAACTCGACCCCGGCGTCACCGCCAAGCGCCCGCTGGAATTCAGTGCCTATCAGGTGGCGCGCATCGAGCCGGATCCGGGCGATGCCAGCCATAGCGAGCTGATGGCTCATCTCAAGACGTTCGGCTTTCGCACCAGCACCCTTCTTCATGTCGTCACCGGCGGCCAGGGTGTGATCGACTACTGCCGTAGGCTGGGCGAGCAGCGCGACGGCCTCGGCTACGATATCGACGGCGTGGTGATCAAGGTCGACGACCTGCGCCTGCAGCGCGAGCTGGGCTTCGTCGCCCGCGCGCCGCGCTGGGCCATCGCCTTCAAGTTTCCCGCCCAGGAGGAGACCACGCGGCTCAACGACGTCGAGTTTCAGGTGGGGCGTACCGGAGCGATCACCCCCGTGGCGCGGCTCGAGCCGGTTTCGGTTGCCGGCGTCACCGTGTCGAATGCCAGCCTGCACAATGCCGACGAGATCGCCCGACTCGGCGTGAAGATCGGCGATACTGTGGTGATTCGCCGGGCCGGCGACGTCATTCCCCAGGTGGTGAGGGTGCTCGAGGAACGTCGTCCCGACGACGCCCGTGAGATCGTCTTCCCCGAGCGCTGTCCGGTCTGCGACTCCGAGGTGGAGCGTCTCGCAGGCGAGGTAGTGGCGCGCTGCTCCGGTGGGCTCTACTGCCCCGCCCAGCGCAAGGAGGCGCTTAAATACTTCGCCTCGCGCCGGGCCATGGATATCGACGGCCTGGGCGAGAAGCTCATCGACCAGCTCGTCGAGCTCGACTGGGTGAAGACGCCGGCCGACCTGTTCCGGCTCGATGCCGAACGCCTGGCTGAGCTTCCGCGCATGGCGAAGAAGTCTTCCGAGAAGCTGGTGGCAGCGCTGGAAAAGGCCAAGCACACGACGCTGCCGCGCTTCATCTACGCGCTGGGTATCCGCGAGGTCGGGGAGGCCACGGCGGCCAACCTGGCGCGTCACTTCGGCACCCTGGATGCGCTGATGGCCGCCGAGCAGGCCGAACTCGAGGCGGTGGAGGACGTCGGCCCGGTGGTGGCTGCCCACGTGCACACCTTTTTCCGCCAGGAGCACAATCGCGAGACCATCGAGGCGCTGCGCCAGCAGGGCGTGACCTGGGCCGAGGAAACCGTAGGCGAACGTCCCCAGCCGCTGGCCGGTCAGACCTGGGTGCTCACCGGCACACTTGAGAGCATGACCCGCGACGAAGGCAAGGAGCGCCTGCAGGCGCTGGGTGCCAAGGTGGCCGGCAGCGTATCGAAGAAGACCGCGGCGGTGGTTGCCGGCGAAGCGGCCGGCAGCAAGCTGGCCAAGGCCCAGGAGCTCGGCGTGGAGGTACTCGACGAGGCCGCCTTCCTTGAGCGTCTGGCCGCCTGGGAACGCGGTGAAGGCGTGCCGGGCGACGCGGGGGGCGACGCATGAGCGGACGCTTCATCGAGGTGCCCTACCGCATGCTGCCGGCGGAAACCCTCGATGCCCTGCTGGAAACCTTCGTCACCCGCCAGGGCTACGACACCACCGACACCGGCGAGGGCATGCGCGGCTGGGTCGCTGAGCTCAAGCGTCAGCTCGAGCGCGGAGAGCTGATCATCGCCCACGACCTGCAGACCGAAACCACCGAGGTATTGACGCTGGCCCAGTGGCGCGCCTTCGGTCGCGATCTGGCCGACGACGAGGAGGAGGGTTAGTCGCTGTCGCCCCTCGGCCAGGGCGGATAATACCGCCGTGCTGCACTGCACTACCAAAGTCCAGCTGTGCCGAAGCGGGAATGTAACGGGAAATTGATCCAGGTCAGGAGCTGAAAAGGCTCATGCGGCAAAAATGAGTTTTCTCATACTTCCGCTGACGGCGGCTCCTCTAGGGACGGGCTGGCGCCTTACGTCGCTTCTGCCGAGTACCGTGATGCTGACCTACGCCCGCGCTTTTCTCACCTGCTTGAAGTCCCTTCAGGGATTCGTGCTGGTAGCGATTCTTTCCGCCTCGCTGACCGTCTTCCTCGGCGTCTCCGTAGTCTCCTCGCTGCTCTACGAGAACATCCTCGCGCGCCAGGCCGAGCAGACCTCGGAAACCCTGGCGCGGCAGAGCTTCAACGCCATGTTGCAGGTGATGCGCCAGGGCTGGACCCGCGAGCAGATGGTGGCCTTCATCGAGGAGACCCGGCGCGCCCACGAGGGCTCGGGCTACCGTTTCGCGTTCTATCGCGGCGAGCGGGTCTCGGAGCGCTTCGGGCAGATCGAACAGCCGCCCATGGACATCGTCGTCCGTTCCGCCCTGGCGTCGGGCAATGAGCGGGTATGGCGCGAAGACGGTACGGTACGGCGAATCATGCCCCTGGTAGCGCGCGCCGAGTGCCTGACCTGCCACCAGAATGCGGCCACCGGCGACGTGCTGGGAGTGATCGACATCCAGCACGACCTGGCGCCGATCAGCCGCGAGATGCGGTTCAACTACCTCGCCCTGTTCATCGTCGCCGCCCTGTTCATCCTGATGCTGGCGCTGGGCATGTCCAAGCTCTTCGCCGAGCGGATCCAGGTCACCCTCAAGCAGTTTCGCGAGCGCCTGGAGGCGGTCAACTCCGTAGAGGATTTCCGCAAGCTCGACGTCAGCGACGCCAAGGTGCGCTTCCACGAACTCAACGATGCCCTGCAGCACGTCAATGCCCTGGTCGACCGGCTGCGGAACGTGGCAGTGGACAAGGACATCCTGGAGTTCGAGATTCGCCTGCTGAGCAAGTTCATCATCACGTCGGAGGTGGTGCGCGACTGGCGCGAGTTCATCAAGGAGTTGCTGGCCGACATCAATACCATCATTCAGGCCCATACCCTGGTGACGATCTTCCAGGTGGAGGACGAGGGCTACGAGCTGGAGGTGTTCTGGTACCGCGAGGTGGCGCCCGAAACCCGCGCCACCTTCGAAGCGCTGCTGACCCAGTTGCTGGAGAACAAGCACGAAGGGCAGCCCGGGGGCAGCGTACTCAAGGTGTCGCATCATACGGTGATGGCTGCCGGCGTCGACGAGGCGGTGGCGGACCTCTCGCCGGAGGATATTCGCCTGCAGACCAAGTCGCTGCTGCTCGAAGCGCCCAAGATCGGCGGTATCGTCGGCATCGGCGTGCAGTCGGACCTGGTGCAGGATCCCATTCGCCACATCGTCATCGACGGCATCCTGTCGACCCTGCTCAACCTGGTGGGCTCGGTCAAGGCGATCTACAAGTACACCAAGGACCTGGAGTTCTATGCCACCCGGGACCCGCTGACCAACCTGCACAACCAGCGAATCTTCAAGGACATGCTGGTCTACGAGGTGGGCCGGGCGACACGTCACCAGGACCACTTCAGCCTGCTGATGCTCGACCTCGACAACTTCAAGACGGTCAACGACCGCCATGGGCACGCCTTCGGCGACCAGTTCCTGAGCGCCGTGGCCGATACCCTCAGCCACTCGGTGCGCCCCGGCGACTTCCTGGCCCGCTACGGCGGCGACGAGTTCACCGTGATCCTGCCCCAGACCGAGGATCAGCAGGCCTATTCGGTGGCGCTGCGCATCGCCGAAAACCTATCCCGCCAGGTACTCACCGCACCCGACGGCAGCACGGTGCGGGCGACCACTTCCATTGGCATCGCCAGTTACCCCAACCATGCCGCCAACCCCCACGATCTCTTCCTGCTGGCAGACAACATGATGTACAAGGCCAAGCGCAAGGGGAAAAACTGCGTGGCCCTGCCGGAGCAGGAGGAGGTGGCGGAGGTCTTCCGCGAGGTCGGCGAAAAGAACCAGATGGTGCTCAGCGCGCTGGAGGAGCAGCGCATCGTGCCCTACTTCCAGCCCATCGCCGACGTGCGCACCGGCGAGGTTCACATCCACGAGCTGCTGATGCGCATCCAGCTCGACGACCGCCTGGTGCCGGCTGGCGAGTTCATCGACATCGCCGAAAGCATCGGCGTGATACACAAGATGGACTACCAGCTGATCGAGAAGGCCTTCGCCCAGATCCGCGAGCAGGGCTACGAGGGCATGCTGTTCATCAATCTCTCGCCCAAGTCGCTGATCATCGGCGAGTTCATCGGTCACATCCATCAGCTGGCGATCGACTACGACATCCTGCCGGAACGTATCGTCTTCGAACTGACCGAGCGCGAGACGGTGAGCAACCTCAAGCTGCTGGAGAAGTTCGTGCTCGACCTCAAGCTCGAGGGCTTCAACTTCGCCATCGATGACTTCGGGTCGGGCTACTCCTCGTTCCGCTACCTCAAGCAGTTCCCTATCGACGTGATCAAGATCGAGGGCGAATTCATTCGCAACATGCTCAGCGACGAGAAGTACATGGCGTTCGTCAAGAGCATCGTCACCCTGGCCCAAAGCCTTGGCGTGAATACCATTGCCGAATTCATCGAGGACGGAGACGTACTGGCCGCCGTCGAGGCGCTGGGCATCGATTTCGGCCAGGGTTACTACCTCGGCCGGCCGGGGCCACGCTTCGTCAGCTGCCGCCAGCCGGTCGTCGCTGCCAAGTAGCCCCGGTTCGAACCGGCGACTTGCCCTGGACCAGGTCGCGAATGACACGCCGTCCCGGATGCAGGTGGTCCGCCAGCGGCCATTCCAGCGGCAGGGGTTCGTCGCAGATGCGCGAGGCGATCAGCTCGGCGCACAGCGGTGCACTGGCCAGGCCGCGCGAGCCGTGGGCGGCACTGATCCACAGCCCCGGATGATGGCGTCCGGCTATGTCCGGCACCCGGGTGGCGTCCTTGGCCAGCGCGGCGTAGTCCTCGCGCCAGGCCTCGGCATCGGGTACCGGGCCGGCATAGGGCGACTTGTCGGGGCTGGCGGCACGCACGCCCACGCGGCCGGTGAGACGCTCGGGCGAAAGCTCGGCACCGGTCTCGCGCAGCGCCGCCACGAAATGGGGCAGCCCGCGCTCGAGTTCCGCCAGGTTGGCGGCGTGATCGGCCTCGCGCTCGGCCAGGTCGGTGTCGCCGGGGGCGAAGGTGGCACCGAAATTGAGCACGCCATCCGCTGCCGGTGGCACGTAACCGCCGGCGCACACCACGCGACCCAGGGGCGGAGCGCCTTCGGGCAGCGCCAACTGGCTGACCTGGCCGCGCACCGGCTGCAATGGCAGTGCCGAGGTCTGGCTGAAGCGGGCCGCTTCGCTGGCGGCGGCGACCACCATCTGGTCAGCCGCGATCGACGTCCCATCGGCCAGGGTCAGGGTCCAGCCCGTTTCACCGCCATGCAGCGCCGTCACCTCGCCGCGGCGGAACGAGACACCGGGTGAACGGGCCAGGCGCACGCAGAGCTCGAGCGGCCTGACCCAGGCGGCTCCGGGGTAGTCGAGCGCGGGCGTATCGATCCTGATGCCTGCAGCGGCGCTGGCCGCCTCGGCGTCGAGCCCGCGCACCACACTCTCCGGCAGGGAATGGTGGGCCAGAAAGCGGCTCTGTCGCCGGCGCTCCTTGTCGCTCAAGGCCAGCTGCAGCACGCCACTGGCTCGCCACAGCTCCTGCCCGGGGTCGAGGCATTCCAGCCAACGTCGGCTATGGAGCAGGCCTGCCATATATGCGCGGCTCTGCAGGTTGGTCTCCACGGCGAGCTTGACGTAGAGCGCTCCCTGCAGGTGGGTGGCGCCCAGTTCGGCGCGGTCGAAACGGTCGATCAGCGTTACCGCGACACCGCGCCGGGCCAGGGCGGCGGCAACGCTGGCACCGGCAATGCCGGCGCCAATCACTGCCACGTGGCCGGCCGGGCGCACCGGCGGCGGGCGGAACCAGGGCGTTTGTGTCCGGCGGGTATCGGCGGGAGGGGCGACGATCTCGCCGCTGAGCATCTCGCGCTTGCGCCCGAAGCCCGGCACCTTGCGCCAGGCGAAGCCGGCCTCGGCCAGCCCACGCTTGACCACCCCCGCGCAAGTGAAGGTGGCGAAGGTCGCCCCGGGCCGCGAACGGGCCGCCATGGCGGCGAACAGCTCAGGGCGCCACATCTCGGGATTCTTGGCCGGGGCGAAGCCGTCCAGGAACCAGGCATCCACCCGTCCCTCGAGCAGGGCGAGCCGCTCGGCGGCGTCGCCGAAGTGGAGGTCCAGCGTGACCCGCTCGTCGAGCCAGAGCCGATGCACGCCGGCCACCGGCTCGGGCCACTGGCGCACCAGCCGCTCGGCGCGCGGGGCCAGGTCGGGCCAGGCGGAAAGCGCATGGGTCAGGTCGCCCTGGGTGAGCGGATAGCGTTCGGTGGAGACCAGGTGCAGCCGCGCGCCGGCCGGGGCGTGGGCATCGAAGCAGGCCCAGGCGCAAAGCATGTTGAGCCCGGTGCCGAAGCCGGTCTCGCCGATCACGAAGGGGCGTGTCTCCTGCCAGCTGGTAAAGCGCTCGGGCAGGCCGTTGCCCTGAACGAAGACATGTTCGGTTTCGGCCCGGCCGTCGTGGCGAGAGAAATAGACGTCGTCGAAGCGCGTCGAGAGCGGGGCGCTCTCGCCGGTCTCGTCGCGCTGCCAGTCGAGGCGTGCAGGCTCGAGGCCGGCCAGCGGCGGCAAGGTGGCATGGGGCAGGGACACGGGGTTCTCCAGCTCTGGCAGGGCTGCTCAAAAAATGACCGTTTTCGTCGCGGCGGCGTGGCATGGCGTATCGCGCAAGGCATCCGCGGCGTTTCAACAGCGTTATCCACAGAAGCTGTGAGCAAAACTCCTGTGGATAAACGCTGCCTCAGCGTGGGGCGAGAATCAGGGAAGGACCTTCTTGAACGGCTTCACCGCCACCTTGGCGTAGACCCCGGCGATCATGTAGGGGTCGGCGTCGGCCCACGCCTGGGCGGTTTCCAGGCTGTCGAATTCGGCGACCACCAGGCTGCCGCTGAAACCGGCATCGCCGGGATTCTCGGCATCCACCCCCGGGTGGGGGCCGGCCAGCACCAGGCGACCCTCGTCGCGCAGCTTCTCCAGACGGGCCAGGTGGTCGGGGCGGGCGGCCAGGCGGCGCTCCAGGCTATTCTTCACGTCTTCACTGATGATTGCGTACAGCATCGCAGCGTTTCCTCGCTCAAGCGGTATCATCGCGGGCTCCACCGTGCGTTGACCGACCCTCGCCGGACGCGCACCATGGGCCATCATTCTGACAAAGTTGCCTGCCCGCGTCATGCCAATGCCCCGCTTGCCCGAGCGCTTCGACGGCGATCCCGGCCCCCTCGGGGTCGACCTGCACATGCACTCCACCGCCTCCGACGGCGCCCTGCCGCCCGCCGAGGTGGTGGCCCTGTGCGCCGCGCGCGGCGTGGCGCTGATGGCGTTGACCGATCACGACACCGTGGCCGGCGTGGCCGAGGCCGGCCAGGCGGCCGGCCGCCTGGGCGTATGCCTGTTGCCGGCGGCCGAACTCTCGACCCGCTGGCAGGGGGTCGGCATTCATGTCGTGGGGCTGCTGCCGCAGGGAGCCAGGGGCGAGCTGGCCGCTGGCCTCGAAGCCCAGGCCCGGGCGCGCGAGGCCCGCGCCGAAGTGATCGCCGAGCGCATGGAGAAGCTCGGGCTCGACGACGCCCTGGCCCGCGCCCGCGAGCAGGCCGGGCCCTACCGCCCGCTGGGGCGACCCGACTTCGCCCGGGCACTGGTAGCCGCGGGGCTGGTACCCGACGTGGCCACGGCGTTTCGCAAGCACCTGGGCAGCGGCAAGGCGGGCGACGTCAAGGCGCATTGGCCGGCCATGGCCGAAGTGGTGGGCTGGATCGTGGCGGCCGGCGGCGTGGCGGTGCTGGCGCATCCGTTGCGCTATGGCCTGACCCGGCGCAAGCGCGGCCAGTTGCTGGACGACTTCACCGCGGCCGGCGGGCAGGCCGCCGAGCTGGTCAGCGGGTTCCAGAATCTTGATGTCACGCGCGACCTGGCTCGCCAGCTGGCCGAGCGGGAGCTCTATGCTTCGCTCGGCAGCGATTTTCACTTCCCCGGTGGGCATCTGGCCCCGGGCAGCATGAGCCCGGTGCCGCGAACCGCCGTAGCGCCGGTATGGACACACCCTCGCCTGGCCGGCTTCGTCGCCGCGGGCTGCGACGCGCCCGCCTCCGGCACGTTATAGTGGGCAGCACGAATCCTAGACGACAGGGAGTCCATTGATGAGTCAGTTCTTCCAGATTCACCCGGAAAATCCGCAGAAGCGCCTGATCGACCAGGCGGCGCAGATCGTCCGCCAGGGCGGAGTGATGGCCTACCCCACCGATTCCGGCTACGCCCTGGGTTGCCATCTGGGCGACAAGAAGGCGATCGAAAAGATCAAGTGGCTGCGCTCGCTGGACGACAAGCACAACTTCACCCTGATGTGCTCCGATCTCTCCGACATCGGCACCTACGCCAAGGTGGACAACAGCGTGTTCCGCCTGCTCAAGGCCAACACGCCGGGCGCCTACACCTTCATACTCAACGCCACCTCCGAGGTGCCGCGCCTGCTACTGCACCCGAAACGGCGCTCCATCGGCGTGCGGGTACCCGACCACCGCATCACCCACGCGCTGCTCGAGGCCTTGGGCGAACCGCTGATGAGCGTGACCCTGATTCCGGTGGGCGAGGAATTGCCGATGACCGACCCGGAGGCGATCCGCGAGCGCTTCGGCACCCACCTGGATCTGATCATCGACGGCGGTGCCTGCCACCTGGAGCCCACCAGCGTCATCGACCTGCGTGAGCTGCCGCCGACCATCGTGCGCGAAGGGCGCGGCGACCTGTCGCCGTTCCAGGAGTGAGTCGGCTCGGCTGCCGCTTCATTCGCTCTCCCGCTGCCGCTTCCTCGGGTCGGGGGTTTCCTCGTCCAGCCAGGTGCCGCACTTGAGGCAATAGAGCGCTCGCTTCTCGTGACGGTCATGGCCGCAGCCGGGGCAGGCCTGTTCGGAGTAGCGGTCGGCACGAATCGAGCGGATCACCTCCGCCGAGAACACCCCGGTAGGCACGGCGATGATCGAATAGCCGATCAGCATGACCAGGGTCGAGATCGCCTGGCCGATCGGCGTCACGGGAACGATATCGCCGTAGCCCACCGTGGTCAGGGTCACGATGGCCCAGTAGATAGCCTTGGGAATGCTGGTGAAGCCGGCCTCGGCGGGTTCGATCATGTAGACCAGCGAGGCGAAGAGGGTCACCAGCAGGAAAACCGTAAACAGGAACAGGAAGATCTGGTGCCAGCTGCGCACCAGTGCCTCGACCAGCAGACGCCCCTCGCCGACGAACTGCATCAGGCGCAGTACGCGGAAAATGCGCAATACCCGCAGCAGGCGCACGATCACCAACATCTGAGTGCCGGGCAGAAGCAGCATCAGCCAGGTCGGAAGTATCGCCACCACGTCGATCGCACCGTAGAAGCTGCGCAGGTAGCGCAGCGGCTTTTCGAGAATGATCAGGCGCACCAGCAGCTCAATGGTGAAAGCGAGAGTAAAGCCCCATTCGAGCCAGTAGAACCATTCCCCATACGACGCGCTGAGGTGATCGACGGTGTTGAGCATGACCACCAGCACGCTGGCCAGGATCGTGATGATCAGAAGGATATCGAAGCCCTTGGCCAGTGGCGTATCCGACTCGAAAATGATCTGGAACAGGCGCGTACGTACGCCTTCGGCCGCCGGTCTGAATGGTTCGGTCATGCGCCGTATTCCTACGTCATGGTGAGCATTGTCGGAGGTATTCACACCGCGACACGCCGGGGTCCGGCTCATACCGCCAGCCGATGTGCCAGTTGCAGTGCCGTACGGCCGAAATCGGCGCTGAGCCAATCGCGGCGCTCGAGCATGGCGGCGAGCCGGCCGGCGTCGCTGCTGCCACTTTCGGCCATGGCGTGCAGCGTCTCCCGCGCCGTATTTCTCCAGCTATCCTCGCCGGTATCGGCGAGGGCGTCCAATGCCAGCACGGCACGATGCAACCGCTCGCTCTCTTTCTCGCCTTCCGGCAGCGTCCACCGGCCCGTGAGGAGGGCGCTGCCGCGGGCGGCCTTGCTGGCGTCGGCAGGGCGCAGGGGAATCGTCTCGGCGAACGACAGTGCCAGGCTCCACAGCGTCTGCGGGTCGCCATCCTTGAGTTCCAGTTCCAGCTCGCGGATCGGCACGCGGCGTTCGCCGGCACGAATCTCGCCCTGGTCCAGCGCCACCTCGACGGTAGCCTCGGCCAGCTCCAGGTGCCAGGCGCGACGCTCGAAATCCGTGGCGAAGCGCGGCTCGAGTCGCGCCAGCACATCGGTGCCCAACGCGGCAATGGCGGGCAGTTGGGCGAGCCCGACACGGTCGAGTTCCTCGCCAGGCACCGGCCATTCCCACTCGCGGCGTCGGCTGTAGCCGCCGCTACCTTCGCCGCTGGCCTTGAGGGTCTGCACCCAACCATCGCGGCGACGGCGCAGCCTTAGTGCCATGCGGGCCGCTTCCAGCTCGCCCTGGGGCGTGTCGAAGTAGATGTTGGCCAGACGCTGGGCATCGTCCACGCCGCTACGCAGGAAGGGATGCTGCAGCAGGCGTTCCGGCCCTTTTTCGCCCAATGCCAGCTTCATCTCGATTTCGTGGCTCATGTGTCTACCTGCTAACCCTTCGGGATGGCAATATTTCAATGACGTGACAGGCAGTCATTCTCTATACTGTGGTCGCCATTTCACAAGCGCATTCAACGCCATGGTCACATCCAATCCTTTTTCGGCGATGTTCGGTCGCTCACCGTTTCAGCCTCTGCTGGCCCATATCGCCAAGGCCAACGAGTGTGCCGACCAGCTTCTGCCCTTCTTCGAGGCTTCGCTCACGGGCGACTGGGACGAAGCCGCCAAGATCCGTGAAAACATCACCCAGCTGGAGCACGAGGCCGACAGTCTAAAGACCGAGCTGCGCCTCAACCTGCCCAACACCCTTTTCCTGCCCGTTTCCCGCACCGACCTGCTCGACCTGGTTAGCGTACAGGACAAGATCGCCAACAAGGTGCGCGACATCACCGGCATCATGCTCGGACGACGCATGCAGGTGCCCAGCGAGCTGGCCCAGCCCATGCGCGACTACATGCAGACCGCCGTGGCGTGTGTCGTCCAGGCACGCCAGGCGCTGGAGGAGCTCCAGGACCTGCTGGAGTCCGGCTTCGGCCGCCATGTCTCCGATGTGATGCAGAATCTCATCCGCGAGTTGCACATCCTAGAGCAACAGGCCGACCAGCAGCAGATCGCCATACGCCGCTTGCTCTTCGACCTCGAGGATCGGCTCAAGCCGGTGGATGTGGTCTTCCTCTACAAGATCATCGACTGGGTCGGCGAACTCTCCGATCGCGCCGAGCGCGTCGGTAGCCGCCTCCAGATTCTCACTGCCCGATAGAACACCTCAGCCCGGAACCGACATGCCCGGGCGTCGTTCTTTCTACCTGACAGCCACATAGGATCCTGTCCCCTATGTCGATCATTGCAGAGCACGCGACTACTTTCATCATCCTGGCTTGCCTCTTCGGCTTCTTCATGGCCTGGGGTGTGGGTGCCAACGACGTGGCCAACGCCATGGGCACCTCCGTCGGCTCCAAGGCGATCACGATCAAGCAGGCGATCATCATCGCCATGGTGTTCGAATTCCTTGGTGCCTGGCTCGCCGGTGGTGAGGTCACCTCGACCATCCGCGGCGGTATCATTTCCCCGACACTGCTGGCCGACAATCCCGAACTGCTCGTCTACGGCATGCTGTCGGCACTGCTGGCGGCAGGCATCTGGCTGCTGATCGCCTCGGCCAAGGGCTGGCCGGTATCCACCACGCACTCCATCGTTGGGGCCATCGTCGGCTTCGGCGCCGTCGGCTTGGGCATGGAGGCCGTCGCCTGGGGTAAGGTGGGGCAGATCGCCGCCAGCTGGGTCGTCTCGCCGGTGCTGGCGGGCTCCATTGCCTTCATGATCTTCAAATCGCTGCAGCACCTGATCTTCGAGGCCCAGGACCCGTTCTCCGCGGCCAAGCGCTACGTGCCGATGTATATCTTCCTGGTCGGCTTCATCGTCGCCATGGTGACCCTGCTGAAGGGCCTCAAGCATATCGGTCTCGATCTTGACTTTGGCGTCAGCGCGCTCATCTCGATTCTCTTCGGCCTCATTGTCATGGTAATCGGCGTCATGATGGAGCGGCGCGTTCAAGCCAGCAATCGTCAGGCGGATCATTTCGGCTTCACCGGGGTGGAACGCGTGTTCGGCGTGCTGATGATCTTTACCGCCTGTGCCATGGCATTCGCTCACGGCTCCAACGACGTGGCCAACGCCGTGGGTCCGCTGGCAGCTGTGATCAGCGTGGTGCAGAGCGAGGGCGTCATCGATTCGGCTGCCCTGGTGCCTTGGTGGGTGCTGGTGCTGGGCGGCGGCGGCATTGTGGTGGGCCTGGCCACCTACGGTCATCGTGTCATCGCCACGGTGGGCACCGGTATCACCGAGCTGACGCCGAGCCGCGGTTTTGCGGCCACCATTGCCGCTGCCACGACCGTGGTGCTGGCGTCGGGTACGGGCCTGCCGATCTCGACCACCCACACCCTGGTGGGCGCAGTGCTCGGCGTGGGTCTGGCGCGCGGCATCGCGGCGCTCAACCTGCGCGTGATCGGTACCATCATTATGTCCTGGCTGATCACCCTGCCGGCCGGGGCGGGGCTGGCTATCCTGTTCTTCTTCATGCTCAAGGGTATTTTCGGCTGAGCCGCTCGACGTAAATCGGGTTGAGTTTTGACCGGTACACGGCGGCACCTTCATGGTGCCGCCGTTTTCGATGCTCTGATATAGTCGAAGCCGATACGCACTTTCTCTCATCTGCTGCCGGAGAGCGGCCTTGGACACTCGTTTCCCCTTCGTCGACTGGTTCCGCAATTCCTCCCCCTATATCAATGCGCATCGGGGCCGAACCTTCGTGATCTTGATCGAGGGCGAGGCCATGGCGCGAGGCCGAGGCGAGCAGTTGATCCAGGACCTGGCGCTGCTGCACACCCTCGGTGTGAAACTGGTGGTGGTATTCGGCATCCGCCCCCAGGTGGAAGTGGCGCTGGCCGCGGCGGGTATCGAGCCGCAGCGCTACCAGGGGCGCTGGGTCGCGGACGAGGCGATCATGGCCTGCGTCGAGCGGGTGGCCGCCGAGCAGCGCCTGTGGCTGGAGGCGCGCCTGTCCCTGGGGCTGCCGAACACGCCGTTGCACGGCGTCGAGCTGACGGCGGTCTCCGGCAATCTGGTCATGGCCAAGCCGCTGGGCGTACGCGAAGGGGTCGACTACGACCATAGCGGTGAGGTGCGTCGGGTAAGGGTGTCAGCCGTACAGGGCCTGCTCGACCGCGGTTCGCTGGTACTGCTGCCGCCGTTGGGTTTCTCCAGCACCGGCGAAGTGTTCGACCTGGACGCCGCCGAAGTGGCCCAGCATGCAGCCACCGCCCTTGCCGCCGACAAGCTGATCCTGCTGGGCGAGGCTGCTGGGCTCTATGACGAGAACGGCGCCATGCAGCGTCAGCTGACGCCCGACGAGGCCGAACCGCTGCTGAATCATGCCGAGCCGGGCAGCGAGCACGCGCGCCACATCGCAGCCGCCTGTGCCGCCGCACGCCACGGCGTGGCCCGCACGCACCTGCTGTCGTGGCACGACCACGATGCCCTGCTGGGCGAGCTGTTCACGCGCGACGGCGTGGGCACCATGATCACCCGGCATCGCTACGAGCAGCTGCGCCCGGCCGAACTTGGCGACATCGGCGGCCTGCTTGAGCTGCTCGAGCCGCTGGAACGGCGCGGCATGCTGGTGCCGCGTTCGCGCGAGCGCCTGGAGCACGAGATCGACGACTACCTGGTGATCGAGCGCGACGGCATGATCATCGGCTGTGCGGCGCTGCATCGCTTTGCCGAGGCCGACATGGGCGAGCTGGCCTGCGTGGCGATCCATGTCGACTATCGCGGCGGGGCGCGCGGCTCGCTGCTGCTCTCGGGTATCGAGCGACGTGCGCGGCGGCTCGGGCTGGCTTCGCTTTTCGTGCTGACTACCCACACCGCGCACTGGTTCGTCGAGCATGGATTCCGCCCCTCGGACATCGAGTCGCTGCCTACCCTGCGGCGCGATACCTACAACCACGCGCGCAAGTCGAAGATCCTCGTCAAGGCCTTGAGCTGAACCCACCTGTCTCCCCCACATGACGCCCTGCCGCGCTTCAGGCACCGCCCTGAAGGCGGCAGCTGTCGCTTTGAGGCAACGCAGCCTGAAGCGTTGTCTCAAAAAAGCAACGCGGCAACTTCATGTTTTCCCATGCGATTCTTTGTAACGATGAAATCGGTGTCTCCATTCGGTGACGAAATGCGAGGTTGGCATACCGTTTTTTTCCTCCTTTTTCCGGTTGGTGAAGGCGTGTCGGTGGCAATCCGTTTTTAACTTTCTGATTTGTAAACAATAGATCGAATATTGGCACGTAACTGGCACTATACTAAGCGAGCAACGATGAAGTGATTCAAACGGCTCGAATCACTTCGGATCGTCGAGAGGCTCGGGGACCACCACCCCCCATGCCCTGTGCGACCCGAGCAATCGAGACGATTGGCGTTCGCTCCGCGATGTGTAACTTAGGTTGCGATGAGACGGGTACCGCCAGAAGGCAAGGAAAGGTACCAGAAGGGCAAGGATGCCCCGGCAAGGATGCCTCATCCCCTTCGGGGGATCGAATATCGGGCCAGCGCTGACGGAAGCGACGTAGCGGTGGCGCCTAGGAACGAAGCAGAGCGGTTCGCCGCTCGCCGCACCGGCAGCTCCTGGTAGCAAAGGGTCGGAAGCGGGGCTTCGGGGCTCTCGGGCCCGCTGAAAGTATGGGACATGGCTCGACCAGGCGAACGATGCCCATATTTTCTACCCCTTCAGTTCCCTGCGTACTTGGGCCGGCACCTTGCCGGCCTCTTTTTTGCCAGTGGAATTAGCGAACGGGGGCAGTTGAGCGTGTAACTCTGTTATCCTCTTCAGGAACGTACCATGGTGGTTTCATACCCTCTCCTGAATAGAACACTGGTCATGACCAAACGGGTCTCGCGCCGTTGGCGCCCGCGCTCATTACTGCAACTCGTGCTGTTGGCGTTCCTGGTGGTAATGCTGCCGTTGGGCATTCTGATGTACCAGGCGGGGCAGGCCTTGTCCGAACTCTCCCGGCTGGCCGATGTCAGCGCACGTCAGGCGGTCGAAGAGAGCCGGCGCGCCCGCGTGCTGAGCAATCTCGCCGTCGAGATGGAGCGCAGTGCGCGCCAGTACGCGGTGCTGGAGCAGGAAAGCCTGCTCGACCTCTATGCCGAACGTCATGCCGAATTCCGCGAGCTGTTGGCCGAACAGCGCCTCTTCCTGCCCGGCGATCACGACGTCCTGGCCCTGGAAGAGCAGTTGTTGTTGCTTTCGCAGCTCCCCGAGCTGGAGCCGGAAGCGCTGGACGTGTGGCTGGCGCTGTTCGTGCCGTTCGCCGAGCACGTGGAGGCGATGCGACGAGCCACCAATCGCCAGATCGATGCCAGCATCGAGATGATCAGCGCCCGCGCCGAAGCCGTGCAGTCGCGATTGTGGCTGCAGACCACCGCCCTGGTATCGGCCAGCCTGCTGCTCATGTTGCTGTTCAGCTGGCTGATCATTCGCCCGGTGCGTCAGCTCGAACGCCGTATCCTCAGCATCGGCAGCGGCGTGGAAACCAACGACCGCGATACCATCCAGGGGCCGGCCGAACTGGTCCAGCTCGGCGACCGGCTCGACTGGCTGTCGACCCGGCTCAGCGATCTGGAGGCGCAGAAGCAGCAGTTCCTGCGCCATATGTCCCATGAGCTCAAGACGCCGTTGGCCAGCGTGCGCGAAGGCTCGGCGCTGCTGGCCGACGGGGTGGCCGGCGACCTGACCTCCCATCAGCGCGAGATCCTGACGCTGATCGACGCCAGCGGGCGCGAGCTGCAGCGGCTGATCGAACAGCTGCTCGACTACAACCTGCTGCAGCACAACCAGCGCATCACGCTCGAGCGGGTGGACCTGGCCACGCTGGTGAAGACCACGCTGGCGAAGCATCGGCTGGCGCTGCAGCACAAGGGGATGCGAGTGACCGCCTTCGACGGCCCGCTGGAGTGGGTAGTGGATCGTACGGCCGTCGGGCGAATCCTCGACAACCTGGTTTCCAACGCCATTGCCTACGGTGAAGACGGCGGCGACCTGATGATTCGCGCCCACGCCGGACGCGACCATCTGTTCCTCGACGTGGCCAACACCGGCGAGCCGATCGCCGAGAACGATCGGCCGCGGCTGTTCGAGCCCTTCTACCAAGGGCGTTCGCGGCGCAAGGGGCCGCTCAAGGGCTCTGGCATCGGGCTCTCAGTGGCCGCCGACTGCGCCCGCATACAGAGCGGCGGCCTGGCACTGGTCGAGGATAGGGAATTCAGCGTATGTTTTCGTCTGACGCTGCCGCGTCAGGCACTTCCCCTGACAGAAGAAAAAACAGAACCCGTCGTTGCAGGGGGGTTCAGCGCAAGGAGCGAAGAACGATGAGGGTCATAACAAATCTCGGTGTCGGTGGCTTGGCGCTGCTGTTGGGCGCTTGCCAGTACCTGCCTGAGCAGGGCGCCTCCGACACGGAGCAGCAGGTGCCGTCCACGGCATCCTGTCACGCAGTGGAACCGACTTTCGATAGCGAAGCCTGCCTGCTGCCCAGCTGGGTGGCCTTCGGCCTGGCTTCGCAGCGAGGCGATGGAGAGTGGCGTCGCCAGGCCCTGACCGAGATCGACTCGGCCCATGACCGAAGTGAGGCCGAGCGAAACCTGGCTCGCGCCGTGGCCCTGGCCTGGGGCAGCGAGCGAGAATGGCAGGAAGCCGCCGACCTCTACCAGACGCATACGCATGCGGCGCCGGCCGATCTCCAGCCGTTGCTGCGCTACTGGCGCAATGAGCTGGAGGGGCGGCGCTCGCTGGCCCGCCAGAGTGACAATGCGCGTTCCCAAGTGGCCTCCCTGCAGCGCGAGAAAGCCGAACTCTCCGAGAAGCTCGAGGCGCTCACCGCCATCGAGCGAAACATGAACTCGAGACAACAATCGCCCTGAGCGATGATGGGAGAAGGACGTGATGGAAGCGGCTCGATTGACCGAAACACGCAGGAATGAGGCACGCAGGCCAACGGCACGCACGTCGGGTGCAAGGTCTGGCAATGCCCATGTTTTGCTGGTCGATGATGACGAAAGCCTGTTGCGTCTGCTGGGCATGCGCCTGGAGAGTCGCGGCTTCCGGGTGACCACGGCCGAGAGCGGCCCCGAGGCGCTGCGCAAGCTGGATGCCGAACGCCCCGACATCGTGCTCTCCGACCTGCGCATGGACGAGATGGACGGGCTTGCCCTGTTCCAGGCGATCCAGCGCGAAGTGCCGGGGCTGCCGGTCATCATCCTGACCGCCCACGGCTCCATTCCCGACGCCGTGAACGCCACCCAGCAGGGGGTGTTCAGCTTCCTGACCAAGCCGGTGGACCGCGACGAGCTGTTCAGCGCCATCGATGAGGCGCTGGCGCACACGCCGACCGGCAGCGGCGACGACAGCGACGCCTGGCGGGCCAGCATCATCACCCGTAGTCCCGAGATGGAGCGGGTGCTGGAGCAGGCGCGCATGGTGGCCTCTTCCGACGTCAGCGTATTGATCACCGGCCCCTCAGGTTCGGGCAAGGAGCTGCTGGCGCGGGCCATCCACGATGCCAGCCCGCGCGCCAGCAAGCCGTTCGTGGCGATCAACTGTGGGGCGTTGCCCGAGCAGCTGCTGGAAAGCGAACTCTTCGGCCACGCCAAGGGCGCCTTTACCGGTGCCGTCAGCGACCACAAGGGCCTGTTCCAGGCCGCCGAGGGCGGCACCCTGTTCCTCGACGAGATCGGCGACATGCCGTTGCCGTTGCAGGTCAAGCTGCTGCGTGCGCTGCAGGAGCGCCAGATCCGGCCGCTGGGCTCGACCCAGTCGATCCCGGTCAATGTGCGGATTCTCTCCGCCACCCACCGCGACCTCAGCCAGGCGATGCATCAGGGCGAGTTCCGCGAGGACTTCTTCTACCGTCTCAACGTGGTCAACCTGAAGCTGCCGGCCCTCAAGGATCGCGCCGAGGACGTGCCGCTGCTGGCGCGCCACCTGGTGGCCCAGGCGGCGGCACGGCACAAGCCGTTCGTGAAGGGTTTCTCGCCGGAAGCGCTCAACTTGCTGGCCACCAGTGCCTGGCCGGGCAACGTACGCCAGCTGGTCAACGTGGTGGAGCAGTGCGTGGCGCTGACGCGCTCGCCGATGATCCCCGAGGCGCTGGTGGCCCAGGCCCTGGCGGCCGAGGACTGCGCGCTGCCTACCTTCAACGATGCTCGCGCCAGCTTCGAACGCAGCTACCTGGTCAAGGTGCTGAAGATCACCGAGGGTAACGTCACCCAGGCGGCGCGGATCGCCGGGCGCAACCGCACCGACTTCTACAAGCTGCTGGCACGTCACGAGCTGGAGCCGAGTACCTTCAAGCCGGAGTGACGCACGCCGGGCTGCCTCGAGAGCGCCTGCACAGGGCGCTTTTTTCATTTGAGGCGGCGTTTCACTTCCACCTTCAGGCGGCCTTCACCCAGTCGGGCGGTCAGCGCCTGGCCGGGTTGGGTGTCGCTCGCTCGCCGTACCACCTTGCCCGCGTCATCCTGCAGAATGGCGTAGCCGCGCCCCAGTACCGCCAGCGGGCTGACCGCCTGCAGTTGCCGCGCCAGTCCGGAAAGGCTTTCCCGCCGACGCGAGATCTCGCGCTGCATGGCCTGCCCGAGCCGGGCGCGGGCGTGTTCCAGCCGGGTTTCGGCCCGCTCCACCTCGCGGCCCGGATGGCATGCCGTCAAGCGTCGCTGCAGATGGCTCAACTGCCGCACCTCGGTGCCCAACCGCGCTTGCATGGCCCGCTGCAGGCGGGCGTTCAGGTCTTCGAGGGTGCCTCGCTTGCGCACGAGCACCTCGCCGGGGTGGCGAAGCCGGGCGCGCAGGTGATCGAGCCGTTGGCCCTCGCGTTCCAACCGTGCCTGAGTGCAGCGCCAGAGCTGGCGTTCCAGTCCGGCCAGGCGGCGCTCCAGGTCGTGCCTGTCGGGCACCAGCATCTCGGCCGCGGCGGAGGGGGTGGGGGCGCGTACGTCGGCGGCCAGGTCGGATAGCGTGGTATCCACTTCATGCCCCACCGCCGACATCACCGGCAGGCGCGAATGGAAGATGGCGCGCGCCAGGTGCTCGTCGTTGAAGGCCCAGAGATCCTCCAGGCTGCCGCCGCCTCGGGTGATCAGTACCACGTCGCGGCTCGGGTCCAGCGCCTGCTGGCGGTTGAGCAGCCCCAGGGCGGCAATCAGCGCAGGCGCGGCCTCCCGCCCTTGCACGGGCACGGCGATCAGCGTGACCCGGGCCAGCGGCCAGCGCGCCTTGAGCACCGCCAGCACGTCGCGTATCGCTGCACCGGTGGGCGAGGTCAACACCAGCAGGTGGCGGGGCGGGCAGGGCAGGGGGCGCGCATTGGCGAACACGCCCTCGGCAGAGAGCCGCTGCTTGAGCCGCTCCAGGGCCAGGAGCAGTTCGCCTTCGCCAGCCGGCTGTACCGCTTCGGCAATCAACTGGTAATCGCCGCGAGGCTCGAACAGCGACACCCGGCCGCGAACCCGTACCCGGTCGCCGTCGCGCATGGGCGCTGCCACGAAGCGGGCGCGGGTGCGAAACAGCGCGCAGCGCAGCTGTGCCGAAGCATCCTTCAGGGTGAAATAGACATGCCCCGAAGCCGGCCGCGACACCCCCGACAGCTCGCCTTCCACCCATACTTCGCCAATACCTTGCTCGAGCAACAGCCGGGCGCGATGGTTCACCTCGCTGACGGAAAGGGCGGTTTCGGTAGGTGGGGGCATGAGTCGTCGTTCCCTGGGACGGGTGGACGCCAGCGAGCTGGCTCGAAACGAACACTCTAGCATGCGCAGATCGGTGGGCACGCCTGGGGGGCGAGACGAAAAAAGCGCCGGCATGGCCGGCGCAAGTTAGCGTCATGGGGAGGGTCGTTCCGCGTTTACTCGAAATCGTCTACCACATCCTCCTCGGAAACCCCGGCGTCGTCGCCGTTTTCACTCTCAGCGTTGGCTTCGGCGCTGGCATCATCCTCGCGGAATGCCGTCTCGCCGTCGTCGCCCACGGCGCCGGTGCCGGCGGTTCCGGTGGTCTGCCAGACGCTTTCGCGACCCTGGTTCTCTTCGATGCGGCGGTTGCGCTCGTCGTTGAACCACTCGTCGTTGTACTCGGGGAAGTTCTCGAGCTCGTCTTCAGTCGCATCGACCAGGATGCGGTGAGTGACATCGTCGCCGTCACGCTCGGTTTCCATGGAGAAGTGCTCGATGCCGACCACGACTTCGTCGCCACCGATGCCCCACAGGCCGCCAGCGTTCACCACCACGGCGCTGACCTTGCCTTCGTCGTCCAGCAGAAGGTTTTCGACATCACCGACGTCTTCCTCGTTGTCGTCGATGTGATAAACGTCGGCACCGATGATGTCATCGGCGGAATAGAGGCCTTGTGGCGCCTTGGCGTCGTCCTCTTGGGCCACGGCCTGGGTACCGAAAGCGAGGCTACCGGTCACGGCTGCTACGGCGATAGTCAATAGGCGCTTTTGCATGGTCTCTCTCCTTTCCCTTTCCTTGGATGCAGGATTGCGTGCATAAGCGGGCTCGCCCGTTACTGCTGCTGGCGAGCCCATTCGTCGGCCTGGCGCTCGGCTTCTTCGCGCTCCAGGCCGTATCGCTGCTGTAGCTTGCCGACCAGCTCATCCTTCTTGCCGCCGATCTGGTCAAGCTCATCGTCGCTCAGCTCGCCCCAACTGGCGCGAGCCTTGCCCTTCATTTCCTTCCACTTGCCTTCGATCTGGTCCCAGTTCATGTCGGATCTCCTTTCCGCTGGTGAACCTGCCGATACCTTCAACCTAGATCACGAACCCGCCGCTGTATGTCAAACTCGGTTTCAGGCTGTTTCAAAGTGTGATGCGAGGGTCGCGCGCAAGTTCCCGCAAGCCGGGCTCGCATTGCCCGCCCCTCGGGCCGGGCGTTATAATGGTCGATTAACTTTTCCCTCCCCCACCAGCACTGGGTGTTGCCGACTATGTTACGTATGGCCCAAGAAGCTCTTACGTTCGACGACGTATTACTCGTACCCGGCTACTCGGAAGTCCTGCCCAAGGACGTCAGCCTGCGGACCCGCCTGTCCCGCGACCTCTACCTCAACATCCCCCTCGTCTCCGCCGCCATGGATACCGTGACCGAAGCCCGCCTGGCCATCGCCATGGCCCAGGAAGGCGGCATCGGCATCATCCACAAGAACATGAGCATCACCGCCCAGGCGGCCGAGGTGCGCAAGGTCAAGAAGCACGAGAGCGTGATCGTCAAGGACCCGGTGACCGTGGGGCCCAAGGCCAAGCTCGAGGACCTGCTGAGCATGGCCCAGGAGTACGGCTTCTCCGGCTTCCCGGTGGTGGAGGGCGAGACCCTGGTGGGGATCGTGACCGAGCGCGACATGCGCTTCCAGCCCAACCACGGCGACCGCGTGACCGACATCATGACCCCGCGCGAGCGTCTGGTGACGGTATCCGAGGGCACCGGGCTCGACGTGATCAAGGCCAAGATGCAGGAGCACCGGGTCGAGAAGATGCTGGTGGTGGACGACCAGTTCCACCTGCGCGGCCTGGTCACCTTCCAGGACATCGAAAAGGCGCGCACCTTCCCCAACGCCGCCAAGGACGCCGACGGCCGCCTGCTGGTGGGCGCCGCGGTGGGCACTGGCCCCGAGACGCCGGACCGTGTGGCCGCCCTGGCCGAAGCCGGCGTCGACGCCATCATCGTCGACACCGCCCACGGCCACTCCAAGGGCGTGATCGACCGCGTGGCGTGGGTCAAGGAGCACTTCCCGCAGATCCAGGTGATCGGCGGCAACATCGCCACCGCCGCCGCTGCCCGCGCCCTGGCTGAAGCCGGCGCCGACGGCGTGAAGGTGGGCATCGGGCCCGGCTCCATCTGCACCACCCGCGTGGTGGCAGGCGTGGGCGTGCCGCAGATCACCGCGGTTTCCAACGTGGCCGAGGCACTCAAGGAATACGACATCCCGCTGATCGCCGACGGCGGCGTGCGCTTCTCCGGCGACCTGGCCAAGGCCATCGCCGCCGGTGCCAGCGCCGGGATGGTGGGTGGCTTGCTGGCCGGTACCGAGGAAGCCCCGGGCGAGGTCGAGCTGTTCCAGGGCCGTACCTACAAGGCCTACCGCGGCATGGGCTCCATGGGTGCCATGGCCCAGAGCCAGGGCAGCGCCGACCGCTACTTCCAGGACAAGGACGCCGGCGCCGAGAAGCTGGTACCGGAAGGCATCGAAGGCCGCGTGCCCTACAAGGGCGTGATGAGCGCCATCGTGCACCAGCTGATGGGCGGCCTGCGCGCCTCCATGGGCTACACCGGCTGCACCAACATCCAGGAGATGCGCACCAAGCCGGAGTTCGTGCAGATCACCGGTGCCGGCTTCGCCGAATCGCATGTTCATGATGTGCAGATTACGAAAGAGGCTCCTAACTATAGAGCAGGTTAACCGCCAGCTCGTAAGTAACAAACGCGGCGGGTATCATCCCGCCGCACGCTTTTGCATCCGGCCCGCCGCCATACGCTGCCAGTAGAGACGCCCCGATGACCGACATTCACGCCCACAAGATCCTCATCCTCGACTTCGGTTCCCAGTACACCCAGCTGATCGCCCGTCGCATCCGCGAGATCGGCGTGTATTCCGAAGTGCGCGCCTTCGACATCACCGAGGAGGAGATCCGCGAGTACGCCCCCAACGGCATCGTTCTCTCCGGTGGCCCGGAATCCACCGTGGCGGCCGGCTCGCCCCGGGCGCCGCAGTGCGTGTTCGAGATGGGCCTGCCGGTGCTGGGCATCTGCTACGGCATGCAGACCATGGCCGTGCAGCTCGGCGGCGAGGTGGAAGGCTCCAACAAGCAGGAGTTCGGCTACGCCCAGGTCAAGGTCGACGGCAGCGACGAGCTGTTCCGCGACATCAAGGACCACGTGGACCACGACGGCAAGGCGCTGCTCGACGTGTGGATGAGCCACGGCGACAAGGTGGCCCGCGCGCCGGAGCCCTTCACCGTCACCGCCTCCACCCCCAGCTGCCCCGTGGCCGCCATGACCTGGCCGGAGAAGCGCTTCTACGCCGTACAGTTCCACCCCGAGGTGACCCACACCCTGCAAGGCATGCGCATCCTCGAGCACTTCGTGGTGGGCATCTGTGGCGCCGAAAAGCTGTGGACCCCGGCCCGCATCATCGAAGATCAGATCGCCCGCGTTCGCGACCAGGTCGGCGACCGCCACGTGCTGCTCGGCCTCTCCGGCGGCGTGGACTCCTCGGTAGTCGCGGCGCTACTGCACAAAGCCATCGGCGACCAGCTCACCTGCGTGTTCGTCGACAACGGCCTGCTGCGCAAGAACGAAGGCGACCAGGTGATGGAAACCTTCGCCCGCCACATGGGCGTGAAAGTAATCCGCGTGGACGCCGAAGACCTGTTCCTCGGCAAGCTCAAAGGCGAGAACGACCCCGAAGCCAAGCGCAAGATCATCGGCAACACCTTCATCGACGTGTTCGATGAAGAGGCCAGCAAGATCGAAGGCGTCGACTTCCTCGCCCAGGGCACCATCTACCCCGACGTGATCGAATCCGCCGCCAGCAAGACCGGCAAGGCCCACGTGATCAAGTCGCACCACAACGTCGGCGGCCTGCCCGAGACCATGAAGCTGCAACTGGTCGAGCCGCTGCGCGAACTGTTCAAGGACGAAGTGCGCAAGCTCGGCCTGGAACTCGGCCTGCCCTACGATATGGTGTACCGCCACCCCTTCCCGGGGCCGGGCCTAGGCGTGCGCATACTCGGCGAAGTGAAGAAGGAGTACGCCGACATCCTGCGCGAAGCCGACGCCATCTTCATCGAGGAACTGCACAACGCCGACTGGTACCACAAGACCAGCCAGGCCTTCGCCGTGTTCCTGCCGGTCAAGTCCGTCGGCGTGGTCGGCGACGGCCGCCGCTACGAATGGGTCATCGCCCTGCGCGCCGTGGAAACCATCGACTTCATGACTGCACGCTGGGCCCACCTGCCGTATGAGCTGCTGGAGAAAGTCTCCAACCGAATCATCAACGAGATCCGCGGCGTCTCCCGCGTGACGTATGACGTCAGCAGCAAGCCGCCGGCGACGATTGAGTGGGAATAGTTAATTATAGAAGAGCCTGTCTTAGGTCAGGCTCTTTGCTACGCGGCGTGTTAATGTCATGGGTGTCTTTACATAAGACGCCCGTGGCGGTAGCGTGCCAGATCCATAAGTTCTTGGTTTGCATATAAGCAGAGCGCCTAGGAGGCAGCCACTTGAATTTTGGCCCCCCCCCTCTAACCCAGAATGGGCTGAACACTGGGATTCTTTACGACTCATTGCTTACTGAATATGGTAAAGCAGGCAAGCCGATTACGGTTGATTTTAGGCGTTTAGTGAGCTGGGTAAAGTTAGGTGATCAATTAACGCACCAAATTCATGCATACCCAGCGAAGCTACTACCAAACATAGCTTCTTTTTTTATAAACGTTGAGAGTTTTTTTGAAAATTACTCAAATGTCTTGGATCCGTTTAGTGGTTCTGGCACCGTAGCTTTAGAAGCCTCATTGTCTAATAAAAATGTATTGTATGCCGATGCAAATCCGTTGGCATGTTTAATAACCAAAGTAAAAACATATCCTTATGATGAGGCTGTTTTAAGAAGAACTTTGAAGTTAATAATGACAACCGCAAGAAGAATCAGAAAAGCCCCATCTGTTGACGTGGTTAATGAGGCCCATTGGTATTCTGTTAGAACAAAAAAGAGGCTGGAAATTTTACTTAGGGCCATAAGGGTGAACACTGAAAATGAGGTTAAAGATTTTTTTGAAGTTTGCTTTTCATCGGCTGCTCGGAAGCTAAGTTATGCTGATCCAAGAATTTCTGTTCCTGTTAAGCTAAAAGTAAAAGATTCCTTGTCGAGTAAAGAGAAAGAAAAAATTGAAGAGAGAATTTTAGGGTTAGATAGAGCAAATGTTTTTGATGAGTTTGAGAGAATTTGTTTGTCAAATCTAAGCAGGATCTCTCAAGCGAATACTATAAACTCAAGTCGAAAAGTAGCTGTATTTGTAGGGAATGATGCCAGGAATTTGTGTTGCCCTGCTAATCACTGCGAGCCGTTAGCGAGTGAGTCAGTTGATTTAATTATAACTTCGCCACCATATGGTAGCGCTCAAAAATACATAAGAGCATCCAGTTTATCGATAAATTGGTTAGGCTTGGCAAGTCCGAAAGAATTATCTAGATTAGAGGGTGCTACAATAGGGAGAGAGCACATCCCTAAACAAGAAAATAGCAATTATCAAGTTTCTCTTGGGTATGAATTTGAGACAATGCTGGCAGATATCGCTCAAATAAACTTGAGCCGAGCAAAAATCACCAAAACATATCTACATGAGATGAAATTGGCTTTGTATGAAATTGCTAGGGTTTTAAGCCCTGGGGGGAAAGCTGTGATTGTCATAGGAAACAATACAGTATGCGGTTACCCTTTGCGGAATGATGAATTCTGCTTGAACGTCATGAATGAGCTTGGGCTGAAAATTGAACTACATCTTTTAGATGATATAAAATCTCGCGGATTGATGACTAAGCGAAATAAAACTGCTTCTATCATAACCAGAGAAAGTGTTTTGGTCTTTAAAAAGGTGTAGGGGATGGATAAAGCCACATTAGAAACAAAATTAAGAAAGCTCTCGTTTTTTGCATGGGATCATGAAATAAAATGGGCAGAGATAGAGTCATGGCTAAATAATTTCAAAGGAGAAACATTGACACAAGAAGAAGAGAAATTATATGCAATGTTCTTGCTGACAAGATTTATTTACTTTGGGAAGGGGCTTATCCGTGAGATGCTAAAGTCTCTATATAGAGATTATTTCCAAGCACCTATATGCCAAAGAATTAGAAGGAATTATGGATTCGAAGCGAGCGACCCACGACTCAAGGAAATTTATTTCCGTGAACTTTGTTCGACTAGGTTCATAGGAGTTGGAAATCCTTCTGAAAGCGGGGCTCATTTACTATATTACTTTCGTCAAGTTAATAGTTTGAGCAAAGATTTATTTACAGACTTTTATGGCGCTTTCTACAGCAAGTCAGATAGAAAAACAAACTCTATTCAAGTTTTTCCCAGAGAGGGCAGGGTGACTAGATTTGTTTTTTTTGATGATGTGGTTGGTTCTGGCACGCAGGCAACTTCTTATCTACAGGATCATGTTAAAAAAATAAAGGAGTCAAACAAAGAAATCGATATACGATTTTTGTCCTTATTTTCAACTTCTACAGGGCTTGACAAGTTAAACGGAGATAATCTTTTTTCGGGAAAAGCGACATGCATGTTTGAGCTAGACGATACGTACAAAGCTTTTAGTGCGGGCGCAAGATATTTTTCGAAATCTCCGGAGTGGTTTGACTTGGAAGCTCTACGGGAAATGTCGCTTGCTTACGGAAGGAAGCTTTGGCCAAATCACCCCTTAGGGTACAAGGATGGACAACTTTTATTAGGTTTCTCGCATAACACACCTGATAATACTCCTCCTTTGTTTTGGTGTGAGAATCACAAAATACCATGGTCGCCTGTTTTCTTGCGCTATCATAAGTTATGAATTAAAGAGGATGATATGATAGAAAATCCATTTTCTTTAGTTAGGGCTTCAGATTACACGAATGAACAAATCAACTCGCTTTGGGTTGAGCTTGGTGATAAAGTCGTTAATGTAATAATTGAACCTCGCTCCAGAATATCGAAATATATACTTGGCAGCAAAGGTTCAGGGAAAACACATTTGCTACGGTATTATTCTTATCCTGCAGTCAGGTTGAGAAGTAATGATACCAGCAGCCTGAAAGTTGTAAAGGAACTTGGTTTTCTGGCTGTTTTTATTCGAGCTACAGGTCTGGATGCAGCCCGCTTTGAAGTGATTCCAAGCGGGACTAGAGAGAAATGGCAACAGCTTTTTTCAGTATATCTTGAACTTAGGCTAATTGAAGGCCTGGTTGAGTCCTTGGTAGATATTAAGAAAAGCTCTCAGTCAGATTTTAATGATTCTTCCTTTTTATCTTCAGCCTTAGTACATGTTTCTGACTCTGTGGCTCATGCCTGTGAAACACTCGAAGAGTTTCTGAGCTGGGTAATAACAAAAAGAAGAGAAATAGACGAGGCAATTAATAATGTTGCCTTTACAGGGGAGCTAGATCTTAAAGTGCCCTTTTCTTTGGGGGCTCTTTGTATACCGGTTAGTAAAGCAGTTGTTCATTTGAATTCTGACTTTGCTGATTTTCCTATAATTTATTTAATTGATGAGATAGAAAACCTCTCAGAGAAACAACAGGAAGTGGTCAATTCTCTAATTCGTTATGGTGAGGGGGGGGTCAGCTTTAGAGTTACAGGGAGATTGTATTCGAGAAAAACCTTGGCCACCCTTTTTGAAGGGGAAGAAAATAGAGAAGGTGCCGAGTTTACTACCGTATACTTAGATCGTTTTTTACAGTCATATTCAGATTTCTCTAATTTCTCAAAAAGGTTTGTTGTTAAGAGACTATGTTCGTCTGGTGTGGCAGGCAAAAATAATATTCTTGAGCGCGACTTTGATCCATCTGAACTTTTTGAAAGCATTTCATCAGAAAATTTATTTTCTGATGCATTGGGCAAGGCCAATCTTCATCTGAATGAAAGTGATATTCTTTTTAATACCCATAATATTGCCCAGCACTTTCTTGGTAAGGATATAACTAATAAAATCCCTGCGGAAAACGTGTTTGAGGACCTAGTAAAAGGCTTTCCGTTTATTTTGGCGAAGCTAAACATTCTAATTTTCTTTAAAAAATATAAAGGGTCGAGTAGTGCAGAGTCATTGGCTATAAGAATAAGAAAAGATGCGCTTTCTTTTCTTAAGGAAAAGAAGAGCAAAAAATCTTATTACGCTACAGCATACAGCCACTACGCATACGACCTGTTCGCACAATTATGTCGTGAATCGAAAAGCTCAATGGGCGTTCCTTATGCTGGGTTTGATACATTTGTACAGATGTCCTCGGGAAATCTTAGGAATCTTCTTATAATATTAGGGAAGCTGTATTCAATAGCAGAATTCAAGGGGATTGGTTTCTTTGATGAGAAAAAGCTTCCTATATCGTTGCAGACAGAGGCAGCAAGAGAATCTGCACAGTTCTTGTTTGAGTCAGATACAAATTTTGGAAGATCCTCTGATCAGGCTAGGGATGCTGTGGCTAGACTGGCTGAGCTACTTAGAACGGCAAGGTTTTCGATAAACATACCAGAAGTTTCCCCTCTTTCGGTAAGCTTCTCTGCATCTGATCTTAATGAAGCTGCGAAAAAGAATTTGCACAATGCATTAAATTATTCTTTTGTATTTCAAGTTGCATCTGGAAGGGCAGATAGAAATAGTAATCAAATAAAAACTAAGATACAGCTTAATCCGCTGCTATCGCCGAGATGGGGGTTGCCTATCTATCGTAGAGGCGACTTGGGGTTAAATAAAAGTATTGCGAATGCAATATTCGATCCGGATGAAAGAGATGCTTTTGATACGCTGCTCAGAAAATATAAAACGAAATGGAATACGCTTGCTAAAACAGTTGAGGAAGATGTAGTGCAGGGGGATCTTTTTTCGTGATTTCTGATTATTCCTTTTTCTACAGAAGAAAAATATCAACCGCTGCCTTAGTGCAGGGGGTTTTGAATTATGATGTTTTTGTTTCTTCATATAATGGTAGCGACAGAATAAGCGAAGTTTATAACAATGTGCGAGCAAAAAGAAAGATATGGTTTATTCAGCCTGAATACAGGCTCACGCCTCTAGAAATGCCGCAAGATTGTGTTTGTGTGAGTCCTGAATCGTTTAATGAAATGGAGCAAGTTAACGATTTGGTTCTCGCGCTAGGTGATATAAGAGATAAAGATTTATGCCTTGACGTTACAGGTTTTATGCGCCACACCCTTATTTTCTTGATGGCAAAGATTTCAATGGCGGGGGTTCGTGAGATAAAGGTTTTGTACTCGGAGCCTCAATATTATTCTGCTCAAGAAGATACGGTATTTAGTACCGTTACCTCTGGTGTTGTGAGACCTGTAATGGGGATGGGGGGGAGTTATAACGCCTCTGGAAAAGAATACTTGATTTTGGGCGTAGGGTACGATCACCGTCTGATTAGCGAAGTGGTAAATAACAAGGATAGCTCTAAGATCTATCCGCTTTTTTCCTTTCCTTCCTTAAGTCCTGATATGTATCAGCAAAGTGCGGTAAGATCCTCTGAAAGCGGCGATGCTGTTTTCGATAGGCTATGGGATGTGAATAGGTATTTTTCACCTGCTAATGATCCTTTTTCTACAGCATCCGTGATAAATGAGATGGTGTCTAGCATTGAGCAGCATTCTCCAGAGGCTAATTTATATTTATCTCCTCTTGCCACAAAAGTGCAAGCATTGGCATTTGCTATTTTTTGGATACGGGACAGGAATAAATATAGTAGTTCGGTTTCGGTTATACTTCCAGAATGCGAGGAGTATGCAAAAGAAACTGGCGTGGGTTTGAAAAAATTATGGGAATATGTAGTCGAGTTTTAACTGGCGTGCGGTGACATGTATTCATGTGGCATGTATCGGGAGGATATGCGAGTGAATAAATAATTCCTATTTCCTAGCTGCAATTAAGTGTACAGTGGCAGTATTCGCCTGATACAAGCTCCGTGGGCTCCCTATAGTTAAGCAGTATTTTCTGCCGTTTTCCTGGGTTCCTTCTTCGTCGCTTTTGGGAGCCCTTTCTTGAAGACGGTATAGGGTGTCATCCCTTCCATGTTGCGGCCCCGCCAGGGCCGCTTGCTTTGATTATTTAACCTACGTGGCCCGAACATTGATGATAGTTGTTCTCCTTGGCTTTATCTCCGGAGGGCTCAGAGTTGTCAACTTCCTTTGAGATTTCTATCGCGTATTCGAGCAGCTCAATCACCTGCTGCGGTCTCTCTCGCTGGCCTAGAGCGATGAAGCCAATAATTGAAAAGACAGCTGCTAGAATTATGGGTAGCCAGAGCGGGAAGTTGGTGCCTTCCTTCATTAATGTAGATGCGGAGATTGAGGCGGCTGCTAGCGCAGGGAAAAGTCCTAGCTTTCGAAGGTTGCCAGCTAGTAAGGAGACACGATTTTCTGAGATGCCCCAACTTTGTCGATATTGAATTAGCGCATATTGCAAAGTGCTTATGTCGAATTTCTGTAGCTGAGAAAGAAAGGGCAAATCACCGTGCAGGTCATGATTTAGCCGCTGCATGATCGCGGAGTATGGGTTTTTGCGTTGTTTCCACAAAATTTGAGTGATGCCGAAAATTATTGTGAGTAAGTAGGCGATGGATAACCCGATGTTGATCAAGTAAAGTACAAAGGCAGCCTGGTTGGCTTGAGGCGAACTGTCGAACTTCCTCGTATAGAATATTAACGCAACAAGAATTATCAAAGAAAAAAGATACGAGATAATTAGTGTGTGTTCGGCTAGCTGGAATTTCTTGGAGGGTGAAAAGGCACTTTCGCCATGCTTGGCCAGTGTCATTTCATTCAGTAGAACGAACAGGTCTTAGATTTTATCTGAGTTTATCACATCTATCCCTTATGCTAATTGGTTCCTGGTTTTCATATGAATCTTGACGAATCTCTCGATTATCTCTTTTTGCACTGCGCTGTCTACGGTTGAAGGGTTAATTAAGTAATTTCGTACATCGATGATATCAGCCATAGATTACGGAGTAGGCCCTCCAGTCAAGCCGAGGCTTACTCGAAGCGTAGAGGATGAGTGTCATGCAGCCAGCCGAAATTCTTGTCGCCGCAGTAAAACACGTGGGGCGTCACTCGCCATGTCGGCTGCCACCCTTACGTCTCATCACTACCTCAAGCTCCGTCAGGTTCGGTTCCCTTCATCTATAGCCCCTTGCTCGGCCCGTAAATGACCCACCAACTTGCTGAATTCTTCGCTGCGACGACAGATGGTTGCCATGGGGGAGTGGAGTGTACCGCTGCGTTGAACCCTATCAGTACGCGAAGTTGCAAAAAGCGGGCGCCTCAAGGGCGCCCGCTTTCGTTGTGAAGTAGTGACCTCACCTTCGGAAGCGATCGACGCGGAACGGGGTCATATCCACCGCGGGTTCCTCGCCATCCATCATCTGGGCGAGCAGTTCGCCGGTGGCCGGGCCCAGGGTGAAGCCCTGATGGCCGTGGCCGAAGGCGAGCCACATTCCGTCCTTGCCGGGGGCCGGGCCGCGCGCCTTTCCAGGGCTGGCTGTCGCGACGCTTGCCCAGCGGGAACAGCTTGCGTGCCACTTTACTCGGCGGCGCCCACTGGGCGTTGCCAGTAACTCCCTCCGCTTCACCCTTTCTCATCAGGATGCCAGATATTTCTCGGGCTCGGATGCCTCTCGCGCACCCGATGGGAGGGGGAGTCGTGTCACCCTGTGTTAGCTTGAAGCGTATCGAAGCCAAGGAGGGTTCAGTCTATGGCCGGGCCGGTGAGTTATCAGGACGCTGAGGCGTGCGTGGATCAGTTCATCGATCGCGTGGGCAAGAACATTGTGTTGGGCTGCCGCTGGGGTTGGGTAAACCCCTGCGTTTTGTGAACGCCCTCTACGCCCGTGCCCAGCGCGACCCGACGATCAAGCTGCATATCGTCACCGCTCTTTCTTTGCTGGCACCGGCGGGCAGCTCTTCCCTGGAGCGGCGTTTTCTGGGGCCTTTTGTCGAGCGCCTGTACGGCGACATCCCCGAGCTGGCCTATGCCCGGGATGCCCAGGCCAATCGCTTGCCGGACAATGTCACGGTGTCGGAATTCTTTTTCCAGGCCGGCAACCTGAAAAACAATACCGACCAGCAGCGCCGCTATATCTGCACCAACTACACCCACGCGCTGCACGATTTGATGGCCCAGGGTATTAATGTGATCGGTCAGTTGGTAGCACCCGATGAGCGGGGCGAGATGGTTAGCCTGAGCTGCAACCCGGACCTGACCCTGGATCTGATACCCCGGCTGCGCGCGCAGCCCTATGCCACCGCTTGCGTCGCGGAAACCAATCAGCACCTGCCGTATATGGGCAATGACGCGGCAGTGGCGCGTACCGAGCTCGACCTACTGTTGGATAATCCGGGTACCGACTACCCGCTGTTCAGCGCGCCCCCAGACTCCCATCTCGTCGGCAGATCACCTGATCGGCTTCTATGCCAGCTGTTTGATGAAGGATGCCGGTACGCTGCAAATCGGCATTGGTTCCCTGGGGGCGGCGCTGGTGCACAGCACCCTGTTGCGCCAGCGGGCCAATGCCCGCTGGCAAGCGATTTACGGGGGCCTGCAGGTGGCCGAGATCGTGCTAGTGGGGCAATGTGACCGACCGGGCGGGGCAGTTTATCAGGCTGACCACCGCTCCGGCAGTTTTCGGCAGTTGCTCAACAGCCGTTGCTGCAGCCTCTCCAGCAGCGTTTGCTCGGTGCCTTGGCGGGCTTCGGCGTTCAGGGAGGCGAAGGTGCTGTCGATGGCCTCTGGCATACGTTCAGCAAGCTCGAGCCCTTGGCGTAGGAAGTAGCGCGGCTGGAAGCGCATCGAGCGTGCCAGGGCTTCGAGGTGAGAACGCCCAATGCTGCCAGGGCGATCCTCACCGTTGATGCGAAACGCGAAGCGGCGTGAGAGGCCGCTGTAGAGCGTCGTACTCATCAGGTCGTAAAACGGCGCCAACCGTGGGCCTTCGTCGGTATAGAGGATAGCGAGGTTCTTGGCGTGGCTGTCGTTGTTGCCGATAAGCAGGTTGAAGAAGAACCAGGCGATCAGGCGCTGCAAATCCTTGGCCGGAGTTCCAACCTGCTGTAGGAGTTCGCGGCACCGAGCCAGGCCGGGCCCGCCGTCGCTTTCGTATTTGATTGACGAGGGGGTGCCGGCGAGCTGGCAGAAGTCGAGCTGGTGTAGGCGCCTTAGCTTGCCCTGCTCGTCGGGAGCCCGGTCGTAGCGGCGCACGAGGCAGGCGTGGGTATCTGGCTGGTAGCTGGCTTCGGCCACTTCGAGCTCGAGTTCTGCGGCCAGCTGCATGCAGAAGGTCTCGTTGATGGCGGTGGCCCATATACCTCTCAAGCCCTGAATGTCCGGCTTGAGAATATGGCTGGAAGGTGCCGACCCTTCCGGTATGGCAGGGCTTCCATCTTCCAGCACCATCAGCAGTAGCTTGTCCTGAGCTCCGGCCAATGAGATCCGCGCTTCTTCACCTTGCTGCGATAGCAGCGGGCCTCGCTCCTTGTGCTGCAGATGCTCCGCCAACGCTTCCCAACTGATGGGGCGATAGTACGGCGAAGCCGGTGATTCGCCCGGTGGCAACAGGGTGAAGCCGCTGGCCGTATCGCCGCCGATGGCCTTTAGCAGCCCGAAAATGGTAGTGGTGTGGTGGCGTAACTCCAGGTGACGACGCAGGTCGCCTTCCGGCAGCAGGTTCTCGAAGTAGGCCAGGACCGCATCGCCAACGTGTGCCTGCTGCGTGAGCGAGAGCGCGGGCGAGAGGCTTTCGGCCCTGGGATGCTCCAGCCATTCGGGGGCATACTCGAAGCGCAGCGGTTGAGCGTCATAGAGCCGGCCAACGCATTGGTCGCCGTGGTAAACCTCCAGGGTATCGTCACTCGCCATGGCGCTTGCCACCCTTGGGCCGCACCACCACCTCGAGCCCCATCAGGTCCAATACGTCCAATACCTTCTGTAGCTGCAGGGTTGGCTTGCCACGCTCCAGGTCGACGATGAAGCGGTTGCCGGTGCCGGCGAGGCCGGCCAGGTCGATCTGCAATAGCCCCTGCTCGGTGCGTAGTTGACGCACCAGCTTGCCGAGGTCTTCGCTGTGGCGAATGGGAGTGGCCAAGGGGACAGGGGAGTCGTTGGTAGGCATGAAAACCTGCGTCTGATTACCGTTCGGTAATTCTAGGTACGGATTCACCGATTCGCAATGGAATAATTACCGGTCGGTAATTATGAGGATGATTAAGGCTTGATTTGAGGGAAAAATTACCGATCGGTAATATGAGGTAGAGCGGGGAGGTTAAAGCGGGCGCCTTGTGGCGCCCGCTTTCGTATTACTTCACACTCAGAAGCGATCGACGCGGAACGGGGCCATGTCCACCGCGGGTTCTTCGCCATCCATCATCTGGGCGAGCAGTTCGCCGGTGGCCGGGCCCAGGGTAAAGCCCTGATGGCCGTGGCCGAAGGCGAGCCACATTCCCTCCTTGCCGGGGGCGGGGCCGATCACCGGCTTCATGTCGGGCAGGCAGGGGCGGGCGCCTTTCCAGGGCTGGCTGTCACGGCGCTTGCCCAGCGGAAACAGCTTGCGTGCCACCTTCTCGGCGGCGGCCAGCTGCCGGTACTGGGGCGGCGATTCCAGGTCGGCCAGCTCGGCGCCGGTGGTCAGACGAATGCCGGCGCGCATCGGTTCGAGCAGGAAGCCCTTCTCGGCGTCCATCACCCAGTGGTTGAGCTTGGCGTCCCCTTCGGCGGAGTAGTGCATGTGGTAGCCGCGCTTCACGAACAGCGGCACTTTCATGCCCTGCCTTCTCAGCAGTTCACCGGCCCACGGCCCTAGGGCCACCACCACTTCCTCTGCCTCCAGGGGGCCTTCGCTGGTCTTGACCTGCCAGCCGCCCTCGACCTGGAGCACGTCCTCGACGCTGGCCTTCATCACACGGCCGCCCTGTTCGGCAAAGCTGCGTGCATAGGCCTGCACCAGGCCGCCCGGGTCCGAGACCATCCAGGGCTGCGTCCAGTGGATCGCCCCGATCAGCCCCTTGCCCAGGTGCGGCTCCTTGGCGTAGAGCGCCTCGGCGTCCAGCACCTCATATTCCACTCCGAAGCGCTCGTGGTTCTCCTGGGCCTCTTTCTGGCGCTCCTCCAGCTCCTTGCGGGTGCGGTAAAGCTCCAGCCAGCCACCCTTGCGCACCAGCGCCTCGGCGCCGGCGGCCTCGATCATCGGCGCGTGGGCATCCTGGCAGCGCACGATCAGCGATGCCCACTCGCGCACGATGCGCTCGTAGCGCTTACCGCTCGAGTTCAACCAGTAGTCCAGCAGCGGGCCCGCCGCGCTCATCATGCCGGTGGGGCGGTAGCGGATGTCCACCTGGCGGTTGGGCAGCACCCGCAGCAGGGTGCCGATATCGCGCGGGAAGGCGTAGGGGCGCACCGCCTCGCGCTGGATGATGCCGGCATTGCCGAAGGAGGTCTCGAGCCCCGGCTCGCGGCGGTCCACCAGCGTGACGTCATGCCCACGACGCACCAGATGCCAGGCCACGGATACGCCGACCATGCCGGCACCAAGAACGAGGATATTGCGGGCCATGAGGGGTCTCCCTGCCGATGGATGCGAAAAGCTCCGCCGCGGGGCAGAGCCTGTCATGCGCGGAGTTTATCAGTCCTTCCCAGATGATCGGCTAGGTGCTGAAAAAAAAGGTAAAAATCCTATGTATTTGCCAGTTAGCAGAATATTGAATCGTTTCCATGGGGCAGCATGGAATTTTGTTTCGAATCGGTCTCATGGCTTGCCCGCGCCATTACCGGACAGTGTAGATCAGAAGGAATTGCCGCTCGGTAACCTCATGCGTTAGCGATGAGACTCGGCCGGCTACCGCTGGCTATCTCGCAGCACCGTGGATCTTCGCCTCGCCTTGGGCCAACACGCTCCAAGCTCTGCACCTCAGTCCTTCGTCGCCCCGTTCCATCGCTTCCAGGAACTGGCGCTTCTCGGCCAGGTAGACCCGGGCGAAGCCAGGCGCTCGAGAGACGATGCTGCCGGCGTTGTCGATCAGGTCGGCGTACTTGATGGTCTGCGCCTCGGGGGAGACTTGAGCCAGCCGGTCGCGCTCCAGCGCCTTGCGGTGCGCGCGGTTGCCGATTTCGGGGTCGATGAACTGGTCCGTCAGTTCCAGAACCAAGGCTGCGACCCGCTGGCCGAAGCACGCCTCGATGTCCAGCGCCGTCACGGCGGTATCTTCGAGCACGTCGTGCAGGTGGGCGGCGGCGATCATCTCCGGTGTCGCCGCTTCCCCGGCTGACACCATCTCGGCGACATTCATCGGGTGGTGCCAGTAGGGCTCGCCGGTGTACTTACGCTGCTGCCCCACGGCTTGATGGGCGGCCCGGCTGAACAGCGCCGCCCGTTTGATCATGTCGTCCATTCCGGTAACTCCTTCCGCTTCACCACCCGTTCCATGATGCCTGAGAAATATCGGCCCCTGAGCGGTTCGCTTCGATCACCCGCCCGTCAATCACGCGGGAGTGTCTTCAGGCGCTCTTCGGCGCGCTTCAACGTTTTCATCTTTTCCGGTCGTTTCATGGCTTTCCAGTGGCGAATCTCCTCCACCGTGCGGCCGCAACCGATACACAGATCCCCTTTCAGTTGGCATACCGAGACGCACGGGCTTTCGATCTTCTTCGTCATTCAATGCCTCGTTGGCTTGGGTGCGTAACCGGCGTTGCCAGTCGCTTCTGAGCTCGCCCCTGAGCGCATTGCTCAGATGGGGTGGGTGTCGAATGCCAACCAGCGGCGAACAGTGGGCGCAGCCTTTCGTGGATGATGATAGATAACCGCAGTGGCGAGTCGTCCAGATTGCGGCGTAGGTCGCAATGAAGACGTTCCCTACGGCGCTGGCGCTTACCATGGAGGCAAATATCTACAACAGGTGGAATCCGTCATGGTTTATACCGCTGCCATCGTGCTCAGCCTCGTAGGCTACTTCATCATCGGCAATCTTGCCGGCCGTCGGGTCAAGCATCTTGATGACTACCTGGTCGCCGGACGCAACGCCCCCACTCTGATGATTCTCGGTACCCTGGTCGCCAGCTATCTGAGTACCAGTGCCTTTCTGGGCGAGACCGGCTTCGCTTATCAGGGTTATCCCTTTGTCATGCTGATCTTCGCCGCCGTCAGCACCGCCGGCTGTCTGCTCGGCGCAATGGTGTTCGGCCGCTACCTGCGCCGCAGCGAGGCGTTGACGGTGCCCGAGTTCTTCGGCAAGCGATTCGCCTCGAGGCGGGTGCAGATGATTGCCGGGCTGACCACCGTATTCGGCCTGGGCGCCTATCTGCTGGGCGTTATGCAGGGGGCCGGCATCATGTTCGAGGAGCTGACGGGGCTCCCATACTGGACCGGACTGGTGCTGGTGTGGCTCACCTACACGAGCTTTATTCTCTACTCCGGCTCGCAGGGCGTGGTGCTCACCGACACTATCATGTTCGTGATCTTCTCCATTGCAGCGGTGGGGGGCTCGCTCTATATCATCAGCGATTTAGGCGGCTGGTCTGGCGTCATAGAAGGGCTGCTGACGCAGACCGACAAGCCTGGTATCGCCCTGTGGCACGGCGTGACCGAGGGCGAGGGGGCGACCTTTTCCTCGCCCGGCGAGGCGCTCATCTGGGGGCTGACGCTGGGGCTGGTGTGGGCCACGGTGCTGGCGGCCAGCCCCTGGCAGTCGAGCCGCTATCTGATGGCGCGTAACGAGCACGTGGTGATGCGTTCGGCGATGCTCACCGCAGTGGTGCTGGCGATCTTCTATGCCCTGATGATGATGACCGGGGCGGCGATCAACCTTTATGACCCGACACTCGACGGCGAGCGTGCCATGGTGTGGGCGGCGCTCAATGTGCTTCCGGCCTGGCTTGGGGTGATCATTCTCACCGGCGTGTTTGCCGCTGGGCTCTCCTCCTGCTCGACCTTCCTGTCGATCATCGGCTTCAGTCTTGCCCAGGACATCCTGCCCGCCAAGCGCAGCGAGCATGGTGCCATGCGCGCGAGCCGTATCGGTGTACTGGCGGCCGGGTTGGTGGCGTTGTTGCTGGCGCTTTTCCAGCCGCCGGCGGTGATGGCGGTGGTGTGGTTCGCCGCCACGCTGTTCGCCTCCTCCTGGGGGCCGGTGGCGCTGATGAGCATCTGGAGCCGCAGGATCACGGCTGCCGGTGCGGCCTGGGGGTTGGGTGTGGGGTTCGTCGGCAACCTGTTCCTGTCGCTGATGGTGCAGGCCGGTTGGTTCACGCTGCCGGTCTATCTCCACCCGGTAGTGCTGAGCACTCTGGCGGCGCTGGTGGCGATCGTGATTGCTTCTACGCTTAGCAGCGTCAGCAAGGCGGAGCGCGACTATCTCGCCTTGCTACACTGCAACCCCGTGGAGAACGAGCGCAGCTGGGCGGCGGTGACGCGGTGGGTCGCCGTGGCGACCATGATCACCGGTGTCGTAGTGGGGGCCTTTTTGTGGTGGCAGTATGCAGGGTCGCTCGCGACGCTGGCCGGGCGCTTCGGCGTTGCCGAAGATGCGGTTACCGGGGCCTATCTGCTGGCAGCAGGTTGCGGTGCCATGCTGGTGATCGCCGGTGCGGTGGGCTTCTGGCTGGTGCGGGGGTGCCGGGCAGATGCCGGCAGCTCTCAACTGGCGAAGTCCTGAGCGTCGCTCTTCCGAAAAGGTCGTAAGATGGCGGAAGCTTCTTCAAGCGCTGGCCGGCCCGCTTCACCGTTTGCCGTTCGACACCGCGCGGCACCCTGACGGTAACGGCGCCGGTCATGTTCGGCCGGAGGCATCGCCGCCGGCCCCGGTTCTTTTCGATAAGTCCGGTGTGAGTGAGGTTGCGTTCGAGGATACCGAGCACTTCGCCGTCACCAAGGACTTACTTAACCAATACCCAACGCGCCTTGACCAGCTTTTTCGTGAGGAGATAGACAGCTAGCTGTCCATTGGATGATGTACCCTCGTTGGCAACTGGCTTGTCTGTGTTTTGCGCTTATTGCTCTGTTTGCCACGCTGAGTGTCCAGAGCGTCTGGCGACCCATTTCGTTCCTTTCTGCACACCATCGTCCACGTAGCTGTACACCACCGGGATGACCAGCAGGCTCAGCAGCGTCGAGGTCATCAGCCCACCGATCACGACGAAGGCCATGGGCGCCCGGAAGCTGGGGTCTCCGGCCCAACCCAGGGCGACCGGCATCATGCCTGCCCCCATGGCGATCGTCGTCATCACGATGGGACGGACACGCTTGCGGCAGGCGTCGATGATCGCATCCCAGCGATTCAGGCCGTGGTCTCGCCGCGCGATGATGATGTAGTCCACCAGCAGGATCGAATTCTTCGTGGCAATGCCCATCAGCATGATCAATCCGATCATCGCCGGAAGCGACAGGGCCGAACCGGTGACAAACAGCGCCAGGAAAGCGCCTGGGACGGAGAGCATCAGCGCCACGAGAATCGTGACCGGCTGCATGAAACTCTTGAACAGCAAAAACAGCACCAGGTAGATGCATAGAACTCCAGTCAGCATCGCGATACCGAACCCCGTGGCAACTTCCTCCATTTCTTCCGCATCGCCCGCTGCTGCCTGGTGAATGCCCGGCGGCAGCTGACGCAAGCTCGGCAGTGCCTGCACGATCTGCTCGATCTCGCCCAAGGGCCGCCCTTGCAGGACGACCTCGAAGTTCACGTTGCGTAGCCGATCGTGTCGGGTGATTTCCGCAGGACCGCTGCCCCATTCGAGAGACGCCACGTTTTCGAGCGGCACCATCCCCCTCGCACCCGGAACGGGTAGCCGCCTGAGGGTCGCGATGTCTTCTCGCGCGGCATCCTCCAGGCGCACCATCACCGGCACCTGGCGCTCACTGAGGTTCAGCTTCGGCAGGTCCTCGGCATTGTCGCCCAGCGTGGCGATGCGCAGCGTATCGGCGATGGCCAGCGCCGATACGCCAAGGTCGGCGGCGCGGGCGAAGTCTGGGCGTACGATGAGTTCGGGCCTGACCAGGCTGGCCGCTGAACTCACGGCCCCGATGCCGGGAATGGCGCGAAGATCCTGCTCGACCTGGCGGGCATGCTGCTCGAGCACCCGGCTATCCTCGCCGGCCAATGCCAGTTCGTAAGTGTCTCCTGAATCGTCGGTTCCTACCCGGGCTCGCACGCCGGGAAGCGTGGCGAGCGCCTCGCGCAGTTGCTGCTCGATCGCTTGCAGCTTTATGCCCGCGCGAGTTTCACGGTCTGCCAGGCCGACTGTCAGAACCACCTCGGTTACATCGGCATCGTTACCCGCCGCTGTGTCCCCGATGGCGGAAAAGACGCGGGTGACCATGTCATGCTCCTCCAGCCTTGCGCGTGCTTGCTCGGCCAGCGTCGTCGCATCGGCCAGGGTGTTCCCGGGCGGCAGGGTCAGCGTCGCTTGTGTTTGAGAGTTGTCCTCCGGGGGAAGGAATGCGCCCGGCAGGATCGATGCCAGCCATAGGCCACCGGCGAAGCATACCGCCGCCGCGATGAGCGTTGTCTTGCGGTGACGCAGGCACCAGTTGGCGCCGACCAGGTAGTGCGACACCCACATCGGTTCGTGATGGCCCTGGCGGGGTTTGCGCAGCAGGTAAGCGGCCATCATGGGCGTGAGAAGGCGTGCCACCACCAGCGAGAACAGTACTGCTACGGAGGCGGTCCAACCGAACTGGACGAAGAACCTTCCCACCGTGCCGCTCATGAATGCCGTGGGCAGGAAAACGGCAATCAAGGTGAAGGAGGTGGCGACCACGGCCAGGCCAATTTCCGCCGCGGCATCCATTGCGGCCCGGCGTGAGGGCTTGCCCATCAGAAGATGGCGCTCGATATTCTCGACCTCGACGATGGCATCGTCCACCAGTACCCCGATCACCAGCGAGAGTGCCAGCAAGGTCACGATGTTGAGCGAGAAGCCCATCAGGTGCATGAGGGCGAAGGTGGGAATGATCGACAGCGGGAGCGTCACCGCAGCAATCAGCGTGGCACGCCAGTCGCGCAGGAAGAAGAACACGACCAGAACGGCAAGCAGCATGCCCTCGAACAGCAGTTGCATGGAGCCCTGGTAGTTCTCCCGTACGGGCTCGACGAAGTCGAAGGCTTGCTGGATCTCGACATGAGGATGTTGCGCCTGCAAGGCGGCGAGGGCGGACTGCACACCCTCGGCCACATCGACCTCACCGTAGCCTCGCGCCCGCGTCATCTCGAAGCCGACGACGGGGGCCCCATCGAGAAATGCCGCCGAGCGTCGCTCGGCCACGCTATCGGTAACGGTGGCGACCTGGTCGAGACGAATGCGCCGCCCGTCGCTGAGTGTCAGTTCCATTGTCGCCAGTTCGGCCGCCGATTCGGCGTTGGCGAGCACGCGTACGGCCTGTTCGGCACCGCCGATAATCGTTCGCCCCCCTGGTGCTTCCAACTGCGCCTGGCGCAGCTGGCGCGAGATGTCGAACGTCGTGGTGTTCAATGCCAGCAGACTATCCGGTTGCAGCTCCACGCGGACTTCGCGATCGACACCGCCGATCCGCCGTAGCTCACCCACCCCCGGTATGGCCAGTACGGCCTTGGCGATCCCGTCGTCCACGAACCAGGAGAGTTCCTCTTCGTCCAGCTGGGATGAGGCCACGGTATAGAGCAGCAGCGAGTCATCGGAGAAGCTCCGTTTCTCGATGACTGGATCGCGCAGCTCGGCAGGCAGGTCCGAGCGTATACGAGAGACGGCATCGCGTACGTCATCGATCGCCTCCTGAATGGTTTTTTCCAGCCGGAACTCGACGCCGATTTCGGCGTGCCCATCGGTCAGCGTGGTGGTGATGTGCTTGACGCCGGAAATCGTGGCGATGGTGTTCTCGATCTTGCGGGCAACCTCGTTCTCCATCAGGGCGGGGGCGGCTCCCGGTAGCGAGGCGGAGACGGCCACCATAGGTACGTCCACATCCGGCAGGTCCTGGATGGATAGGCTTCTGAAGGACATCAGCCCCCACAGGGTCAACATCAGGAAGAGCATCACGATAGGGGCAGGGTTTCGAATCGCCCAGGAGGAGGTATTGATGGTCATGGCTGTCTCCCTGACAGCGTTATCGTCTGCTCGACCCGTACACGATCGCCGTCGCCCAGGAAGGCGCCACCCGAAGCGACCACGCGGGCCTCAGGATCGAGACCGGAAAGTATTTCGATTCGATCGCCTGCGTATTGACCGAGGGCTACCTTCGCCTCCGTTACCACGCCGTCCTCGCCGACACGGTGCACGTAGCCGAAGCCATCACGCAGTTGCACCGCGGAGCGTGGCAGGGTCAGGGCCCGGCGCGTTCCCAGCTCGAATTCGCCACGTGCGAACATTCCCGCCCGTGCGCCGTCGCTTGCCGGCAGATCGACATAGACCATGCCATTGCCGGTGGAGGTGTCCACCAGCGGAGAGACCATGCGCACACGGCCCTCCAGCTCGCTTCCTCCCGGCAAGGTGACCTTGGCGACCTGATGGGGCTGCAGCTTCTCCAGGTCGGAAGCGGCGACCTCGGCCCGCCATTCCAGCCGACCGCGCCGGATCAGGCGGAACAGTTCCTGGCCCGCGGGAAGCACCGCGCCGAGCGTGGCACTGCGCGCCGAGATCACCCCATCGTCGGGGGCGAGCACCTGGGCCTGGGCCAGGCGGAGTTGCTGCGTGTTCTCGGCGGCTCGCGCCGCTTCCAGCCGGGCCCGCGCGGTACGTTCCGCTGTGATGTACTGGAATATCTGCTGTGTGGCCATCGCGCCTGTCGTTTGCAACTCGCGGGCGCGCTGCGCGTTGTCCTCGGCTTCGGCGAGGGCCGCCTCGGCCTCGGCGACCGCGGCGCGGCTTTGCGCGAGTTCCGCGCTCACCGTATCGGAAGCGAACGAGGCGAGGACCTGGCCGCGCTGGACCACGTCGCCAACGTTGACCTCCACGCTGGCCAGGCGCAGTCCGTTTGCCTCGCTGCCGACACTGGCCTCCTGCCAGGCCATGATGTTTCCGTTCGCGGCTATCCTGATGGGCAGCATGGCGGGGCGAGGTGTGGTGACGGCCACGGTCAGTGCGGGTTGCACGACCGTGCTGGCTTCAACGTCCGCGGCGCTGCTGGAAGCATGCATGACCCATGCGATTGCTGCGGCGATACCCACCGCCATGACCGCGGCGACTGCGAATGAGCAGGGTTTATTCATCATCGTGTTCCTTGTTTTCGACCGCGGGCCAGCCGCCTAGCGCGGGCGTGCATCCGCGCCTTATGGAACGAGAGTTTCCTGCAATGCGTCTTTCGGAAGTCTTACCGGGACAACAATCGGATCGAGAACCTGATTCGGCCTTGGGCGCTGGGTCGCTCGAACTGGCTGTTCGCCGGCTCGCTACGTAGCGGCCAGCGCGCCGCCAACATCATGAGCCTGATCCGGACCGCCAAGCTGAATTGTGATTAACCGCACGCCTACCTGAAAGGCGTGCTGGCTCGCCAGCCGATGCAAAAGCCAGTCATATCCACGAGCTACTACCGCAGCACTTGAAGCCGGACACCTACACTCATTAAAGGTGATGGCCGTGCGCTTGCTCTCATCCGCCAGATCCATCGGTAAGACTTCTGAAAGTCTCATTGCCGGAAACTCTCGTCCCATAAGCCGAGATCGCGGATGCACGCCGCAGCATGGTGGCCACGCACAGCGCCGTGATTGAACTGCAGCGTGAGCGAACCGCCGCCTGAATCCGGCTGTACTGCGCTAGGCGGCTGGCCCGCGGCCGAAGCAAGGAACACGATGATGAATATGCTGAGATCGCTTACGGATCATTGGCGCTGGCTTGGTGCCTGGACCCTGGGCAACCTGCTGCTTGCCTGGCTAATCTCGCTGCGCTATGTCGGCTATATTCAGCCTGAAGGAATTGAGCAAGGGGTCTACCTGCTGCTTGTTTTCCTCGGACACATCTCATTGCTGGTGTGGCTGGGGGCCTTGCCGTTGTTCCTGCTTGCTATCCTGTTCCGCGGCCCTTGGCTGGGACTGGTGACCACCTTATGGGCGAGCGCCCTGCAACTGCTGCTCCTTCTGGACACCTTCGTATACGCTCAGTATCGCTTCCATTTAACCGGCTTCATCCTCGACCTGTTGCTCAACGCCGGCGGCGACGTATTTAGTTTTTCTTGGGTCGCCTGGATGTTGGCCATCGGAGTTGTGCTACTGATGCTGTTATTACAGAGCGGTATGGGTTGGCTGCTCCGGAAGCGCCCCTTGGGCAACCTGGTAGGCCCCGCGCTGGCTTTCAGCATCTTGTCTTTAGCAGGTGTTCACGGCTGGCATGCCTGGGCGGATGCCCATTACGATCGCGATATCACCAGCATGTCACGCCATGTGCCAATGTTTTATCCAGCGACTGCCAAGCGTTTCTTCGTCAAGCAGGGGTGGGTAGATCCCCAAGCGGTGCGCGATAGGGTCGATCTCGAAATCACGGAGAGCAGTAATCAGGATCTTGCCTATCCGCAAGCGTCTCTTAGCTGTCAACCGCCTGGTTCATCTCAAAACCTGCTACTGGTGGTGGTGGATGCCTTACGTCACGACATGCTAAACCCCGAGGTAATGCCCAACCTCAGCCGCTATGCCGATCGACCTGGCTGGTATCGTGCGAGTGAGCATATTAGTGGTGGAAACTCCACCAAGGCCGGCGTATTTAGCCTCTTCTATGGTTTGCCCGTCACCTACTGGGATGCCTTCACCACCAGCCAAACACCGCCCATACTGATGGAAAAATTCAAGGCAGCTAAATATCGCTTCCAAGTGCTTTCGTCGGCGACACTGGTAAGCCCAGCCTTCGATCGTAACGTCTTCGCCGGGCTCAAGAATGTTTCACTAGAGCCCGCCCAGGGAGCTCCCTGGGAGCGAGACCAAAAAATCACAGATGACTGGCTGGCTTGGATATCGAAAGAGAGCGAGATAAAAAAAGAGACTCCATTCTTCGGTTTCCTCTTCTACGATGCGGTGCATGGCTATAGCCATCCACCCGATTCGCCTCGCTTCACGCCGTATTGGGAAAATATCAACCCTATGTCATTAGGACCGGAGTTTGACCCCACTCCCTACTGGAATCGCTACCGTACGGCAGTACGCTACGTGGACGAGCAACTGGGGCGTGTGCTTAATGACTTGGCTAGCCGAGGGCAGCTCGAAAACACAGCGGTTGTCATCACCTCTGACCACGGCGAGTCTTTCAACGAGCACGGCAAGAACTATTGGGGCCATGGTAGCAATTACACCCCCGAGCAGGTTCAGGTTCCATTGGTTATGCACCTGGCGGGCCAGCCCGGCGGTGTACTGGAAAGGCGAACGCATCATGCCGATATTCCACCGACGCTGCTTGAAGAGCTTCTGGGCTGCGAATCGGCACCCCAGCGTTATACCTTAGGCAAGAGCTTGCTGGACAGCGAGCCGTCTCGTGATTGGATGCTATCCGGTAGCTATATGGGCTTTGGCATCCTGATGCCAGATTATCAGGTCGTCGTTGATCCAGCGGGTACTTTCGAGGTTTATGATTACCGCATGAACGAACTCAAGGACGTAGAGCTACAACCGCAGGTGTCGAGCGAGGTGCTCAAGGCACTGTCACAATTTTACCGTTAAGAACACTATCCACCACTTCCCTTTCCGGGCGGCTCGATAGTCAAACTTTTCGACTGCTAAAGAAAATGGACACATTGATATCCAGTGATATCTGCCTGCCTACTGAGGCTTGCATGACCCATGCGATCGCTGCGGCAGAGCCCAACGCCATGACCGCTGCGGCTGTGAACGAACGAGGCTTATTCATCTTCGAGTTCGGTAGCTGGCCAGTCGCCGCCTAGCGCGCGGTACAGCCGGATCCAGGCGACGATTCGCTCACGCTGCAGTTCGATCGCCGCACTCTGGGCGGCAACCATGCTGCGGCGTGAATCCTCGAGCTCGAACAGGCTGGCGGTACCGGCGTGGTAGCTTGCTTCGATGGCTTGGTAGGAGCGTTCGAATCCCTCGGCGGCGATGGACGCGTCCTCGCTGCGTTTCGCCGTGCCGTCCAGTGTGACGAGGGCTTCCTCGACATCGCGGATCGCTTCACGCAGGCGGGCGGCATAAACGGTGGTGGCGGCCCCGTAGCGAGCGCGGGCCGCCTCCGCGTTGGCGCGTCGCGTTCCGCCGTCGAACAGCGGCAGCGTTACCGTCACGGGGCCGATACTCCACACGCTGCCATTGGTGCTGATGCCCCCGCTGGCGATGCGTGTCGTGCCGATGCTTCCGGCCAGCGTTATCCGGGGCCAGCGTTGCGCACGCGCCTGATCCGACTCGGCACCGCTGTGCCAGCACCTCGGCCGGCATCGTCGTGACACTGATTTCGGCCGGCCGTGGCAGTACGCCCGTTCGTGGATCGAGCATGCGCCGCAGCGCTGCCTCGTCCTGGGACGCAAGGGCCGTCAGGGCCTTGATAAGAAGTTCGCATTGCGTACGCTGCTGAATCAACGTTACGTTGCCTTGCGCTGCGCTGGCATTCGCCAGGTCCGCCTCAGCCGGGGGACGGAAGCCCTTGTCCGCAGCCAGGCGGGTGACCTGCGCCGTCTGCACTCGCGATTGGGTATCGATTTCGGCCTGTTGGACCAAGGCCTCGCAGGCACGCAGCTCGACGTAGGTCGTGGCAATTTCGGCAGCGACCGACACCCGGGCGTCATGCCAACCGGCCTGGCTGGATTCGAGCCGGGCACGCGCGGCGTCAGCAGCGGCACGGCCTGCGCCGAACAGGTCCAGCTCCCAGCCGAGCTGCAAGCTTGCCGATGTTTCGGTGCCGACCGGCGTGTCCAGGTCCGGTCTTCCGCGACTCGCGCTCACGCTGGCGTCCAGCGAGGGCAGCAGGGCGGCGCTTTGCGCCACGCGTGCGGCCTGGGCATCGGCGATGCGCGCGGCCGCCTGCGCCACTGTCGGGCTGACCTGCTGACCGGCCTCGATGAGGCGCAGCATCAAGGGGTCGTCGAATTGCGCCCACCAGCGGCTCAGATCCCCCAACTGCCCGCCGTGGGGCAACGGAGCGTGCCATTGCGCGGCAACGGGCGCTATGGCGCTGCCGGGCTTGGTTTCGGGCTGAGTCGATGCACAGCCGGCGAGTAGCGCGGCGGTGGCAAAGACGCACCAGGCCGCAAGCGGCGATGGTTTGCGGCCAGGAAGAGTCTTCGTGTCCGCCACCCGTCGCCGGCGGGGGATGAAGTCAACAGGAATGACATCGGTGGCTGGGAACATGCGGTGTCCTCGTCTCATGGGGCGAGACTTTCCTGCAAGGCGTCTTTCAGAAGACTTACTGGTGCTTTGGATCGAAGGGGTGTTTCGGTAAGTTTTCGGTAAGTAGGCGGCTGCGAAAGTGGGCTTCTTTTAACAACTCGCGAGAAACGCTCATGTCTCTAATATCCCCGCTTGTCTCGATCTTCCAAGCTTCTGTGTTACGCATGGCGGCCGTTCCCGTGCTCGCCGTTGGCCTCTGCACCTCGGCGGCGGCCCTGGCCCAAGAGCCGAACGACGCCGAGTCGTCCTCCACGACCTGGGGGCTGGGGCTCGGCGTAATGAGCGAGCAGGAGCCCTACGCAGGTATGGATCGGGACAACCAGCCCCTGCCGTTGCTTGAGGTCGAGAACCGTTACATTCATCTCTTTGGCCCGCAGATCGAACTCAAGCTGCCGAGCCTCGATATCAGCGATTCCCAAGAGCTCGATTTCGGTATCGTCGTCCAGTACGACGGCAGCGGCTATGAAGAAAGCGACGCTGATATCCTCGATGGCATGAGCGAGCGCAAGGATGGCTTCTGGGCGGGTGCCAAGGTGGAATGGGGCAATGACTTTGTTGATGTCGGTGCCGAATGGCTTGCCGACGTGTCGGGCAATAGCAAGGGCCAACTCATCAATGTCGGTCTGGAGAGAACCTGGTACTTTGGAGAACATTTCCTGCTTACGCCGCACGTGGGCGCGAGCTGGCAGGACGCTAAAACGATCGATTACTACTTCGGCGTTCGCGACAGTGAGGCACGTATCGGCCGCCCCGCCTATACAGGGGAAAGCGCGACCAACATCGAGGCAGGAGTGCGTGGTGTCTACATGTTCGATCAGCACCACTCGGTGCTCATGGGCGCCGAAGTGACGCGCCTGGCGGATGAGATCAAGGACAGTCCGCTGGTGGATCGCTCGACCACTAATAGCGTGTACCTTGGCTATCTTTACCGCTTCTGATGAGCCGAATACTCCTGGTCGAGGACCACGAACGACTGGCGGGGCTGATGCGCCAAGGGTTGGTGGCCGCCGGTATCGCCGCTGATATCGCCGACCGCATCGACACGGCGTGGGCTGCCATTCAGCAGATGCCCTACCAGGCCCTGGTGCTCGACCGGGGGCTGCCGGACGGGGATGGGCTCACGCTGCTGCCGAAGCTGCGCAAGGCCGGTCTTGGTGTGCCTTGCCTGGTGTTGACGGCCCGCGATGCCCTGCATGACCGGGTGGAGGGTCTCGAAGCCGGCGCCGACGACTACTTGCCCAAGCCGTTCGCCATGGACGAGATGGTGGCGCGTGTCCGCGCGCTGCTTCGTCGCCCGGTGGAGTTTCACCCGCTCGATCCCAGTCACGGCGACCTGACGCTGCGTCCCGAAGCGGGGGTTCTGTGCAGGGGAAACGAAAGCGTCACCCTTGCACCGGCGGAGCTGCATATCATGCAGCTGCTCTTGCACAAGCATGATGAAGTCGTCCGTCGTACTGCGCTGGAAGCGGCGGCTTGGGGGCTGAGCGAGGCGGTCACGCCGAACGCCCTGGATGTTGCCCTGCACCGCTTGCGACGCAAGCTGCTCGCCATCGGTTCGCGGCAACGAATCGTCAACATCAGGGGGCTGGGATATGCGCTTCGCGAAGATGCCGCTGAATAGCATCAGCCTGAAGGTTCTGCTGGCTTATGTAACTGGCATGGTGCTCAGCATCACGCTGCTCATGCTGGCGGCGTTCGTGTTGCTTCAGAGCGATGTACTGAAGCGAATGGACCTGGCCGATGCCGCTGAGGGGCTGGTGAACGATATCGAGTACGACAGCGAGGGTAGACCGGTGGGAATCGATTCGCGCCGCCTGGAAGATCTCGCCTGGTTGTTCGATGGCCCACAGCGCGAAACGGCTTATCGGATTCTGGATAACGCCGGCAACGTGGCTGCCTTTTCGAGCATGGGGGAGGCGTTCTGGCCGGCCGACGATCATCTCTGGATGGGGCACGACAATTTCACCTTCGAACACGAGGGGATCATCTTCTACTGCGCCACGGAGTCCTTCGAGCATGCCGGGCGAACCTGGTACCTGCAATTCGCCGCCAGCGCCCGATTAGTGGATCTCCTTCATAGCGCTGCGTTACCGCTCGTGGTGGCGGGTGTTGCCGCTTTTGGCTTCGTGCTATGCGTCACTTTCGGCTTATGTGCGTTTATCACCTTGCGCTATACCCTGAAACCGTTGCGAGACGTATCGGAGTCTGCAGCGGCCATTTCTCCGCACTCTATTGACGCCCGGCTGAAGTCAGACGTGGTTCCCGCCGAGATTACCCCTCTCGTGGATAGTTTCAATCGTGCCCTGGAATGTCTCGAACGCGGCTATCGCGTGCAGCAGGAGTTTCTCGGCCAGGCGGCGCATGAGTTGAAGACACCGCTCGCATTGATCCGTGCTCAAATTGAGTTGAGAGAGGATGGCAAGGACGAACACGACTCGCTATTGAGCGACGTCGAATACATGACCCGCCAGGTGCAGCAGCTGCTGCTACTGGTGGAGACGAGCGAGGTGTACAACTATCACTTCGCTGAGGTACCGATGCAGGAGGTTGCCCGCGAGGTCGTCTCCTTTCTGGATAGCATGGCGGAAGCTGTCGATGTACGCCTGGTAGTGCGTGCCGCCGGCGACGTGATCTGGCGGGCGGACCACGCTGCCTGTTTTACCCTGCTGAAAAACTTGCTTGAAAACGCCATCCAACACTCACCCGCCAGGACAACCGTTTGCGTAGAGATCGAGGGCGAAACGCTGACCGTGCGGGACAAAGGCCCCGGTGTCGAGCCAGAACAGTTATCCATGCTATTCGAGCGTTTCTGGCGTGCACCGCATCGACGCGACCACGGCGCAGGTCTCGGCCTGACAATCTGCAAGGAGATTGCCTTGGCGCATGGCTGGCAGCTCACTGCCGAGCAGGCCGAACCGGGGCTAAGGTTCCGTGTGGCAAATGCGAAGGGGGGTAGGGCGCTGGTGCTCTAACGCAACAGGGCCCGCCGAAGCGGGCCCTGCTATCGAACCGTGAGGTTCGAAAAATCGTAAACCCTGAGTTATGCGATTTGCTTGATGTTCGAAGCCTGAAGGCCCTTCTTGCCCTGGGTCACGTCAAAAGAGACGCTCTGACCTTCCTGCAGGGACTTGAAGCCGTCAGCCTGAATTTCGGAGAAGTGGGCAAAGAGATCATCGCCACCATCGGTAGGAGTAATGAAACCGAAACCTTTGGAGTCGTTGAACCACTTAACTGTGCCAGTTGACATAATCGAATTCCTTCGCGCTATTTGCGCCTTGCAATATTTCTGGTGTTACCCAGATGAGTAGCGGGTAAAACAAGAATTAATCACAGGGCTGCCGAATGAATCCGAACGCTACTGAAACTATGCTGCTTGCCTACCAACTGAGCACACGATGTCATGCATGGCGTCGTGGGTCAAAGGCTATATTTTTTAATTTTGCTGGAACTTTTCTTGGAACGGCTTCCGCCGCGTAGTGCAGCCACTGCAGGGCTTTGGTTTGCCTGGGAACGCCATCCCTCGCAGTGGGCGCAACGCAACAGGGCCCGCCGAAGCGGGCCCTGTACCGAACCGAGGGGTTCGGGAACTCGTGTGACCGTTCGGTCAGGCGAGCTGCTTGATGTTCGAAGCCTGAAGGCCCTTCTTGCCCTGGGTCACGTCGAATTCGACGGTTTGACCTTCCTGCAGGGACTTGAAGCCGTCAGCCTGAATCTCGGAGAAGTGGGCGAACACGTCATCGCCGCCGTCTGACGGAGAGATGAAGCCGAAGCCCTTGGAATCGTTGAACCACTTGACTGTACCAGTCGTCATTTGAGAATCCTTTCGCGCCATGGCGCCTTGTCATGTTTCTGGTTACCCAGGTGTATCGCGGGTAGAACAAGGATCGATACCAGACTGCCGAAAGAATCCGAGCGCTTCTGAAACCCTACCGCTTGCTACCAGCTTTCCCACCGTGTCACGTCCGCCCGCCCTGGGTCAAAGCCTTTCGGGTTTATTTTTCTCATGCCTCGGCCAGCTGCACTCTCCCGAGCTGGACGGGGCGGCATCCGCTAAGCTGTACTCCCAAGTACTTACGATCCGTGTCGCCGGGTGAAGAGGATAGGCCTACCGGGCGGCACGGCACTGCCGCAAGGAATCGGCAGCGGACTGGCAGCGATCAGGAAGACAGGTATGAAGGCAAACGGCTCACGGCGGCTGTCGCAGCTTCTGGCGGTGGCGCTTCTCTTTTTTTCCGGCCTGTGCATGGCGCAGATGGCGGATGACGGCGGTGAAAGCGATGGCGATAGTGATAGTGAGGAGAGGGAGCAGTGGTTCGAAGTCGATTCGCTGAACGAGGGGCTTGACGAGCCACCTGACGAGGTCAAGCGGCTGACGCCGCGAGAAGCGATCCGCAGTTTCATGGAGCTTGCCGAAGAGAATGACTATGCGGCAGCGGCCCATGTCCTCAACCTTTCCGACCTGGACGAAGCGGAGCAGCAGCAGAGAGGCCCCGAGTTGGCTCGGCAATTGGTCGAGGTGCTCAGGCGGGGCGAATGGCTCAACGTTTCCAATCTTTCCGGCAGGCAGGATGCCGCCATCGAAGACCCTTCGGGCCAGCATCCCCTGACTGGCGAGCCGCGCCGGGATATCGAGTTGGCTACCCTCGAGGTCGAGGGCGACGCCTATGACATCCGCCTGGGCCGCTATCGAGAGGACGATGAGGAGCCGGTCTGGCTGATTACGCCGGATAGCGTGTCGTCGATCCCCTTGCTCTATCAGGAGTACGGCCCTTCGCTGCTGGAGGAGTACATACCGGAGCGCCTCAAGACCTCCTTCGGCCGTCTCGAGGTCTGGGAATGGATTACCATCCCGATCTTCCTGCTGCTGATCGGCCTGGTGGGGTGGGGCGTCTACTCGCTGGTCGGGTTGCTGGCGAAGTGGTTCCCCAATGGCGCACCGAGCATCTTCGCAGGCAAGATCGGTGGGCCCGTGGCGCTGCTCGCCATGGCGTTCGTGGCCCGTGCGCTGCTCGACTACGTGGTCTCCTTCTCGGCCGTGGCGACCACGTTCATTCGCGTACTGCTGATCCTCCTCATCGCCTGGGGGGTGGGCACGATCGCGCTGCGCCTGGTGGACACCATTCTGCTCAAGGTGACGCGGCGCATCGTGGGCGAGATCGACGACACCAAGCCCAAGGACGAGCGCAAGCTGCTCACCTCGCTCTACGCACTGCGCCGGGTGATCATCCTGATCACGGTGACCGCCGTCTCGGTCTACGTGCTGAGCCAGATCCAGCTGTTCGAGACGTTGGGCATGACGCTGCTGGCCTCGGCCAGCGTATTGGCGGTGCTGGTGGGTATCGCAGGCCAGGCGGTGCTCGGCAACATTCTCTCGTCGTTCCAGGTGTCGCTGGCGAAGCCCATCCGCATCGGTGATCTGGTGATGTTCGAGGGGCAGTGGTGCTATGTGGAAGGCATCTTCTACACCTTCATCCGGCTGAGAAGCTGGGACGAGCGGCGCCTCATCGTGCCGGTGACCTACTTCGTCTCCCAGCCCTTCGAGAACCTTTCGGTCAAGAGCGCCAAGATGTACCGCTACTTCGACATGAAGCTGCACTTGAGCGCCGATATCACTGTCATCCGCGAGAAGTTCCTGGAGTTTGCCAAGGAGGAGGATAGCGTCGTCGAGCATCACAAGCTGTGCTGCTACGTGACGGGGCAAACCGAGACGGCCCAGACGGTTACCTGTTATCTCATGGCCTCCGACCCCTTCTCCGGCTGGGTCGCGGAGATGAATGTGCTCGAGAGGATGATGGCCTTCATCCGCGATGAACATCCCGAGTGGTGGCCGAGGGATGTGGTGGTGCTCAGCCAGCGCGATATTGCCAAGGGCAAGCGGGTGGATGCCCGCTCGTCGGCAGAAACGAACGATCCCGACGAAGGGTCTTCCGCGTGAGTTCGCTTGGCCATGGCCCGGCCCGCAGCGAGATGCGTTGATACGAAAAGGGCCCGGCAATGGCCGGGCCCGACAGTCTCCCGTTTCCTCGATTTCAGGTCTGGCTCTCGCCTGTCTCCATATCTTCGGTTTCCTGGGCATCGTCGGTGTCGCTCGGCTCAGGCTCTTCGCCTCCTTGCGTGCCTTGCCCTCCCTCTACGCCCGGCGCCCCTGGGTCGCTGCTCACGTTATCGGAAGTGCCACTGCCGCTTTCCGAGTCCTTCTCGCGCTTCTTGTCCTTCTCCTTGTCCCACTCGTCTCCCTTCTCGGCATCCATCTCACTCGATCCGGAAGAACCCGCGGTATCGGAGGCGCCTTCCGTCATGGTGGAGGTACCGCTCTGCTCACCGGTGGCATCCGTTTCCGAGTCGCTATCGGTCGACCAAGCGAACGGGCTGGCAACCAGGCCCAGCGCCACTCCCAACACTCCGATGCGTTTGAGTACGTCACGCGACAACATGGTATGACTCCTTGGACATCATGTCCGGAATGCGAGCGGCTGAGCTGTGTTAGCCGCTCTGCTCCTTGCCAGGCCGCGGCCTCGGTGATCGAGCGCCACGGTCGCGGCCGCCCCGTTCCTGGGCTCACCTGCCGCCTCACGATGCCAGCCGTGAGGGAGTTCAACGCTTGATGAGCAGGAATGAAACGGTTTCTGAAGCATAGTCCGATAATGAGCGGATACCACGTGTGAATCATTACGCAGGGGAACGACATGGCCTCCATTCGCCGTGAGCTGACGGCATTGATCGAGCGCGGCGCGATACCCCGCGAACAGGTGTCGCAAGCCGTGACACTGTCGGGGCTTTATCCCTCCGGGCTGGCCTGGGGCGTGTTTCTCGATCGTCTGCTGCTGTGGCTGGGGAGCCTGGTGTTGGCTTGCGGGATACTCTTTCTCATCGCCTACAACTGGAGCGAGATGGGACGCTGGCTGCGCTTCGGGCTGGTGCAGGCGGCCCTGGTCGCGGCCATCGGCGTCTACTGGTGTAGCGAGGAGGGCGGCCCGGTGGCCCGGGCGGCATTGACGGCGGCTTCGCTGCTGCTGGGCGTCTTGCTGGCACTGTTCGGCCAGGTGTACCAGACCGGTGCCGATCCCTGGCAGCTGTTCTTCTTCTAGGCCGTGCTGATGCTGCCCTGGACCCTAGTCGCGCGTTTCGATGCGCTCTGGGTACTCTGGCTGGGGTTGCTCAACGTTGCCCTGGCGCTCTATTGCCGTACCTGGGGCGGGGCGTTCGGTGTAGTGTTCGCCGATGATGGCTCCGCCCTGTGGGGCCTGTTCGCGCTCAATACCGTGGCGCTGGCCCTATGGGAGCTGGGTGCGCGGCGCTGGCGATGGCTGTCGGCACGCTGGGCGCCTTGCTTGTTGGCATTGGGCAGCGGTGTGCCGCTCACGCTGCTGGTGCTGACGCTTCTCTTCGACGAGCCTGTGGTGTTCACGCCGGTGCTGCTCGTGTATCCGCTGTGGCTGGCAGCGCTCTTCGCCGTCTATCGCTACTGGCGGCCGGAACTGTTCATGCTGGCGGGCGGCTGCCTGTCGGTCATCATCGTCGTCACCGCCTTCTTCGCCAGGCACTCGCTGATGCAGGGCGAAGCGGGAGGCCTGCTTTTCCTCGCCGTGCTTGTACTGGCGCTTGGGGCTGGGGCTGTGTTCTGGCTCAAGCGCCTCCATGCGGAGATGGCGTCATGACGCTCAGGGACAGGCTCGCCCAGGCCGGTATCGAGGTTACGCAAGACGAAGGCTCGCCAGCCCTCGAAACGCCCTGGTTCGTGCGCGCCTTGCAGGCGGCTTCGGGCTGGTTGGCTGCCGTGTTCCTGCTGAGCTTCATCGCCGTGGGCGTCGCCTTCGTGCTCGAGAGCGGCATTGCCGCCGCGACGCTGGGGCTGGTCATGATTGCCGGTGCTTTCATGGCGCTGCAGAAGGCCAGGAGTGACTTCCTGGCACACCTGGCGCTGGCCGCGAGCCTGGCGGGGCAACTATTGGTGGCCTGGGCAATGGCATCCCTGCTGGAGGGCACGACCGTCGGCCTTTGGTGGTCGCTGCTGGTGCTGCAGGTTGCACTGGCCCTGACGATGCCGAGTCTCACGCATCGTGCCTTTTCCGCTTTTGCCGCCAGCCTGGCACTCACTCTGGCCCTGGCCGAGGGCGTCGCCGTACCCTCCCTGGCCATTGGCTTGGTGCTGTTGGCGCTGGTCTTACTCTTCCTCAACGAGTTTCGTTGGCCGGACCGTGTGCGGTCAGTGGAGGCCTTAGGCCTCGGCCTGCTGCTTGGCCTGGTGACCATCCAGGCCATGGCTTACCTGGCTCAGCCGCTGCTCAGCTGGCGTCACGATTCCGGTGCCGGCTTGGCCTGGCTGGAGCCCTGGGCCGGGGAGGCGCTGAGTGCGCTGACGCTCTTGCTGCTGCTCCGGCAGCTCTTCCTGCGCCATGCCCAGGCCACGAAACCGAGCGTTCGCATGGCCGCCTATGGGGCGGTGGCGCTCCTGTTGCTGCTCTCCCTGCAAGCCCATGGCTTGATCCAGGGCGCCGTGGTGGTGCTGTTGGGCTTTGCCATCGGCCATCGGCTGGTGATGGCGAGCGGAGTGCTGCTGTTGCTGCTTTCCATCGCGAATTACTACTACTGGCTCGAGGTGAGCCTGCTGCACAAGGCCTTGACCTTGTTCGCCCTGGGCGGGCTGCTGCTGGCGATTCGCTGGGCGCTGCGCCGCTGGCGGCCAATCGACGGAAGGGCCGAAGCGGGAGAGGGAGCGAGCCAATGAGCGTGACAGCCAAGTTCAATAGGCTCGTGGTGGTCGTCGCCACCGTGCTGATCCTGGCGCTGGTCAACTGGAGCATCTGGGCCAAGGAGCGCCACCTGGCCGAGGGCGAGGTGGTTTACCTGGAGCTGGCGCCGGTGGACCCGCTCTCGCTGATGCAAGGTGACTACATGGCGCTGAACTTCGTGATCGGCAACCGGATCCAGGATGCGTTGTTTGAACGGCGCTTCGAAAACGGGGAGCCCCATGCCACCGATGGGCATGTCGTCGTGCGGCTGGATTCGCAGCGCGTGGCGCACTTCCAGCGCCTGGGCGCGAGCAACGCTTCCCTCGCCGCCGACGAAATGCGCCTACGCTACCGGATGCGTAACGGCCGCGTGCGCTTTGCCACCGACGCCTTCTTCTTTCAGGAAGGCCATGCCGAGCGCTACGAACTCGCGCGCTACGGGGAGTTTCGTGTCAATGAGCGCGGCGAGCCCTTGCTCGTTTCCCTGCACGATGCCGAGCTGGAGTTGCTCGGGGAGATGGAGCGGTAATAGGGGTTCACTGATCATGACGCTCGAAGGCGCCGGCGTTTTCCACGATCTAGCTAAGGTCGAACAGTGCATGTGCCAGGTGCCCGCTGAGAAAGGCAAGGCCAGCGGCAGCGCCGCCCATCAACAGGGTACGAAACCCCGAGCGCAACATCGGTCGCTCGTAGACCAGGCTTTTGAGCATGCCGATACCGAAGAACATCACACCGGCGATAAAGAGGCTGGCCAGGAACTGGGTGACGACATCCAGACCCGGTAGCGCATAGGGTAGTAGTGGCATGGCACCGACAATGACAAACGCAAGGAAGGTCGTTAGCGCGGCGCGCAGGGGATTCAGACCGACAGGCTGCAAGGAATGCTCCTCCTTGAGCATGGTATCGACCCAGACGTCTTGATTGTCGGTCAGGGTTTCTACCACTCTTTCCAACAAGTCACCCTCGAAGCCCTTCGCTCGGAAAATCTGGCGTATTTCTTCTCTCTCCCCATCGGGGATGAGCTGAATATGGTGATATTCGCTACGTGTGACGCTGTCGATGTGCTCCTGCTGCGCCTGGGAAGCCTCGTAATTGCTGACGGCCATGCTGAAGCCGTCGGCAAGAAGATTGGCGAAACCAAGCACCAACGCGACCGTAGCGGAGAAGCCAGCACCAAATGCGCCTGAAACGACGGCGAAGGTCGTTACGCACCCATCGATGCCCCCGAGTATCGCATCGGGGACGGTGCTTGCTTGCGGCGGCTGGGACAAGCGCTCCTTCACTGCATCGGGATGATGTTCGGGCTCGAGATCTTTACGGTCATATGCCATGGCAGCCATCCGCGATGGGTATTCGCTTCTGAAGCTAGTTGATTAACCCTGCCGAAAACAGAATCATCGGGGTGAAGTCGCCAATTGTAAGGAGGGCTCCAGTGCACGGACCTGACCCCACTACCCAGCATCCCATCGCAGGGTTCCCCCAAGTGTGCTTTATCAAGAACGTGGTCAAGAACCCGAATATCGTAATTGGCGACTACACCTACTACGACGACCCGGAAGATTCGGAAAACTTCGAGCGCAACGTGCTCTACCATTACCCGTTCATTGGCGACAAACTGATCATCGGCAAATTCTGCGCCATTGCGCGTGGGGTGAAATTCATCATGAACGGGGCAAACCACAAGCTCTCGGGGATCTCCACCTACCCATTCCAGATCTTCGGCAACGGATGGGAAAAGGTCATGCCGGAGATGCACGAGCTCCCCTACAAGGGAGACACGGTCGTAGGGCATGATGTGTGGATAGGCTACGACGCCCTCATCATGCCCGGAGTGCAAATCGGCAATGGGGCCATCGTGTCGTCGCGCTCGGTGGTGGTAAACGACGTGGCGCCCTATACCGTGGTAGGCGGCAACCCGGCTCGCCCTATCAAGCAGCGCTTTTCGTCGGAGGTTGTCGAGACACTGCAGTCCATCGCCTGGTGGGACTGGCCGGTAGACAAGATTACTCGGAACCTTTCTCTTATCGTGGCAAATGATGTCTAGGCGCTGCGCAGGGTGGTTTGAGCCAAAGAACATACCGGGAAGAAACATGAACGGGGAGTTGATTCACCGAATCCTGATTGTCGTCGAGATGTTCGTTCTGGCTTTGCCGGTGAGCCTGTTTTGCCTGTTCTTCGGGTTGGCCTTGCTGAGCACGGTAGGGTTTTACTGGGGCGTGAAAGAACTGGCTATCATGCTCTTCGTATTCGCCGGGTTTCTGGGTATCGTGGGGTTATGGCGCGTGGCGGCGATCTACCTGGCGCGCCGGCAACAGTCCACTTGGTGGTGGCGCGCGGCCTGTGTTGGGGCGGGGCTGGTAGCCGTTTCTCTGATACTGTTCTGCCTGCGCGTCTCGGGCTGGGATTCGCCGGAATGGGTGATCATCATTGCCTTGGGCGTATTTGCCAGCCCGCTGCTGGTGCCTTTTTTCCACCTCGCATATCTACTGCGAACGCCTCGGAAGCAACTGTCTACTCAGGCGCAGCAATAACCCTTTGCGGTAAGCTCGAGCTTTGCTGTCGGCGACAAGCGAACATAGTGAATCTAAAAGGAGATGGCCCGTGGAGTGGTGGACCTGGATAACCTATGTGGGTGTGATAACGGCACTGATCCTCTTCCCGGGGCCGGTGGCACTGCTCTGCACCACGCATGGTCTGCGATTCGGGCGGCACAGGGCCTTCGCGACCGTCTTGGGCGGGGGGATGGCGTCGCTGGTGCTGATGGCGCTTTCCGCCCTGGGCCTTGGCGCCATTCTGGCCACCTCGGAAACGGCTTTCTTCGTCCTGAAGATGGTCGGCGGCGCCTACCTGATCTACCTGGGGCTGCAGGCCTGGTTGACCGTACCCCGCTCACCGATGGACGCGTCGCCCGAAGCGGGACCGTCTAATCGGCAGTCCGTACCCGCCATGTTTCGCCAGGGTTTCCTGGTGGGGATCGGCAATCCCAAGGACCTGCTGTTCTTCGCTGCCCTGTTTCCCAATTTCATCACCCTAGGCGAGCCGCAGTTGATTCAGTTCGTCATTCTGGCGCTGACCTGGCTGATCATCGACACGACCCTAATGACGCTTTACGCCACCCTGGGCTCGGGCCTGGGTCGCTGGTTCGATAGCCCCGGCCGGATGCGCACGTTTCACCGGACTACCGGTGGGTTATTCCTGGGGGCGGGAGGCACGCTGATCGCCTCGAGCCGTTAATCCCTTTCGCGCCTGTAGAGGCTGAACGTGCAAAAAGTACTGGTCAGTGCATGCTTGCTGGGCAATCGAGTTCGCTATGATGCTGGGGCGCTGACGATTACCTCCACTATCCTCGAGCGCTGGGTTGGCGAGGGCCGCGTGGTGTCGGTTTGCCCTGAAGTGAGTGCTGATATGAGCATTCCACGCCCGCCCGCGGAAATTTACGCTGGAGATGGGCGCAACGTACTCGACGGACAGGCGCGAGTATTGGAGATAAGCGGTCAAGATGTGACGAGCGCATTCCGATCCGGGGCGGAAACGGCACTGGCGATGTGTCAGCGGCACGGTATCCGTGTGGCGGTGCTGACGGAACACAGCCCCTCCTGCGGAAGCACTTCTATCTACGATGGGCACTTTTCCGGCACGAAAGTGTTCGGCGTGGGAGTGACGACTGCCCTCTTGCGAGAGCATGGCATCGCCGTTTTCAGCCAACACGACATCGAAGCGGCCCACCGCACGCTGCTATCCAACGAGGTGGCAGGCGAAGCCTGAAAAGTTCGTTGCGAACAGGGGAGCGACATGCTGAGTACTGACGATCTGCGCCATCTTCGCCGCTGCGTGGAGCTGGCCACTGAAGCACTCGAGCTGGGCGATGAACCGTTCGGCTCCGTGCTTGTCGATGGCGATGGTCGAGTTCTTGCCGAGGATCATAATCGCGTGGCCTCCGGAGACCGGACCCGCCACCCGGAATTCGCGCTGGCACGCTGGGCAGCTACCCACATGACCCCGGAAGCGCGTCATGCCGCCACCGTTTACACCTCAGGCGAACATTGCCCCATGTGTGCGGCGGCGCATGGTTGGGTCGGGCTGGGGCGTATCGTCTATGCCAGCTCCTCCGAGCAGCTGACACGCTGGCTTAGTGAACTGGGAGTTCCGGCGCCTCCCGTGCGTCCTTTACCCATTCAGGAGGTCGCGCCGGACGTTATCGTTGAGGGGCCGGTGCCTGACTTGGCGGAGCAAGTACGCGAGTTGCACTTGCGCTTTCATGGGGCGGGCTGAGTCTCAGGATAATCGTTTGACCCACTCCGACACTTCATCGCCACTGCCCATGCCAGGGTCAATCAGGCCGTCGACCATGAAGGTCGGCGTGCTATGGATACCGTTCTGGCGGGCGTACTTGGCGTGATGCTTCACCACGCTTTCCAAGCCTTCCTGCTCGAAGGCCGGGATGAGCGACAGGCCGCTGATCTGCTCCAGGCGTTTGAGGATGTCGTTGGGCGTGGCGTCGCGGTTCGGCCCGGTGCTGTGATTCTCGAAGACGAACGCTTCGCGATGGTCGGCCACGGCGGCCATGACCCGCTTTGCCGTCTCCTTGCCACCCTCTAGGGTGGAGGCAGCCGCGATGGCGCGTATGACGATGGGAGAGAGCAAATGCCAGGGCTGGGAGTGCAACCAGATTCGCACCCGCACCTGCGATTCTCCGGCCTGAGCCAGGAAGTCGTCCAGCTTGCGGAAGGTCTTCACCGAGAAGGGACAGGTCGGCTCCAGAAAGACCTCGAGCAGACGTGGGCCTTGGCCCCAGATGAGTGGGTCGGCGTGCCAGTCGTTGGCCATGAGGACTCCTTGCGGGTTGCGCATCGATGCGACAGGCAATGAACCATGTCACAAACCTAGCAGATGCGTGCGGTTCACTCTGTTTCGCCCGGTAATCGTTGGCAGCGATATGCCTGGCTCGAAGCTCGAACGTTATCCCGCTATCTTGTGGCTATTGCGTGCCTCCCGCTCACCAAGGTGAGCCGGAGACTTCGTCACTAGCGTAAGGGAGCTTGCATGAGCCAGGAAAACGAGTACGTGCCGCCGAGGGTATGGAAATGGGAGAAGGAGAGCGGCGGCCAGTTCGCCAGCATCAACCGGCCCGTTGCCGGCCCCACCCACGAGAAAGCGCTGCCGGTGGGCAAGCACCCGCTGCAACTCTATTCGCTGGCCACGCCCAACGGGGTGAAGGCCGCCATCATGCTCGAGGAGCTGTTGGCGCTGGGTCACGCCGACGCCGAGTACGATGCCTGGCTGATTAGCATCGGCGAGGGGGATCAGTTCGGCAGCGGCTTCGTCGAGGTCAATCCGAACTCCAAGATCCCGGCGCTGAGGGACCATAGCACCACGCCGCCGACGCGGGTTTTCGAGTCCGGTTCGATCCTGCTTTATCTGGCCGAGAAATTCGGCGAGTTCCTGCCTCGCGACCCGGCGGGGCGCACCGAAACGCTGAACTGGCTGTTCTGGCAGATGGGCAGTGCACCGTACCTGGGCGGTGGTTTCGGCCACTTCTACGCCTATGCGCCGACCAAGATCGAGTACGCCATCGACCGCTTTACCATGGAGGCCAAGCGTCAGCTCGACGTATTGGATCGCCGCCTGGCCGAAACCCGTTACCTGGGGGGTGATGAATACACCATCGCCGATATCGCCACCTGGCCCTGGTACGGGCAGCTGGTGCTCGACCGGGTCTACGAGGCGGCGGAGTTCCTGCAGGCACAGGAGTACGAGCACGTGCAGCGCTGGGCAAGGGAAATCGACGCCCGCCCGGCGGTGAAGCGCGGGCGGATGGTCAACCGCACCTTCGGTGAGCCGGAAGAGCAGCTGCATGAGCGCCACGATGCCAGCGACTTCGAACGCAACACCGAGGACAAGCGCTAGGTGACGGGGCCGGACACGCCGCCCAGACGACTCGAGTGCCGCGACCTGGAGGCCTGCGCCTCGCTGTTTGCGCAGGTTTTCTCCTCGGAGCCCTGGAGCGAGTCGTGGAGCAACGAACGCGCCCTGGCGCGGCTGGGGCACTTTCACGACTCTCCCGGCTTCGAGGGGGTGTTGATGACGAACGACCGGGACGACGTCGTGGGTTTCCTGCTGGGTAATCGCGAACCCTATCTGGCAGGCCAGCTCTTCTATCTCAGGGAGATGTGCGTCGATTGCCGCTGGCAGGGTCAGGGCATCGGCTCGGCGCTCTACCGTACTCTGGAGGGAGAGCTGGCCGCGCATGACGTACGAGCGGTGTACCTGGCCACGAGCCGCGGTATCCCCGCGGCCGGGTTCTACCAGGGACTCGGCTTTCGCTGCAGCGAGAGCATGGCGTTCTACGCCAAGGGGCTACAGGGCTAGAGGGCCAGCCTACCGTTCGGCCCCGGTTGCCCACTCCTGCTCCGGCTGCGCGTACCCCTGGGCTATCAAGGCATCGGCCAGCGCTCGTGAAGCCAGCGCGAACTCGATACGGGACGCGGATAGGGCGCCCTGATCCTTCGAGCCGACATCGCGTTCCAGCCGGTCCAGCTTGATCTTGGCCAGTGCCAGGCGTCGGCATAGCCCCTCGTCCAACACCGAGCGGGAGAGCTCGGTTTCCACCACGGCTTGATCACTCGACGCTGCCGGCGCGTTCATGTCTCGTTCTCCACCACCCCGTGCGGGATCGATCCCCTCGTTCACTCCCTGCTCGTACCGCTCCCGCAACTATTATCGGCTGAAGCGCGATAAACCGTAGGCCTGAGTTGTCACCGAGTTGTAAGCCAATGGCGGTAATGTGAGTGCGCTCACTCATCGGAGATATCTCTCATGTCGAAGCGCCCCGGACTCACCGCTCTTTCTGTCTCGATTGTCCTCGCCGGCCTGGCCTTGCCGGTTCTTGGCAACGAGACGCTGGTGCTATACACCAGCCAGCCCAACAGCGACGCCCAGCAGACCGTCGATGCCTTTCAGGCCGCCTATCCCGATATCGAGGTGGAGTGGGTGCGCGACGGCACCACCCGCCTGATGACACGTCTGCGCTCCGAGCTTTCCGCCGGGGTCAGCAACCCCGATGTGCTGCTGATTGCCGACAGCATGACCCTGGAGTCGCTCAAGCAGGAGGGACACCTGCAGCCCTACCTGAGCCCCGAGCGCGAAGCGTACGCCGCCGAGCTGTACGACCCGGAAGGCTACTACTACGGCACCAAGCTGATCACCACCGGCATCGTGTACAACACCGGCGCCGAGCATCAGCCGCAGAGCTGGCAGGAACTCACCCAGCCGCAATACGAAGGGCAGGTCACCATGCCGAGCCCGCTCTACTCCGGTGCCGCGCTGATCCACATGGCGGCGATCGGTGCCCACCCCGAACTCGGTGAAGACTACTACGATGCGCTGCAGGCCAACCGCACCGAAGCCCAGGGCGGCAATGGCGGCGTGTTCAATGCGGTGGCGGCGGGCACCAAGCCCTACGGCATCGTGGTGGACTTCCTGCCGATTCGCGAGGCAGCCAAGGGCTCGCCGGTGGCGTTCGTCTTTCCCGAGGAGGGCGTGAGCGCAGTGACCGAGCCGGTGGCCATCATGCAGGAAGCCGACAACCTCGAGGCGGCACAGAAGTTCGTCGATTTCGTACTCTCCCGCGAGGGGCAGGAGCTGGTCAGCCAGCAGGGGTATCTCCCGGCTCACCCCGAGGTAACCCCGCCGGAAGGCTTCCCCGCTCGTGACAGCATCGCGCTGATGCCGCTGGATATCGAGGCCGCTCTGGCGCGAGAGGAAGAACTCAAGCAGCGCTTCAGCGACCTGTTCGGCAGTTGATCATGTCGCCGAGCCTCACCGCAGGCAGCCAGCACCGCTGGCTGCTCACCCTGCTGACGATCGGCATCGTGGTGCTCAGCCTCGCGCCCAGCCTGCGCTTGCTGATGGAAGCGCTGGGCGACCTGGCCCAGGGCAGCGAGGCACCGCTGTGGCGGGTGCTGCAAGCCGAGGCCACTTGGCGGGCCCTGTGGCGCAGCCTCTATACCTCGGGGCTGGGCATGCTGATCGCGCTGGCGCTGGGTAGCCTGTTCGCCTTCGTGATCACCTTGACCGATATTCGCGGCAAGGCCTGGCTGGTGTTCTGCTTCATGCTGCCGATGATGATTCCGCCGCAGGTCACCGCGCTCAGCTGGCTGCAGCTTTTCGGGCCCGCCAGCCCCCTGCTGAAGAGCCTGGGCATGGCGCCCCCGCTGGGCAGCCCACAGCCGCTTTATTCGGCACAGGGCATTGCGCTGCTGCTGGGCATCCAGAGTGCACCGCTGGTGTTCCTGGCGCTGCGCACCTCCCTGCTCTCGTTGCCCAGGGAACTGGTCGAGGCGGCGCGTATCAGCGGTGCGCGCCAGATTCAGGTATGGGGGCAGATCATCCTGCCCATCACCCGTAGCGGCATGATCGCCGGTGGTGCCATGGCGTTCATCTCGAGCCTGGGCAATTTCGGCATACCCGCCATGCTAGGCATTCCGGCAGGCTACTACGTGCTGCCGACCCTTATCTATCAGCGTATGGCCAGCTTCGGCACCGGGGTGCTGGCGGAGATGGCGTCGCTCTCGTTGCTGATCGGCGCCCTGGCGCTGGCCGGCGTGGCACTGCAGCAGGCCTGGATGGGCCGCAGTCGCTTCGGCCTGGTGGGGCACGGCGGGCGTGCCCACGACTTCTCGCTGGGACGTTGGCGCGGCGGCGTCACCGCTCTGCTGGTGGCGCTGTTGGTGGCGATTCTCGTCGCGCCGCTGGCGGCTCTAGTGGTGAGTTCGCTGGTGCCTGCCATGGGCGTGCCGCTCACCTGGGAAACCGTCACCCTGAACGCCTACCACGAGGTGATAAGCCGCCAGGGAACGACCTGGCGTGCGGTGCGCAACAGCCTCTGGCTGGCGGGCGGTGCTGCCGTGGTGCTGATGCTGTGCAGCCTGCCGCTGGCCTATCGACTGCAACGCTTGCCCCCACGCTGGCAGGGCATGGCACTGAGTGCCATCGAACTGCCCTATGCACTGCCAGGCGTGGTGCTGGCAGTGGCTTGTATCCTTCTTTTTGTGCGTCCCATACCGCTGCTCGATGTGGCGCTCTACGGCACCCTGGGCTTGATCTTCGTCGCCTATCTGGCGCGTTTCCTGGTGGTGTGCCTCAAGCCGGTGGCAGCTGGCCTTTCCCAGCTTGACCCCTCGCTGGAGGAGGCTGCCCAGCTGGCGGGGGCAGGCCCTTGGCGGCGCCTGGGCGACATCGTGCTGCCTCTGGTGGCGCCGGCGCTGTTCGCCGGCGGGCTGCTGGTATTCCTGCTGGCGGTCAACGAATTGACCGTCTCGGCGCTGCTGTGGAGTGCGGGCAACGAGACCCTGGGCGTGCTGATCTTCAATCTGGACGAGGGCGGCGAGAGCGTGCTGGCCGCCGCGGTTTCCGTGCTGGTGGTGGCGATGGTGGCCGCGCTGATGCTTGGCTTGAGCCTGCTGGCGCCGCGTCTGCCCAAGGGGGTGGTGCCATGGCAGGGTTGATGATCGATCGTGTCACCAAGCGCTTCGGCGAGCATCGGGCCGTCGATGCGCTCTCCCTGGATATCGAACCAGGGGAATTCGTCGCTCTGCTCGGCCCCAGCGGCTGCGGCAAGACCACCATGCTGCGCATGCTGGCCGGCTTCGAGTCGCTCAGCGAGGGCGAGATTCGGATGGGGGAGCGTACCCTGGCCAGCCGGGATCGGCACGTGCCGCCGGAGCAGCGCAACATGGCCATGGTGTTTCAGTCCTACGCCCTGTGGCCGCACATGAGCGTTGCCGACAACGTCGGCTATCCCCTCAAGCTGCGCCGCTTGAGCGGCGAGGCGTATCAGCGCCAGGTGGCAAAGGCGCTGGCCATGGTGGCCCTGGAGCCTTACGCCCAGCGTACGCCGCAGGAGCTCAGCGGTGGCCAGCGCCAGCGCGTGGCGCTGGCGCGGTGCCTCGTCACCGATCCCGACGTCGTGCTGCTGGATGAGCCGCTGGCCAACCTCGACCGTCATCTGCGCGCCTCGATGGAACAGGGCTTTCGCGAGTTTCATCGGCGTACCCGGGCCACCTTGGTCTACGTGACCCATGACCAGAGCGAGGCGATGGCGCTGGCGGACCGGATCGCGGTCATGCGCCACGGCCGGCTGGAGCAGTGGGCCGCGCCCGAGACCCTCTACCGCCGGCCGCGCACCGCCTGGGTCGCCGGCTTTATCGGCCAGGGCAGCCTGCTCAACGTGGCCGCCGGTCGGCCGGGCCAGCGTCTGGAAGAAACGACGTTGATGCGCGGGCTCAGCGCCGTTGCCTCTGAGCGCATCCAGCCGGTGCTGGTGCGTCCTGAGAACGTGACCGTGCTGCCCGATGCGCCTTCCCCCCACGCCTTGACGGCGCGGGTGGAGAGCGTGACCTTCCGCGGCGAACGCTACGAGCTGCACCTGCGCCTGGCGGACGGCGAAACGCTGCTGGCCTACCACCACGTCGCGCTTGCCGAAGGGCAGCAGGTGGCGTTGACCCTGCGCGAAGGCTGGTGCCTGGAGCCCGAGGCATGACCTTGCGCATCGAGGTGCTCAGCGGGTTGGGTGACAAGGCGCCTGCCGCCATCCTGGTCGAGGCTCAGGGCAGGCGCCTGCTGCTTGACGCCGGTGGCGCGCTGCATCCGGGACAGTCCGCCGACTGGGCTCGCGGGCTGGATGTCGACGCCGTGCTGATCAGCCACGACCACTTCGATCATATCGGTGGCGTGTCGGCGCTTCCCGCGGAGCTGCCGCTCTACTGTACCGACGTGGTGGCGACAGCCCTGCCGAGCGGTCGCGAATGGCGCCCACTGCCCGAGCGAGGCCAGTGCCGGGTCGCAGGCGTACCCGTCACCACGGGCCAGGCAGGCCATTCGCTGGGCGGTGTGTGGCTGCATATCGGCAGCGAGGGCGGGGTGTTCTACAGTGGCGATGCCTGCCTGGAATCGCAGCTTTTTCCCTTCGACGAACCGCCGCCTGCCCGCGTTGCGCTGCTTGACGCCTCTTATGGGGTCTACGACACGCCTCAGGCGGAATGCCGCATGGCCATTGCGCAGTGCCTGGCCGAGCCGCGTGTGCTGCCGGTTCCGCCAACGGGCCGGGCATTGGAAATGGCGCTCTGGCTCGAGGCCCGGGCCGAGCGGCTGGGGTTCGGCTGGAACCTGGACGATGCCTGTCGCGAAGGGCTGGGGCAGCTGTTGCGGCTCCCCTCGACGCTGCGCCGCGAGGGGCATGACGCCGCCGTGCGCCGACTGCTGGACGCCGCGCGCCCGGCATCGCCGACGCTATGGCTGGTGGCAGACCGCGATGACGACCCGCTAGACTGGCCGGATCACAGGATCCTGCATACGGGCTATCTTACGCCCCGGCGGCAGCGCCAGCGGGCGGGCGGCGAGGTCGACTGGCGGCGCTGGAACGTTCACTTGCGGTTGTCGCACATGCGGTGGCTGACCAATCGCTTGGGAGCCGAGCGAGTCATTCCTCTCTTCACCAGGCAGGTGGAGGCAGTGAAGGATTCCCTGACGGCGCCGGGCGGCATGGCACTAGCCGAGGAGAGCAGCGATGCTGCTGGCTAAACCCTTCGTTTTCATGCGCCACGGCGAAACCCGGCTGAATCGTGAGCAGCGTATCGGCGGGCGTAGCGATGAGCCGCTGACGGATCTCGGCGAGGCACAGGCCAGGCGTGCCGCTACGCTGCTCGAAAGGCCCTGGAGTCGGGTCGTGACCAGTACGCTGCAACGCGCCTGGCGCACCGCCGAGCTGGCGGTGCCCGGCCAGCAGGCTACCCGGATGAGCGGGCTTGACGAGCGCGACTGGGGGCAGCTGGATCAACTGCCGCTGGCGCAGCAGCCGCCCTACGAGGCCACACCGCCCGGTGGCGAGAGCTGGGCGGATTTCCAGGCGCGAGTGCTGGCCGCGCTCAACGGCGTGCTGGCAAGCGAGGAGATGCCGCTGGTCGTGGCCCACTCAGGCGTGTTCCGGGTAATTCGTACCCACCTGATCGGTACCCCCAACGGCCCCCGGCTGGCTAACGCGACCCCGTATCTGGTCCGTCCCGGCTTGCTGGGCTGGCAGGTAGAGCGCTTTGATCGCGCTATCTCGATGAGTTGGGGTTCGTCACGCGGCGTGACGGGTGCCGTGTAGCTGCCACACTGAAGGGACATCCCTCTGCGCGGCAAGGAGAGTCCCATGAGCCAGGCGACGCAGAACAAGCGGCAGGGCCGGTTGCGCATCGGCACGTCCGGCTATCAGTATCGCCACTGGAAGGATCGCTTCTATCCGGGCGTGCTGGCCCAGAAGGAGTGGTTCGGCTACTACGCCGAGCAGTTCGATACGGTGGAAATCAACAATACCTTCTACAACCTGCCCCAGGCCGCTACCTTCGACAAGTGGAAGGAGGCGGCGCCTTCTAGTTTCGAATACGCGCTGAAGTTCAGTCGCTACGGTAGCCACATGAAGCGTCTCAAGGATCCCGAGCAGAGTCTCGACGCATTCCTCGAGGTGGCCCAGCGGCTGGGAGAGCACCTGGGGCCGATACTGGTGCAGTTGCCGCCTAACTGGAAGTCGCGACCGGAGCGGCTGGACGCCTTCCTGGCCGAAGCGCCCAATTCGTACCGCTGGGCTGTCGAGCTGCGCGACGCCGACTGGCTGAACGATGAGGTGTACGACGTGCTGCGAGGTCACCGCGCCGCGCTGTGCCTCCACGACATGCTGGAGCGTCACCCGCGCGTGTTCACTACCGACTGGACTTACCTGCGCTTTCACGGCCACCACTATGCCGGCAGCTATTCACGCCAGTACCTGGTGGCCGAGGCGAACCGGGTCGCTGAGCTGCTGCACGAGGGGTGCGACGTCTATGCCTTCTTCAACAACGATCAGAAGGCCCATGCGCCGCGTAACGCACTGGACCTGAGGCGCTTCGTGAACGATCGGCTATGACGGTTTCGTCGACGATGTCGAAAATGCGCTCGCTCGCACGATGACACGATGCCATCCGGCCATTGTGATCATCAGGAGAACGAGCATGCCCAGTACCATTCGTCTTCATCGCATTCTGCGCGCCACGCCCGAGCGGGTATACCGCGCCTTCATCGACCCCGCCGCCATGGTCAAGTGGATGCCGCCCAACGGATTTGTCGGCAGCATTCACGAAATGGACGCTCGCGTGGGAGGCGGCTATCGCATGTCCTTCACCAATTTCACTTCCGGCCAGAGCCATGCGTTCAGCGGCGAGTTCCTCGAATTGGTGCCCGCTGAGCGGTTGCGCTATGCCGATCGTTTCGACGACCCCGGCCTGCCCGGCACCATGGACATCCTCGTCACGTTCGAGGAGATCTCCTGCGGGACCGAGCTGCGCCTGGTGCAAGAGGGCGTGCCCGACGTGATACCCGCCGAAGCCTGCTACCTGGGCTGGCAGGAATCGCTCATCTTGCTGGCGAAGCTGGTCGAGGCGGAGATTCCTGACTGATCGTTCCTAGGGATAAAGAGAAACTATCGAGCCGATAGCATTACCCATCCGCTATGAGGCATACACTGTAGGAGAACTCTCGAACAGTGATGGAGTTGCCTTATGTTGGAACGACTGGGAACGGTGCTCTTCCTGCTGGGGTTTGGCCTGGCTATCGTCATGGTCTTTCCCCTCGTGACAGCGCTGCTCTTCTCCGCTTTCGGCGACATGGAGCCGGCTAACTGGGGACATTTCTTTTCAGGTAGCCTGTTTTTCCTTGCCATCGCCGGGCTGGCGCTGATGCTGGGTGGCGGAGCACAACGGGCACTGCAGCGTCATGGATGCCGGAACGCCCCTGAGCGCACCGAAATCGCCAGGGGCCGGCTACGTCGGCCCCTGGCTAAAGGGCGGAAATTCAAGACAGGTCAACTTCCTCAGCCAGCTCCTGGGCGATCAGGGCGTCGGCCAGCGCCCGCGAAGCGAGGGCGAATTCCACCCGCGCAGCGCTGAGTGCGCTCAGGTCCTTGCAGGTACCGTCCCGCTCCAGGCGATCCAGTTTTGTCTTGGCCATGACGAGGCGCTTGCACAGCGCCGCATTCGTGGCCACTTCCTCTATTTCGCCAAGCAACTCTACCGGCTCGTGCAGCATGTTCATTGGTTTCTTCTCCCTGCGCCATTCGGTTACGAAAGAGCGTCACGGCGACTCTGGTTGGTCGCTTGAGAGTCATATCGGCCCGGGCGGGCCAAACTGAAGGCACAGGGGAGAAACGTGTCGCTCGGAGAGAGACTCACGCGTACGAGGCGGCTAGCGGGTTACTGAATGGCAGTGACCATGACGGGGGCGACACCACGTCTCAGCATGCCGAGTTCGCGTGCCGCGCGCTTGGAGAGATCGATGATGCGCCCTTTGACGTAGGGGCCACGATCATTGATCAGCACTTCGACCTCCTGGCCGGTGTCCGCTCGGGTAACGACCACCTTGGTGCCCAGGGGCAGGCTGGGGTGGGCGGCGGTCAGGGCCTGCTGATCGAATGGCTCGCCGCTGGCGGTAATGGCGCCCTGCAAGCTGTCGCTGTAGAAGGAGGCGATGCCTTCCTCCTGGACCTCGGCTTCGTGCGCCGTGGCGTTGACTGCGAGTACCGCGAACGCACCTGCCAGGCAATAAGCGAGCAATGTCTTGGGTAGAGCTCCCATGGTATTACCTCAGGGTAGTCGTGTGGCGGTTATCGCTTTCATCGATGAGGTGCCGGTGAGCGTTATGGATAGTACCTGCCGAAGGCACACAGGGCAACCGTGTAAACCACGAAGGCAGCACGATGGGAGACGCTTGGCGACGTTGGCAGCAAGGTTGCGTGTCGTTCAGTCTCGCCTGGCTTGGCGACACGAAACCTCGGGCAGCCTCACGCCCGCTGGGCGTGGCCGGAGCGGAGCGGGGCTTCCCCCTGCGAAGGAATGGGGCGCAGGTGCGGCACCGTCGCCGTCCGGTTGCGTCCGCTCTCCTTGGCCGCGTAGAGGCCCTCGTCGGCCTGCTGGACCAGGATGCTGCGGTTGGCATCGCGTACGGGCAGCATCGAAGAAATGCCGATACTGACGGTGACACGAGGGGCCACCGGGGAGTCGGGGAAGGGGAGGGCTCGCTCAGCCAGCATGGCATGGATGCGCTCGGCCATGCGTTCGGCACCTTCCGTGCCGGTATGAGGCATCAGCACCACCATCTCCTCTCCGCCATAGCGAGCCACCAGGTCGCCTGGCCGGGCGGCGGCGCCCCGCAGGATGCCGGCAACTTCACGCAGGCAGGTATCACCGCGTTGGTGGCCGTAGCTGTCGTTGAAGCATTTGAAGCAATCGATGTCGATCATCAGCAGGCTGAGCGGCTGACGCTCCCGCGCCGCACGCCGCCACTCCATCTTCAGCACGCGCTCGAACTCGCGGCGATTGGCTATGCCCAGCAAACCGTCGCTGGCGGCCTGGCGGGCCAGCCTTGCATTGCAGGCTTCGAGTCGCTTGCGCTCCTGTAGTAGCCGGGCTTCGCGGGCGCGATAGACGTGTTGCATGGGAAGCAGAACCAGCGAAACCGCCAACACGATGCCGCCGGCAAAGGCGACTAGGGCGATGCCGCTATGCAGAATATCGGTAGCCAGTTTTTCCAGGGAACGGGCGGCGGTGGGGTACAGGCTGGCCTGCTCGGGAACCAGGCCATTGAACGCAAGGGTGGCATCGAGCAGCAAGGCAACGGCCAGGGCGATACCGAACAGGCTCGGGATATTGCTCAGTGGAGACTTTGGCTTCGTGCGCATGGCGTTCGTCTCGTAGCTGGGCTGCTGTTTCAGGTCTGTCCCTCGGCACCTGCGGGTGTTGCGAAAAAAAAGGGCCGCAAAGCGGCCCAAGTACGCAGGGAACTAAAGGATAGTGCTAACTCATCGCAAGAGCGTGCCATCGGCCAGTTAAGCAGGTAAAGCTCGTCGGGGTCCTTCCCGTCTGCAACCGTCCTGGCTTGGCGAGCCTCTGGGTACGAAACCGCTATGTCTGGCTACGCACCGCTATGCCTTGGTTAAGCGAAAATAGTGCCATGTTTATAAAAAATTCTTTTTCATCAACGAAGTGCGCTAAACATTCATGCCCGGGCATGACTCGTGAAGTCGTTTCGGTCCACTTGAACCTGCCAAAGTGTTCCCAATGGGAGACGCAAACGTTACAGGTGAGCTAATAGCCAATGAAAACATTGGCTTATTCGTCTGCTTTTGGCGACAGGGCTAAATGGAGGACTGGCGCCAGGTGGGCAACAGGCGAGCGGGTGCGCCAAGCCGGAAATGGTGCCCGGCGCGGATTTGGCGAGCCAGTGGGGTGGACCGGTGCCGTTTTAGAGACGAAACTGACGGCTCTGCCTGGTGGGGCATCGTGGTGTTTTTCGTCTGGGGAGTATCGCAATGGCAAGCATCTTTTCCCGCATCATTCATGGCGAGTTACCGGCCGAGTTCGTCTGGTCCGATGAGCAATGCGTCGCTATCATGACGCTCAACCCTATGAAGCCCGGCCACCTGCTCGTGATTCCCCGCGAGGAAATCGATCACTGGGATGACCTCCCGGTGGACTTGAGCGCGCATCTCATGGCCGTGTCGCAACAACTCGCCAAGGCGCTCAAGCGGGCCTTTCCCTGTGAGCGAGTAGGAATGATGATCGTGGGGCTCGAGGTTCCGCACGTCCATCTGCATCTGGTACCGATCGATGCCATGCAGGATATCCGTCTGGAAGGGTTGCCCCAGGCGAGTAGCGAGGAATTGGCGGAGAATGCCGACCGCATCCGCGGGGCCTTCCAGGCCCGGTGACGCCCGCCTTCCCGCGTAGGCGATAGCTTACAGGTTTCGGCGTTTTTGTCTGATGGCGCTTCCAGGTTGCTGGTCTAGTATGGATGTTTTCCTAAGCCTGCTGTAGTTCACGGTGGGGCTATCCCGTCAGAGTGCGGGTGACATGGAGGACATGTGGACGAGACACTACTGCTGGAAACCCGCCGTCAGTGGTACGCCGCCTATATCGAAGGCAACGTCGGTCGTCTGGATCACATCGAGAGCGACGATCTCGTGGTGATCAATGAGGCGGGGCTGCAGGGAAAGCTGGACCAGCTCGGTAACATTGCCGAGGCTGTGGCGGCAGACCAGTGGTTTTCCCGAGGCTGTCGTGCCGAGGATGACGTGGTGAAGCTGCTCCCTTACGGCAACCTGGTGTCGATCCATGGGCAGGGGCGGATCGTCGGTGACGGCCTGGCGCGTCCCGGCCTTTATTTCAGTGAGCTGTGGCAAAAGCTCGACGGGCAGTGGAGCGTGGTGTCGCTGCATTTCACTACCGCCACGACGACATCGAGCTGATGGCCAGTGGGCTGGCTACGCCGGCAGCCTTGGCCACCGGCGTAAGGCTAGTCAGTGCTGATGCAATTGGCATAGAAGCCCACGGTCGCGGGCCAGTCGCTGAAGACCCCGATGACCCCGACATCCCGTACCAGGGCGTCGAGGGTGATCAGCTTGTCGCCCTCCCGCCGAATGGCTTCTTCCGTCGTCTGGTGATACCACTGCCCCCCTTCGGCCAGCGGGCCCGAGCGCTCCAGGGTCCATGTGATCAGCTCCAGCCCTGCTTGTTTAGCGCGTTCGGCATACGCTGAAGGCACGATGCGGCTGTCCTGTTCACCGAAGTCGGGGTTGGCGGCCAAGAGCATCCACATGGGGGGCGCCACGATACGAACCCCCCGTTCCGCCAGTTCCTCCATGCTCGGCGACCAGCTGTCAGGATCGGTATGGTCGAATGCTTCGTCCTCGTAGCGCCCGTCCAGGAAAACGGCCTGTTCGCCGAACTCCGGTTCGTTCTCGATCCAATAGAGCACGTCCTCGAGACTGAAAGACTGGGCGAAAACGTCGCCGGGTGACACGTCGGCCTGCTTGTATTCGTCGACCAGCTTTTGCGCGTAATCCTCCTGGCTCATGCCGTCGAACGGCATTTCCACTTCGGGCGCCTTGAGCTCCGGGGTCATCTTTACGTCAAGGCGCTTGAACAAGTCGATGGTGTCGGCATGGCTCATCAGGGTGCCGCGGGTGGCGTAGAGGTCGGTGCGCCAGCCGGGCGTTCCGTCCAGGTACTCCTCCAGGCTGGTTGCCTCCTGGTTGGCACCTTCCATGGTGCCACGCAGTGAACGAAACTCGGCCAACGAGATGTCGCTGGTACAGCAGCGAATCTCGGCAGCGTTGGTCAGCTCGCCGCTCTCGGGGTCGATCTCGGGAGGTACGCTGCACTTCTCGGCGAGTTCTGTCTCGACGATGTTGGTGGTGGCGTGCAGGTCGCATTGGGAGTGCCGGCATACCAGTTCCTTGTCGCTGGTAAAGGTTACGTCGCATTCGACGATTCCGGCACCGCCCTGAACCGCGGCCAGGTACCCTTCGAGGGTATGCTCGGGAAACTGCAGCGGCGCGCCGCGGTGGCCGATGACGAGATCCGATGGCTGCCAGTCGGTGTGCTGGGCGGCGCATTCGAGCAGCTCGGCCTTGAGTTCGCGCTCACGCTCGGTCTCCTCGCTCATGTCATTGACCAGAAACAGCGGGCGCGGACCGAGCGTCACCTGGCTGGCGGCTTCCAGCAGGGCATCGTCCCACTCGGGTGCATTCTCGTCCGCTCCGGCCTGAGCCGGGTCGGTGGCCAGCACAGCCAGGCAGGCCAGGATGGGGAGTGTCTTGTTCATGGCGTGTCTCGCTTCTTCGTTGTTGGCGTGGGCCACGGCTGACGCCAGCGGCCAGTTTTGAGCGTAGCCAGGCGCAGCGGTAGCAGCCAGGCTAACGCTCCGCCATTGCCAGACGTACCGCCATGGCAAGGAAGCCCACCGCGAGCCCGCGTCGCAGCCAGGTCAGTGCGGATGGGCTTGCCTGCAACCGTGGGCGTACAACGGCAGCGCTGGCGCCGTAGACGATGAATACCGCAAGCGTCATGAGCATGAAGGCCAGGCTCAGCTCGGCCATTCGTGCGAGCGGCGCATCCCCGGCCTCGACGAACTGCGGCAGGAAGGCGAAGAAGAATAGGGTGAGCTTGGGATTGAGCAGGTTAACGAATACGCCGGTAACGATCAGCCGACTGGCCATCGGGGGTGTCGGCCCGGCAATGGGCAACGCGCCTTCCCGTGCTCGCAACATGCTCCAGGCAAGGACGAGCAGGTAAGCGACGCCCGCCAGCTTGAGCAGTTGGAAGGCCGTGGCACTGGCGTGCAACAGCGAAGCCAGCCCGGTGATGGCGGCGAGCATGTGCGGCACGATGCCAAACGTACAGCCCAGCGCTGCCAGAGTGCTGGCGCGCGTGCCGTGTGCGAGGCCAGTGGCGAGGGTGTAGAGCACACCGGTGCCGGGGGAGGCGACGACTAGCAGTGAGGTGAGCAGGAATTCCGGGGTCATGGTCAGGCTCCGATAGCGTTTCGACGCCATCGTGGCGCTAACGAGCCGATGAATCTTGAATGAAATTGCAGCTCAGGAGGAGTGGAGCGCGCGACGGTAGCGCCCTGGGGAGAGCCCGAACTGGCGGCTGAAGGCCCGGCTCATGTGGCTCTGGTCGGAGAAACCGGCAATGATGGCCGCTTGGCTCAAGGGCTCGCCTGCCGCTATCAAGCGCCTGGCCAGCTGGATTCGCCGCTGTATCAGGTAGGCGTGGGGCGTGATTCCCAGCGCCTGCGCAAAGCAGCGCAGCAGCCGATAGCGGCTCAGCCCCGCCATATCGGCTAACTCGCCCAGGGTAACGGTCCGGTGCGGCATATCATCGAGGCGTTGGCGTACCTTGACGATGGCACTCGGTATGCCAGGGTCGGCTGAGAGGCGTTGCGAACCATGGCGGGAGAACGCCGCTCCGAGCAACCGGGAACAGCACTCTTCAAGGCCCAGGATATCGCCTGGCGTCGTGGTGAGGCGATGAAACAGCTGTCCCATGAGCCGGCAGAGGAGGGGGTCGTCGAGAGCCGGACGGGTCAGTTCGACGAACGCTTCACTGCCGATGACCTGTCGAACCAGTTCAGGGTTGAAATAGAGCATGTACCACGAGCGCTGGGCGCCGGAGAGTGGGGCGCCGTCGTGGATCTCGCCGGGATTCACCGTGATGATGTCGCCCGCCACGGCATCCACCTGGCCGGCACCGCTCCAGGAGCGGTGACCACCGGCGGTGATGAGGCCGATGCCGTACTGGTCATGGGAATGGCGCGGAAAGACACGATCCGAGGCCAGGCTCATGGCCGTAAACCCGTCGATTCTCGTGGTATACGCGATAGCGCGATGGCGCTCTTTTGACACGATCACTCCCTGAGCCTGGCACGTCGGACCCAGTCAAGTCTGGCAGCCAGCATATTGGCTGGCGAGGAATCAGACAAAAAATGCCAGAGAGAACAAGTCGTTTTAATAGCGTTATTGTATTTGCAACCGGGCGCAATGAAAGGTTTAACGACTCGATTCTTCTTCTTCGCGCCTGTGTCGGAGCGCTTCACAGGTTGCATCTTCAAGATAGTACCAGGCGGCCTCATAGGCAGCCTGAAGTTGGCTGGCTTGATGTCCCCAGACTCGCAGGACCTCGTCATCATAGCCTGTAGAGATCGGATGTACCTGAGTCATGAGATGGTCCTCCTCGGGATTCTCAATTCTCAGCATAGGTGGCTTTGTTGCGTCGCAGCATAAAATTTTTGTAACTCTTATCGTCGACTAGGCCCCCACAGCAAGACGCCCCATCGGCAGGGCCGATGAGGCGTAGGTAGCTACAAGTAAGATTTATTTCAGGGCTGTGAATCTTCCTCGAACAGCTCGGCCTTGGCTTCGCGCATGACGTTTTCGCACGCGGCTTGGTGGGCGAGCTGGGTCAGCAGGCTCTGTGTGACGGCGAAACCCTTGCCCAGGCAGGTGTCCACGTCATCACGGCTGACGGTGGGAGTGACTTCGTAGTCGATCTTGATCGTTCTGCCGCTGCCGTCCAGTTTGTCTGCAAGGCTGCGGATGAACCAGGCGAGGCGCTCACGCCAACCGGTTTTGCCTTCGAATCCTTCGCTTACGCTGAACGTGCACTGCCATTCAGGTTTGTAGACTCGCATGAGTACCTCCTGCACTGGCTTGGATTATGAATGATCGATCGTGATGTTCGCTCCGCTTCTTTGACGAAAACTACCCTCCCAGCATATCAAACTTGTACCGAGCTTTCACGGACTGTGCCGTTTCGCTACGTTTGATCGGCCCATATCGGTTCCTTTAAAGGGGCCTACCGTTGCGCCGAGCTTCAGGAGAGTGTTCACCCCTTATATCGGTGCGGAGGGTGAAAACTTGAATGTTGCAGGACGCATGGAAGCGGTTTGAACGCCGCTGTGGGCTTGGGTCGGGGCGACAGGCGTGGCGCCGCTTGTCGGTCAGGCCGGCTAGACTCGAGCCAAGCGGGTAGCGTAACCAACGGCCGGCTTTCGGTTACAGCAGGAGCGGAATGTACAGTCCCCTACCAGGATTTACAGCCTTACCAGCATCTTGCCCCGGTTGGCCCCTTCGAAGAGTTTCAGGAAGGCATCGGGTGTGCGCTCCAACCCCTCTTCGATGGTTTCCTCGTAGTCGATTTCACCCCGTGCCACCCGCGGGCCCACCTCCTCGATGAAGTGCGGATACTCGGTCCAGTGATCGGCGACGATGAAGCCCTGCATGCGGGCGCGCTTGACCAGCAGGTTGGCCAGGTTGCTCGGGCCCTGCTCCTGGGTCTCGTCGTTGTAGCGCGAGATGAACCCGCACACGGCGATGCGGGCGCCGACCTTGAGATTGTCGAGTGCCGCTTCCAGACAGATGCCGCCGACGTTCTCGAAATAGACATCGAAGCCATCGGGGCAGGCTTCGTCGAGATCGGCGCTGAGCTGGCGGGTATCCTTGTCCCTGTAGCTCACGGCCCGGATGCCGCGCTCCTCCAGCCACTGGAGCTTGTCCGCGGCGCCCGCGATGCCGACCACCGTTCCCCCCTTCGCCTTGGCCAGTTGGACGGCGAGCGAACCCACGGCGCCGCTGGCGGCGCTGACCAGTACGTTGTCGCCTTCGCGCAGGTTGGCGATACGATGCAGCCCCGTCCAGGCCGTCATCCCCGGCATGCCGAGTACCCCGAGGTAGGCTTGCTCGGGTACGGCGATATCGGGCAGGGGCTCGAGTACGTCGCCCTTGAGCTGGGCGATGTCTCGCCAGCCCGCCATGTGTCGTACCTTGTCGCCGGACTTGAAGCGTTCGTGGCGCGACTCGATCACTTCGCCGATGGCGGCCCCTTCGAGGGGGGCGTTGAGCTCGAACGGGGCGACATAGGTTTTGATCCCGCTCATGCGGCCGCGCATATACGGATCTACCGAGAGCCAGGTGTTGCGTATGCGAACCTCGTCTTCCTTTAGCTCGGGGAGATCCTGATGATGAAGCGTGAACAGCTCCCTGGGCGGCAATCCCTGCGGATAATCGCTAATGGCGAAGTAGCGTGCCTGCATGTTGCCTCCTTGGCGTGCTTCCGGCCGGTATTGTCGGCATGATCAGCGTGGCGGTCCCTGCTCGTAGAGTTCGGCCTTGGCGTCGCGCATGATGTCCTCGCAAGCGGCCTGCTGAGCCAGTTGATTGAGCAGGGAGTGAGTCACCTCGAAACCCTTGACCAGGCAGGTGTCGATCTCTTCCGCGGTCACTTCCGGCTCGATATGGCATTCGATCGTCACCGTACGCCCCTTTCTGTCGAACCTGTCGGCCCATCGACGCAACCGCCAGGCGAATCTCTCGCGCCAACTCGCCTCCTCTCGGGCAGCTTCGTTGACGGTAAAATTGCAGCGCCACTCCGGCTTGTAGATTTTCATGCGAACCTCCCGTTCCGGCTGGGAACATCCCGTTGTCTTTCCTTGCTTCCGCCTGAGCGGTGGAGACGTCCATGATCTCAGCATAGAAGCTCTGCTCGCTTGGGGCAGGTTAGCGAGTGTGAGCAACCCGTACGTGGACGTTTCATCTCGGATTGGACCAATACCCGCTCTCTGTCCAAGGTTAGGGTAATCGACCTGTGCGGAATACATGGATGGAACAGTGAACAAGGTAGCTCGTTGGGTCGCCGTTGCGGTGGGGGGACTGCTGCTGTTACTGCTGGTGGCAGCGCTGGTTCTCGAATCCGCCTGGTTTCGTGGCTGGCTGGAGGATCAGGCCAGTGAGCAGCTGGAGCGCAAGGTGACGATCGGCGATCACGGTATCGACTGGGGATTGCCGCTGACCCTTCGACTCCACGAGGTGCGTGTTGCCAATGCGCCGTGGGCCGACGACCCCATGGCCCGCCTCGAGGAACTGTCGGTGACCCTGGACGTGGGCGCTCTGCTGCGAGGAAGGATCGAGTTGGAGCGGGTCGGTATCGACCGCCCTGAGGTCGTCCTGCTGCGTCGTGAGGACGGCACGACCAATATCGATGACCTGCTCGAAGAGGAACCCACCGAGGAGGAGGAAACCCCGCTATGGCCAAAGGCCTTCAATATCGACCGGGGGCGGCTGGTACTGCGTGATGCCGGCCGGGACATCGAGCTCGAATTGGCCTTCGACACGCCCGGGGAGAGCGCCGACGAGCTGAGCGTGGATGTCCGTGGAGAGGGTCGCGCACAGGATGATGCCGTCGCGTTTCAGGGCGTGGTGCACCTGGAGGTGGAGGAGCGGCGTGGTGCCATCGAGTCGTTTCAGGGGCGCATCGGAGAAAGTCGCCTGCGCGGCGACCTCGCGCTGGACCTGGGCCGCGACGTACCGCGCCTGCAGGCCGACCTCGAAGCCGATGTCCTCGACGTGGATCGCTGGCGCGCGCTACTGGCGGATGATGCCCAGGCGCCGCGTCGCGAAGGCCAGGACAACGCCGATCGACCCTTGAGGGAGCGGCTGGAAGTGCTGCGCGCCTTCGAGGCCGAGGTCGACATGGCCATCGGCCGGCTGCTTGTCGCCGAGCGTGCATTTCACGATGTCGAACTCCGTGCGGCACTGCAGGAAGGCGAGCTTGCCTTGGATCGATTCCATGCGCGGGAGCCGCTGGGCGAGGGCGAGGAGCGCCTGTTGCAGGTACAGGGGCGGCTGGATGCGGCTGACGAGAGCGAGGCGGCAAGCGTCGAACGGGGGCGCTTGGCCTACCGGGACACGGCACGGGGAATCGAGATCGAGGCGAGCTTCGAGGCGCCTGGCGGGTCTGCGGACGCTGCCGAGGCCGGGCAACGCCTGGACGTGCAGGGCGAGGGACGGCTTCAGGAGGATCGCGTGGCGTTCCAGGGTGCGCTCCACCTCGACATGGAAGCATGGCAGGGCGGTATCGAAGGTCTCCAGGCGAGCATCGGCGACAGCCACCTCGAGGGCAGCCTGGCGTTCGACCTGGGGCGTGACACCCCCTGGTTTGCGGCCGAGCTCGAAGCCGATGCCCTCGACCTCGACCGCTGGGGGCTGTTCGAGGAAGGGCAGGACGAGACCGCCTCGCCGCAGGACGCGCCACGACAGGACGAATCGCAGGAAGAAGCGCAACAGCAGGAAGAGTGGGACAGGCGCGCGGCGCGGGTGCTGGAGCGGCTGGAGGACTTCGAGGGCGAACTCGATTTGGCGCTCGGGCGCCTGCACTATGCCGATCAGACCCTGCATGACCTGGCCGTCGACGCGTCGCTCGAAGAGGGCCGGCTCTCCATCGCCCGCCTGCAGGCCCGGCAGCAGCTCGATGAGGAGCAGCCGCGCTCGTTGAACGTACAGGGTTGGCTCGAGGTGGACGAGCAGCGCCTGGTTGCCGACCTGCAGGCGGAGCTGGATCGCATCGACCTGACCGCGGCGCTCGCGCCGCTCGGGTTCGGGCCGCTGGGCACGCTGGACGGCAACCTCAATACCCGGGTGGTCGACGGCGGGTTGCTGTTCGAGGATACCGAGCTGGATTACCGCGCCCCGCATTGGGGGCTTGCGCTCTCGTTCACCGCGGACACCCGCACCGAGGGCGTGGAGGGGCAGCGGGTGCATCTTGTCGGTAACGGCAGCTACGAGCAGGAGCCCTTTGCCTTCGACCTCTTGGTGGGGCCGTTGCTGGACCTCACGGATCCCGACAAGGCCTATCCGGTATCCGGCGAGCTGGCCAGCGGCGAGACTCGGTTGTGGATCGACGGTAGCGCGGTACAACCCTTCGCGCTCGAGTCGCTGGAGGGCAGCGCGCGTCTCGAGGGGCCGAGCCCGGCGGAGCTCACCGACCTGACGGGCCTCAACTTGCCGGAGCTGCCGCCCTACGAGGTCAGCGGCTACCTTCGCTACCGGGACGACCTGCTCAACATCGATGGGTTGGAAGGCGGCTTCGGCGACAGCGACGTGGCGGGCGATGTGCGCATCCGCTTCGGCGAACAGCCCAAGCTATGGGCGACTCTGGAGTCGCAGCGGCTCGAGTCGGACGACCTGTTGCCGATGTTCGGGATGTCCCCGGAAACAGGCCCGGATGAAACGGAGTCCGCCGAGCAGCAGGAGTGGGAAGCGGAGGAGCAGCGCGCCGAGATGCTCTTCCCCGATCGGGAGTGGGACCTGGAGGCGCTGCGTAACACCGACATGGTGGTGGAATACGAGGCGGCCAATGTGCAGGCCGAGCATGTGCCGTTCGAGGATATGGCGCTCTCGCTGGAGCTGGAGCAGGGCGTGATGACGGTCGATCCGCTGCAGTTGGGGCTCGGCGGGGGACAGGTCAGGGCAAGCTGGAGGATGGATGCCCGCCAGGCGGCACTGGATGGGGACATGCAGTTGGCGCTCGACCAGGTCAATCTCGATGCCCTGCTGGACGAGGCCGGGCTGCCCGAGGTGGCTCAGGACACGCTTGGCGTGATCGGCGGGCGCGGTGAGCTGCGCTATTCCGGCCGCTCCATGCACGAGGTCATGGCCGGGCTCGATGGCGAGCTGGAACTCGCCATGTCCCAGGGCTGGCTGGACATCATCGCCGCCGAGCTGCTGCCGCTCAACGTGGCCAATGCTCTGGTGGCAGCGCTGGCGGGGGAGGAGCAGGTCCAGTTGGAGTGCACCTACGTGCAGTTCGTGGCCGATGATGGCCTGGTCGACTTGGCGGAGTTCTTCATGGCCACGGAAATCGCCCACTTCGAGGGGGCCGGCGCCATCAATCTGGAGACGGAACGGATGGACATGGCCTTTCAGGGCCATAACCTCGACCCCACCCTGTTTACCGGCAACTCGCCGGTGGAGCTGAAGGGTTCGCTGCGCGATCCGGAGGTGAACGTCATCACTCAGGAATTGCTTGCACGCGGTGCACTGTCCCTGCTGGGGGCCATCGCGGCACCACCGCTTGCCATCCTGCCCTGGGTCGACCCGGGTACCGGCGAGCAGGTCGGCATGGGCTGCGAGCAGGCGCTCGCGGAATTCGAGGATTGAGCCAGGCTCATTTGCATTAACCTGTTAACGCTTCATTACGGTACGCTGTATCGATCTCGGCGCAGCTCAGCGCGCTGAGCAAAGAGCGATACGGGTGAGAAGTGAATGAACAGGCCAGAGCAGATCCTGGTGGAGAAGCCCCCTTCCCCAGCCGAGAGCGATCCGTCAAAGGGTGCGAAGGGTTTTCTCCAGCGCTTCTGGCGCAACCTGATGACATCGGGCGGACGCACCTCGGAGAGCTGCCCCGACTACTTGCGCATCACCCTGCTCAATCTGACGCAGACGACCGCCGTGCTGGTGTGGTCGCTGTTCCTGGTCCTGATTCTCTTCGGCGTGCTGGAGCTTACACCAGGACGCCTGCTCATCGATGCGACCGGGTTGGTGATAGGGGTAGGCGTCGTCGCCGGGCTGCGCATGGGGGTGCCCGTCTCCTGGGCGGTGCACGCCACCCACGCGTTTCTCTTCCTGTGTCTGCTCGGGCTCTCGATTACCCGCGCCGGGAACCCGCTGACACTAACCCTGCCCTTGATCTATCCCGCCCTGGCCTTCCTGCTGCTCGACGACATTCGCCGCGGCCTGGCCGGCACGCTGCTGATGACGGCGGGCCTCAACATCCTGCTCTCCTCGGGCTATGGCCCCAACCTGCGGGATAGCGCCATGCTGCTCGATGGCGCGCTGACCATTACCGTGGTAATGCTGTTCCAGGCCGCCGTGATGGCGCTCTACGTTCACCACCGCAAGCAGGCGATCACCATGCTGCGCGTTGCCAGCTCGCGGCTCAACGAGCTGGCCAGCCACGACCCCCTGACGGGACTCTACAATCGGCGCACATTCATCGAAGTGCTCGAGCGCGAACTCGCCCGGCGAGACAGCGACGGCCGCCAGTTGGCCTTTTTGCTATTCGACGTCGACCGCTTCAAGGCCTACAACGATCTTCACGGCCATCCCCAGGGCGACGAGTTGCTCAAGCGACTCGCGGCCGTCACCACCGAGGTCTTTTCGCGTCGTGAGGACGTGATATTTCGCCTCGGTGGCGAGGAGTTCGGCGTGGTGTTCCATACCCAGACGCCCGAACAGGCTGCGGAGATGGCCGACCGGCTGCTGGCCGCCATCGAAGCCATGGGCGAGCCGGCGCCTGCCGGGCCTCACCCAAGCGTGACCGTCTCTGCCGGGCTCTACCTCGTGGCCCAGGGGCACGACACCAGTGCCAACCGGATCTACAGCTATGCCGATCAGGCGCTTTACCAGGCCAAGGAGGCGGGGCGGGCACGCTGGGTGCAGGCCTCAGCGTAATCCGGTCGTGGTTCGCTACCCTCCAGGGCCGTATTCCATGCAGCGCTCGGTCATGGCGGGGCCCTGCAGCAGCGCGCTGCTGAGGTCGCGAAGTGCGCTGCGCAGCCCTTCTTCCAGTACCGGGTGGTAGAAGGGCATCTCCAGCATCCGTTCGACGCCCATCTTCTGCTCCAGCGCCCAGGCCAGCAGGTGGGCGATATGCTCCATTTGCGGACCGAACAGCTCGGCACCGAGAAACAGCCCCGAGCCATGCTCGGCATACAGCCGCACCAGGCCACGATTCTGGCGCATCACCACGGCCCGGCCCTGATCCTCGAAGCAGGCGCCGCCTTCGGCAACGTTGTCGCAGCCGAAGCGGCTGGCCGCTTCATCGCGGCTCAGGCCGACGGTGGCCATCTGCGGGTCGGTGAAGGCAATCGTCAGCGGTGTGCTGCGACGACCGGCACGACGTTCGGGATAGCGCCCGGCGTTATGCCCGGCGATGCGACCCTGCTGGTTCGCCTCATGCAGCAATGGCAGCTCCTGGCTTGAATCGCCGGCAATGAAGATATGCCCGGCTTCGCCCTGGTCGCTGTTGCCGCGGCACTGCATGGTGAAGCGGTTGTAATGGGGCATCCCCTTGTCATCCAACGCCAGGCCGGCGTTTTCCAGGTCGAGGCGGTCGATATTGGGGCGCCTGCCGGTAGCGGCCAGTAGATAGTCGAAGCGCTCGGTCAGGCGTCTACCGCTACCGCGCTCGATAAAAGTGATCACTACCTGGGCGCCGTTGCGCGCGATGTCTTCGACCTGTGCAGACGAGTCGAGGTAGAACGTTTCGTTGAAGGTGCGCTCGGCATACTTGCGCAGCGCCGTCTCCTTGAAGGGACCGAGCGAGCCGCTTTTTCCGAATAGGCGCAGGCGCACCCCCAGGCGGGCAAGTGCCTGGCCGAGCTCAAGGCCGACGCTGCCGGCGCCGAAAACGGCAACCGAGTCCGGCAGGTCTTGCCAGTCGAACACCGCATCGCTGTCGAGCAGGCGGTCACCGGCCGGAGCCAAGGCGTCTGGCCAGTGAGGGCGAGAGCCGGTAGCGATCACGATGGCGCGGGCGTGCAAGCGCAGGTCGTTGCCAATGCGCAGCGTATGCGGCGCCTCGAAGCGGGCATACCCTTCGATGCAATTATGCGGCTCGATGCGCTGCATGGATTCGAGCACGTTTTCCACGAAGGCATCGCGTTGCCGCCTGACACGGGCCATGACCTCGCCGCCGTTGATTTCGACAGGCCCCGTCGTGATGCCGAAACCGGCCGCTTCGCGGGCATGGTGAGCCGAGTCGGCGGCTGCGATCAGCAGCTTGGAAGGCATGCAGCCTACCCGGGCACAGGTCGTGCCGGGCTCCCCACCTTCGATAAGGACCACCGAGTCACTGTACTGCCTGGCGGTCTGCCAGGCGCTCAGGCCGGCCGTACCGGCTCCGATGATGGCGATGTCGACGTCCCGAGCCTGCATCTCCCGCCTCCCTGGCATCCTGGTTTGGGCATGAATGGCATGAATGGCATGAATGACTAAAGCCTAGACGCAGGATGCCGGGAGCGGCCAATGCGGGAAACCGGACTCATGACTTGCGGTTATGGGCAGGTTTGTCGTTCTGACTGGTCGAAGCCATTTTCTCGAGCTCCTTTTCGTCCATGGATTCGTACATCTGCTTCGACGCACCTTCGAGTTCGCTGACCTTCTTCTCTCCGCGCTTGGCGGCAAGAGCGGCGCCGGCCGCCATTTGCTGAGCTTCCGATTTGGCTGGCATGGTTGTCTCCTTGATCGATGTGCTTTCCCTCAGCATCCTGGATCTGATGCGTTCTTGGCCGGAGGAGCTGCCTTGTAGGCTAGTACCGTTGATGCTTGTTGAAAAACCGTATCGGTGTCATGAAACCTGCCGTTTCTTAAAGTTACAAATATTGTTCGCTAATTCATACCGTAAACGTCGTTATTGAACAAAGACATGCATTACTAGCGAACATAAGTAAAACAAGGAAAAACAATATATAAGTTACTTTTGACTGTGGGCTGGCAGCGTGGTATCTGAGTGTTTAATACCGATAACGATAACGGCCTGGCGTGAATTCAGTCGATTCAAGGGACCACTCGAATCAACCCTTGCGATAGGGTCTATAGCTTCATGTGGGGAAGGGAGTCTCATGCGCCAGCTCGTCTTTCACAGCCGATCTCAGGGTTCGGCCGGCTCGGCCCGGCATGATGATGTCACTGGCCTGGCCACTCGACGTCAGGGCGAGCGCCAGTTGGCTGCGTCTCTGGTGCAGGCCGCTGCGCAGGACAAGCGCGTGGCCATTCTGCATATCGACATCGATCGGCTGAAGGAGGTCAACCATTCTCTCGGTCGCCCTATCGGCGATGCCTGCCTGAGACGGATGGCGGAACGCATCAGCGATGCCCTCGGCCACCAGGGCAGTGTATGCCGGATGGACAGCGACGAGATGATGGCCGAGCTGCCTGGCGTAACGAGCATGGACGACGTCATTCCCGTCATCGAGCGTCTCCTGGCACGCACCCGTCGGCCGCTCGAGCTGTCTGGGCAAACCCTCTTGGCCAGTTGCTGTATCGGTGTCGCCCTGTATCCCGACCACGGCACCACGGTCACCGAGCTGATGCGCCATGCCAACCTGGCCAGGCGCAGGGCCCAAGCGCGGGGAAGCGCCCAATACTGCGTCTTCTCGCCGGACCTTCTCGATGAAGGCCCCGACCGCATCCAACTGCGTTGTGACCTCCGCGACGTGCTGGTTCGGCGCGAAATGGCGCTTGTCTACCGACCGCTGCTCTGCGCCCGCAGCGGCCAGGTCGTGGCGATATCGGCCCAGCCGCGCTGGCATTCGCCCCGTTTTGGTGTGCTGGAGGTGGCCAAGTGGCTTCCCGCCGCCCGGGATAACGGCCAGCTGGCGGATATCTGCCACTGGGTGCTGGCGAATGCCTGCCGCCATGCCCGGTCCTGGCATGAAGCCGGCTCGGGGCTGAGAGTGGTCGTCAGCGTGCCGGCAGAGGGCATGGCGGGCGATCTCCTGGTCGAGCGTGTCGGCGAGGCCCTCGCCCAGAGCCAACTGCCGGCGGGACTTCTCGAGATCGAGCTGACCGAGGGCGGCCTGATGCGCGATCCTCACCATGCGATTGGCGTACTCGAACGACTCAAGGTGATGGGGGTGCGGCTCGCTATCGACGGTTTCGGCAGCGGGCACTCAAGCCTCGGCCATCTCAGCCTGTTTCCCATCGATACGCTCAAGCTCGATGCGCTGTTCGTCAATCATTGCCTCGACAACCCGCGTCATCAGGCCATCATTCGCTCCGTCATCGGCATGGCGCACGAACTCGAGATCAACGTGGCGGCGAGCGGCGTCAGTTCGCGCCAGCAGGCCGACTTCCTGCGCCAGCAGGAGTGTGACCTGCTGCAGGGCAGCTTATGGTCACGCATGGAGTACAGCGAACCGGTACCGCAGCCCGACTAGTTGCAGTTGCGGTAGCGCCGCTTTGGGTCGAACATGAGCCTTTTCTTGCCATGTACCGACAGGAGCCGACATGCCCATTGTGACCGTCCAGCAGTTCCCGCGTGACCTGGCGCAGAAGCGCGAGCTGGCGCGCCGCATCACCCAAGCCTTCGTCGAGGTGTATGAGGTCCCCGCCGAGAGCGTGCAGGTGTTCTTCAGCGAGGTGAACGGCGAGAACTGGGCCAAGGCGGGCACGATGGGCTGCGACCGCAATCGCGGCCAGGGCTGACCAGGAGAGGCGACATGCGGCTGCAACATGCTACCTGGCAGGAGGTCGAGGCCTACCTGCAACGCGAAACCGGCATCATCGTGCCGATCGGCTCCACCGAGCAACATGGGCCCAACGGCCTGCTGGGCACCGATGCCATCTGTCCCGAAACCATCGCCTGGGCGCTCGGAGAACGTTACGGCGTCCTGGTGGCTCCCACCCAGAACCTGGGTATGGCTCAGCACCACCTGGCCTTTCCCGGCACCATCAGCTTGCGTCCCAGTACGCTTGTCGCCGTTCTGAGGGATACCGTCACGTCGCTCGCGCGGCATGGCTTCACCCATGTCTTCTTCCTCAACGGACACGGCGGCAACATAGGCACCATGAGCGCGGCCTTTGCCGAAATCTACACCGAGCGCAGCATGCGTTTCGGCTCCCAGCCTGCCGGTGAGCTGCACCTTACCGCTAATAACTGGTTTGCCGGACCACGGGTACGCGAGTTGGCCGAATCGCTCTACGGCGATGTCGAGGGCACCCATGCCACCGCCTCTGAGGTGTCGCTTTCCTGGTTTGCCCGTCCCGAGGCGATCAAGCACGTAGACATGTCGCCGCGTATCGCTCCTCGCGGCAGCGCCCAGTGCGACGCCGACGAGTTCCGCCGTCGCTTCCCCGACGGTCGCATGGGGTCGGACCCGAGCCTGGCCAGCGAGGAGCACGGCGAGCGCCTCTTCGAGGCCGGCATAGCCGACGTATGGGAGGCCTATCGGGCATTTACAGGAGCCGCCCCTGGATGCCGCCGAGATCCGTGAGCTGCTCGATGGCCTGGTGAAAGCGGTGCAGTAAGTGTGCTCTTTCGGCCTGAAGAAACCTCATGGTCTTGAGCCTGTGCGGTTTCATGGGTTTAGTCGTAGTAAAGCAGGATTCGATACCTGAGCGGGTCATCAAGAAACATGGCTCGATTGCGTATCTTTCTGTTGGTCTAAATGAGGCAAATCGTTACCTAATTTTTATTTTTTGCAGCGTTTTAACTCTTTTCAAGTGAAGCGGCCGCCCTGCATTGACAGCGGGGGCATGGGGACTATTTTTCGAGTGTTAGCCAAAAATTCATGAATGGGTAAGTCACGCTGGTATTGGCGTGCTTTGTTAGAAGGCGAAACAAGGAGGTGGCGTAATGAGCGATACCCATAGCCGCGACAATTCCGGAACCGCGAGCTCTGCGAACTCCGGTGCCAGCGGCGGCCGCGATCACGGACTGAACCGTGAGGAGATCAAGCGAGAGGCGAGCGAAGCCAAGGATGAGCTGCGGGATGCCGCACGCCAGCAGGCCGAGAGCCTGCTCGACCGGCAGAAAGCCGCGGCGGCTGACCAAGCGGAAAGAGTCTCGACGGTACTGCATAAGATGGCCGACGAGTTCGACAAGCAGGAACAGCCCTATTTCTCCGGTTGCGTCAACGAATTGGCTAAGCGCTCTGATGCTTTCTCGCAGACCCTGCGAGAGCGTGATCTTTCCACACTGATGGAGCAGACCCGCTATTACAGCCGTCAGCACCCGGCTGTGTTCTTCGGGGGGGCGGTTGCTGCAGGCTTCATGCTATCCCGCTTCTTGCGTAGCTCCAACCAAGGCGAATCCTCGCGCTACAACCAGGGTGACTCGTCGCGCTACAACCAGGGCAATTCGTCGCGCTACTGAGTGTACAGAGACACGCCGTTGAAGTTTGCCAAAGTCGGTAACGCTAAGGGAGGCATAATCTCATGGAAGCGGATAACAGAATCAGGACGGAAAGTGCTTCGATCGGCTCGCTGTTCACTGAATTGGCCCGTGAAGTGACGGCCCTGGTGCGCAAGGAGTCCGAGCTGGCCAAGGTCGAGATGAGCGAGAAGACCAGCCAGATGTTGACAGCCATTGCCTCTATCGCCACGGCCGGAGCAGTGCTGTTCAGCGGTTTTCTTGTACTTCTAGCGGCTGCGGTCTTTGGTCTCAATACTGTACTTCCTCCGGAAACGACACCTTGGCTCTCCGCCCTGATCGTGGGCGTTGTGGTTGTCGTGATCGGCTTCATTATGCTGCAGGCAGGGCGCAATAAGCTCAAGAAGGAGAGCCTGATGCCGACGCGCACCATGGCCAGCTTGCGTCGTGACAAGGAGCTGACCCAAGAGCATGAAGAGGCAGTCAAGGAGGAGCTTAAATGAGCCAGCAGGATGACCGGCGCACATCGGACGAGATCGAACACGAGATTCATCAAACGCGGGCGCGTCTTGATGAAACCCTTCACGAAATCGAAGAGAGATTCTCTCCCCAAAAGCTTATGAATACTACCTATGATTACCTACGTCACGGCGGGGCCGAAAATGCTCTCACTTCAATTGGTAGAGCGATACGTGAAAATCCCCTACCCGTCATGGTGACCGGCATCGGCCTGGGTTGGCTGCTTCTGGCGCAGCGCAATTCGCACCACGACTACGGATCGGATACGGCCTACCAAGGGGGTTACCCGGGCAGCACCATGCCGAGCACTCGCATGCCCAATGGGGATGACATGCCAGGTAGCGGTAGCCGCGAAACCTTCAGCGGGGCAGGCACCACGACCCTGGGCCATGATCCGGCGGCGCTGGGCGCAACGACTCAGCACGGCGACGAAGCGCATGGCCACGGAGGTGGCATGACCCAGAAGGCACAGCAGATGGCCAGCAGCATGAAAGAGCGCGCCCAGCACATGGGAAGCCAAGTGCGTGAGCGCGCCCAGCACGTCAGCGGCCAGATGCGCGAGCGCACCCAGCACATGGGCGATCGGATGCACTCCCAGCAAGGTGGGCAGTCCATGACCCATCGCGCACGCGAAGCCGGCTCCCAAGCCAGCCACTTCGTACAGGATCATCCGCTCGTTGCGGGTGCGCTGGGCGTTGCCGTGGGGGCGGTGCTGGGCAGCCTGTTCTCGCCGACCCGTATGGAAAACCGCCATCTGGGTGAAATACGCAACCGAGCCATGCACCGCGCCGAAGAGGCCGGCCATGAACAGCTCGAACGTGCCGAGGAGAAGATCCACGAGACTGCCGAGCGGGTCAAGGAGGAGGCGCGTTCGACGCAGACCTCGAATGCGTCTTCGTCGAGCCGCTCCAGCACCTCATCGACGAGCGGTTCGCCCATGAGCAGCTCGACCACAAGCGGTTCGCCGTCCAGCGGTTCCCCCATGAGCGGCTCGACCGCAAGCGGTTCGGCGTCCAGCGGTTCGTCCATGAGCGGTTCGCCGTCCAGCGGTTCGCCCATGAGCGGCTCGAACACGAGCGGTTCGTCGTCGAATGCTTCCAGCTATGTGGAGAACCCCTCCAGCGAGGAGCGTTATGCCAAGGCAGGCGCTACCGATTCGGGCAATACGCAGAAGCCCGGTAGCGAAGCGGCCAGGAAGGGCGGCTCCAACACGCCCGGCTCCAAGCCGCCGAACGGTGGCTCATCATCGCCCACCAAGGGCCGTTGAACCCTCTCGAGTCCAACCCAGGAATGCGCCGCGCCGGAGAAATCCGGCGCGGCGCGCTGCGTCAGGATGCCACTTCGGCGTTGTGAAAGACGTTCTGTACGTCGTCCAGATCGTTGAGGGCGTCGAGCAGCTTTTCGAACATGGCGACATCGTCGCCCTCGATCGTGGTGGTGGTCTGAGGCACGAACTGGATCTCGTCGACCTCGAACTCGATCTCACCGAAGGCGTCGATCAGCGCCTGCTTGGTCTTCGCATACTCGGTGTGCGGGGCGAAGACCGTGATGCGACCTTCTTCGTTCTCGATGTCGGTCACATCGACATCGGCTTCCATCAGCGCTTCCAGCGTCGCTTCCTCGTCACTGCCGGCGAAGGAGAGGATGGCGCAGTGGTCAAACAGGTGGCTGACGCTGCCCGGGGTACCGAGCTTGCTCTTGGCCTTGTTGAAGCAGGCGCGCACGTCGCCGAAGGTGCGATTGGGATTGTCGGTGAGACAATCGACGATGATCATGCAATTGCCCGGGCCGAAGCCCTCGTAGCGGGCCGGCGAGTAGTCCTCTCCGCCTACGCCGCTGGCCTTGTCCAGCGCCTTCTCGATCACGTGGCTGGGCACCTGGTCCTTCTTGGCGCGCTCCATCAGCCCGCGCAGCGCCAGGTTGCCGTTGGGGTCGGTGCCGCCCTGCTTGGCGCAAACGTAGATCTCGCGTCCGTACTTGCTGTACACCTTGGTCTTGGCGGCGGCCGTCTTGGCCATGGATTCCTTGCGGTTCTGAAAGGCCCTGCCCATAACGTTGTCCTGTCGAATCGGATACGAGGCTGGATTCTACGAAACCGGCCACTCTCGGAACAGCCCTATTTCGTCCCGGCTTTCGCTGACATGATGCGCGTCATGGCTACACTGACCGGCAGGTTCCCCTTTGCCGGAGGCCATCATGGATCACCACCAGTACCGCCACGCCCTGGCGGCAAAGCTCGAGGCCAGCGAGCTGGCTTTTCCCCTCAGCGAATTCGATGCCCGCCTGGCCCGTGTGCGTGGCGCCATGAGCGAGGCCGGCCTGGATGCCCTGCTGCTGACCGACCCTGCCGACATCTACTACCTGACCGGCTACAACACCTTCGAGGTGTCGGTGCATACCTGTCTGGTCTGTTCGGCCGAGCGGCTGGTGCTTCAGGTACCCTCCATCGAGACCGGCCCGGCCGTGGTCACCGCGCGGGTCGATGAACTGCTGGGGTACCGCTGGGAGGGCATCGGCGAGGTGATCGAGCCCTTGGCCGAGACCCTGGCTCCCTTTCGCACCATTGGCCTGGATCTTTACGGGGCCGGGCTGCGACATGGCGTGCTGCGTGAGCTACAGGCGCGCCTGGGCGTCGAACGCTTCCGCGACGATGGCGGAGAGCTGCTCGACCGCATTCGCATCGTCAAGAGCGAGGCGGAGCTCGCCTGCCTGCGTGAGAGCGCCCGGATCACCTCGCTGGGCCTCAAGGCGGCCACGCGGGTCATCGCGGCAGGCATGACCGACGGCGATGTGGCCGCGGAAGGTGCGCGGGCCATGCTGGCGGCCGGCAGTGAATTCATGAGCATGCAGCCCATCGTCACGACGGGCCGGCGCATCAGCGTGATCCACCTGAACCACCAGCGTCACCGCATCGCCCCCGACGAGCCGGTGTTCCTCGAGTTCGGCGCCGCCTACCGGCGTTATACCGCGCCAATGATGAAGACCGCCGTGGCGGGTCGGGCCAGTGCCGAAATGCTGACGCTGCGCGATGCCTGCCGCGACGTCTTCGACGCGTTGACCGCAGCCATGCGACCCGGCGCCACCTTCGACGACGCTGCCCGCGCCGCATCGGCGGTGCTTGAACCCCATGCCGAGCGGCTGTTCTTCTCGGGCGTGTTCGGCTATGCCGTGGGCGCCCAGTTTCCGCCCAGCTGGGTCGAGGGCAGCGGCTATATCGCCCGAGGGCAGAGGCGCGAATTCGAGGCCGGCATGGTCTTCCATCTGCCGCTCTGCCTGCGCGTCCCGGGGCAGTGGGGCATCGGGCTCAGCGATACCGTGCGGGTCACGCCAAAGGGGGCTGAACCGCTTACCGACAACGACTGGCAGTTGACCGAGTGCGGCGCTTCCTGAGCCTGGCCGCCAGGTTCACTATACTGAGGTAAGCAAGGAGCGAGCCTGGCGGCTCGCAGTCGCCACCGCAACGGGAAGGAGAAGGTCATGACGCAGACCGTAACGGCAACCTATCAGGATCTCATGAAGGCCACCAATGCCTACGACGAACTGATTTCGCAAGGATTCCCGCGCGAGAAGCTCCATTTCGACAAGGAGGCCGGCCAGGTCAAGGTGATCGTTCCGGACGAGTCCAAGCCGGAAGCGGAGAAGATCCTCAGCCGCCATCAGCCGGACGATCTATGGGCCCGGCCCTTCGATACGCACTGACCCGCAACCACGGCTAGGGCGTGCCGGTGGCGTGCCCAGGCTCAGAGAGCGGCCTGGCGTTGACGTGCGATCTGGTCATCGAGCGTGCTGGCACGCCGATAAGCCTCCCTATCGCTGACACGGGCCCAGTAATCGGCAAAAGCGGGGCAGGGATCCAGCCCGCCGAACTGCAGCCCCCAGCCGATGTGCGCCCCGAGATAGACGTCAGCCGCGGTGAAGCGGGGGCCGGCGATGAAAGCGTTTTCGCTGACGGCCACTTCCAGTGTCTCCAGTACCGCTTCGATGGTGCCGTAGCCGACACGCCCCTGCTGGTCGACGTTGGGCTCCATGCCCAGGTCGCGGTCCGTCATGGCCGCCTCGAGCGGACCGGCCGCGAAGAACAGCCAGCGATAGTAGGCGTCGCGTTCGGCGAGGGGCGGAGCCAGGCCGGCATCGGGAAAGGCGTCGGCCAGGTAGGCGCAGATAGCGGCGCACTCGGTCACGACCGCGCTGCCGTGTCGTATGGCCGGCACCTTGCCCATGGGATTGATGGCCAGAAATTCCGGCGACTTCATGGCCGGGCCGAACTCGACGATTTCGGTGCGATAAGGCGCGCCGACTTCTTCCAGCATCCAGCGGGCGATTCGCCCGCGTGACTTGGGGTTCGTATAGAGAATCAGCGAATCGTTCATGGCGGGTCCCTCCAGGCGCGCTTAGCACAAGATAGCAGCTCCCGTCCTTAACGTAACTGAACGGTTAAACGATAGTTCAATCGGGGTCGAGCAGGCGCGGGCCTGCGCCTTCGTCTGCCAGGGTGTCCCCGGGGTTGCGTAGCGGACACTCCTCCATCGACAGGCAGCCGCAGCCGATACAGTGGTCGAGCTGGTCGCGCAGTTTTGTGAGCCGGCCGATCCGCTCGTCGAGCGCATGCCGCCAGCTCGCCGAGAGACGCTGCCAGTCGGCGGCGGTCGGTGCTCGCGACGCCGGCAGGGTATCGAAGGCGGCACGAATCTCGGCCAGGGTGATGCCGGTACGCTGGGCGACCTTGATGATCGCGACGCGGCGCAGCACGTCACGGGAGAAGCGACGCTGGTTGCCGGCGTTGCGCCGGCTCTTGATCAACCCCTTGGCCTCGTAGAAGTGGATGGCGGAAACGGCCAGACCGCTTCGCCTGGCGACCTCGCCGACGCTGAGGTCACGCGGGAGGGGAGCCGGCTTGCTGCGTGGCCGGGATATCTCTTCAGGAGATTTCAAAGTTTCGTCGGGTGTCTCGCATGTCATGATGCATGGCCTCGTTCGCCATTTCTTTACTTCTGCCCGGTTTTATAACAAGCGCTGATGAGGACTATCACCAAGATTGATTTCGTTCGCGTGAAGAAGGTTTGTATGGTGTCCTGCTTCCCTTACTTCATTAACGCTTGACCTCAATTTAAGTTCAGGTTTTAGCCTTCATCCTGTCAGTTCGCTTGAAAAGTCTAATAGGGTTTTCAGGAGAATAGATCTTAAGTTTCCTTGACGATGGAGTTGTCATGTTCCGCTACTTCGAGACATTGGTGAACCCCTACCCTTCGGGGCAGGCCGGAACGCCACCCAAGGGGCTGTTGGCCTTCATCCTGCACTTCTCGCGTCCGATGCTGCCGCTGCTGGCCATGCTGGCGCTGCTCACGGCATTGGTCTCGGCCGCCGAGGTCGTATTCTTCAGCTACATGGGCGAGTTGGTGGATTGGCTCTCCCGCGCGGAGCGCGAAGATTTCTTCGCCGAGTACGGTTGGCGCCTGGCCGGTATGGGGGCTCTGGTGGCGGTAGGCCTGCCGCTGCTGACGCTGATGCAGTCTCTGGTGATGCACCAGGGCATCTTCGGCAACTATCCGATGATCGGCCGCTGGCTGGCGCATCGGCACATGCTTGGCCAGAGCCTGGCCTTCTACCAGGACGAGTTCGCCGGGCGCGTCTCGCAGAAGGTGATGCAGACGGCACTGGCCATCCGCGAGACGGTCACCAAGCTGCTGGATCTGATGGTCTACGTGCTCGTCTACTTCGCTGGCGCCATGCTGCTTATGGGCCAGGCCGAGCCCTGGCTGATGCTTCCGCTGATGCTGTGGCTCGTCGGCTACGTGGCGATTCTCTGGCACTATGTGCCGCGGCTGCGCCGGGTTTCCATGGAGCAGGCCGATGCCCGAGCGATGATGACCGGCCGCATCGTCGACAGCTACAGCAACATCCAGACCATCAAGCTGTTCGCCGATACCCAGCGCGAGCAGGCCTACGCCCGCGAAGCCATGGAGCAGTTCATGGTCACGGTGCATCGCCAGATGCGCCTGGCCACGGGGCTCACCGTGAGCCTGACGCTGCTGAACTCGCTGCTGCTGGCCGGTGTGGCGGCCGTGGCCATCGGCGCCTGGTACCTGGAAGCCGTGTCGCTGGGCATCATTGCCGTCGCCATCGCCCTGGTAATGCGCATTCGCTTCATGTCCAACTGGATCCTGTGGGAAGTGGCGGGGCTGTTCGAGAACATCGGCACGGTACAGGACGGCATCAACACCATTGCTCGCGAACCCGCAGTGAAGGACTTGCCAGGAGCGGCGACGCTGCACGTACCGCGCGGCGAAATACGCTTCGAGGCGCTGCGCTTCGGCTATGCGCGCCCCGGTGATGAGGCAGAAGGCGAGAAGAAACGCGTCTTCGACGGCATGAGCCTGACCATCGAGCCGGGCGAGAAGGTCGGCCTGATCGGGCGCTCCGGCGCCGGCAAGTCGACCCTGGCCAACCTGCTGCTGCGCTTCTATGACCTGGAGGGCGGGCGCATCCTGATCGACGGGCAGGACATCGCCGAAGTGACCCAGGAGTCGCTGCGTCGCAAGATCGGCATGGTCACTCAGGATACCTCGCTGCTGCATCGTTCGGTGCGCGACAACATTCGCTATGGCAGCCCCGAGGCGACCGATGCCGAGGTGATGGAGGCCGTGCGCCGGGCCCATGCCGATACTTTCATCGACGAGCTGGTCGATCCGCAGGGACGCCGCGGCCTTGACGCGCATGTCGGCGAGCGAGGCGTCAAGCTCTCGGGCGGTCAGCGCCAGCGCATCGCCATCGCCAGGGTATTGCTCAAGAACGCGCCGATCCTGGTGCTCGACGAGGCCACCTCGGCGCTCGACTCCGAAGTCGAGGCGGCTATCCAGGAGCAGCTCGACGCGCTGATGGTGGGCAAGACGGTGATCGCCATTGCCCATCGGCTCTCCACCATCGCCATGCTCGACCGGCTGGTGGTGATCGACGAGGGACGCATCGTCGAGAGCGGCACCCACCAGGAGCTGCTGGCCCGCGACGGCCTCTACGCCTCGCTGTGGCGTCGCCAGTCGGGCGGCTTCCTGGGGCTGGATACCGAGGAAGAGGGAGAACGCAAGCATGACCGGCCGCTGGGGGTGGAAAGCTGAGCGAGTGCCGCCCTAGGCCAGCGCTTTCTCTTCCTCGGGCTCGGCGGCATGCACCGGTGGCTGCCAGGCATCGCTGGGAGCGCTCATCTGCATTTCCATGCGCGTGACCACGAAGTCGACGAAGGTTCGTACCTTGGGTGAGATCAGGCTGCCTCCCGGGAAGACGGCGTTCAGTTCGATCTCGGGGCCCTCCCAGCCCTCCAGGATGCGCCGTGGCCGCGTGGCTTCCGCACCGAGGCAGACGACGAATTCGTTGGCGAGCATGATGCCCTGTCCATCTTCAAGCATGCCACGCAGGGCGAAGGGGTCGTTGGCGATGGCCACCGGATCGACTTCCACTTCGACGGCTTCCTGGCTCGCGCTGTTGTACAGCTGCCAGACGTAGCGTTGACCGCGCTGGTCCATGGCCTTGGCCAGCACCGGGTGCGAGGCGAGGTCCGACGGGGCTCGGGGTTCGCCGTAGCGAGCGAGGTAGGCCTCGCTGGCATAGACGAACGAGCGAAAGCGGGCCAGGGGGCGCGCGACCAGGCTGGAGTCCGGCAGGGCTCCTACCCGCAGCGCCACGTCGATCTGGTTGGCAACCAGATCCAGGCGCTCATTGGAGAGCACCAGCTCGATGCGCACCTGGGGATGCAGCTGGCGGAAGTCGCGTATCAGTACCGAAGTGAACTCGGTGCACATGGTGAAGGGCGCCGTGACCCTGAGCCAGCCGCGAGGACTTTCCTCGAGCTGGTGCACGGCCTTTTCCGCCTCGCCCAGGTCGTGGGCGATGCGGTTGCAATAGTCGAAGTAGATCGAGCCCGCCTCGGTGAGGCTCAGCCTGCGGGTGGTGCGGTTTAGCAGCCGTGCTCCCAGGCGTTGTTCCAGAGTCTGCACCCGGCGGCTGACGGTGGTCTTGGAAAGGTGAAGCTGCTTGGCAGCGGCAATGAAACTGCCTTGCTCCACGACCTTGGCAAAGATCAGGGCGTCGTTGAGGTCTTGCAGCATGGTTGTTGTCCTGTGCCGTGCAAGCCATGTCGAGGGAGAAAGGAATTGCGAAGAAGACGAGAACGGCTGCACGGAAACTGTCCCGCCAATGGGACAGTATTTCCCTAACGACCCGACTAATCAAGTGACCGGTAACACTATATGGTGGCGTTCGGCAAAGTTTGCCGTTGTCGATTTATTACGCCGTCAAACGACACCAATAACGATAGGGAAGAAGAATTAAGAAAAATGAGTCGTTGGATGTACTTTGCCGGCGAATCAAGAACGACACAGCAAACCGCTAATGGGTATTTGGGAGAGGGAAAACATGAACGTCCACAAGATGTTCGCGATTCGAGAAGGCCGGCGAGCGCTCATGGTTACCGCCATGGTTGCCGGACTCATGGTGCTGGCGGGTTGCGATAGCCTGGCGGATGGCGACCAGGAGGAGGGGGCTCAGCAGGGTCCGCCACCGCCCCAGGTCAGCGTGGCCCAGGTGCTGGTCGAGGATGTAGAACTGTGGGATGCCTTCACCGGCCGCATCGAAGCGGTGGAGACGGTCGACCTGCGCCCGCGCGTCTCGGGCTACATCGATAGCGTCAACTACACCGAAGGGCAGGAGATCGAGAAGGGCGACGTGCTGTTCACCATCGACCCGCGCCCCTACCGCGCCGAACTGGAGCGGGCCGAGGCCGAGCTGCAGCGGGCCCGCGCCCGGGCCGAGCTGGCCCGCAGCGAGGCCGCTCGTGCCGAAGCGCTGGCGCAGAGCCGCTCGATCTCCAGGGAGGAGCTTGACCAGCGGCGGGCAGCGGCGGCCACGGCGGAAGCCGACATCCTCGCTGCCCAGGCCAGTGCCGAGACCGCCAGGCTCAACATGGCGTTCACCGAGGTCCGCGCACCCATTTCCGGGCGTGCTGGCAGGGCCCTGGTCACGGCGGGCAACCTCGTCTCCGAGGCCACGCCGCTGACCCGCCTCGTCGCCCTGGATCGCGTCCATGTGCATTTCCACAGTGACGAGCGGGCCTACCTGCACTACGACGCCCTGGCGCGCAGCGCCGGCCAGGCCAGCCTTCGCGATGGCGGCGTGCCGGTGCGTGTCGGCCTGGCCAGTGACGAGGGCTATCCCTACCGCGGCGTGGTCGACTTCGTCGACAACCGGCTCGATGCCGAGGCCGGCACCATCCTCACCCGGGCCGTGCTCGACAACAGCGAGGGGCGCTTCGCCCCCGGCATGTACGCCCGCGTGCAGCTGTTGGCGGGAAGCGCCGAAGATACCTTGCTGATCGATGACAAGGCAGTACTTACCGACCAGGATCGCAAGTACGTCTACGTGGTCGACGAAGAGGGCCGGGCCATGCGTCGCGACGTGCAACTCGGGCGCAAGGTCGAAGGGCTGAGGGTGGTGACGGCCGGCCTCGAGCCGAGCGATCAGGTGGTGGTGAGCGGTGCCCAGCGCATCTTCTTCCCGGGCATGCCGGTAGCGGCGGAGAGCGTCGATATGCGCGGCTCGGGTAGCACGGCCGGCGAGTATGCCGCGATGCGCTGAGCGAATCCGACTCCAAGGATAACCATAACCCCTGAACGACGTGTTCGGGGCGGACTTCACCGTCCGCCCCGGAAGGGAGTCTTGTCATGAATTTCGCCAAGTTCTTCGTCGACCGGCCGATCTTCGCCGCGGTGCTGTCGATCCTTATCTTCATTGCCGGGGCGATTACCATCCCGCTGCTGCCGGTCAGTGAATACCCCGACGTGGTGCCGCCGACCGTGCAGGTACGGGCGGTCTATCCTGGCGCCAACCCCAAGGAAATTGCCGACACGGTGGCCACGCCGCTGGAGGAGGCGATCACCGGGGTCGAGAATCTGATGTACATGAAGTCGGTGGCCGGCTCCGACGGGGTACTGGCGATGACGCTGACCTTCCACCCCGGTACCGACCCGGACGAGGCCCAGGTGCAGGTGCAGAATCGGGTCAGCCAGGCGCTGGCGCGGTTGCCCGAGGCGGTACGCCGCCAGGGGGTGACCACCGACAAGCAGTCGCCCGATCTGACCATGGTGCCGCAGCTGATCTCGCCCGATGGCCGCTATGACAGTACCTACTTGCGCAACTACGCGGCACTGCACGTGCGTGACGAACTGGCCCGGCTGCCCGGCGTGGGCCAGGCGATGCTGTTCGGCGCTGGTGACTATGCCATGCGCGTGTGGATCGACCCCGACCGCGCCGCTGCCCGAGGCTTGACGGCCGGCGACGTACTCGCGGCGATCCGTGAGCAGAACGTGCAGGTCTCGGCCGGCCAGCTCGGCGCGCCACCCACTCCGTCCACCTCCGATTTCCTCGTCTCGATCAACGCCCAGGGGCGCCTGACCACCGAGGAAGAATTCGGTGACATCGTGGTCAAGGCCGGCAGCGACGGCCAGATCACCTATCTCTCCGACGTGGCGCGCATCGAGCTCGGCGCCGCCGAGTATTCGCTGCGCGCGCTGCTCGACAACCAGCAGGCGGTGGCCATCGGCATCTTTCAGGCGCCCGGCTCCAACGCCATTGCGCTCTCCGATGCGGTTCGCGACAAGATGGAAGAGCTGGCCGAACGCTTCCCCGATGGGGTGGAGTACGAGATCGTCTACGACCCCACGGTGTTCGTGCGCGACTCCATCGAGTCGGTGATCAAGACCCTGCTCGAGGCGGTGCTGCTGGTGGTGCTGGTGGTCACGCTGTTCCTGCAGACCTGGCGTGCCTCGGTGATTCCGCTGCTGGCGGTGCCGGTATCAATCGTGGGTACCTTCGCCGTGCTCTACCTGCTCGGCTTCTCGATCAATACCCTGACCCTGTTCGGCCTGGTGCTGGCCATCGGGATCGTGGTCGACGACGCCATCGTGGTGGTGGAGAACGTCGAGCGTAACATCGAGGAGGGGCTGGCTCCGCTGGCGGCGGCTCACCAGGCCATGCGCGAGGTGAGCGGGCCGATCATCGCTATTTCGGTGGTGCTGTGCGCGGTGTTCGTGCCGATGGCTTTTCTCGAGGGCGTCACAGGGCAGTTCTACCGCCAGTTTGCGGTGACCATCGCCATCTCCACGGTCATCTCGGCGATCAACTCGCTGTCATTGTCGCCGGCGCTCGCGGCAATGCTGCTCAAGCCCCACGATGCACCGAAGGACCGGCTGTCGCGACTGATCGATTTGCTGTTCGGTTGGGTGTTTCGTCCCTTCAACCGCTTCTTCAATGCCAGCTCCAAGGGTTACCAGAACGGCGTGGCGCGCAGCCTTCGCCGGCGCGGCGCGGTGTTCGCCGTCTATGCGCTGTTGCTGGCGGGCACCGGCGTGATGTTCCAGCTGGTGCCGGGCGGCTTCATTCCCACCCAGGACAAGATGTACCTGATCGGCGGGGCCAAGCTGCCCGAAGGCGCCTCGCTCGACCGCACCGAGGCGGTGATCCGGCACATGACAGACCTGGCGCTGGAGACCGAAGGGGTAAGTTCGGCGGTGGCCTTCCCCGGGCTCAACCCGCTGCAGTTCACCAATACCCCCAACACCGGCACGGTATTCTTCGGTCTCGATCCGTTCGAGGTGCGTTCGCGCAGCGCCGAAGAGATCGTCGGCGAGCTCAACGGCAAGCTGGGTGCCATGCAGGAGGCGTTCAGCTTCGCTTTCACCCCGCCGGCCATCCTCGGTATCGGCTCGGGCTCGGGTTTCTCGCTGTTCGTGCAGGATCGTGCCGGGCTCGGCTACGGCGAGCTGCAACAGGCCGTGGATGACTTCAGCGGCGCGCTGATGCAGGCGCCGGGAATGGGCTACCCGATCACGTCGTACCAATCCAACGTGCCGCAGCTCGACCTGCACGTCGACCGGGTCAAGGCCAAGACCCAGGGCGTGGCGCTGACCGACCTGTTCGAGACCCTGCAGGTCTACCTTGGCTCGGTCTATGTCAACGACTTCAACCGGTTCGGCCGCACCTGGCAGGTCATCGCCCAGGCCGATGGCGACTACCGCCTGGACGTGGCCAACATCGAACGCCTGCGTACCCGCAACGCCTATGGCGAGATGGTGCCGATCGGCAGCATGATCCGCGTCGACCAGTCCTTCGGCCCCGACCCGGTGATCCGTTACAACGGCTACCCGGCGGCCGACCTGATGGGCGAGGCCGACCCGCGCGTCCTGTCCTCGAGCCAGGCGATCGACGTGGTCGAACACCTCGCTCCGGCCGTGCTTCCCGCCGGCATGACGTTCGAATGGACCGACCTGAGCTACCAACAGGTCAACCAGGGCGGGGCGGCGCTGGTGGTGTTCCCGCTCGCCATCCTGCTGGTGTTCCTGGCGCTGGCTGCGCTCTACGAGAGCTGGACGCTGCCGCTGGCCGTCATCTTGATCGTGCCGATGTGCATGCTCTCGGCGCTGATCGGCGTGAAGCTCACCGGCGGAGACAACAATATTTTCGTCCAGGTCGGTCTGGTGGTGCTGATCGGCCTGGCGTGCAAGAACGCCATTTTGATCGTCGAGTTCGCCCGCGAGCTGGAGATGCAGGGCCGTGGCATCGTCGAGGCGGCGCTGGAAGCGTGCCGCCTGCGGCTGCGTCCGATCATCATGACCTCGATCACCTTCACTGCGGCGGTGGTGCCGTTGATGCTGGCCGGGGGCGCTGGCGCCGAGGTGCGCCAGGCGCTGGGCACGGCGGTGTTTGCCGGCATGCTTGGCGTGACCTTGTTCGGCCTGTTCCTGACCCCGGTGTTCTATGTCGCCCTGCGCAAGCTGGCCACGCGCGGCCGGGCCGAACCCGCGGAAGCGCTGCCCACGGAGAGCTCCTATCATGCGTAATTTGCTACTATTGCCGCTGATCCTGGCACTGGCCGCCTGTGCGGTGGGACCCGACTACCGTGCGCCGGCTCTTCCCGAACCCGCCGCCCTGGTACGTGCCGAACCGGACCTCGTCACCACGCAAGCCGCTGAGCGGGAGTTCTGGCGCAGTTTCGACGATGCGCTGCTGAGCGAGCTGGTCGAGGAGGCCTTCGAGGCCAACCACGACCTGCGCATTGCCTTGGCACGCCACGACCGCAGCCTGGCGCTGCTGCGCCAGTCGCGCCGCGAGCTGGCGCCCAGCGTCACCGCCCAGGCGGGTGCCGCCCATCAGCGTGCCAGCGCCGACCAGATGCCCGAAGCCACGCGTTCGCAGCGCGATTTCGAGAGCTTTGATGCCGGCGTCGCGGCGCTGTGGGAACTCGACTTCTTCGGTCGTGTACGGCGCGCCGTGGAATCCCAGCAGGCCGAGGCGGAAGCCTCCGCCGCCGATGTGCGCGCGATGCAGGTGGTCGTCGTCGGTGAACTGGTCGACCAGTACGTGCGCCTGCGCGGCCTGCAGGAACAGCTGCGCGTGGCCCGAGCCAACGCCGACAACCAGCGCGAATCGCTGGCGTTGGTCGATGCAAGGCTAGAGGCGGGGCGCGGCACCGAATTCGACAGCGTACGCGCCCGGGCGCAGCTGGAAAGCACGCTCTCGCGCATTCCAACGCTGGAAGGGGAGATCGCCGCCATCACCCATCGCCTGGCGGTACTGACCGGCCGTGAGCCCGCGGCGTTGATCGCCCGGTTGGAGGCGCCCGCGCCGCTACCGGTACTGCACGAGAAGGTGGCTACCGGGTTGCCTGGTGAGCTACTGCGTCGACGGCCCGATATCGCCGCGGCGGAGCGGCGGCTGCACGCCGCCACCGCCAGCATCGGCGTGGCGACTGCCGACCTCTACCCACGCTTCACCCTGAACGGCCTGCTCGGTACCCAGGCCGCCAGCACCGGCGATCTCTTCGGCCGCGACAGCGAGACCCGCCTGGTGGCGCTGGGGGTGGATTGGTCGTTCCTCGACCGCGGCCGGGTCCGGGCGCGCATGGCGGCGGCCGATGCTGATGCCGAAGCCAACCTGGCGCGCTATGAGCAGACCGTGCTGCAGGCGCTTGAGGAGGCCGAGACGGCGTTTGCCCGCTACGCCAAGGCGCTGCTCGAGCGCGAGCATCTGCAAGCGGCCGCTGAGGCCAGCGCCGAGGCGGCCCGCCAGGCACGGGTGCGTTTCGAGGTCGGGGTGATCGATTTCCTCGAGGTGATCGACGCCGAGCGCTCGCGACTGGAAGCCGAGGATGGCCTGGTGCAGAGCAGCGTGCGTGCCGCCACCGCGCTGGTGGGACTTTACCGGGCGTTGGCCGGCGGCTGGGAGGAGCGCATGGATGAGCCCCGGCAGGCGGCGACCGAACCCACGCTTTCGTCTTCCTAGCGGGGGCGGACCAGGCTACCGCACGCCTGGGTGATGTGCTGGCATGGCGCCACGTGCCGTGCCGGCGCTAGCGGCCATGGCGACCTGCAACGACTTGTCGCAGTCGGCAGGACGACATCGCCCGACACTTCTGCTATTCTGCCTGTCTTCTGATCCCCTCGGCTCATGCCTCCCGGCATCCCTTCGTTTGCTTGCCGCCTCGGCAATCGCCTCACTCTGTCGCAGGTTCATTTCGTGTCCGATTCTCCCAACGTTGAGGCCTTTGCCTCGTTGCCGCTGGCGCCAGAGCTGTTGGCCAATCTCGATTCGCTCGGCTACCACAGCATGACGCCCATCCAGGCCCAGAGCCTGCCGCTGATGCTGGCGGAGCGCGACGTGCTTGCCCAGGCAAAAACCGGCTCGGGCAAGACCGCGGCCTTCGGCCTGGGGCTGCTCTCGCGCCTCGTCGTGACGCGCTTCCGGGTCCAGGCGCTGGTGCTTTGCCCCACTCGCGAGCTGGCCGACCAGGTCGCCGGCGAGATTCGGCGGCTGGCGCGCACCCTGCCCAACGTCAAGGTGCTGGCGCTGTGCGGCGGGGCCCCCTTCGGCCCGCAGCTCGCCTCGCTGGCCCATGGCGCGCATGTCGTCGTGGGCACCCCGGGACGGGTAGAGGAGCACCTGCGCAAGGGGTCGCTCGACCTGAGTTCACTCGAGACCCTGGTGCTGGACGAAGCCGACCGCATGCTCGACATGGGATTTCAGGCGGCGATGGAAGCGATCGTCGCCGAGACGCCGGCCAGCCGCCAGACGCTGCTTTTTAGCGCGACCTATCGCGATGACATCCGGCCCGTTGCCGCGCGGATGATGCGCGACCCGGTCGAGGTGGCGGTGGCCGAAACCCATGATCACACTACCATCCGCCAGCGCTTCTACCGGGTGGCGGACGAAGCGGAGCGCTTCTTCGCGCTGCGCCTGTTGCTGCTGCATCATCGGCCGCGCTCCAGCGTGGTGTTCTGCAATACCCGGCGCGAGACCCAGGAGGTCGCCGATGCGCTTTGCCAGGCGGGCTTCAGTGCCCTGGCGCTGCATGGCGACCTGGAACAGCGCGACCGCGACCGTATCCTGATACTGTTCGCCAACCACAGTGCCTCGATCCTGGTGGCCACCGACGTGGCGGCACGTGGGCTGGACATCGAAGCGCTGGATGCGGTGTTCAACTACCAGATTGCCCGTGACCTCGAAGTGCATGTGCATCGTGTCGGGCGTACCGGACGCGCCGGCGGCTCCGGTCTGGCCTGTACCCTGGTGACCGAGCAGGAGACTTACCGGCTGGCGCGACTGGCCGAATACCTGGGCGAGCCGCTCGAGGAAGCGCCGCTGCCGCCGGGCGACGTGCTGGCTCGAGAGCCCCTCAAGCCGGCCATGGCCACGCTGCAGCTCGACGGTGGCAAGAAGCAGAAGGTGCGTCCCGGCGATATCTTGGGCGCTTTGACCGGCGACGGCGGCATTGCTGGCGGTCAGGTCGGCAAGATCAAGGTGCTGGAGCGCAGCGCCTACGTGGCCGTACAGCGCGAGGTCGCCAAGGTGGCCCTCGCCCAGCTCGGCACCGGCAAACTCAAGGGGCGCTCGTTCCGCGCCCGGCGCGTCAGCCGCTGATCGGCCGCTGGTAGGTCGCAGAAAAAGAGAAGAGGAGAATAGGTGAAGGTACCCAAGCGATTGCAACCACTGATCGACGACGGCCTGATCGAATCAGTCGAGAGTCAGCTGATGAGCGGCAAGGAGGCCCAGGTCTACGTCGTGCGTTCCCACGGGGAGCGTCGCTGCGCCAAGGTCTTCAAGGAGGCGAAGCAGCGCAGTTTCAAGCAGGCGGTGCAGTACCAGGAGGGGCGCCGCGAGCGCAACAGCCGCCGCTCACGGGCCATGGCCAAGAAGACGAAATACGGCCAGAAGGAGCAGGAGCAGGCCTGGCTCAATGCCGAGGTCGATGCGCTCTACCGGCTGGCGGCGGCGGATGTCCGGGTACCGCAGCCTTTCGGATTCATCGACGGCGTACTGCTGATGGAGATGATCCGCGATGCCGAGGGGCTGACCGCCCCGCGCCTGGACGACGTGACCCTGAGTCCCGTTCAGGCCCGCGATTACTACACCAAGATCATCCGCGACGTAGTGAAGATGCTGTGCGCGGGCCTGGTGCACGGCGACCTTTCCGAGTTCAACGTGCTGCTGGCGGCCGACGGCCCCGTGATCATCGACCTTCCCCAGGCGGTGGATGCGGCCGGCAACAACAGCGCCGAGATGATGTTCGAGCGGGACGTCGACAACATGCGCCGCTATTTCGGCCGCTTCGCTCCCGAGCTGCTTACCACCGATTACGGCAAGGAAATCTGGGCGCTGTATGAGTCCGGTGAGCTGCACCCGGAGAGCCCGCTGACGGGCTGCTTCGAACATGACACCAGCACCGTGGACATGCACGAGCTGATGTCCGTTATCGATGACGTACGCGAAGAGGAAGCCTACCGCCAGGGAGCCCGCAACCGGGGTGATGAACCCGGAGTCGAGGAGGCGGCCGAGGAGTGGCGGGAGTCCCAGCGGGAGCGTTGAGGCCAATGGCGGCGCCGTCAGATCCGGCAGGTAGCGGCGGGATCCACGTTATGGTTGCGATAGCCGGATTTGACTAGGCTCGAAGGAACGCCGACCGATGAGGCGCCGGCACGAATTGGCAGGGACCCCTCGATGCCTTCCATTCCTCACACTCGCGACCAGGAGCAGGAGCGGCTTTATGCGCTGCGCCAGCTCAACCTGTTGGACACGCCGCCGAGCGAGAGCTTCGATCGCATCACGCGCATGGCCAGCAAGTTCTTCGGCATGCCCATCGCGGCGGTTTCGCTGACCGACGCCGACCGCCAGTGGTTCAAGTCGCGGGTAGGCGTCGAACACTGGGAGATCCCTCGCTACAAGGCCTGCTGCGGCGAGGTGGCAGACGAGTCCCAGGTGCTCGTGGTGCCCGATCTGCTCGAATCCCCAACCTATCGTGACAGCCTGTTGGCCCAGTCAGGCATCCGCTTTTATGCTGGCGCCCCGCTGCAGACCCCCGAGGGCTATACCCTCGGGGCGATGTGCGTGCTGGATACCCGGCCACGCGACATCAGTGAGGAAGGCCTGGCGGTACTGCAAGACCTGGCTGCCATGGTCATGGCCCAGATCGAGCTGCAGCACGCCATTGGCCGTGTCGATCCGCTCACGGGGCTACCGAATCGTAGCCAGTTCGTAGAAGACCTTGAAGACAGGATCCGCGACGCCTCCGGTCAACCGCGCTATGCCCTGTTTACCGAAGTGCTCGACGTGGCCCAGGTGAGCACCTTGAACCGGGTCATGGGACCCGCTTACTTCGACGACATCGTGCGGATCGCGGGACGCGGCCTCCAGGAGGCGTTGGGTGAAACGCGGCGGCTCTACAGTGTCGGCCCAGGCCAGTTCGTCCACCTGATGGAGGGTGGCGAGGAGCAGGAAATGCTGGCGGAAGCGCTACGTCTGCGCCAGGCCCTTGTGTCGCTTGAGTGCATTCGTGAAGCGCCGGTGCTGGTGCGGCCGGTCATCGGCGTGGCGCCGTTGCAGCGGGGAGAAGAGGCCGCTATCGATATCCTGCGTACCGCCCATAGTGCCTGCCAGGATGCCCGCCAGACCGAGGCCGGAGCGGGCGTCTATTCCCAGGAGTTGGATGCCGCTTATCGACGACGCTTCAGGCTGCTTTCCGATTTTCGTGCTGCACTCATGGCCAGCGATCAACTGCGCCTTGTCTATCAGCCTCGCATCGAGCTGAGTACACGGCGCTGTCTCGGCGCGGAGGCTCTGCTGCGTTGGTGCCATCCGGAACTCGGCGAGGTTTCGCCCACCGAGTTCATTCCCTTGATCGAGAATACGCCGCTGGCCAGATCGCTCACCGAGTGGGTGATGCATACCTCGATCACCCAGACGCAGTCCTGGCATCGTCAGGGGCTGTTCCTTACCGTCTCGCTCAACGTCTCGGCCTGCAATCTCGACGAAGAGGATTTTACCACCCGCCTGCTCTCGTGCCTGAAGCAGGCGGGCCTGCCGAAATCGGCCATCGAGCTGGAGTTGACGGAAACCGCGCTTTTCGACCAGGGGCGGGCCGCTTGGCAACAGCTCGACACGCTGAGCCAGGCGGGCATTCGTATCGCCATCGACGACTTCGGCACCGGCTACAGCAGCCTGGCCTACTTGCAGGACATTCCCGCACAGATCGTCAAGCTCGATCGCTGTTTCATCAGGGGGCTCGACGAGGGCCCACGCAGCCGAATCCTGGTCAAGTCGATGCTGAGGATGGCGCACGACCTCGGCTACCGTGTGGTGGCCGAGGGCGTGGAGACGCAGCAGGCCCTCGACTATCTGGAATTGCTGGGTTGCCACGAAGCGCAAGGGTTCCACATGGCCAGGCCCCTGGAAGTGGACGATTTCGAGGCCTGGCTGAAGGCGAGCCTCAGCTGAGTCCTGTTGTGATTAACTTGCCCTGAGAGCCGGCTTGCCAAGGGGAGGCCAGCGGCGCAATTTCCTGCCACACTCCTTCGTTGCCCCATCCATCGAAACGAGGAGACATCGATGACAAGCATCGGTAGGCGACCTGCCTGGCCATTGAGCCCTTTCCTGCTGATCATGCTGCTGCTGGTGGGATGCCAGACCCAGCCGCCGGAGCCGCCCGATGAGGATAAGGCGGCCATTGACCGCATGTTGGTGTTGATCGACGAACGGCTCGACGTGGCGCCAGTGGTGGCTCAGGCCAAGTGGAACTCCGGCGCGCCCATCGAGGCACCGGAGCGTGAAGCCGAAATTCTCGATCAGGTCGCGGAAGATGCCGAAGCGGCCGGCGTCGACGAGGATTTCGCCCGCCGCTTCTTCGAAAAGCAGTTCGAGGCCAGCAAGCAGGTTCAGCGCCGTCTGCACCACCAGTGGTTGCAGGAAGGGCGCTCGCCCTTCGCCGACCCGCCCGATCTCGCCGAGGAGGTGCGCCCAGTGCTTGATCGCCTGACGCCGCAGCTGATCGAGTCGCTGGGAGATATCGAGCGCATTGAAGCGGTCGATGGTGCCGCGCATTACCTCGAGCGACGTGTGGAGGAAGTGGTCCGGGACGACTTCGACGGCGAGCCGCGCGATGTGGCAATCGAGCCACTACGCGAGCGCCTGTCCCAGCGGTAACCGGCCGACTCACCCTTGCCAACGCGCGGGGTGGCCCTCCTTGAGCGCGCCCCGTTCGTCCCAATCATCCCAGCCGGCGAAGGGAATCGGTGTTTCGTGGTCGAGTGCTTCCAGGCGCTGTGACCAGGCGGCCTTTTCCTCCTCCAGGCGCTTGCGAAACGCCGCCTCGTCCTGGTAGCTCAGCCCGCCGCCCTGAACGCCGTAGGTGACCTGGGGCGGCAGCACGCTGACGCCGAGGTAGTAGAGTGAGTAGTGGATCGGCCATAGCAAGGCCACGATATGGCCGCTCCTGCCGTGGCGGGTGAAGGTCGGCGCCGGGGCGCCGGTCGTCACCGAGAGCATGGCGCGCTTGCCGGGAAAACGGCCGCGGTCGTAGCGCATCCTGCCGGAGTAGAGCCCGCCGTAGACGAACACCCGATCGAACCAGCCCTTGAGCATGGCCGGTTGGGCGTGCCACCACAGTGGAAACTGCAGGATCACCAAGTCGGCGCGCTCCAGGCGCTCGACCTCGCGCTTCACGTCGGCGGGCAGGGCGCCGCACTCGAAGGCGCTACGCTGCTCGGTCAGCGGAAAGAACGTATCGGGCTCGGCCCGCTCGGCGTAGTGCGCCGGCCCTTCCACCGGATCGAAACCCTCGGCGTAGAGGTCGGAAACCTCGACGCTGTAGCCCTGGCGCTGCAGGGTCTCGACGGCGACGTCCTTGAGGGCGCCGTTGAAGGAATGGGACTCGGGGTGGCAGAACACGATCAGGGCATGCATGGCGGGGCTCCGGTTCGTTGGCGTACTGTGCATGTCTTCAGGCTATGCTGTACGCTGGCGATCCGAAATTCCCGAAAAATGACAACCGACTTTGCATAACTGAACAGTCTGCCAGAGAGGAACTCGCATGAAAGCCGTGGTGTACGAGGCCTTTTCCGCTCCACCGCAAATCCGGCACGTTCCCGATCCCACCCCCGAAGCGCATGGCGTCGTGGTCAAGGTGATGGCAACGGGGGTTTGCCGCAGCGACTGGCATGGCTGGGTCGGTCATGACACCGATATCCCGCTTCCCCATGTGCCGGGTCATGAACTGGCGGGCGTCGTCGAGGCGGTGGGCAAGGGCGTGAGGAAATGGAAGATAGGGGATCGCGTGACCGTCCCCTTCGTCGGTGGATGCGGCACGTGTCCCGAATGCTACTCGGGGAATCACCAAGTCTGCGATAACCAGTTCCAGCCTGGCTTCACCCACTGGGGCTCGTTTGCCCAGTACGTGGCCATTCACCATGCTGACATTAATTTGGTGGCATTGCCGGAAACGCTGGACTTCGCCACGGCAGCCAGCTTGGGCTGTCGCTTCGCGACTTCGTTTCGCGCCGTCGTCGACCAGGGCAAGGCCTTCGCAGGGCAATGGGTGGCGGTCCACGGCTGCGGCGGGGTCGGGCTGTCCGCCATCATGATCGCCAATGCGGTGGGCGCCAACGTCGTGGCGATCGATATTGCGGACGACAGACTCCACCTGGCCCGTGAACTGGGTGCGGTCGCGACCGTCAATGCCTCCGAGGTAGCAAGTGTTCCCGAGGCGGTCATCGACCTGACGCGCGGCGGTGCTCACGTGTCGCTGGATGCGCTCGGGCACCCCAGCACCTGTTTCAATTCGATCAGCAATCTGCGCAGGCGTGGCAGGCACGTACAGGTCGGGCTCATGCTGGCCGAACACAGTACTCCGGCCATACCGATGAGCAAGGTCATTGCGAATGAACTCGAAATATTGGGCAGCCACGGCATGCAAGCCTACCGCTACGGCGCCATGCTCGAGATGATCCAGACCGGGAAGCTGGCGCCCGAAAAGCTGGTCGGCCAAAGGGTCAACCTTGAGCAGTCGATCGAGGCGCTGACGAACATGGACAAATTCCAGGGCGTTGGCGTGACCGTGGTGACCGAATTCTGAGCAGGGGCTGGAAACAAGCCTTGCCGAGAGTCGATGAGGGGGAACGTGACCGAACAGTCGCTGCACTGGGACGACCTGCGCGTCATTCAAGCCATTGCCGTGGCGGGCTCGCTCTCCGGCGCCGGACGGCGGCTTGGGGCTAGCCATGCCACGGTATTCAGGCGTCTGAATGCCATCGAACGGCGCCTGGGCGTGGCGCTGTTCGAGCGTTCGCGCTCAGGCTATGCACCGACGCCGGCGGGAGAGGACCTGGCAGCGGTCGCCGCCCGTGTCGAAGCCGAAGTGCTGGGCGCCGAGCGGCGCGTGGTGGGGCGCGATTTGCGTCTCTCCGGCACGATTCGCGTCACCACGACCGATACGCTGCTGATGGGGCTGCTGTCGCCGATCTTTGCCGATTTCCAACGCACTCATCCGGATATCGTTCTCGAGGTGGCGGTTTCCAACCAGTTGTTCAATCTTTCCCAGCGCGACGCCGATGTGGCGATTCGCCCCTCGATGTCGCCGCCGGAGCACTTGGTGGGGCGGCGGGTCGGGGTCATTGCCCAGGCCGCCTATGTTCGGCGCGGCGCGGCGAAGGGCGACGATGCCTGGGTCGGACCGGACCGTCACCTGGGCTATGCGGCGCTCGACGCCTGGATGGCCGAGCAAGGGGCAAACGAGCCATGCCGTTATCGCGTCGATACCATGTTCGGCATGCTGGCCGCGGCCCGCGACGGCCTGGGTCGTGCCGTGCTGCCTTGCTATCTCGCCGATGCCGAGCCGGCCCTGGCACGACTCGGCGAGCCAATTCCCGAACTCGCGACCGACCTGTGGCTGCTGACCCACCCCGACCTGCGCCGAGTGACGCGTATCCGCACCTTCATGGCTTTCTTGGCCGAGGCGATAAACACGAGTGAGGCTCGCCTCGCAGGCGAGCCGGCCTACTCCTCCTCTGGCTCCTCGGGCAGGGCATAAGCCATGACGCTGTCTCCCAGGCGAGTCTCGGCCTGGAAGGCGCCGCCAGCGGCGATGACGACGTATTGGCGACCTTCGTGCATGTAGGTCATCGGCGTTGCCTGCCCCCCGGCGGGCAGTCGCGCTTCCCACAGCATATTGCCGGTGGCGTTGTCGAAGCCGCGAATATAGTCGTCCATGGTGGCGCCGATGAAGGTCACACCGCCGGCGGTAGTGACCGGGCCGGCACTGGTGGGCGCGCCTACGGTCATCTTCAGGCGCGTGGGAACCCCCCAGGGCCCCTGGTCGAAGCTGGTGCCGATCGGGCGTGACCAGACGATCTCGCCACTGCCCAGGTCGGTCGCGCTCAAAAAACCCCAGGGCGGTGCAGCGCAGGGCATGTCGAGCGGCGAGAGCCAGGCACCGCGCTCCGCGGCCACCGGTGCACCGAGCATGGGCTGTGCCTCCTGGTCGATATAGCTGGCATCGTCCTCGCCGATCGGCGCGATGTTCTCCATCTCGTCGGCTTCCTCGCGCGGGTAGAGCGCCACCCGCGACGGCATTCGGTTGTTGTTGACGATCATCAGGTCGTTCTCGAGATCGAAGGCCGCGCTACCCCAGTTGATGCCGCCGAGAATACCCGGGAACTGCAGCATGCCCTCGGGATGATCGAGGGTCGGCGGGGTGAACATGCCTTCGTAGCGCATGCGTTCGAACTGGATGCGACAGTAGAGATGGTCGAGGGGCGTGGTGCCCCAGGTATGGGCGCCGGTGAACGCCTCTACCGGCTGTCCCGGCAGCGAGCCGAAGTCGGGCATGCCCGGAGAGAAGCGCTGGCTCTCCGCCGTCCAGTCGCCCTCGATGGTGCCCTGCGGTACCGGACGCTCGTCGACGGGCAGCAGCGGCTCGCCGGTGGCCCGGTCGAAAACGAATACCTGGCCGTACTTGGTGGCCTGAACCACGGCGGGGCGCGGTCCCTCCTCCGTAGGGAAGTCGATCAGCGCCGGCTGGGCACCCAGGTCATAATCCCATAGGTCGTGCTGCACTGTGGTGAATTTCCAGCGTACTTCGCCGCTGTCGGCCTCCACGGCCACCAGCGTGGCGGTAAACGCCTCGTCGCCGGGGCGGCGGTCGCCGCCGAACTGGTCGTTGGTGGGGTTGCCGGTAGGCAGGTACACCAGGCCCAGCTCCTCGTCGGCCGAGATGGCCGACCACACGTTGGGCGTGCCGCGCGGATAGACCTCGTCCTCCGGAGGCTGGCTGTCCGGCGTGGTCCATACGGCGTCCCAGGTCCATTGCCATTCGCCAGTGATCGCATCGTAGGCGCGCACTGCCCCGGAAGGGGCGTCGCGGCGCTGGTTATCGGTGACCTGGTGGCCGACCACCACCATGCCGTTCACGACGGTCGGCCCCGAGGTGTTGGAGAGCAGCCCCAGGGCCTGCGGATCCATGCGATCCTTCAAGTCGACCGTGCCGTTATCGCCGAATTCGCTGCATGGCGTGCCGTCCTCGGCGTCCAATGCCATCAGGCGGCCGTCCAGCGTGCCCAGCAGCAGCCGGCGCGGGCAATCTTCCACCGGCTCGGGGGCCTCGAAGTAGGCCACCGCGCGACAGGCGGCCGAGAAGACATGCTCTTGCGCTTCCTCCGCCACTTCCGGGTCGAAGTGCCACTGCGGCTCGCCGGTGCCCGGGTCGAGGGCGAAGACCTGGTTGCTCTGCGTGCAGACGTACAGGCTATCGCCGACCTTCAACGGGGTGTTCTGGAAGGCATAAGGGGCGGCGTCGCTAGGCGGCTCGTCGCCGGTATGGAACTCCCAGGCCACCTCTAGCCGGTCGGCGTTGTGTGGCGTGATCTGGTCGGCCTCCGAAAAGCGCTGGGCCAGGTTGGTGCCGCCATAGGCGACCCAGTCGGTTGAATCGGGAGCGCTCTGCTGGTGGATCTCCTCGGCCGCCGCCGTGGTCGGGTCGTCGGGACCGGAGTCGAAGACGAGCCATATCACGCTGCCGGCGTAGCCGACCAGGATCAGCACGCCGAGCAGCGGGCCGGCATAGGGCAGGGTGGGCTGGTAAAAACCGCGGCGGTACAGCACGGGCAGCAACAGCAGGGCGACAGCCAGCAGGACTGCCATTAACCCGGTACGTGCCATCAGGTCGATATGCCAGACTGGCATCCAGCCCTTGCTCGCGATCTCCCATAGCGACCAGACGAAGGTGCCCGCCACGGTGGCGGCATAGAGCCATACTCCTGAGGGCAAACCAAGCATGAGCATGACGGAAGCCGCCAGCGTGGCAATGCCGGCCAGGAGAAAATAGAGCGTGCCGCCGAGGTAGACGAGGTAACCGCCCCCCAGCGCCATGGCCAGGCCGAGCAACAGCAGAACGTAGGCAAGAACGGTGACGGCCCAGCCGGCCATACCTCGTGAGGAGTGCGCATCCATGGCAATACTCGTGGTCAGGGTCGAGGGGGCTATTCGTAAGGAGCTCATTTAACCCTAGGTCACACCGAAGCGGGGTGCCAAGCGGCATTGATTCCAACCTTTTCGACGAGTTAATGATGAACGGCGCCGCGAGGGTTCGTTAAGTTCGAAAAGGCCCATGCTGCAGGCGCTCGGTAACCCGCGAATCGCCTATGGGCAGAACGGAGGTTGTCATGACATTCTCTTCACGGGCAGCAGGGCAGACGCTGCCGAAGGAAGCTGAGGCCGCTTGCGATATCCTGCTGCGCGAGCTTGGCGAGACCGTAATCGGCATTTACCTGTTCGGCTCGGCACTCGTTGGCGGCCTGCGCCCCAACAGCGACGTGGATGTGCTGGCAATCGTTGGCCGGGCGCCCGCCGGTCAGGCTCGACGGCGCCTGGTCGAGGCGCTGATGCAGGTATCCGGCAGCCCTGAAGACGACGGCACGCCCAGGCCGCTGGAAGTGACGGTGCTCTGTCGCCGTGCGCTGGCGCCCTGGCAATATCCGCCGAGAAGCGAGCTGGTCTATGGCGAATGGCTGCGGTCAGACTTCGAGCAGGGCCACATTCCGCCAGCGGCAGCCGACCCCGACCTGGCCGTCGTATTGACCACCGCCAGGCAGGCGAGCCTGGCCCTGCACGGGCCTGAGCTGACGGAGCTGATTCCGCCGGTACCCGAGGCGGACCTGCGACGGGCTATCATCGATTCACTGCCTGGCCTGATCGACGGTTTACGAGGGGATGAGCGTAACGTACTGCTGACTCTGGCGCGGATGTGGATGACCCGGGAAACGGGGGAGGTCGCGCCCAAGGACGTGGCTGCCGCCTGGGCCCTGGCGCGCCTGCCGCCGGAGCACCGGGCTGCGATGACGTTGGCGAGACGGGCCTATCTCGAGGGAGGCGGCGACGACTGGGCGTCGTGCATGGTCCAGGTAGAAGCGCTGGTGGGCTTCCTGCGGCGAGTCATCGCTTGCCCTTCCCGTGGGATGTTGGGCTAACCTCTTGGCACTCTCGTTGAAAGGTAAGGAGGCAGAGATGAAGGTCGTAACGCTGCACAGCCCCGGTGGGTTGGACAACCTGGAGATCGTCGATGGGGAAGCGCCGGGTGAGCCAGGGCCGGGCGAGATCCGCGTACGCGTACATGCCAGCTCGCTCAATTTCCACGATTACGGCGTAGTGTCCGGCAAGATGCCGACCGAGGACGGGCGCATCCCCATGTCCGACGGCGCGGGCGTGGTCGAGGCCGTCGGTGAAGGGGTCGAGGAGTTCGCGGTGGGCGACTCGGTGGTTTCCACCTTCTTCCCCTACTGGCTCGACGGCCCGGCGCGGGTCGGGGATTTCAAGACCACGCCCGGCGACGGCGTCGATGGCTATGCGCGGGAGCAGGTGGTACGCCCTGCCACCTGGTTCACCCATGCTCCGGTGGGGTACAGCCACGAGGAGGCCGCCACGCTGACCACGGCGGGCCTCACAGCCTGGCGCGCCCTGGTGGTGGACGGCAATCTCAAGGCCGGCGACACCGTGCTGACCCTGGGCACCGGCGGTGTCTCGATCTTCGCCCTGCAGTTCGCCAAGGCCATGGGGGCGCGAGTGATTGCCACGTCGTCATCCGACGCCAAGATCGAGCGCCTGCAGCAGCTCGGCGCCGACCACACCATCAACTACAAGGCCGAGCCGGAGTGGGGCAAGAAGGTGAAGTCCCTGACCGACGGGAAGGGTGTCGACCATGTCATCGAGGTCGGCGGCCCCGGTACCCTGCCGCAGTCCATCGATGCCGTGCGCATCGGCGGCCACATCTCGCTGATCGGCGTACTGACGGGTCGCGGCGGCGAGGTTCCCACCGCCAAGTTGATGGCCAAGCAGGCGCGCCTGCAGGGGCTCATCGTCGGCAGCCGCATCCACCAGCAGGAGATGGTGCGCGGCATCGAGGCCAGCGGCGTGCGCCCGATCATCGACAGCACCTTCCCGCTCGAGGAGATCGCCGACGCCTTCCGCCATGAGGAGGCGGGGCGGCACTTCGGCAAGATCTGCCTCGCCTATTAGCGAGGCGGTGCTGCCGAGGCCAGCTGCTGCAATGTTGTCTGGGTGGTCGCTTCTGCGGGAAAGAACGACTCGATGGCCAGCTCTTCCAGGCTAATGTCGAGCGGCGTACCAAACACCGTGGTGGTACTCAGCAATGACAGCACCCGGCCATCCGGCAGGGCCAGTTCCAGCGGCACGACGATACCGGCGTGGCGCGAATGCACACTGGCCAGGTGGGAACGTGCCCCGGGTGGTACCGGATAGCCTTTCAGTTCCTCGCCGAGCGAGGCGAGGTCCGGGTCGCCGGTGCTGTCGGCCTGTCGGGCCAGACGCTCGAGAATGTGGCCGCGCCACTCTCGGAAGTTGCGAATACGGGACGCCAGCCCTTGGGGATGCAGCGAGAGCCGCAGCACGTTGATCGGCGGCTCGAGCAGTGCCGGAGCGATGCCGGCGAGCAGCGTCTCGAGCGGGCGGTTGGCCATTAGCAGTTGCCAATGGCGATCGACGGCCAGCGCCGGGTAGGGAGCGTGACTCGCCAGCAGCCGTTCGATCACGCTGCGGACTGCCTCGAGTCCAGGTGCATCAATGCCACGCTCGCCGAAGGCCGGGGCGAAACCGGCGGCGAGCAGCATCCGGTTTCGCTCGCGCAGGGGAACGCCGAGCTGCTCTGCCAGGCGCAGCAGCATTTCCCGGCTGGGTGTGGCCCGCCCGGATTCGACGAAGCTCAAATGGCGCTGGGAGATGTCGGCTTCGGTGGCAAGTGCCAGCTGGCTCAGCCGTCGCCGCTGGCGCCACGTCTTCAATATCTGCCCGACGGTGGGGGAGGTCGTGTCCATGAGCTCAGATTAGCGCCAAGCGATACGCCTGGCCATTACCTCCCGGGTAATCGCCAGGCCGCACGAGCGGAGCGAAGCTGTGGAGGTAACCCACCACAAGGAGCATTGCCATGACCGCCTACGCCATCGCCCGCCTGCAGGACGTCGCCATGGGGCCGGAAATCGTCGAGTACCTGGAAAAGATCGATGCCACCCTGGCGCCTTATGGCGGCCACTACCTGGTCCACGGCGGCCCCACTGAGGTGCTGGAAGGCCACTGGCAGGGGGACACGATCATGCTCGGCTTCCCCAGCCTGGAGCAGGCCAGGGCCTGGTATCGCTCCGATGCTTACCGGCGCATTCTGCCGCTGCGTACCGCCAACGCCATGGGCGACGTCATTCTGGTGGAAGGCGTCGAGGAAGGGCACCGGGGCGTCGATATCCTGGTTTGATCGTTAGGCATCTTTAGGCCGTTTGGGGTGTAGGTGCAGCGGAAGCCGGCGTGGCAGCCGCTGCACCTGTTTCACGTTGCTGGCGCAGGGCCCCGGGCGGGTAGCCGTGAACGCGCTTGAAGGCGCGGCTGAAGGCGGCTGCGCTGCCGTAGCCCAGGCGATAGGCCACCGTCTCGATCGGTTGACGCTCCCTGCCGATCCACTGGGCCGCCAGGCGCATGCGCAGTTCAGTGACGTAGCGGTGCGGCGTCATGCCGGTTACCGCCAGGAAGCGTTCGGCGAACACCGAACGCGAGCTGCCCATCTCGGCGGCGAGTTCCGCCACCGTCCAGTTGCGCCCCGGTTCGCGGTGGAGCGCGGCAATGACCCGGCCCAGGCGCGGGTCGCGCAACGCCTCGATCCAGCCGGTGGCATCGCCGCAACCGCACTCCACCCAGCCGCGCACGATGAAAGCCGCCATGACGTCGGCGAGCCGCGCCAGAATGGCAGCGAAGCCCGCCCGTTCGCTGCTTGCCTCGCGCTCCATCGCCTCTAGCATGGGCAGGATCTCGGGCTGGCGCTCGAGCAGGGTGCCGACATACATCACCTCGGGCATCAGCGAAACCAAGGCATGCATGCTGCCCAGGTCGAACTCCATGCAGCCGCTGAAGATCAGGGCGCCGTCTAGCGTGCAGCCCTTTGGACAAGCGCGGATCGAGCTGACCGCCTCGCACAGCCTGGCGCTCTCAAAGGCCGTGATGTCCTGTGCTGGCTGGTCGGGCGTGGAAAGCAAGGCATGGGCGCCACCGCGCGGCAGCAGCAGCGCATCGCCTGTAGCGAGGGCATGAATACCGCCGCTTGGGCTGCGCAGGTAGACGGGACCGCGCGCCACGAAGTGGAACTGGGCCCAGCCCTCCACCTTGCCGAACTCGACCCCCAGCGGGGGCGATAACTGGATACGGCGATAAGCGATACCGCGAAGCCGCATGCCGAGCAGCAGCTCGCTGACCAGGTCGCCGGGCAGTTCCGGTTTGGGCATCTTGCGTCCTCGTTTCGATTTCGTATCTGATTCGGATGAATGATCAATTATTCGAGAGCCTTTAGCATAGATCGTCCGAATCGCCCGCTCTACTCTTCTTGTTCCTGATGAATGCTTCTCTAGGATAGGAGAACGAGATGAACGAGATGGCACAGCGGGCCAAGCCCGCTTGGGGGGCAGTCGTTTCGATGGCCCTCGGCGTCTTCGGGCTGGTCACGGCGGAGTTTCTGCCCGCCAGCCTACTGACGCCGATGGCGGCGGATCTGGGTGTGACGGAAGGCATGGCGGGCCAGGCCGTGACTGCCACAGCGGCAGTGGCGCTTCTGACCAGCTTGCTGATCTCCACCGCTACCCGGCGTATCGATCGGCGCCACGTCCTGCTGGGGTTCTCGATGTTGCTGGTGGCCTCGAATCTGCTGGTGGCCTTCGCCCCCAACCTGACGGTACTGCTGTTCGGGCGTGTGCTGCTGGGGCTGGCCCTGGGCGGGTTCTGGACCATGTCCATCGCCACCATGATGCGCCTGGTGCCCGAGAACCTGGTGCCGCGGGGGCTTTCGATCATGTTCAGCGGGGTTTCTGCGGCCACCATTGCCGCCGCGCCACTGGGCAGCTATTTCGGCGACCTGCTCGGCTGGCGCGACGTGTTCCGCATGGCCGCGCTGCTCGGTCTACTGGCACTGGTGGTGCAGTTCATCACCTTGCCGCGCATGGCGCCGAGTGGCCAGACACGCCTGCGTACCCTATTCGATGTTCTGTTGCGCCCCCGGGTCGGCGTGGGCATGCTGGCCGCGGCCCTGGTCTTCACGGGCCACTTTGCCTTCTTCACCTACATTCGCCCGTTCCTCGAAACGGTAACCGGTGTGGGCGTCAGCGGCGTGGCCATCATTCTGCTGGGCTTCGGCGTGGCCAACTTCCTCGGCAATTACCTGGGTGGCTGGATGGTGGAACGCAGCCTGCGCCTCACCATGATCGCGATGCCGCTATTGATGGGAGCGCTCGGGGTGGCGCTGGTGGTGCTGGAGAGTACGCCGGCCACCGATGCTGCGCTGGTGGCGTTGTGGGGGATGGCCTTCGGCGCCATTCCCGTGGCGTGGTCGACCTGGCTCACCCGCACGGTGCCGGACGAGGCCGAGAGCGCGAGCGGCCTGCTGGTGGCGGCCATCAACATGGCGATTGCTACCGGCGCTGCCGTGGGCGGGTTGATCTTCGACCTGGGTGGCGCCCTCAACGTATTCGCCGCCAGCGCTGCCGTCCTGCTGCTGGCCGCGTTGATGATTGTGACGGGCATCAAGACCCGGCCGCTGGCCGCTGCCTGAGGGCTGTCGAAAGAATGCGGCCCGCTTCGGTGGGCTGCGTTCTTTGCCATCGCCCCGATGGGCTGTTAGCGTGGTTGAACAGAAGAAATAAAAGGGAGCAATTAACATGGATTCAGCCGTCAACGCCATCGTAGGCCAATCGCTGGTCATGCAGCAGGCCCAGGCCGCGCAGCAGGTGCAGCTCGAGGTCTACAAGGACGCCCTGGACATGCAGAAGGACCAGGTCGCCGCCGTGATGGCCTCGGTGTCGGTCGCACCGCAACTGGCCAATGAGGGGATGGTGGGGACCCAGATCAATACCTACGCCTGACAGAAAGTGACTGCGCTCGATCATACGGCGTTAAAAACCGGATCATAATGCTCATTTACAGAACGTAAACTCCGCTTTTTCTCCGGTTTTTGCCTTGCGACCCACATGGATGTGGGAAGTGCGTTGGGCCGTAGGGAACGGGCCTAGCTCTGATCTTCGCTCGTCGACTTTCTGTACGCTAATTTTACCTGCCCTCATTTTCCCAATGCCCACTTCACTGCCTCTTCGGCGTGGATGGCCGTGGTGTCGTAGAGCGGCACCTCGGTATGGCGCTGCTGCACCAGCAGGGCGATTTCGGTGCAGCCGAGAATTACCGCCTCGGCGCCCCGCTCGCGTAGCGTTGCGATGATCTCCAAGTAGCGCTGCCGCGATGCCTCCTTCACCTCTCCCTGGCACAGCTCGGTGTAGATCACTTCGTGCACGAGGTCTCGCTGAGCCTCGTCGGGCACCATGACCTCGATGCCGAAGTTTTCGGTGATACGCCCCTTGTAGAAATCCTGCTCCATGGTGAAGCGGGTACCGAGCAGGCCGACACGGCGCATGCCGTCGGCGGCCAGGCGCCGCGCCGTGGCATCGGCGATATGCAGCAAGGGAATCGAGACTGCCTCGGCGATCTGTGGCGCAACCTTGTGCATGGTGTTGGTGCCAATCATCAGGAAATCCGCACCGCCGGCCTCTACGCTGCGGGCGGCACGGCTCAGGATCTCGGCGGTGGCGTCCCAGTCGCCGGCATGCTGCAGCCGTTCTATCTCGGCGAAGTCGACGCTGTACAGGCACAGCTTGGCCGAATGCAACCCGCCCAGGGCAGCCTTTACGCCTTCGTTGAGTGCGCGGTAGTAGCTGGCGGTGGATTCCCAGCTCATGCCGCCGAGCAGGCCGATGGTCTTCATGGTCATGGGTCGCCTCTTGTTGTTGCCGTTTGCCAACTTAATGTGGCGTTGGCTCAGGTATCGTACTCGTCGTGTCGCCGGTTCCACTCGTAGGGCGGCGTCTGCGGCCAGCCCGGGGGAGAGTCCTCCCAGCTTTCTTGGCGGCCGAAGGGCGTCAGGTCCAGGTAGGTCCACAGGCTGCCGAGATATTCGACGCCGCGCCTGCCACTGAAGTAGGTGCGAAAGACCCGGTCACCGTCACGCAGGAAGACGCTGATACCGTGCCGTTCGCCGCGGTCGGTGCCGGGGGCGTCGCAACAGCTCGTCACGCCCATGTCCTGGTTGAAGTCGCTGCCGAGCGACGAGTACCACGTCGGGTGCTGCCAGCCCATACGCGCCTGGTAGCTTACGAGCTTCTCCCGCGGTGCCCGGGAGACCAGCACCAGGGTGGTATCCCGGGCGTTCAGGTGGGCGGGGTGGGTCATGGCGTCCACCACCCAGGAGCAGCCGTCGCAGCCGGCCTCCCAGTCGGGTCCGAACATGAAATGGTAGACGATCAGCTGGCGGCGTCCCTCGAACAGGTCCAGAAGGCCGGCCTGACCCTGTGGGCCCTCGAAGCCATAATCGGCCCTCACTTCCACCATCGGCAGGCGGCGGCGCGCGGCACTCAACCGGTCGCGCTCGCGCGTATGGGCCTTCTCGCGCTCGATCTGTTCTGCCAAGGCGGTGCGCCACTCCGCTTCGGACACGATAGGGGGCAGTGGCAAGGTTCCCATGGGGCTTGTCCTCATCAGGCCAGGTTGAGCTGCCACGACACGCCGAAGCGGTCGTTTAGCCAGGCGAAACGAAAGCTGAAACCGTAGTCATCGGGCGGCATCAGTGTCTCGCCACCCGCCGCTAGCTGCTCGTACAGGTGCTCGAACTCTGCGGGGCCCTCGCATTCGACGAATAGCGACAACGACGGTGTAAACGTGAAGTCATGCTTCACCGGGCTGTCGATGCAGTAATAGCGCCGGCCCGCCAGGGTGAACTCGGCCAACCTGACGCTGCCTTCCGCGCCTGGCTCGCCGGGGCCATAGCGCTCGAGCCCCACGAGCTCGGCTTGCTTGAACAGCGAGACATAGAACATCAAGGCCCGCTCGGCGTTGCCGTCGAACATCAGGTGTGGGGTGACATGATGCGCCATCGGTACTCCTCCTCCAGACATTCGAACGTGGGCCAGAAGGGGACGGGGCGGCGTCCCTGCAGCACGTTCGCGAGGATGGTGAGATGGGTATGCCAGCCGCTGGCCACGGTGACCCTGGTATCGTCGTCGATGAGGCGACGATGCGTGACGACCAGGCGCACCTGATCGCCCTCTTCGCTGAGCTCGAAAGAGACTTCCGAGGGAGCTTCGCTGCCCCCGCCCCAGGTCCAGGCCAGTAGATGCGGCGGCTCGCAGCGCAGCACCCGGTGCGGCGTCGTGAAGCTGCCATCATACTGGCGGAAGCGCTCGGAGGGCGGCGTTCGGTCGGGAGTCAGCTCGGTATTATGGAAGTGCAGGGCGAAGGAGGCACCCTGGCGCGGTTCCATGGTGCCAGGAGCGAGCCACAGGCCGCGCTTGTCGGATTCGGTGAGGAAGGACCAGACCCGTCCGATGGGGCCGGGCAGCAGGCGTTCGAAGCGAATGCTGTCTTCGGCCATCTTCTCGCCGTAGCCGCTGTCATCCATCTTGCCTCTCCTTCGCCGATTTGCCACGGGGATCGGCCTTGAGTGCCGCTTCCAAGGTATTCAGGCGCTGGCTCCAGAACCCTTCGTAGAAGCTTAGCCACTGCTCCGCCTCGGCCAGCGGCTCCGGCCGCAGACGGCAATAGTGAGCACGCCCTTCGATGCGCCGCTCCACCAGCCCCGCCTGCTCCAGCACGCGCACGTGCTTGGACACGGCGGCCAGCGAGATGGCGAACGGCGCGGCCAGTTCGCCGACCTTGCGCTCGCCGGCCGCCAGCCGCTCGAGCATCAAGCGGCGGGTGGGGTCGGCCAGGGCGTGGAACACCCGGTCCAGGATCGTTGCGTCATATTCAACCATTTGGTTTATATAGTGGCGAAGGAGCGTATTGTCAACCAGCTGGTTGAATAATATTCGCGGCAAGCCTGACATTGGCATTGGCTATCAGAACGATCGAGATTTCACCTCTTTACCTGAAGTTAGCTTGAGGTAATAGCCTGCTTGGGACTGAAACATCCATCACGGGCCATAGGCCGCTCGGTACAAGGAGAATTTTCATGCAGGCTGATACGTTCGCTCATCCGCTCCATGAGTCTGCCCGGTGGGAGGCCTCCGTGCTCGATCTCGAGGCTTATCTGTCCCGTATCGGTTACCACGGTGACCTGGCACCTAGCCTGGAAACGTTGCGTGCCCTTCAGCAGGCCCATCTCGCCGCGGTGCCGTTCGAGAATCTGGAGATCGTCACCGGCGGCGAGATTCGCCTCGATCTGGAAAGCCTTCAGGACAAGCTGGTACGTCGTCGCCGCGGCGGTTATTGCCATGAGCAGAACACGCTGTTTGCCACGGTGCTGGATCGGCTGGGTTTCAAGGTTCAGGGGCGCAGCGCAAGAATGTTGATGGGTGACGACGAGCGCACGATCACGCCGCTCGGCCATACGATGCTGGTGGCGAAAGTGGCAGGTCGCGACTGGCTGGTCGATGTCGGAGTGGGCAATATCGGGCCGCGAGAACCGATCCTGCTCGAGGCCGGCAACGAGGTGAGTCACGGCCTCTGGGAGTACCGCCTGGAGCGCACCGCGCTGGGGCACTGGCTGCTGCGCCACAGGCGCCCCACAGGCTGGTTCAACATCTACCAGTTCAGCGACGAGCCTTACTACCGTGCAGACTTCGCTGAATACAACTACCTCGTGTCCCATCACCCGGCATCTCCCTTCGTGCGCCGAATCGTGGCGCAACACAATGGCGCGGAGGTGCGCCTTGCACTCACCGACCTGGAGTTGAAAGTCTTGCGGCCGGGGAGTGAGCCGGAGCTGTACCGGATCGCTGCCGAGGCACTCCCCGCAGTGCTGCACACTCGCTTCGGGTTGAAACTGGCGCCGGAGCAGGAGCGCCTCCTGCTCCGACGGGCCGAGACGCTTGCGGAAACCTCATCCGAAGGGGAGCCGCTGGGAACCTGAGGAGAAGCGTCGGCGCTTCTGCTGCGCCGCCTTGCGCATTGACCGACGCTGCATCAGTGCCTGTTCGGCATCTTCCCTCAGCGGCAGGCGCGAGGCCCAGAGGATGTCGTCGCGGCAGTGGCCCATGTCCTCAAGCATATGATCATCGTAGGCAAGTAGCGGCAGGAAGCGCTGGCGAAAGCGACGCCGGCGCAGGTAGTCCTGCCACTTGGTCTCGAGCGCGTGGATCAACCTCAGCGGCGGCATGGCGGGCATGTAGAAGTCCGGCTGGGGCGGTGGGTCAGGGCGTTTCCGGGTGGCTGGCTGGGGCCGGCGTAGCGGTTCGTGCTGGCTCATGTCGCACCTCCTGACGGGCAGCCGCCGTGGGCGGTGCCGCGTCAATTCAGTTGAGGAAAGGAGGGTCGCGACCTCTTGCAGGAGAGCTTGGCCTGGCCTGTTGCATCAATCAAACGAAAAGGTCTACATTGTCCTTTAAGATAAATTGAAAGGTCGAGACATGACCCACGCCGCCATTCCCCATGCTTCCGCCATCCAGGCTGCTATACCCTTGCTCGATACCGACGTGCTGCGCAGCTTCGTCGCGATCGCCGAGTGCGGTAGCTTCACCAAAGCCTCCCGTCAGGTGTTTCGCACTCCTTCAGCGCTTAGCATGCAGATCAAGCGACTGGAAGAAACGCTCGGCCAGGCGCTGTTCGTACGCGAGGCTCGCCAAGTGCGGCTGACTCCGGAGGGCGAGGTGCTGCTCGGCTATGGACGACGCCTGCTCTCGCTCAATGAGGAGGCCGTCGCGCAATTCCTGGCGCCGGACGTATCGGGCCGGCTGGGCTTCGGTACCACCGACGACGTGGGCACACGCATCCTGCCCGGCGTGCTGGCGCAGTTCGCCCGTTCGCATCCGGCGGTTCAGGTCGACGTGGTGGTGGGTAAGAGTCGGGAGATGCTCGACCGGCTGGACGCCGGCGAACTAGACCTGATACTTATCACGGCCGGCAACCCGGGCCAGGAGATGCGTGGCGAGATCGTGCACAGCGAGCCGCTGGTGTGGGCTGGGCGGGAAGGCGGCGTGGCTGCCCAGCGCTCGCCGCTACCGGTGGCCCTGGCGCACCAGGGGTGTGCCTGGCGCGGCATGGCGCTGGAAGCGCTGAATCGGGCCGGCCGGAGCTACCGTATCGCCTATTCCTGTGAGCACTGCGCCGGGCAGGAAGCCGCCATGATCGCCGACCTGGCGGTTTCCCCGTTCCCGCAAAGCCTGGTGCGGCCCCCGTTGCGGCGCATCGATCCGAGTCTGTTGCCTCCGCTGGGGGAATATCAGTTAACGTTGATCAAGCGGCCCGGTGCCGGCCAACCCTGCGAAACGCTGGTAGGGCATGTGATGGCGGCGTTTCGAGACTACTGAACCCGGCACTGGCAGCACGCCGAGCCGGATGGCTATGATTCTTCAGGGCGATACAGCAGAAAGTGTTCGGTCTCGCCTGTCTGTCGGAATTCTTGGCTCCAGCCGGGCATGACGCTGCGGTCGTGGAAGAAGCGAGCGCCTTGGGTGCGATCGTCCAGCTCCTGGTTGAGTGCCCGGCGGGCGACCTTCCTGGCGGTATCGAAGGCGTCTTCTTCCGTGACTTCATCGGTGCGGCCGTCGCACCACCAGGAAAACTGGCAGGCACCCTGCTCGGAGCCTTCGGTGACCACCTCGCAGATCGTATCGGGATGCGCTTCGTGTTCGAGGCGATTCAGCACGACATTCGCCACGGCCTCTTTCTCCGCTTCGGTCTTGCCCTTGGCTTCCCAGTAGAGCGTTCGTGAAAGGCAGCCGAGCGGATTGTCCAGTGCGGCCTGACCTGACGGATCGATGGCCTCGGCCTGCTCGTGCGTGAGCGGGGAAGGTGGGGCTTCGCCACGACGGGCGGCCTGCTCCAGGGCTTCTGCCTGATCGATGGCCTCGGACCGATCCTGATCGGCCAAGATGGGAAGGCTGCCCAGCAACAAGGCCAGGCAGCCCGCGATCCTTGCGGTACACATGGTGCGGCTCTCCGTGTCTCGCTGGCGTCATGAGTGTCAATTGACACCGAGAGTGGCAGAGCCGCTGCAGACCTGGCAAATGCGTTCGATAGGGATCAGCCGCGTTCAGCGCGGATGCGATTGAGCTGACGCTTGATTTCGGCACGCTCGAGAATCAACAGGTCGAGCAGTTCGTCACGCTCTTGTCGGCTAAGGCCTTCATCACTCATCAGGCCGTCGAGAAGTGTCTCGATATCCCTTTCGTGCTGGGTATCGGGTACGGAAACGGTGCTGGGGATCAGTGAGACGATCATGGGTGCGTACCTCCAAAGCTGCCCTGTTTGTTTCAGATTGTGATATTCAGGGGTGTTTTGGTATTTGTTGTGTAAGTACATGGTGAGCCCTTGCGGCGAGGTGAGTCAAATCGCGTCCAGACGCCCACCAAGCCGCACCGAGCCTTGCTTGTAGCATCGTCAATAACACCTGATTGGGCAAAAACACCTTCACCTCCTCGCATCACTCCGCTGCAACATGGCTGGGACGATAAAAGATAAAAGCTTCGGTCTCGGCGCTGACCGAAAATCGATCTGCCCAGGGAGGGTGAACGGTGCGGTCGTGAAAATAGAGTGCCCCATCGGTATGGTCGGGTAGTTCCTGATTGAGCGCTTGGCGCGCTACCTCCTTGACGGTTTCGTAGGCCTCGCCTTCGACCACCTCGTCGGGCCGGCCATCGCACCACCATGAGAATTGGCAGGGGCTCTGTTCGAAGCCTTGTTTCACCACGGCGCAAATGGTGTTGGGGAATTCCTCGCTGGCCAGGCGATTCATGACGACATTGGCCACCGATTCCATATCCAGCCGCGGTGCACCCTTCGCCTCCCAATAGATCGAGCGTGCCAGGCAGGTGAGCGGTTCTTCCAACGGGTCGTTGCCCTGCGGGTCGACGGCCTCGACTTCCTCTTCACTCAGCGTCTCAATGAGTCCATTGACCTTGACGTCGGGCGCTATAACCTGCTCCAGCACTTCTGCCTTGCGGATGGCCACGTCGGCTTGCGGTGCCTCGTTGAGGACGGCACTCGCCGCCACAGGCAAGGCGAGGAGGAGCCATCCGATCGACCGTAATGAGAGCATGATGAACCTTTCTTGTCTTGTTTTGGTTCGGTGCCGTTTAGCGTTGAAACGAATCGATACGGAACGAGAAAAGTATAGCTATCAGGCAGTTTCGGCCATCGATGCCTGGGTATGGTTTTTATCCCGCGGAAGGAAACAGTCGCTGTGGTACCCACCACAGGAAGAACGTCATGCCGAGGAGTTCAATCAGTGATTGAAATACGATGGTGACAACCGCCGGCTCGTAAGAAGCGGGAAGAGAGAGCGCCAGCGGCAGTACGACGAAGGAGTTTCGCGTGCCCAGGCTGAAAGCGAGTACGCGACCCTGGGGGACGGGAAGCTTGAACACATGGGCCAGTAGACGGGCGAGCAGCGCCGCGGCAAGCAGGAAAAGGGAGAAGATCAGCAATAGCCAACCGAGCATGGGCAGTGACTCGGTAACGACACCGACCTGGGTGGCGGCAATGGAAAAAATCACGCTGGCTAGAATTGGCACCGGCAGCCAGCTCAGCCGTTCGACACGCCGTTCTCGGTTGCGTCTCCCTTGGGCCCACTTTTCCGTGATGAAGGCCAACAACAGGGGGAGAAAAATCAGCCACGAAAAGGCGAGCAGCAGTTCTTTTTGCACCACGGCAACCAGCAGGTCTGCGTCCAGGAACAGCCATAAGTACAAGGGCAGTAGCATTAGCTGAAGCAGCAGACTGACCGGCGTGAAGGCGATGGCATGCTGCGTCTTGCCTCCGCCCAGATGGGAAAAGGTAATGAACCAATCCGTGCACGGCACCAGCAGTACCAGCAGAATGCCCAGGCGAATAGACGGCTCATGACCAAACAAACTGGCCATGCCCCAGGCGACAAGGGGTAACAGGACGAAATTGCCCAGCACGGCGGCGGCGAGAAAGCGAATATCGCGCCAGGCACCGTGCAGCTGCGTCAGCGGTACTTGCGTAAAGGTGACATAGAGCAGCGTGCCAAGCAGCGGCCACAGCAGTGTTTCCAGCACGCCAACCCGATCCGGGAGCGCCGTGCCGAGGGCGAGGCCCATGCCTATCGCCGCCAAGTAGACCAACACCTGATACTTCTCGAGCGTCTGGCGTGGCAAGGTAACGTTCTCCCGAGCAAGGGCGGCCCAGCATCGCGTAGCCGCCGCGAGCCTGTAAAGCACCCAAGTGAAGCTACCGCAAGGAGCCCAGCCATGATGAGACTGCATCACTGCGTCAGCGCCCGCTCGTTTCGTCCCTTGTGGCTGCTGGAGGAGATTGGCACGCCCTATGAGCTGGTGATGCATGCCTTTCCGCCCCGCGTACGCGACGAGGCCTTTCTGGAAATCAACCCGCTGGGTACGGTACCGGCGCTGTTCGACGGCGCAGTGAGCATGACCGAATCGGCCGCCATCTGCCAGTATCTCGCCGGGCGCTATCCCGAGGCAGGCCTTGAGGTGGCGCCGGGCGAGCCCGCCTACGGCGACTACCTCAATCTTCTTCACTTCGGCGAAGCGACGCTTACCTTCCCCCAGACCCTGGTGCTGCGCTACGGCCGCTTCGAGCCCGAAGCACGGCGTCTGCCCCAGGTGGTGGAAGATTACTCGCGCTGGTTCCTATCCCGGCTGCGTACCCTGGAGCCGCGCCTCGAGCGCGATGCTTTTCTCTGTGCCGGACGTTTCACCGCTGCCGACGTATCGGTGGGCTATGCCCTGCTGCTGGCGAGCTATATCGGCCTGAGTGAGCGCTTCAAGCCCGCCGTGGCCGATTACTGGCAGCGGCTGCAAGCGCACGACGCCTTCCAGCGCGCCCAGGCCGCGGAGCGCGTGGCCGCGCTGGCCCAGGGCGTTTCACCGAAGCCGGCGATGGATATGGGCTGAGAGCGCTCTGCCCGGGCCGTCGTAGTGGCTGTCTGGGTACGGTCATCTTTGCCCCTGGCCTCGGCGCAGTTCGGGCATCACCAGCACGGCAAGGGTCAGAGCGGTGATCGGCAGCACGAAGTAGAGCATCAGCGTACTGAACCCCGCCAGGGCATCATGGTGGGTGGCAGCCAGGATCAGGTAAGCGGTATAGGCCACGTAATAGCTCATCAGCACGGCACCTTCCCAGCGGCTGATGGCGCTGGCGGTGAAGCAGATCGGCAAGCAGGCAACCGCCACGGCGACCATCACTGGCAGATCGAGGCTGAGCATGGCGTCGGTCACGGCAATGCCGGTTGGGGCGATCAGCCCGGCCACGCCGAGGACGCCGAGCAGGTTAAAAATGTTGCTGCCGACCACGTTGCCGATGGCGATATCGCGCTGGCCGCGCAGCGCCGCGACGATCGACGTGACGACTTCGGGCAGCGAGGTACCGGCAGCGATAACGGTCAGGCCGATGACTTGATCGCTGACACCGAGCCAAGTCGCCATCACGACCGCCGAATCGACGAACAGTCGAGAGCCGGCCACCAGCATGGCGAGCCCGGCCGCGACGAACACCACATCGATGCCCCAGTGGCGACGCTTCTGCTCGCTGGCCTCAGGCTCGGCAGGAACGACCTGACGCTTACCCTGCCACAGCAGGAAGCCGGTATAGGTGACCAGGCCGAGGAACAGCAGCCCGCCATCGAGCCGTCCGATACTGCCATCCAGCGCCAACAACAGCACGGTCAGCGAAAGGGCGATCATCAGCGGAATATCCAGGCGGATCAGCTGCTGGGCCACCGCCAGCGGCACGATCAGCGCCGAAATGCCGAGGATGAACAGCACGTTGAAAATGTTGCTGCCCACCACGTTACCGATGGCGATACCCGCCTGGTCGTCGAGGGCCGCCTTGATGCTGACGACGAGTTCCGGGGCGCTGGTGCCGAAGGCCACCACGGTCAACCCAATGATCAGTGGCGAGATTCCGATACGTGCCGCCAGACGAGAGGCCCCCTGAACCAGGCCTTCCGCGCCGGCGATCAAGAGCGCTAGACCGACCAACAGCAACAGCAATGTCAGCATTGAGATGAGATCCTTAACTAGTGGGAAGAGCGACAGGCGTCCGACCGGGCCGGACGCCTGTCGAAAGCTAGCCGCCTACGCAGCCGATGAAGCGAGAGCCAGCACGCGCGTGCTCAGCGTGGCAGTGTCGAGCTGCAGCATCGCTTCCTGCATGCCGTCAAGCGCGGCGATGAAGGAGCCGCGATCGTTCCACGCCGCCGAGCGGCCCCCGCCGACAGCCTCGTCGCAGGGACCAACGCAGTTGGCCATCAGAATCGTCATGGCGTGCTCGCGAGCGAAGGTCGCATAGTAGGCGTAGGCTTCGTCCATGCCTGGCGCCAGTTTGGCCACGCTGCACAAGTAGACGTCAGCCCCCTGGCTGGCCGCCGTGGCGACGTGGTCGGGCTGCAGCGACTCGTAGCAGATCGCCAGTCCCAGGCGGTGCTCGCGGGTTTCGATCACCATGGGCCGATCGCCGGGGGAGAAGTAGGGCAGCTCGTCGTCGTGCAGGCGCTGCTTGGCGTAGGCCTGGCGTCCCGTATGAGGCTGGAACACCACCATGCCGATCTGCGGCTTGCGAGAGGTGACCAGCGGCAAGCCGGCAGCGATCACGATGTCATGGGTATCGCTCAGGCGCTGGAACACATCCAGCCGTGGGTCCTCCACGTGGGTGGCGAGCGCCTTGGCCTTCGAAGGCTCGTAGCCGGTCAGCGAGAGTTCGGGAAACAGAATCAGCTCGGCGTCGTGGGCCGCCGCCAGCTCGACGTATTCGACGTGGTGTTCCACGTTGCGCTCGAACTCGCCAGTTACGCAGGCGTACTGCACGGCACACAGCTTCATCGGCTCGCTCCCTCTGGCCCGGCTCTGAGCTAAGCGTACTCCATTTTGGCATGGTGGAAATCATGATTTACGGGACGCTTGGTAAAGCAGGACTCGGCCAGGCGTCAGGTGCGTGAGGCGTCAGGTACGACTCAGGACTGGCGTAGCTTGGCCAGCTCACGTTCGGCAACATCCACCCGCACGGTGCCCTTCTTCACCAGGATATCGGCGATGACGGCCACTTCGTCGCCCTGGGCACCGGCCATCAGGGCGATGTTCTTGGCATGCAGCGCCATGTGCCCCTTCTGGATACCGGTGGTGGCCAGCGCCTTCATGGCGGCGAAGTTCTGGGCCAGGCCCACCGCCACGATGATGCGCGCTAATCGCTCGGCCTGGCTGACACCGAGAATCTCCAGGCAGTAGCGTGCGGTGGGGTGCGAGCGGGTGGCGCCGCCGATCAGGCCGACCGGCATCGGCATCTCCAATGTGCCGGTGAGGTTGCCTTCGGCGTCTTGCTCCCAATGGGTCAGCGAGCGGTAGCGCCCCGTGCGCGCGGCGAACGCATGGGCGCCGGCCTCCACCGCACGGGTGTCGTTGCCGGTGGCCAGCACCACGGCGCTCACGCCGTTCATGATGCCCTTGTTGTGCGTGGCTGCCCGGTAGGGGTCGAGATCGGCGAAGCGGTAGGCCGAGAGCATGCCATCGCGCACCTCCTCGCCACCAATCTGGTCCAGCCGCCAGATGGCCCTTGCCCGCACCAGCCGCCGGTCGGCCAGGTTGGAGAGGATACGCAGCCGGCTTTTGCCGCCGCTCCACTCCGCCAGCGACGGGGCGACCGCCTCGGCCATGGAGTTCACCGCGTTGGCACCCATGGCATCGCGCACGTCCACCAGCAGGTGCACGATCAGCATGTCATCCAGCACGCGCACCTCGAGATCGCGGAAGCCGCCGCCGTGCTTGAGCAGCACGGGGTCGGTGGCGTCGCAGATCTGCCTGATCCGCTCCCGCGCCTCGAGCAGCTTGATGCGGGCGAACTCCGGGTTGGGCACCTCGACGAGCTGTACCTGGGCGATCATCACCGGTGAAGTGGCATCAGTGACGAAGCCGCCGGAATCGCGGCACTGGCGCGCCGCGTTGCACACCGCGGCCACCACCGAGGACTCCTCCGTGGCCATCGGCACCAGCTGCTCCTCGCCATCGATGATCAGGTTCGTGGCGATGCCCAGCGGAATGTTCAGGGTGCCGATCACGTTCTCGATCATCGAGTCGGCGGCCTCCGGGTCGACGTTGCCCATGTTGCCGAGGTGAGCCACACCCGCGTCGTCGAGGCCGGCGATCTCGGCCACCTTGGCGAGCCGCTCCTGGGGCGAGAGCTGGTAGAAACCGGCAATCCGGGAAGTGCTATGAGCCATGTCGATACCTGTCACTGATCAGTAAGAACGTATGAAACGAAAGAGAGGATGAGAGCTTCACGCCAGCAGCCCCATCAGCCAGGGGGCGGCATAGAGCGTCATGAACTGCACGCCGTAGTTCACGCCCCAGCGGTTCAGCAGGCCGGCCACGAGGGCCAGCACCATCACCCCGAGAATGCCCATCAGACCGGCATCCATGTACGCCAGCAGCATCACCAGGGCGAAGAACATGGCGAGGAAGGCTTCATGGGGAATGTGGCGGAACACGAAGACACAGATCTGGCGCGCGTAGCGAACCGCGATGGGGTAGGTGATCAGCAGCGCGACGGCGGCACCGAGGATGCTGGCGATGGCGATTTCCGAGAAGCTCATCAGATGATGGGCGTTCTGCTCCAGGGTCAGCACCGGTGGGGCGTTGAAGAAGGCGTTGCCAGGGCCGATGGCCATCGGGCTCATGGGAATGCCCAGCGCCGCCAGTGGGATCAGGATGCCGGCGATATAGGCGGCGTTCGTGACCGCGTCCATGGAAGAGAGCGCCCGGCTGGCCTTCTCGACGGTACCCTTCACCCAGCTCGACATCACCTCGCCGAGGAAGATGGTGATACCCACCGGGCTCATGAAGAAGGTGACCGAGCCCAATACCGAGCTGGCGGCAGCGGAGGCCGTTTCCTGGCGGCTGAGAATGCGGAACGGGTTGGGCAGCTTGTGATCGTCTTCCGTCTTGTTGATCTGGATCGTCTTGGGTTCGGCCACCATCATGGCCTTGCGCTCGCGATTCACCAGCAACTGCGCCAGGTTGAACATCATCGGGCCGATGGTGATACCGAGGAAGAACGAGATGAACACCACGCGCCCTTCGGGAATCACGCCCATGCCCCAGTAGAAGTGGCGCAGCGCCTGGATCAGCGCCGCCAGCACCACGATGCTGACCAGGCTGATGACCTTCTCGCGGCTCATCAGCGCCAGGAACACCGCGCCGCCGAAGAAGATCTGGCTGGCGTACTGGCCCAGCACGTCGGCCAGCGGCGTGAGCAGGAAGGCGAGGAACAGGCTGATCGGCACCGCGACCAGGGTGCCGATCACCGAGCCAGAGGCCATCTTGCGGATCGCCAGGGTGGCCTGGCCCTCACGCTTCAGCGTCATAGCATGTTCCACCATGGGCGCCGACATCACGCCGCCAGGTATCCCCGCGACGGATACCGGGATGGAATCGGTTAGCTTCTTGGCCACGATGGCCGCCATGAAGAAGGCCAGCACCACCGGCAGCGGAATACCCGCCACCACCAGCGCCAGCGTGACGGGCGCCAGCACGGCGGTCTCGTCAGTGCCGGGGGCCACGCCAATGGCGGTATAGACCACCACCGCGATCACCGCGGCGAGCAGCATCTGCAACAGCAGCATCGGGTCCATGCTCACGCCTCCTCTTCGATGTCGAGGCGGCGCTTGGGCCGGAACAGCAGTGCGCTGAGGAAAAAGCCGAGAATGGCGCCGGAAAGGCCCAGCACCAGCGGGCCGGGCGCCGGCCACGGCGCGAGCAGAAAGCCGCCCAGGCTCAACAGCGTGGCTAGCGAAAGCGAGATGAGCAGATCCCTGCCAGAGACCGTGTCGTCCCAGACATTCAGGTAAGCCCTGTCTTTGGCTGGCATGCGTAACTCCAGATTGTGTCGTTATTGGTGTTATGAGCCGTTGCCGGCGATGCCAGCTTCGGGCAAAACGGACCGACAGCATAAGGTACAGTTGGTGGAATTGTTCCAAGTACTGTACCGTCCTATCGAAGGGTACAGCTCGCTGTGAGAGGCATATGTCCAAATCGGGTCAGATCGCCACAAGCCTGCTCAAGGCCATGGACGAAGGCCGGCTGGCGCCCGGGGCCAAGGTGGCCTCCATCCGCGAGGCGGCCCGGCAGTTCGGCGTGGCCAAGAACACCATCATCGATGCCTACGACCAGCTCGTCGCCATGGGACGACTGCAGGCCCGACACGGCTCGGGCTTCTTCGTCACCCAGGCGCGGCCGCAGGCCACGGTGGAAGAGCGCGAGAGCCTGAGCGAGGCGCTCGACAGCGTTTCGCTGCTGCGTGAGCAACTGGTCGGCAGCTTCGCGGTTCGTGCCGGCGACGGCCGCGCCCCGGCAGCCTGGATGGGAGGGCTCGATCTGACCCGCGCGCTGAAGCGGCGGGGAACGGACTACCAGGAAGCGCACTTCGAATACGGCATGCCGCAGGGCTTCGAACCGCTGCGCGACGCCATCGCCAGGGTACTGGCCGGGCGCTCCATCCACGCCGCCCAGGAACAGATACTGCTCACCTTCGGTGCCAACCACGCCTTCGATTTAATCATTCGCCACTTCGTCGATGCCGGCGACAGCGTGATGGTGGAAACGCCGGGCTACTACCCGCTGTTCGGCAAGCTGCGCCTGGCACGGGCCAAGCTGGTGGGGGTGTCGCGTACCCCGGAAGGGCCCGACCTGGAGGAGTTCGAGCGCAAGGTAAGGCAGTACCGGCCAAGGCTGTTCTTTTTGCAGCCCAACGCCCACAACCCCACCGGTACCAGCATGTCGTTGAGTAACATGCACCAGTTGCTGAAGATCGCCGAGCAGTACGGCGTGGTACTGGTGGAGGACGACGTGTTCGCCGACCTGCTGCCCCAGGGAAGCGCCCACTTAGCCGCCCTGGATGGGCTGGAGAACGTCATCTACGTGGGCACCTTCTCCAAAACCCTCTCCACCGGCCTACGCTCGGGTTATATCGCCGGAAGCCGTGCGCTGATCCACTCGCTCACCGACATCAAGATGCTCACGGTGGTCAACTCCTCCACCTTCATCGAATCGATCATTCACGACCTGATCGTCAAGGGGCGCTATCGTCGCCACCTGGTGCAACTGCGCGAGCGGGTCAGCAAGGCCAGCGCCAGTGCCCGGCGCGCACTGGGGGAAGTGGGTATCGACGACGTCAGCGGCCCCGGCGGCGGCTACTACCTGTGGGCCCGGCTACCCGCCGGCATCAATACGCTCGAGCTGGCGACACGCGCCACGGAGGAGGGCATCTTCATCGCCCCCGGCGCCATCTTCTCGCTGCGCCCCGACGGCATCGACGGCACCGCCATGCGCATCAACGTCGCCTACGCCAATGACTACCGCTTCCTGGAATTTCTGAGTAAGACGCTGAGTTAGATATGTCCGGATGCGCCGTGATTTGGCAGGGCTGGTGGTGGCCGGCAGAGTAGGACATGCCGCCTCATTGCGTGCTACGGCGTACCCTGTGGCGCGGCTCCCGCATCGACGGCGTGCCGGGAGGCCCACGCGAAGCCGAGCAGGCCCACGATCGGACCAGGGACGAGCAGCCAGGCGGCGTTCAAGCCCACGTGCTCGAACAGCGCCGTGGTAGCGGCAATAGAGACGACGGTGATGGCAAAGCCGATGGAGTTCTGAATGGCCAGCGCGGCCCCGACCAGCTCCCGTGGGCAGGCTTGTGCCGACAGGGCGGAAAACTGGGGGGAATCCGCGACGACGGTCGCACCCCACACCAGCAGCAGCAGGCCCAGCGCGATGGCAGGCAGGTTCTGCCAGAACAGCGCAAACACCACAGCGCAAACGCCGGAAGAGGCCAGGGCGCCCAGCGCCACCTTGGCACTGCCGATCCGCCGAGACAGCTGCCCGCCGACCACGCAGCCCAGCGCCCCGACGCCGATGATGCCGAACGCCATGCCGGAGACGCCGAGCGCGCTGTACTCGCTGGCCAGAACCGTCTGCGACACCAGCAGCGGCACTACCGTCCAGAAGGCGTACAGTTCCCACATGTGGCCGAAGTATCCCAACGCGGCTGCCCGAAACCGGTTTATTCGGAACGCATCGAGCACAGTCGCGCGTCGCTTCGTTGTCGCATGGGCGGCCGCCTTGCGCTGGCGAGCGTCCGGCAGGTGAGGCCCATCCCCCAGCCAGTGGATCAGTAGCGCCCCCAGCAGAGCGAGCCCTGACGAAGCGAGAATGATGATTTGCCAGGGGAGGGCGGCCCCCACCTCCCGCAGCCCATGAGGCAGCGCCGTGCCGAGTGTCAGCATGGCGACCAGCTGTGCCAACGCCTGGCCGGTGCGCTGTGGCGCCCAGCTGACGATCAACTTCATGCCTACCGGATAGATGCCCGCCAACGACACGCCGACCAGGAAGCGAAACACCACGGCACTGGCAAGTCCCTCCGAGTACAGAGCGAAACAGGCATTGAACAGGGCGCCGGCCATCGCGCAGCAGACGAAGATCCGGCTGGCGCGATAGCGATCCGCCAGGCCCCCAAGGGCCATGACCAGCGTGCCAAGGATGAAGCCACCCTGTACCGAGCTGGTCAGCCAGCCGATATCTGCTGCACTCACGTGCCAGGTGCGCATCAGGTCGTCCGCCGCGCTGTTGGCGCTGAACCAGAGTGACGTGCCGAACAACTGGGCAATGGCAATCGTCGCCACGGGCCACGAATCGCTCCTGGTATTCATCCCGGCGTTTCCGGGTCTCATGGTCATCCTCCGGTTCACTCGAGCCAGGCACGAAGGCAGCCCAACCTCGTTGACGGCACGCCGGGACGATTCGCAAGCAGGGGAACGCAGCTTGCCCAGGAGGCTTCGGACAAGCACAGGCGCACCGAATCGACCGGCCGATCAGTACAATATCGAACAGGGGAGAAAGGACCGTCAATGCCGGCTTGGATTCGCTCCGGGCCACTTTCGGCCCCGCCCGTCTCGTCGAGGGGGCCTGTCTCTGCTTAGATGCGCCTGGGTGTCTTTTACCCTGACGAGATGTTTCCCCTCGACACCCGGCGCCTGCTCATGTCTCGCGTTATCGAAATCTCAGCCCCCGATGGCACCATCGACGCTCATGTCTTCACACCGTAAGTGCCGAAGGTCCCCTTCCGGCCGTCGTGCTGTTCACCGACAGTCAGGGCTCGGTTCGCGAGTATTCTCACTTGTCGGTGTTTCCGGGCGGGTGTTGTACGAACCACTGACTGATGGCTGGCATGTTGGACTCGAGCCATTAGTCCGAGATGGAGTATCGGTTGACGGTTTCGCTGCCATCGGCCTTGAAGACGGCGGGAATACGGCCCATTGGGTAGGTGCGGCCAGCTCCCGGGGCGAGCACGAGAGGGGAGCGGGGAGTATCGATGAATTCGTCGGCCATTATCAGTAGCCTCGAGGTTGCTTACTCTTCGTATGGTTCATCTGTACGCGGTGCGTTGGGCAGTTGCTTGTCCAGCGACTGTCGGTACTTGATGCAGCCCCTGAGGAATTCCGGCCATTCCGGTACCACGGGTACCGGATCGGTCTTGTCGGGCAGCAGCTCCCACAAGTCCGGGTGATGCCAGCACAGGTCGTGCCGGCTGCAGTCGCGGTGTTCGCGGATGCCCTGGCGAAGACGCCTGGTCTCCACGATCAGCTGTTCGCGGGTCATCCGGTCAAGGTCTTCGTCCATGAGCCGCTCCCTGGTTGTCTCGCCTGGCTTGGCCGCACCATCCGCTGCAGTATGGCCTAGCTACCGGCAGCGGGCATACATCAAGCATGCCCTGGGCTCTGGACTGATATTCGGATGCAGGGCGTATCGCTCGAGTCGCCCTTCTCTCGAGAAGCCCGCTTTTTCCAGTAGGCGAATGGAGGCTAGGTTCTCGACATCACATGTGGCCTGAACCCGGTAATATTCGGGTAGTGCCAGGCAGCGCTCGGTCAGCTCGATCAACGCTTCGCGCATGATGCCTTGCCCCCAGAATTGGCGCGCCAGGACATATCCCATATCGACCGTATGGCCATTGGGGCGTGCCTCTACCATGCCGATGGGCTCTTGCTCATGGCTTGTCAGCGTGATGATGTAAGGAAAACGCGTGCGGTTTTCCCAGGCTTCGATGCAAGTTGCAATGAAAGCCTCGGCTTCGGTTATCGCTTTGTGCGGGCGCCACACCAAGTAGCGAGTCACTTCCGCATCCATGGTATATGCGCGAAAAAGGCGGGAGGCGTCTGAGCTGCGCGGCTGACGGAGGGAAAGTCGTGTCGTTACTATGCTGGTGGGCAACATCGCTTCAGCCTGTCATGTCCTGATGTCACGCATTATCGACTCGAGCTCAGGGCTCGATAAGCTGATAATTGGCCATATCGGCTTCGATTCCCAGTCGAGCCATCGTTTCTTGCGGGTCAAAACCGCTTTCTCTGTGAGCCTTGTTGATTGCCATACGGGCGGTGTCGATTGCCTCTTGGCTTTCCCATTCCGCTATCGTCACGATGTTGAATCTTCCAGGGCCCGCCACTTGCTCTAAAAGGGAATCTCTAATGAATCCTGGCTGGCGTCGTAGCAATTGATGGGTATCGTGGACCCTTCTAAGGAATTCTTCGCGAGCGGCTTCAGGTACAGAAAACTTGTCGACGCGGAAGATGGGGGAACTCATGGCCACGGGTAGACTCCTGGCTGACGGTTGAAATCACTTTTTACATAGCGAACGCAAGGTCAGACCCTCCATCGCTCTGCATGTAAGAACCATAGGACCTGAAGGTAAGTTGAGGTCAATGTCGGTTGTTGCACACCGCCGTTGATTAGGCGGCGGTGTGCTCTTGTGGTATTACGCTGTCGCTTGCGGAATCCGCGCGATCACCTTGATCTCGAAATCGAACCCCGCCAGCCAGTTCACGCCTACGGCCGTCCAGTTGGGGTAGGGCGGCTCGCCGATTGCTTTTGTTCGAACTCTGTCGATCGCTTCCCACTGGGCGGCGGGGTCGGTGTGAAAGGTGGTCACGTCGACGATGTCGTCAAAGGTACAGCCGGCGGCGTCGAGCACGGCGGCAAGATTGTCGAAGGCAAGCTGGACCTGCTTGTCGAACTCGGGTTCAGGAGAGCCGTCCTCGCGGCTGCCGACCTGGCCCGAGACGAACAGGAAATCGCCCGAGCGAATTGCCGCCGAGTAGCGGTTGATCTCGTACAGCGCCTGCCGGCCGGCAGGGAAGACTGCATCGCGTTTGGCCATCGTTGTGCTCCGGTTGAAGCGGCATTGATATACACCGCGTATGTGAATACTGGCACATACGGTGCGTATGTCAATTGGCATACGCTATGTATGCAAGTGCAGGCATGCGACACTTGGCGATGCATGAGGGGAGTTTGAGCCAGGAGAGGGCAGTGGCGACGAAACGTGCGGAAATGATGGCGGAAACCCGCGCCAAGCTCATTCGAGCCGCTCGGAAGGCGTTCGCGGCCAAGGGCTACGCGGCCGCATCGATGGATGACATCACTGCCGAGGCAGGGCTGACGCGTGGGGCGCTTTACCACAACTTCGGTGGCAAGAAAGGCTTGCTGCAGGCCGTGGTCGATCAGATCGACAGCGAGATGGTGGCACGGATGCGAGCTGCCCAACATCAGGCACCCAGCCGATGGGAGGGGCTGCTCGACGAAGGTGTCGCTTATATCGAGATGGCGCTGGAGCCCGAAATTCAGCGCATCATGCTGCTGGACGGGCCGGCCGTGCTCGGCGACCCATCGCAATGGCCCAACCAGAACGCATGCCTTCTCACGACGACCCAGACCATCCAGGCACTCATCGATGAGGGCACGGCCAAGCCGGTGGATGCGGAAGCTGCCGCCCGGCTGTTCAATGGCGCGGCGCTCAACGCCGCGCTGTGGATCGCCGCCTCCGACGATCCTCGTTCCGTTCTGCCGAAGGCCGTCGAGGCGTTCCGGCAGCTCGCGCTCGGTCTGCTACAAACCGGTAGGTGACAGACCGAGAAGCGAACCTTCCTCGTGCTGTTATTGACCTTCGTTCAGTGTCCCATCCGTCGCCACCGGCGCGGGTCAATCTGCCCTTCGTACATGGGCAGTTCCAGCACCGGGTCACTATCCCGGAACTGGGACCACATGCGATTCAGGCCCGCAGTACCGAAGGTACGCACTCGCTCCACCTCATCCAGATTCAGCACGTCGGTGAGGATGCCTGAAGTGGCCCCCGGCATGCGCGTGCGGACCTGGCCTTCGGGGTCGACGATCAGGCTTTGGCCTTCTCCCGTCGGCGTGGCCGCGTTGGCGCTGACCATGAAGACCTGATTGAAGATGGCATTGGCTTGCACCAGAACCTGCTCCTGGGCACGGTCGCAGGTGGAGGTGGCGGCCTGGTTGACGATCACTTCTGCCCCCAGCCAGGCCAGTTGCCGCGCCACTTCGGGAAACCAGATGTCGTAGCAGACGGCCAGGCCGATCCTGCCCACCCCGGGGATATCGAACACCTCGAAGCGATTGCCCGGCTGGAAGGGCTCGTAGGGGCGCCAGGGGAAGCACTTGCGGTAGGCGGCCACACGCTCGCCCTGGGGCGAGTAAACCGGTGCGGTGTTGTACAGGTGGCCATCTTCGCCCCGTTCGCAGACCGTGCCCGGCAACAGCCAAATACCCAGATGGCGGGCGATGCGCGACAAATGACGGCTGCGCGGACCGTCGATCGGCTCGGCGGCGGCTTCCAGCTGGGCGCTGCGCTGCTCCGGCGTGCCGCTGGATCCGCTGAGATAAAACTCCGGATAGACCACCATTCTTGGCTGCTCGAACTCGGCACCGAAGTCGCTCAGGTAGACGGCCAGCTCAGCCTCGAAGTCACGAAGCTCGGCGTCCGTGCCGGGCTGTCGTGAGGGTTCCTGGACGACCAGGACGGGCAAGTATCTAGGCATGGAACGCTCCATTTACAGATTGGCTTCCACCGAGGCGGGCGCCGGCTCGGGCTCCGATTCGTCGAAGTCGACCTCGGGCGGTTCGCGACGGAAGAAATGCGTCAGGTTGATCAGCTGCAGCAGCCCGATCGACAGCCAGATCAGCCCTAGGATCACCGCGTTGATATCCAGTTTGCTCATCAGCCAGAGGTTGACCAGCGCGCCGATCAGCGGCACCACCATGCCCCTGAGTACACCGTATCGGCGCCTTGCCTCCGGATCCCGGTTGACCAGGAAGATGACCGAGAGGTTGACCATGGTGAAGGCGATGAAGGCGCCGAAGTTGATGAAAGAGGCGGCCGATAGCACGTCGAGGAACAAGGCCACGATGCCGATGGCACCGGTCAGCGCGATGCTGAACACCGGGGTATGGAAGCGCGGATGCAGGGCGCCGAACAGCTTGCGCGGCAGCACCGAGTCGCGGCCCATGGCGAACAGCAGGCGCGAGGCGCTGGCCTGGGCCGCCAGGCCGGAAGTGAACTGTGCCAGCACCATGCCGGCCAGGAAGATGGCCCCGAACAGGTCTGCGCCGATCATCCTGGCGATCTCGAAGGCGGCGGAGTCGGCATTGGCGAAGTTGCTGCCAGGATGCGCCAATTGGGTGGTGTAACCCACCAGCACGTAGATGCCGCCGCCGATCAGGGCGGTCAGCATGATGGCCCGGGGGATGTTGCGCTTGGGCTCGATGGTTTCTTCGGTCAAGGTGGTGACAGCGTCGAAACCGAGGAAGGCGTAGGCCGCCACCGCGGCGCCCGCGGCAATGGCTGTGAAGCCGGCATCGTCGCCGACGAACGGCCCCAGGCTGAACAGCGCCTCGGCACCGCCGGTGGAGAGCACATGCCGAACCGACAGCAGCACGAAGAAGGCGATGACGAGTATCTGGAACGTCATCAAGAGCGAGTTCACCTTGGAGGCCAGCTTGAGGCCGTAGACGTTGAGAAAGGTGGTAATGCCGATGAAGCCCAGCAGGAAGATCCAGCCCGGCACTTCGGGGAAGCGTGCATTCAGGTAGGCGGCCCCGATCAGCCAGATCACCATGGGCAGGAAGAAGTAGTCGAGCAGTACGCTCCAGCCCACCATGAAGCCGACCCGCGAGTCGATAGCCTTGCGCGCATAGGTATAGGCGGAGCCCGAAACCGGATAAGTACGCGCCATGATGCCGTAGCTGTATGCCGTAAACAGCATGGCCACCGTGGTAATGAGATAGGCGGTGGGTACGGCACCTTCGCTGGCGCTGGCGATCACGCCGAAGGTGCCCAGCACGATCAGCGGGGTCATGTAGGCCAGGCCGAACAGCACCACGGCCTTCAGGGATAGTGTTCTTTCCAGTTTGATATTGTTTTCCGTCATGATCCGTCTCCAGGACACGTTGACGCCGACGCCGGGCTTTCACCAGGCCGGTACGACGCAATGAGGTGCGGGGCCTTGTCCCCACAGGCGAACGGCTCACCCGCGAGTTGCCGGCGTTCGAAGGGCCCGGCTAGACTGCGACATTCGGTCACCGCTCGGTTTATTACCGTATTGGCCGGTCCCGGGAAGGTACATAACCCCAGCGTGGTATGGTCCAGCGGATGTGGAATTGGTGACACACAGCGAACGCGACGAAATACTGGCCAATGCCATCAAGGCCTTGGCGACGCCAGAACTGCCACGATACTTCTCGTGCCTGGTGAAAGGCCTGGCGGCTTTCGACAACCTGATCGTCATTGCTTATCACGGTGAACAGCGGCCAGCGGTGCTCTACCGCGAGTTCACGGACCCAGTGGTTTACCTTCCGATGGACAATCAATACCTGGGTGGTGCCTACCTGCTGGATCCTTTCTACCGCGAGCACCTCAAGGGAAGCGTGCGGGGAATGCGACGACTGATGGACGTGGCGCCGGATCACTTCCGACGCACGCATTACTACAACAACTACTACAAGCAGACCACACTACTCGATGAAGTAGCGATCTTCGCCAGCATTACCGAGAACGTAACGCTGACCGCCTGTTTCGGCAGGGATCGCTCCAGCGGCAAGCCTTTCGGCAAGCGTGAACTTCAGGCCCTGCGGCAAAACGAGATGACTCTCAGTGCACTTTTGGAGGCGCATTGGCGAGACTATCGTCCTGAAAGTGCCGCCAAGGCGGCGCCGGCGCCGCTTGGAGAGCGTCTGCGCGCAGTGCTCGAAAAGGAGCATGGCATCCGGCTGAGCCCGCGCCAGGCGGAAGTGGCCCTCTACATCCTGCGCGGCCACTCCTCGCTTTCCATCGGCTTGCACCTGGATGTCAGTGCCCAGACGGTAAAGGTCTTCCGCCGTCAGCTTTATGCCAAGTGCAATATCTCCTCTCAGGCGGAATTATTCGCGCTACTGATGCCGCTGTTCGCCAGGTTGACGGAGCAGGACTGAATGAAAAATGCATGGTGCAAAGCCGCTTTTCTCGTTCTGATTCACTCGTGCTGCAGAATATTGACCAACTTGCCGAATGGATCACGCACGTAGAAGCGCCTCACGCCCCAGGGCTCGCTGGCAGGCCCGTATTCGATGGGTATGTTCGCCTCTCGACAGCGTACCAGGGCAGTTTCGAGGTCGTCGACTTCGATGGAGAGGTCGGGCACCGGCGTGCCGGAGCCGCCCTCCGTGCCGAAGCTCACCTGAATCGTCATCTTTTCGTCCGAGCCGTAAGTTCGAAACCAGCCGTGATCCATCAATCGTTCGAGGCCCAGAATCTCACCGTAGAAGGCTTCAGCCGCGTTGATATCGGAAGTCGGCGTATTGGCCATGATTCTTGTGACCTTCATGCTTTACCTCGATTCGGCGGTTTTATTTTCTCGACGCAATAAGTCATCAAACTTAAGAAACGAATGTCTGAGAACACTCTTTCTTATAGACGACAAGTATTCAGTTCTCCATTCCATTACCGAGGAAAGAGAGGTAAGCGTCTTACCCGTCAGGCATCGACCGAGAGCTTGCAGGGAACGGCTTGGGCGAGGAAGTCGATCAGGGCCCGCACCGCGGGCACGAGCCCCTTGCGCGAGGAGAAGACTGCCTGAATCGTGCCAAAGGGTGAGCGCCAGTCGGGCAGTACGTGCACCAGCTCCCCCTTGGCAAAGCTTCTGCGGCAGATGTGTATGGGAAGCTGTGCCACGCCCAGCCCCTGGCACGCCGCCGCCAGCAGCATGTCGAAGTTGCTGCACATGAGTCGGGGTCGCAGATTGATGACGCGCGTCTCGTCGTTCGGCCCCGTCAGCTCCCAGCGAACCTCGTCCGTATCGCTCCCCATCGAAAGCGTCGGCACCTGCGCGAGCTCATCAATGGTAAGCCCCCGCTTGCAGGCGGCGTGCACGGCCGGGCTTACCGCCATTACCAGGTGATTCTGGCCCAGCGGGCGCATGATCAGCGAGGAATCGGCCATATCCGGCTTGCTGCGAACGCGTATGGCGATATCGAGCCGATCTTCGATCAGGTCGGCACGTCGGTCGAAGACCTGCATATGCACCCGAACCTTGGGGTAGGTCTTCATGAATGCCGGCAAAACCTCTTCGATCAGGTTCTGGATCAAACCTTGCGGGCAGCTGAGCCGAACGACGCCGTTGGGCTCCGCGTATGCCTGCGCCGCTACCGTCTCCGCCGCTTCGGCGCCGGCGAGCACGGTCTGACAGTGCTCATAGAAGGCGTGCCCTACGTCTGTGGTGCGTATTTTACGAGTCGAACGCTCCAGCAGGCGAACCTTGAGCCGTTCTTCTAGGCGTGCGATGCGCTTGCTGAGGGTTCCCTTGGGCACGCCGATATGACGCGAAGCGGCTGAAAAGCCGTGATATGTCACCACGGCATGGAAGTAATAGAGGTCGTTTAGATCATGCATCGCATCGGTACCGGCGAGAGACAGCCGTACATTAGTCGTTTCCCCAGCGAAACGCAAAGTTAGAAATTTGCGGGCTAGTCAGGTGATTGGTGTTCTCTAGAATACACCCATCGGGTCGGCACCCGCGGAACATTTCACGAGCGAGTGCGCCCTCATACCGCAACGAATTGGGAGACTGACATGAGAACCCAGAAAACTGCACTGTTCCTGGCGCTTGCCCTTTCCTCTGGCATTGCCCTTGCCGAGAGGGGCGCAGAAGAGCCGATTCCGCCGGCAGCTTCTTCAAGCTACTCCGCCCAGCATGGCTTCGAGCAGCTGGACCGAGACGGCGACGGCCGGCTCTCACGGGAAGAGGCTCAGGCGGGTACCCTGCCGGAAATTTTCTTGTTCATGGACCGAAACCATGACGGGGCGCTTACCCGCCAAGAGTTCAACTATCGCGAGCGTTGATCGCTCAGCACGCGGGATGATTTGCACATGAAAAAGGGAGGCCAGGCGCCTCCCTTCTCCGTTGTTATTGCCTGCCAGCTTTCATGTCTCTATCAGGTAGGCGTCTCGGAGCGGATCGCGATTGCCCTCTTCCTCATCAGAACTGCAGGCCAAGCGCAAAGCCGCCAAGCAGGTAGCAGAAGAAGGTGATCAGGATCACCCCGATGATGTTGAGAATGACGCCGCCGCGCGCCATCTGGGCGATGGAAACCGCACCGGTACCGAAGACGATGGCATTGGGCGGCGTGCCGACCGGCAGCATGAAGGCGCAGGTTGCAGCGAAGGCCGCGGGTATGAGCAGCGTCATCGGGTCGGCGCCGATACCGACCGCCACCCCGCCGAGCACGGGGATGAAGGTCGCGGCCGTCGCCGTGTTGCTGGTCACCTCGGTGAGAAAGAGCACGAGAGCGGCCACCGCAGCGACCAGAAGCAGGATCGGCAGCACTTCCAGCCCGGTGATCTGCTCCCCGAACCAGCTGTCCAGGCCGCTCGCCGCGACTGCGCCGGCAAGGCTGAGGCCACCGCCGAACAGCAGCAGCACGCCCCAGGGCAGCCCATCCTCGGCATCCTGCCAGTTCAGCACCATCTCGCTACGGCCTCTACCGGGCAGGATGAACATTGCGATGCCGGCAGCAATGGCAATAGCGGTATCGTCGAGCTCACCGAACAGACCCAACCGCTCGCCCACCCCCGGGATGTTGGCCAGTACACCGGGCACGACCCACAGGAACGCGGCCGAGCCGAAGACCATCATCACCATTTTTTCGCCCTGACTGAGCGGGCCGAGCTTGCGGATCTCGCCGTCGATCATCTCCTTGCCGCCGGGAATCTCCGCGATGTTGAATCGGTAGAGCACGCGGGTCATCAACACCCAGCCTACCAGGATGAAGGTAAAGGCCAGCGGTATGCCGAGTATCATCCATTCGAGAAAACCAATGGTGCGGCCCAGCTCGTCGGCGGCGTAGCCGGCGACAATGGCATTAGGCGGACTGCCCAGAAGGGTACCGAGACCGCCCATACTCGCCGACCAGGCGATCGCAAGGAGCAGGCAGAGTCCGAACCGTTGGATGTTTTCGTCATGAATGAAGTCAACGTGGCCGGCCCGGTGATGGTCTTGGCCGGGGGCGGCCGTTTCCGTGGTTTCGCCGCTGCGCTCTGCCACCAGGCGAAGCACGGAGAGCCCGATCGGCAGCATCATCAGTGTCGTGGCGGTATTGGAAACCCACATCGACAGAAACCCCGTGGCAAGCATCATGCCGAGCACGATCCGCCTTGGCTCGACCCCGACGCGAGCCAGCGTCAAGAGGGCGATGCGGCGATGGAGATTCCACTTTTCCATTGCGATGGCAATCAGGAAGCCACCGAGGAAGAGAAACACGATGGAGCTGGCGTAGGGCGCCGTAGTTTGTCCGACGGTTCGCTCCGTCAGCATCGGGATCAGCACGATCGGCAGCAGGGCGGTGGCCGAGAGCGGTATCGCCTCCGTCATCCACCAGACCGCCATCAGGGTCGCGATCGTGGCGACCCATCGCGCATCCGACGAGAGCCCATCAGCGTTGCCCATGGCAACCCAGACAATCAGTGCCAGGAGCAGCCCGAAGGCACGCAAGCCCCACGTCAGCCTGGCGGAACGTCCACCGGACGCGGGGCCCCCAGGCGAATCCTCACTGACATGAGGCGAATGATGATCTGCCATAACACGACTCCCTTTGCCTAACGGTCCAGTTCCTTTTGAGGAGCGTAGTTTCAAGAAATCGCTTTGGCACGGCAAGGCGAGGTTACGCCTCTCCATTGCGTTCGCCCCGGGTCGCCCCAAAATGGTAGGGAGCGCATCGCACCCAAGGAGACTTCCATGAGCGGCACCCTCTATCGCCTTGCTGCCTTTACCGATGATCCTAGCGGCGGCAACCCAGCCGGGGTGTGGCTGGGCGAGTCATTGCCCGAGCCAGCGGAGATGCAGCGCATTGCCGCCGAGGTGGGCTATTCCGAAACTGCCTTTATAGCGGGGGAGGGTGAGCGGCGTACGGTGCGTTATTACAGCCCCGAGGCTGAGGTGAGCTTCTGCGGCCATGCCACGGTAGCCAGTGGGGTGGTGCTAGGCCAATTGGACGGAGCCGGCAGTTACATGCTGGATACCGCAGTGGGTGAGGTAATGGTCACGGTCAACCAGGTGGAAGGGGAATGGCAGGCCTCGCTGGTCTCGGTGAAGCCGGAGTTTCGACCCGCCGAACCTGAACTGGTGCAGGAAGTGCGCGAATTGCTCGGCTGGCAGGCGGAGGAGCTCGATCTCGATATTCCACCGGCGCGAGCCTATGCCGGGGCTTGGCATCTGGTGCTGGCGTGCAAGGAGAAGGCACGCCTCGAGCGGCTCGATTACGACTTCGCACGGCTCAAGGCGCTGATGCAGCGCGAGGGCCTGACCACGCTGCAGCTGGTGTGGCGCGAGGGTGCGGAGCGCTACCACGCCCGCGATCCGTTCCCGGTCGGCGGCGTAGTCGAAGACCCGGCCACCGGTGCGGCGGCCGCGGCGCTGGGAGGTTACCTGCGCGATGCCGGGCTGCTCCAGGCGCCCGCCCAGTTGATCATTCTTCAGGGCGAGGCGATGGGCCGGCCCAGCCGCCTGCAGGTGGACATCCCGCTGACCGGCGGTATCGTCGTGACCGGGCAGGCGGTGGGGCTCAACGCCTGATCATCAATCAGGCTCGTAGCTGCCGGCATCGGCGGCAAAGCTGATCGACAACCGGTTCCAGGCATTGATGGTGCAGATCGCCAGGGTGAGGTCGGCCAGGCCCTTTTCGGAGAAGTGCTCACGGGTAGCTTCGAACAGGGCGTCGTCGATGCCGTTGCCGGCAACCAGCGTATTGGCCTCGGCCCATGCCAGGGCGGCACGTTCACGCTCGGAATAGAAGGGTGTCTCTCGCCAAGCGCTCAATGCGTATAGCCGTTGCTCGGTTTCGCCGGCCTTGCGTGCGTCCTTGGTGTGCATGTCGATGCAAAAGGCGCAGCCGTTGATCTGGGAAACGCGGGTATAGACCAGCGCCAGCAGGCCATCGCCCAGTTCGCCGTTCTTCTCGGTCTTATGGACATAACCCTGCAGGCCGAGCATAGCCTTGAGGCCGTCGGGGCTGGTAGTGTAGTAGTTCATGCGCATGGATGGGGCTCCTGAAGTGAAGGGAGCCCCACCCTAGCCCGACCGTTCAGTGTGGGATTGTAGATTTTCGACGTGCAGGTGATCTTGTAGGAATACCATGTGGCATGAGCGAGAGGTATGGGTTCGTTGGGTGAATGACAGCGACCCGACTGCTCGGTGTCTCAGATACCCTGTGATGAGCAGTCTTGTACGACGGGAGGTTCCTTATGATAAGAAGCTGAAATATGAGCCAATCCATCGACTGCTTCATATCTTTCTTAAGCTGCATCGCTCTTCCGTTTCCCGAAGCACTGGACCGACCTCTTCGATCAGGAAATCGATGAGGGCTCGTATTCGACCCGCCATGTGACGCCGGTTGATATAAACCACATGGATGTCTTCTGTGTGATTGGGATCATAATTGGCCAGTACCCGGAGGAGCCTGCCGCTAGCAATGTCGTCGGCGATATGGAATGCGGCTAACCTGCCCAGGCCGAGTCCTGCCAGTACGAGCTGACGTACAGTTTCGCCGTTGTTTGCTTCTGCATTGCCTGTGATAGGCATATCGATTCTGTCTTCGACAAAACGCCACGGTCCGATAGTGCGCCGGAAGTTAAAATTGAGACAGTTATGAAGCGCCAGGTCGGCCGGCCTGGCCGGCGTGCCGTATTGCGCTAGATAGTCGGGTGAGGCGACCATACAAAGACGAGTCGTGCCGAGCCGCCTCGCCCTCAGGTCGGAGTCCGGCAGAGGCCCCATGCGGATGGCAATATCGGCTCGTTCTTCCACCAAGTTTGCTGTTTCATCTGAAAAGCTGAGATCGAGCTTTATCCGGGGGTACTGAGCCAAGAAACGTGGTAGCAGCGGCGCGAGCAGGTTGTTGCCGAACGGGATTGAAGCGTATACGCGCAATCTGCCGCTGGGTGCCGTGCCTTCCGTCGCGGCACGGTCTCCCTCATCCATATCAGCCAGGATGCGCACGCTGCGTTCATAATAGGCTTCCCCTTCTGGTGTCGGTGCCAGGGTCCTTGCGGTGCGGGTGAGAAGGCGTATACCAAGGCGTACTTCCATTCGTGCAATCAACTTGCTGACGGCCGATGGGGTGAGCCTCAATTCGCGTGCCGCTGCGGAAAAACTTCCCGCTTCGATAACTCGTACGAAAACTTCCATTTCGCCGCTGCGATTGCTGTAGTTCATGGGCTACCATCTATGAAAGAAATTCACATATGCTATTCCAAAGTGCCATATAGTCAATCCTCCTCTCTCGCAGCATGCTTGGGCCGAATCCCTCCTTTCCTGAGGGCCAAGCTTTACAAGAGAGGATCTCAGTATGGCATCGCAGAATTCCAGCCTTCCTATCGCTCTTTACGCTTTGACGACCACTGCGTTCGGTATCGGCACGACGGAATTCGTTATTATGGGACTACTGCTGGAAGTTGGCCGAGACCTAGGTGTATCAATCTCAGCGGCTGGGCTCCTAATCACAGGCTACGCCTTGGGGGTCGTTGTTGGTGCGCCATTGCTGACAGCACTTACGGCAGGCCTGCCTAGAAAGCAGCTACTGCTTGGACTGACGGCGCTGTTCACCTTCGGAAATCTCAGCTGCGCGATCGCGCCGGATTATTGGACCCTCATGTCTGCGCGCATAGTAACTGCCTTCGCTCATGGCGCTTTTTTCGGTGTTGGTGCGGTGGTGGCTACGAGCCTGGTACCAAAGGAGAAGCAAGCGTCTGCGATTGCCGTCATGTTTACAGGCGCCACGCTTGCAAACATTCTAGGGGTGCCTCTCGGAACGTATATTGGCCAGGCGTTTGGTTGGCGGGCAACTTTTTGGGCCATTACTGGCATTGCGATTGTTGCCTTCATCGCTACTGCCTTGCTCGTGCCCGCAACGAAGCAAGAATCACATAAGGGGCTTCGTGCGGAGCTAGGTGCGCTCAAGCGCAAACAAGTTTGGCTGGGTCTAGCGATGACCGTACTCGGCTATGGGGGAGTCTTCACCGTCTTTACTTATATCGCTCCCATTCTGACGCGTGTTACGGGCTTTGCCGAAACTTCAGTAGGACCATTGTTGATCCTGTTCGGTGCCGGTCTCATCCTTGGCAACTTGGTAGGTGGTCGACTTGCTGATAGCCGACTCATGCCAACCGTGGTTGGCTCCTTGGGATTCTTGGCAATAGTGCTAGCCTTTCTGTCGGTCGCCCAGCATCAAAACGCTTTCATGGCGGTCGCCGTCTTTCTCTTGGGTGCTGCGGCTTTTGGTACAGTGCCGCCACTCCAAATGCGTGTCTTGAAGTCGGCAGAGGGTGCGCCAAGCTTAGCCTCGGCGGCGAATATCGCAGCCTTCAATGTCGGTAATGCTGGCGGTGCAGCCTTGGGCGGCTTCGTGATCGAGACATCCCTTGGACTACTTGCTCTGGGCTGGGTGGCAGCACTGGTAACACTTTCCGGCCTTGCCGTGGCTTTATGGAGTTGGTGGCTCGACCATCGTACCCGGTCCGATACTGCGCCATGTATCGTCAGGACCTGAGATTACAGCTTGGAAGCTATAGAAATGGTCAGACACCTTAGTAAGCAGGTGGGTCTCCCAGGGAGGTAGGAGTCCCACCCTAGCTTTACTGCCAGCGGCGGCATTGTAGTTTTTCTACGTACCGACTCAGTGCAGCTTCATGCGTGGACGGATGAAGCGGTTGAGTCCGTCCGAGAGCAGAATAAGTGCCGTCTTGGCCGTGCCGTGGATGGCGCGCTGGTGCATGCGATAGAGCGAGGCGTAGAAGAACTTGGCCAGACGCCCCTCGATAAACAGGCTACGTGCCGAGGCGCCACGCATCAGGCTGCCGATCGCTTCGAAGTGAGCCAACGAGATGAGCGAGCCGCGATCGCGATAGCGGAACGGCTTGAGCGTGCCGTTGTCGATCCGGGCGAGCAGGTTCTTGTAAAGCCGCTGCGCCTGCTGATGGGCGGCCTGCGCCCGCGGCGGTACCACGCTGCCGTCCGGCTGCGGGCAACTGGCGCAATCACCGAAAGCGAAGATGTTGGGGTCGTCGACGCTCTGTAGCGTCGGTTCGACCTTGATCCGCTGGTTGCGCTCCAGCGTCAGCCCGAGTTCGTGCAGCATGTCCGGTGCCTTGATGCCCGCAGCCCATACGTTGAGATCCGTCTCGATGCGCCGCTCATCGGCGGTGGCGATGGCACCTTCTTCCACGCATACCACACGAGTGCCAGTGTGTACCTGTACGCCGAGGCGCTCCAGCTCGGTACGCACGGCGCCGCGAATGCGCTCGGGCAGGGCCGGCAGCACGTCCGGGGCCGCTTCGATCAGGTGCACTTCGAGTTGGCGGCTGTCCATCTCGGTGAACCCATAGCTGTGCAGCATGCGCGAGGCATCGTAGAGCTCTGCCGCCAGCTCCACGCCGGTGGCGCCGGCACCGACAATGCCGACGGTTAAACGCGGATGCTGGCGCCGCTCGGGATCGCTGTAGCGCAGGAAGGTATTGAGCATGTCGTGGCGGAAGGCCTCGGCCTGGGCTGGGCTGTCGAGGAAATGGCAGTGCTCGGCGACACCGGGAGTGCCGAAGTCGTTGCTGACGCTACCCAATGCCAGTACCAGCAGGTCGTAGTCCAGCGTACGCGCCGGCAGCACCTCGTAGCCATGATCGTCGAGCACCGGGGCCAGGCGCAGTTGGCGGGCCTCGCGGTCGAGACCTTCGAGCGTGCCGCGTTGGAAGCGGTAGCCGTTGAGCTGGGCATGGCTTTGGTAGGAAATCTCGTCGATGCTGGAATCGAGTGCCCCGGTAGCGACCTCGTGGAGCAGCGGCTTCCAGATGTGTGTGCTGTTGCGGTCTATCAGTGTGATATCGGCCTTGCCGCGTCGCCCAAGGCGCCGGCCGAGGCGAGTGACCAGTTCCAACCCGCCGGCGCCGCCGCCGACAACCAGTATCCGCGTTGTATCCATATGCTGCTCCGCTAGTATGATGAATGAGTAATTGAGAAATGGGTGACTCTACTGTACAGCGAGAATCAGCGAATCGTTCGACTTTCTGCTGATATCAGTTCGGTGCTTTTGCCCGCGATGCCCGCGGCAACGCTACCTCCAGGCGCGCTTTCCTTTCGTTGAACGGTTACGAATATGAGAAAAGACCTCAAGCCTGACCGGGCCGACAGCAGCGGCATTGGAGATTTTCGGCCTGCTTCGCCGGCACTTGGCGGCCTGACGCTGAAGCGCTTCGCCCCCTGTGCGGCGTTGCGTCCCTACGTGCAGTGTTTCTGGCAGGCCAAGGGGCGGATCGGCAGCGAGGCATCGGGGGTGGAGCTGCTGCATCCGGACGGCGGCATGGGGCTCTTGTTCAGCTTTGGTGGGTCGCTAGAACGCGACGGTAAAAGCATCTCCGGCGCCTGTTGGGTCGACGGTCCCAAGCTGCGCACGGCGCAAATGCAGACAGAGGCGAATCTCGATCTGCTCGGCGTGCGTTTCCATCCTGGCAGGGGATTTACCTTTGTCGGCGAGGCGTTATCCCGCCTGGCTGGGGCGGAGCTGATACCAGGCGACGTCCTGCGTCGGCTCCAGCTCGAGGCGCTGCACGAGCAGCTATGGCAGTGGCCCGACCTGGCAGGGCGCATCGCGCTGCTCGAACGCTATCTGCTGAAACGATTGTGGCGGCACGGGGCGCAGGAGGAGCCGGCGCTGGCGGCTTCGCTGGACTGGCTGCAGCTGCGCCACGGCCAGGCCAGCATCGCCGAGCTGGCAGCAGAGTTACCCTTCGGCCAGCGCCGCCTGGAGAGGCTATTCCTACAGCGCGTGGGGCTCACGCCAAAGCGCTATGCTCGGCTGCTGCGCGTTGCCCATAGCCGCGAGCTGATCAAGCAGGGCGGGACAGCCGTCTCACTGACCGATACCGCCTTGGCGGCGGGCTACTTCGACCAATCGCACTTCATCCACGACTTCAAGGCTGTGACCGGGCTGACGCCGGGTGGCTATCTCGACCACGTGCGGCGGCGTTATGGAGGCTCGCTTTGCTAGCAGGATTTTAGAGAGAGGTGTGATGATGTTTTCAAGTGTGTTGATCCTGGAGAGCCGAAATGAGCCGTGCGCGCGTATCAGTTCCTTCGGCAGGAAGCATGGTAACAAGGCGCAGGTTTTTCAACCGCTCGTCGGCAAGGTCAAAGCCTGAGTATTCAAATGCGAGCTCTCCAAGACGTGGATGAAGAAAGAGTTTGATTCCATCTTGCCAACCGCGGACCGTGGGTTCGGACCACCAGCTCGCGAATTCAGCGCTCTGGTGCGAAAGAGTCGATATAAGTTCGTCGAACCATGACACGTCTCGATGGCGCGCATAATCAGCTCGAAATGCTGCGATAAGCCCTTTGGCGTGCTCTTCCCAGTCTGGAATTCTGCTTCGGACAGGCCCCACCAAGCCCATATGTAAGCAGTTTCTCTCAACACCCTTTAGGGCACGAAGGTCTCCTAGAACCAGTTCAGTGGCGTCGTTCCACGCTAGCACATCCCACCGTCTGCCGTGGATATAGGCTGGGCAGGGCAATAGTTCGTCCAGGACTCGCTGGAGCCGTTTGCTTACCCCCTCGCTTTCAGCAAGTGAAGAATTTTCGTCCGGCATGTGCCCGGAGAGATGCAACATGTGGCGTATCTCGGTAGGTTCGAGACGCAACGCGACCCCGATCCGCTCCAAGGTCTTCGCGGATGCCCTCACGTCACGGGCCTGCTCTAGCCACTTGTACCATTCCACTGAAATATCAGCGAGCAGGGCAACCTCCTCGCGCCGCAAGCCGGGCGTGCGTCTGCGACTCCCCCAGGCAAGTCCTACATCCTCGGGGCTAACCCTGGCTCGTCGGTTCTTGAGGAACTGAGCAAGTTGATATCTATCTTCAGCTTTCAGTTGTAGTACTCCATGGGGGGATACTTTATTCCCTGATAACAAACACCTTATTACTCTCTTCCTGAAAGAATACGTTAAGGCTTGAGTTCAGGCAATTCGGGAGTATTCGAATGGAACGGACATCAATGACTATTGAGCAGCCAACCGTGCAAAATCCATGGATGGGACTTTGGGTTATCCTCTCAGCGGCCTTCATGGCCATCCTCGATGTCTTCATAGTCGTCGTAGCCGCGCCAACCATACGTGGAGAGCTTGGCGCCAGTACCGCCGATATACAGCTCATCCTTGCCGCTTACAATCTGACCTTTGGCTTAACGTTGATCACTGGCGGTCGCCTTGGTGACCTCTATGGTAGGCGGCGGGTCTTTATGGGAGGAGTTTTGCTGTTTACGATGGCTTCACTTGTCGCAAGCCTTGCGCCCAATGCCGATACTCTCATTTCGATGCGCATCGCGCAGGGCCTTGGAGCCGGTTTGATGATGCCTCAGGTCTTTTCAATCATCCAGGTCTGCTTTGATGATATGGGGCGCGGCAAGGCGTTTGGTGCCTTCGCTTTCGTTTCAGGAGTCGCGGCCACTGGTGCTCAGTTGGCCGGTGGTGCTCTCATTGCACTGGATCCGCTTGACCTCGGATGGCGAACTATCTTTCTCATCAATGTGCCTGTGGGCGTGATAGCCCTGGCTGTGGCTAGGCGTTTTGTCCCTGAAAGCAAGGCGCCTGCAGGGGCGAGGCCCGGACTCGACCTCATTGGTGTTGCTCTGCTGACATTCACCTTGATGTTGGTGGTCGCTCCGCTAACGTTTGGTGCGGAGCAGGGGTGGCCGTGGTGGGCATCCCTGGGAATTATGCTATCTCCTATCATGATGTGGGTATTCATACGCTGGCAAGGCCTTCGAGAAGCAAGTGGGCTGACACCGCTGGTCACGCTTTCGCTTATTCGCAACGGAAGCTTCGTTCGTGGCAATATCATGGCGTTGGCATTTTATGCAAGCAATGCGGCTCTCTTCTTGGCTCTTCCACTAACCATTCAAGATGGTTTTGGTCATTCGGCTTTGACCTCCGGTCTTATCTTTATGCCTCTTGCGTTGGCTTTTTCAGTCACAGCACTGAGGGTCGGGAAATTCGTCTCGCAGCGTACCGAACGCTTGATCCTGATAGGCAATAGCATGTTGATTTTAGCGTATGGTTTCTTGTTTATCGTTGTTGCAATGGGAGGAGTCGAAAGCAATATCTGGTGGTTGATTCCTGGTTCCATTCTTTCAGGAATTGGCATGGGCTTAGTTCAACCAAGTATTAATTATCTCAGCTTGCGCAATGTTTCTCAGGGCGAAGTCGGGTCCGCTTCGGGCTTGCTCAATACCAGTTTTGAGTTAGGATACGCACTAGGTACGGTGGCAGTCGGTATTGTTTTTCTCCAAGCTTTTTCTGATGAGGCTCTTCTTAACCAGGGGTTTCAAGCCGCTTTCGGCTATACGTTGGTAATCACCACCCTCCTGGCATTGACCCTCATCGTTATGGTGTTTAGGCAACCCAAAGCCATATCTTGACATTTCAATACCATTTATGAGGGCTCCGATAGCTCAGCGGCGCTATGGGGTATCTGGGGCCACGTGCAGCGGCATTACGCTCTTGGTTGATCTGCCAATTCGTACTCGTCGTGGCGTTTCACCCAGTCCATCAGGTTGCGATGGGTCTGTTTCGTTACGGCCCTTGGGCGTCATGTCGAGCAGCATATAGGTGCTGTCGACGAGTTCGTCGCCGCGTCCGTAGATCGAATAGGTATGGAAGATGTCGCCGCTGGCATCGCGGTAGAACACGCTGAGGCCGCTCAGATCCTCGATCGAGACGTTGCTCGTGGCGTAGTTGTAGGTGACCTCGCCCTTGGCGATCTCCTCGGGCCGGAACGCGACCTGATAATCGTAGTTGAAGTCGCTGCCATGCGAGGAGACCCACTTCACCTGCCAGCCCATGCGCTGGCGATAGGCTTCGATCTCGGCCAATGGAGCACGCGAGACTCGCACTAGGCTGACGTCATGATTCTCGAGGTGCACCAGTGTGCCTTCGATGTGGTCGGCCGTGAAGGAGCAACCGATGCAGCCCGCTCCCCAGCCGGGGCCGAACATGAAGTGATGGACGATCAACTGGCTGCGCCCTTTGAACAGTTCGGCGAGGGTCTTGCGGCCTTCGAGCGTATCGAAGGTGTACTCCTTCTCGACTATCACCCACGGCAAGGTGCGGCGCTTGGCGTTCAGGTCGTCGCGCAAGCGGGTGAGCGCCTTTTCCCTTTTCAGTAGCTCCTTGCGGGCGGCGAGCCATTCTTCTCGGGGAACGACGGGGTGGGATGTTTCATCGTGCGCTGACATGAGGACTTCTCCTGTTATTTATTGCTGCACGAGATAGTCGTCCTGAAGGGGCTGGATTCGACAGAGTGGGAAATCACTGCGCCAGGCGTCGTTGACTTGTTTGGCAAAAGGGCAAGGATCTTGTGGGCCAGGGCTGGAAGCGTGAGCTGTAGTAGGGCACGAGAACGATATGCAGCCAGCGCCAAAGGCGCCGGCCGCGAGTGGGTCAAGTCGACGTCAGGTGGGCGATCGCCCGCTCCAGATATGCCTTCATGCGTTCGTCCATCCAGATGCTGTCCTTCAGTGCCGGTTCTTGCTCGTTGGCCTGGCGGATCTTGCGGTGGGTTGCCGGGTCGTCGCCGGCAAAACGGCGCAGCAACTCCAGCCATTCTTGGGCAAGCCGTTGAACGGCTGGATCCTCGGGGGCCGAGCCCTTCTCTAGTTGCTGCCGCAGGCGGGCCATCAACGGCGGCCATTCCTGCATACACTGCGGATAGCGCTCACGCATGAATGCGAACTCTTCATCCGAGAGATGCCGTTGGTAAATGACCAGCTTACTCTCGGCAAAGGCTTGCAGCACGTAATCCGAGACTTGGGTCGAGATACCCAGTTGTTCCTGAGCCCTGGGTTCGTTGGCGTGCATGATATTCAGCTTATCGAGCAGCGTTGGATCCCCAGCGGTGTCTCGCTCGAGCTTGGCCATCCAGCGCGTCGCCAGGTCCCGAGCCTCGGCGGTGGCAGGAGAGACACCTCGCTGCAGCAGGTCTTCGGCCTGCTGTATCAGGGCGTTCCACTCCGCCTGACGATCGGTATCGGCCTGATAAAGGGATAGGCGGTCGAGTTCGTCACGCGAGAAATATCGGTCGTACATCGTCATCAACTCCAGTGTATTCAGCCATTCGGCCAGATCCGGTTCTTCGGCGTCGACGAGCTGGCGATGCAGCCGCTGAAGGCGATCTCGCAGCCGGTTCTGCTGCGCGATCCGCTCTTCCAGCATGCCGATCTGTCGCTCGACGATATTCGCCAGGGGCGGTTCCGGCCGGCCCAGTAGATCTCCAATGTCGGCCAGCGACATGCCCAGGGAACGCAGCGCCTGAATATGGTGCAGGCGCGCAATGTCCCGACGGCTGTACAGCCGATAGCCGGCTTCGGAGCGCGTGGACGGCACGAGCAGACCGATGTCGTCGTAGTGGTGAAGGGTTCTTACGGTAAGGCCGCTGCGCTTGGCCAGTTCACCGATACGTAACAACATCAAGGGCTCCTCTCGTCCAGGCGAGATACAGGCTGGAGGCTCACGTCGCGTGAGGGTCAAGGGAAATTATAGGGTGATTGCCAATGCACTTGACGCCTCGATCATCGAGGTATACGTTTCTGCCATGACCAAGGCGAAAACCGAAGCGGCCCCCGGCCGCAGGATCCCCGACTACAGCGACCCTTCGTACTGGCGCGGCACGATCAAAATGTCGCTGTCGAAATTCTTCGTGCTCAGCGTGCTGCATCGCAAGCCGATGCACGGCTATGAAGTGGTGCAGGCCGTGGAGCGGAGCACCAAGGGCTGCTGCAGCCCGTCGGAGGGAACGGTCTATCCGATGCTCAACGAGTTCGAGGCGGGTGGCTACCTGAGTTCGACCGCAGAGGTGGTGCAGGGCCGCTCGCGCAAGGTCTATGCCCTGACGGCCAAGGGGCGGGACGCCTTCCAGGTCGCGGTGGATGCCTGGCTCGAGGCCACGGATTGCATTGTCGAGAGCCGTCGCATGGCAAGTGGGGCCTCGTCGAAGCGGGAGGAGGGGAAGGGATGAGCGCAATGAGCTTTTTCAGCTCCGAATACCTCGATGACCGAGGTATGCAATGAACTCACGTAATCGAGTGGTCATTGCCTTGGGCGTTTCCCAGACGCTTGCCTGGGGCTCGACCTACTACCTGCCGGCCATTCTGGCCGTGCCCATGGCACAGGATCTCGGTTTGTCTACGGGTACGGTATTCGCGGCGTTCTCCTCGGCGCTGGTGGTGTCGGCGCTGCTGGGGCCGGCGGTAGGGCGGCGCATCGACCGCTTCGGCGGGCGCGACGTGCTGACGGTTTCGAGCCTTGTCTTCGCGATGGGCCTGGTGCTGCTGGGGCTGGCCGCGGGTCCCGTGATGCTGTGGGCCGGGTGGCTGGTGATCGGCGTCGGCATGGGCATGGGATTGTACGAATCGGCCTTCTCGACCCTGGCGGGGCTCTACGGCCGCGGGGCGCGCGGCCCGATTACCGGCATTACCCTGCTGGCCGGTTTTGCCAGCACCGTATGCTGGCCGATAACGGGTTGGCTCAATGCGGAATTCGGCTGGCAGAACGCCTGCTTCACCTGGGCGATAGTGCACCTCGTGCTGGGCTTGCCGCTCAATCGCCTATTGATACCCTTCGGCATTCAACCCTCTGCTCCTCACGCCGAGTCCGCGACCGGCGAAGCGGAATCGACCCTGCTGCCCATGGCACTGCTGGCCTTCGTCTTCGCCGTGACCTGGTTCGTCAGTACCGGCATGGCAGCGCACTTGCCTTGGCTTTTGCAGATCGCCGGCTTGTCGCCGGCCGGGGCCATCGCCGCTGCGGCGCTGGTGGGGCCGGCCCAGGTGGCGGCTCGCCTGCTCGAGTTTTCGCTGTTGCAGCGCTTTCATCCGCTGTTCTCGGCCAAGCTGGCCGTGGTCGCCCATCCCCTGGGCGCGCTTGGCATGATGACGCTGGGGGCACCGCTGGCCACGCTGTTCGTACTGCTGCACGGCGCCGGCAACGGCATTCTCACCATCGCCAAGGGCACGCTGCCGTTGGCCATCTTCGGCCCGCAGGGCTACGGGCTGCGCCAGGGTGTGCTGATGGTGCCGGCGCGCTTCGGCCAGGCATTGGCACCGCTGGCCTTTGCCCTGCTGATCGAGCGCTTCGGTACCCAGGCGCTACTCTTTTCCGCCGCGCTGGGGCTCGCCGCCCTGGGGGCGCTGCACGTGCTTCAACACCGCTCCATGAGGACTGCCACATGAGACTGCGCACGCTGAACGATCCCGACCATTTGCCGGCGCTCGATGCGCGCTTCGCTCGCCAGTGGCCCGGGCAGGGCCTGCCCGATCCGCTAGGCCATCCACCGCGCATCCTGCTGCTCTACGGCTCGCTGCGCGAGCGATCCTACTCGCGGCTGGCGGTGGAGGAGGCGGCGCGGCTGTTACGTCATTTCGGCGCCGAGACGCGGATCTTCGATCCCTCCGACTTGCCGCTGCCGGACCAGGTGGCGGGCGACGATCACCCCGCCGTGCGTGAACTGCGCGAGCTGGCCATCTGGTCGGAGGGGCAGGTGTGGTGCAGCCCCGAGCGCCATGGGCAGATCACCGGTGTGATGAAGACGCAGATCGATCACTTGCCGCTGAGCATGGGCGCGGTGCGGCCCACCCAGGGGCGCACCCTGGCGGTGATGCAGGTCAGCGGCGGCTCGCAGTCGTTCAATGCGGTGAACACCCTGCGCCTGCTGGGGCGCTGGATGCGCATGTTCACCATCCCCAACCAGTCCAGCGTGCCCAAGGCCTACCAGGAGTTCGACGAGGCCGGGCGCATGCGTCCCTCGCCGCTCTACGACCGTATCGTCGACGTGATGGAAGAGCTGGTGCGCTTCACCCTGTTGCTGCGGCCCCACGCCGAAACATTGGTGGATCGCTATTCGGAGCGCCGAGAGGCGGCCGGCGCCAAGGCCGACCCGCTGACGGACAAGGCGGCGGTGGCCCAGGCATCGGAGTAACACCATGCACAAAGTGCTGTGGTTGACGGACCCTCACCTCGTCGAACTTGAAATGCCGCCAGCTTCGGCATCAGCCGACTCCTGGCGGCGGTTCAGGTACTGCCTGGACGAAATACGCCACAAACATGCGGATGCGGAGCTGCTCGTGCTGACCGGCGATCTCGTTCACCTGAACAATACTGGTGCCTATGCGCTGCTGCGCGAAGAGCTGGAAACGTTGCCTATACCTTGTCGGTTACTGGTGGGCAACCATGACGATCGCACTGCGTTGCATGAGGCGTTTCCTGATGTACCCATGGCAGGGGGCTTCGTTCAGGGCGGCGACGATATCGGTGAGACTCGCCTGATCTATCTCGATACCCAGGCAGGCCAGGGGCACCATGGCGAACTCTGCTCCTTCCGGCTCGACTGGCTGGCAGCTCAGCTCGAGTCGGCAGCAGATCGCTCGGTGGCAATCTTCCTGCACCACCCCCCGATGGAAGTCGGTGTGCCTGCGCTCGATCGGCTGAGGCTGCTGGATAGTGAGGGGCTAAAAGCGCTGCTACAAACACGGCGTGCGCCAATATATCTCTTCTGCGGTCATGTGCACCGCAACGTTTCGGGCCGATGGTTCGGCCATCCCTTCGCGACCTTGAAGAGCACCAACACGCAGTTCGCTTTCGATATGCAGGCCGAGCGCCTTTTACGCAGTGATGAATCGCCCGGATATGGCGTGCTGTTGTTCGATGAGGAAAAAATGATCGTCAACTATGTGGATATCCCCACCGGCCTTTGAGAGTGGCGGCCTCCTGCCTTAATACTCGAGAGCCAGCCGCAGCCTGTCCTTGTGCTGGATGCCATTCTCGTAGATCGGTTCGTGGTAGTGAGCGAGGAAATAGTCCCGCTCCACGGCAACGACCCGGAACCCCGCACGCTGATAGAACGTGAGCTGGTAACCGAAAGTGCCGGTGCCAAGCTCGAGGCGCTGAGCACCCGCTTCCCGAGCCGTTGCGACGGCGTGATCCAGTAACCGCTTGCCGATGCCCTTGCGCTGGTGTGCCGGGGCGACGGCAATGTTCATGAGTTCGTGAACGCCTTCGCCTATGGGCTGGACAACGTAAGTGCCGACGTTTTCCCCCTCGAGTGTCGCGACATGGCAAGTCGAGTGTTCGAGGTAGCGCTTGATGGTATCTATCGAAGGGTCTGCTTCCAGCAGCAGCCTGAGAGGAGCAGCGGTGCTGGGGACTTGTTTGATGAGCATGTCGATCTTCCTTTGCCTTACTCTCCGGCAGACAAATTCAAGAGCGGTTTTATCAAAATTGACTGTATAAGAGATCTAGGCTTTGGCTGGCTTTACGAGCCCGACAGTCAGTAAGGCTGAAATAAGTAACAAAAGTAAGGCTAGCGCATCCAGAGCACTTAGAGCCGCGCCAAGCACATACCAACTCAATAGTGTGCCAACCGGAGGTATGGCAAGCAAGATTAGGGCAGCCCTAGCCGTTTCGATCTGTGCTAGTAAATAGAACCATAAACCTTGACATACTGCCATGCCTATCAGGGTGCCATAGGCAAGTCCTAGCCAACCCTTAGTGTCTGCCGGGAAGCTTAATAGTGGCTGAGTTTGAATTGGCAGCAGGAATATCGTCATAAATCCACTGATAAGCAACATCCACATGGTCAAAGCTTTCCCGTTTACAGTAAGGTGACTCCGAGCCAACATAACTGAGCCAGTCGCCCATGAGAGGGCAGCAATTGTCATGAGACCTGCGGCAGTTGCGCTAAACCCAGGGTCTACAAGTACCGAATATGTAATTAGAGAAATGCCAGCGATTCCCGCTCCCAGTGCTACTAGTTGATAAGTCGGATACCTTTCACCCAGTAGTAATTGGATAATGGTAACCCATACTGGCATGGTAAAAGCTATCAGCGCGGCTCGGCCACCCTCCAGAACGGCTATTGAAAATGCCGACAGTATGTTGAACAACCCAACATTTAAAAATGCTAGCAAAGAAAGAAGAGGCCACTCTTTTAATGGGACAAAAATTTTCTCGTCTGCCTTAAAGCAAATAATTACCATAACCATGGCGCCACCCCAAAGTGTCACCAGCCGAAAGGTAATAGGTGGCATCTCAGTAAGTGCAATTTGTGAGGCGGGCCAGTTGCCAGCCCATAACACAACAAGCATTCCAGGAATGAGTATTTTTTTTAGACTCGTCAATTTGGCTCTGCTGACATTATGTTTTGAGAGAAAGTTGCCAAACGTTATCCGTTTCATTTCAATCTCAAGGTTAAATCAATTTTTGGGTAAGAATTTATAGTTATTAAATCCTTCAGGGAGTTTAGGGTGTCACTTGAAAACATCCGGCACTTAATAATTCAGTGATTGTATTTCTATACATCTTGTTTTCCCGTATAAGGGCTTTTACGTTTAGAGACGGATCCGATCCACGCCGGACGGAACATGGATAGGATCCGAACCATTAACAATTCGCGCATTTCATTTGAGAGCTTGTTGCGTGAGGAAAACTCATATTTCACATCACAACATCGTTAGACAGTTCAGGCTGTTTATCATATAATTTTATTGAATTAAACCTTTTGGGCAAAAAGGATCGCATTAGTATCATTTCAATTAGGTGATCGTAGCACATACCCTGCTTATCGAACACGGCTGGAACCACTGATTGAGGCATTAATCCTGGCAACGTATTTACCTCTAGCACATTGATTCTATTGTAAGAATCAACAATGAGGTCTACCCGTGCCACACTGTCAATTCCCATTCTTTCGTAAATGGTTTTAGATAGATCCTTCATCTCATTTTCTAACTTATTATCGAGCTTTGCTGGAATTTCCTTTGTTATTCCCTTATATCCGTTTTTTCATTTCAAAGTCAAAAAAAACTCCGTTAGTTAATATCTCACAAATATCCATAACCTCAACTTCGCCATGTAGGTCATGTACTACAACTGAGTACTCTCTCCCAGCTTCAATAAAAGGTTCAAAAATAAACTCGCCGTAATTAGATAGCGCTTCTATTAGGCCCTGCTCAAGCTGAGATTTGTTTTCTATTATTCTGATTCCTATCGAGGCACCAGATAAAAGTGGTTTAATTATAGCTTTGCCTAGGGAGAGGACTTGATCAATATCGGGATTATTTAAATCTTCTAAAGAACTAATATTTAAGTACAGCGGTTTGAAAGTCGAGAATTTCTCGACGGCATGCTTAAATAGCTCTTTGTTCATACATAATGCAGAAGCAAAATGGTTTGCACCTGTATATGGCATGTTGATCCATTCGCATAAACTTTGCAGTCTGCCATCTTCATGATAATATCCATGGCTAGAAAGAAAAGCTACATCAATTTTGCTGTCATTTAATATTGCGGGTAACATTTCGTTGGCACAGTTAATCAAAACAACTTCATGCCCATTTCTAACTAGTGATTTCTCAATTGCTGGTGTCGCTGACAAAAAAGCCTCATAAGACCAGCCACCGAATAACAATCCTACGCGCATACATCCTCCCTATTTTGTATACGTTCGACCAGCCCACTCACTAGGGCATGAATAGTTGAGACATATCCTTCAGGAATCTCATTCTCGAAATAAAGTGGGAGCTCTATGCATCCTAGTAAGATACAATCTGCTCCCCTTGACAAAAAGTCAGTAGCAATTTTTTCTAACTCTATTCTTCTTTGTCCCTTGCTCTGATGAAAATCATCTGTTAGCGCCATTCTAATGATGTCATTGACCACTTCTTGTTGCTGGTAACTCGGTGTTGATACTTCTATTCCTGCTGACTCTAAAGATGCCATGTATAAATCTATGCCTATTGGTGTTCCGATTATTCCAGCAGTTTTATACCCCCTTTTTAGTATCATTGATGCTGACTCATTAACTATATCAACAAAAGTCACATCATGTGTCGAACATTGTTTGGAGATTTTTTCTGCATGTTTGTGTATGGTGTTGCATGGAATGCCGATCAGCTTAGCCCCGACATTTGCCAATTGTTCTACAGAATGATATACAGTCTCCATAATTTGATCTGACATATACTCGAAGATGTTTTCAATCGGAAGGTTGACAATAACAACATCACGCGAATCTTCAGAAAGTTTCTCCATAAGTAAGCTATATGTAGCTATCGAGGCTCTAGACCCGATACCGCCGATCAAACCGATTCTTGTATGGCTGGATTTTGAAGAGGTTTCCATTTTTCATCCTTGAGCTTATGCGTTGTATAAGCTTCATGAAATAATTTGAACAATCCGTAGTTATGTTATTTATACTTATTTATTTAACCGAGTTTCGGGCGCAATAAATAGATTTTTAATTTCATGTTTTATTTTTAAAATAATATTCGTCAATACACGTTGGTCGTGGTGTGGATGTTAAAAGTCAATAAGCGGTTTTGTCATTTGGATCCTCCTGTGGCTTCATTTTTGTTTTGCCCCTTCCTGATTCGTGACAATAGCTTTAGCTTCACTTATTGTTTATGCATTTATATCAAATTGGATATGTTTAGAAAACTGTCCTATAGTACAGTGGGATGAGAGTTTATGGACAGCAGGACGCTAATTTTTTGTTTTGGACTGTAAGCGATTGAGGAGGTTGACGAAAGGATAGGCGAATTGGTATTGCTATCATAGATATTGTTTTGTGTTTTACTGGGATGATTCTTAGTATATGAGTGATAACATGAAATTAATATTAGAAATCGCCCTTGAGTTTCTGTTGTCAGCGCCACAGCCCGGTGAATTTGTTCTGGGTTCCTAATTGATTCATTAGGGCTTCGTCCAGCACAGCTTCTGAGGTCTTGTTGTCAATTGATGATATATGGCAGCCAAGTACTTCCATGTGGACAGTCCATGCTCCGCGGCAAGCTTGCTCGCCGAACCTTGCCGCTCCAACCTTGTCTCGGATAGGTGGTTCAGCGCTATTACCGGCATGAGGCGATCACTGGCATACTCCTGGCGAGAGGCGGGCAACCCAGGGTTCGCTTGCGTATCTGGCAGCCTCACAGCCGCAGGATGCGCTGTCGCGTCTTAGGGTTCTCACCCGTTGGCAGTCTGCGATATCTGTAGGCCGGGCCCGTCCATGTCAGCGCCGGAGCTATAAGTCCGTAGAGATGGTGCGGACGGAGTCTTGAGCTATATCGGAGAAAGCTCAACTATCCAAAGACCGCATGAGAGCTGTGCAGCTCAACATCACGTACGGCAAAAGCGCGGCCGCAACTGTCCGCTAGTTGGAGTGCCATGAGGGAAAGCCTATGACGATGGTAGTGCTCCTAGAAACCGGTGGTCTGTCGAAGAAACCTCGTCCTAAGCCGAAGTGCTCGATCCAACAGAAGCAAAGGGCGGTTGATCGCTAACTCAGCCTTGGTCGTTGCCTCACCAGAACCACAAGGGCGCTGGGGTATTCGCGTGTCGAGATGCTTGGAAAGTGGATTGATGAGCTCCACCCCGACTTGAGGCGGCGTTTCTTGGGAAGGCTAGAGACAGAGCTTTGTCATGTTCTTTCATTCTATTGGCTGCACCATAGGCTATAGCCTAAGCAGCTTAGATTTATTATGCCGAGCTTCGATGGCATAGTTGTTGTCCATATGGATACATGCGATGATATGCTACTGTGGAAAGGAGGGTGTATGCTTTACGAAATTGAGCAGTTAAATAGCATTACTAAGAAATCTGATTTTTTTTCTCTCTTTGAAGAAATATTGCAGAGCTGCGGTGTGAATAAGTATGCTTATGTTTACACATCTCTATCTCTTGGGCAAGTGAGCGATATTTATATTTTTGGAAATTATGATCGTGCCTGGGTAGATATTTACAAAGACGAGAAATATTATAGAGCTGATCCGGTCATGCTACTTTCATCTCGATCTTCCTTACCTTTTTTTTGGGGAGATATACCAGCGCATGTAAAGAGTAAGTCGGAAATATTCGAGCTGGCTCAAGACTATGGTATTGAAAAAGGGTATTCCATCCCCATGCATAATCCAGGGTGCAGCTTTGGTTCACTCCACCTTTCTGTGGGCCGCAGCGATACAGATTTTGAGGCGCGCATATCGCAAAATTGTCTCTTGTTGAGATTGCTCTCTATTATGGCGCACAATTATTTTTCTCAAGACGTGCAGCAGTTTAACACGGTGCGCTTAAGTTCTCGCGAGAAAGAGTGTCTTTTATGGGTTTCACAAGAGAAGACATATTGGGAAACTGCTGCCATTCTTGGTGTATCCGAAAGGACTATAAAATTTCATATGAATAACATGGCCAAAAAACTTAATGCAGCCAATGCAAAGCAGCTGATCGCGAAGGCCTTGGCTATGAATCTGTTAATCGAAGATTAGCTTGTAGATTGGCTCGCATAGTATTTAGAGGATATTGATTTGTAGCATGCTTTTGTACATGGAAGCAAGCCGTAGTATATTTTTTCTTTTGTTTCCGTTTTTCCTGTCGATAATACCTCCAGCTCCCATCCAGCTAGCATGAGTATTTTTTTCATTTGTTTATTCACTATTACCTCATAATTTTTAATTTCTTTTTGGAGGGCGAAGCTGAGCATAAAAATAAAAAGAGAAATAGTTCTGTCATCAACTATACCTGATCATTTCTTATGCTTTCTCGACTTTTTGTAAATTGGATTGATTGTAAACCTACTTGCTTCCCAAGTGTAGGTGCTGCGAACACGTACGCTATCTGTAAGCCAAGAAAAATGAACGCTACTCAAATTCTTAAGTTGCGATGGACGCAATCGTACACTCCCCTGTATGTCAACCGAGTCTCTAATCAACAGATAGTATGTTCCGTTCGTATCGAATTGGTCGGATTCTGCTTCGCTTCCATTATAGCTTTCAATGGACCAGTTAAGTCTATCTATAAATTGGCTTTTTCTTTGCTTGTACAAAGTGTTTTTAATTCTCGAGGGGGTTTCGCAATATCTGTAAAGCTCTACATCGTAGCTATTCATAACATGGCGTCACTGTTGCAGGATTTGTAATAGTGTTTTAACCTAGTAAAGCATGTTTTGCACCTGAACTAAGGTACAGGTAATAATTTTCTTTTCTCATAATACGTGGTTACCAAAATGCGGTCTCTCAAGCTGTATATCACGGCTAAAAAGTGCCAAGAAACAGATGCATGTTTCGCCTAGACTTCTCAGGTAACGATCAGAGCGGAGAATCATGGGGTCTTCATGTAACTCTATATGCGCAGTGATGTATATCCCTTGGCCATGTGACAGCACAATGCCGTGTTGACTAACAAGACCTCTCGCCTATGACCCACGGTGTGCCGCCCAGCACGCTCTCCCACTTGGCTCAGTACACTCAGCTGGCTGCCTACACGGGTATGTTAGGCTACGTGTGGCTCAATAACAGACTGATCAACCTTGCTCTGAAGCGAGCCCGGAAAGAGCGAACCCACCTATCATCAATTTGCTCAGCCGTATTTTCCCCAAGCGCTTTACCATGCTGGGAGAGGAGCGGAGCGGAGCGCTCAACTGCTTCAAAGCGGCCGAGCGCTTCGAGACGATCTCCTCATGCTGGCAGCGGAACGCTAGTCACTTCGGCGTGCAAGCCCTCGACCAGCCGGTCGATGCGCGCCAGGGCGCTTTTCGTCGAGGCCGTCAGCGCCTCGCCACCTTCCTCTTGATTCTCAATGGCAATGTCGTGAAAGCCGCCGATGCCGATGAATTGCAAGGCGGTGCGCACGCTCGGTTCCAGGTGGTTGAAGGCAGCTAGCGGGCCCTGTCGATCGAAACCGAATCCACCGCGTGCTGAGAGCAGTACCGCATGACGGGGGCGGTCGGCCAGCAGCGGTACGTAGTGTTCCAGCGGCACGTAGGGGTGGGCGCCGTACGCCATGTCGAAATCGACGGTACGGCCGATGCGAACGATATTGTCGATCCAGGCCTTGAAGGCGGCTGGCGGCCCGAAGTTGTACATGGGCACGCCGAGCACCAGGATATCGGCCTGAAGGACTTCATCGACAAGCGCATTGCTTTCGGCAAGCGCGGCCTGCATCGATTCCGTCTTTTGCTCAGCGGGGGTGAATTCGGCTTCGATCCATTCGACGCTGGTCAGCGGCGGCGGGGTGGCACCGATGTCGCGATAAACGATCTCGACAGCGGGCTCCAGCGCTTGCCAGCGGGAGACGAAATGATGGGTCAGGCGGCGGCTATGCGAGCCGTGGTCGTGCGTGCCGGCACGTCCGGGCCGTGGGCTGGCATCGAGGTGAAGTAGACGTGTCATGGGCTTTCTCCTTCGCTGGGTGTAGGATTAATTGGGTGAATTGTTCTCAGCCGTGCTTGCCGGCTTGTTTCATATAAGCCTCAATTGTTGCGGGTCGACAACCGACAATTCTTTTTCACTAATGGAAAATAAAATTCAGCCATGTTGCCGCGACGACTGCCCTCCCTTTCCGCCCTGCGCGCCTTCGAGGCGGCGGCGCGGCATCTCAGCGCCAAGCGGGCGGCCGAGGAGCTCTCGGTCACGCCGACGGCGATCAGCCATCAGATCCGCCAACTCGAGGAGAGCCTGGGAGTCACCCTGTTCGTACGACGGCCGCGCCAGTTGATACTGACGGCTCAGGGGCAGGCCCTGTTGACGGTATTGAGCGACTCCTTCGATACCATCGCCGAGACGGTGGCCAAGCTGCGCCGGCCGCCGGTGCGGCAGGCGGTAACGCTCTCCACCACGCCGGCCGTCGCCGCGCGCTGGCTGCTGCCCTGGGTGTGCCTGCTGCGCGATGCGCATCCGCAGATCGACCTGAGCATTCAGGTCTCCCACGAAGCGGTCGCCCTGGATGGTGTCACCGCCGATATGGCGATTCGCTATGGTGAGGGACCCTGGCCGGGGCTGGTCAACGAGAAGCTGTTCGACAACGTTTTCGTGCCGGCCTGCAGTCCAGCGCTAAAGCTGCGTGAGCCCGCCGAACTGGTGCGCCATACGCTGCTCCACTTCTCTTCGCCCACGCCGGTGGACTGGGCAGCCTGGCAGCGCCAGGTCCAGGTGCCAGGGCTCGATATCAGCGCCAGCTTGTTGTTCTCCGACGAGACCCACGGCATCACCGCTGCCCTGGACGGGCAGGGCGTAGCCCTGATGAGCCGGTACCTGATCGAGGAGGAGCTGCGTCAGGGCCGCCTGGTCCAGCCGTTCGGCCCCGAAATCAAGGCTGCCCCCTTCCAGCTCGTCTACCCTCCCGAGCGGCTTGAGGAGTCGGCCATCGCCGCCGTGCGCGATTGGGTTATTGGCTTGTTGGACCCGCTGTCCAGAGATCGCGCCTGCCGTTCAATCGTCGAGCGACATCCATAATGTCAGGCGTGTCGGTCGTCGGGATCATTTAGCGGCATCAGCCGACCACGCTCGCGATACAACCCGATGTCGCGCAGCATGCGGGAGTCGCATTCCAACAATGCGGCCTGGTTGCGATGTGCGGCAGCGCGTTGCCGGCTTCTCTTCAGCCAAGTCACGACCTTGTTCAGCATGATGTTTCCCTCCGAAGCTATCCGTCTTGGCAACTTGCCGGCTCCCATTGCCGGGCACACTCCGCTTATTGCCCTCAAAAAGCGGGACCATGACTGCCGGCGGGCAGGAACCGCTCCGCGACTTCCGCTTCGGTGAAGCGCGGCGTGATGTGCTGCGGACAGTTGAAATCCAACGCCTCGATGGAAATCATGAAGCCCCTTTCCACTCGGGCGCGGTAGGTGGGGACTTCGAGCCTGGCGATGGTCACCGGGTCGTCGCCTTCTTGAACGATGCGCGCCCGTCCCCAGAGCTTCAGCCGGCGCCGGTTGGCATAGTCGATCAGGAACAGCACCACGCGATCGTCATGCGTGATATTGCCGGCGCTGATGTATTGTCGGTTGCCGGCGAAATCGGCGAAGCCGAGGGTGTGATTGTCGAGGCACTTCAGAAAGCCTGGCGGCCCACCACGATGCTGCACATACGGCCAGCCGTTTTCGCCGACGCTGGCCATGAAGAAGTGATCCTGCGCGGCGATGAAAGCTTGCACCGGCTCGGTCAGGGTGTCGCGTTCGGTCGAGGCGGCATCGATGGGCTTGGTGGCTTCCCGGCTGCCGTAGCGAGCCTGGGCGGCGCGGACCGATGGCGTATAGGCAATCGTCTTGAAAGCGCGTGTCATGGTGGGCTCCTCGATGGGGCGCCATTCGGACTGAACGGCGCCGGGGCGGTTCGAGATCAGGCGACCGAGTCGACGGCGACCCGGTCGAAGTCGATCTCCACGCGGCTGGCCTTGCCGAGGATGTTGGTCAGCAGGTTCAGCCCGACATGGGTGATGATCTCGACAATTTCGCCATCGTCGTAGCCGGCATTGCGGACAGCCTGAAGCTCGGCCGTGGTGACGTCCCCCGTATGTTCGACCAGGGCGCGGGCGAAGGACACGGCGGCGGCAGCCTTGGCGTCCTGGCTGGTGCCGCGGCGATTGGCGGCGATTTCCTGAGGCGAGAGTCCCGCACTCTGGCCCAGGGTGGCGTGGGCGGAAAGACAATATTCGCAGCTGTTCTGTTGTGCCAATGCCAGGGCGATGCGCTCCCGTGTCGGCAGGTCGAGGCTGCCCGAGTCAGCGATCCCATACAGGCCGAGAAAAGCTTGCAGCGCTGCCGGTGAGTTGGCCAATACCTTCAGGAAATTCGGCACCATGCCGAGCTGGGCTTGAACGGACTCGAGCAGTGCTTTCTGCTCGGGATCGGCGGTATGCGGGGTCACGACGTTGATACGGCTCATGGCAAAAGCTCCTCTTGGCTCGTATGCCGCTGGTTCAGCGGATCGCAGCACAGGCTGCGTACGTCACCTTGCCGTATTCCCTTTCGGTAAAGAATCGCCGTAGCATGCAATTGACTGTTTCAATACTTGGAAGGATGCATGGACCGCTTTCACTTGATGTCGGTATACGTGGCCGTGGCAGAGGCGCAAAGCTTTGCCGGGGCGGCGCGCCGTCTGGGGCTTTCGCCGCCCACGGTGACGCGAGCGATCGCCGAGCTGGAGGAGCGGCTGAGCGTGCGCTTGTTGACGCGTACGACCCGGGTGGTACGGGTGACCGAAGCCGGCGCACGCTACCTCGAGGACTGCCGGCGCATTCTGCACGACGTAAAGGAAGCCGATGAGTCTGCGGCAGGACTCGCTGCCACACCACGGGGACAGCTCAACGTGACCGCACCGGTATTGTTCGGCAGGCTGTTCGTGCTGCCGACGCTGCTGGATTACCTGGATGAGTATCCTGAGGTCAACGCCAATGCGGTGCTCCTCGACCGAGTGGTGAACCTCGTCGACGAGGGGTTCGATGTAGCGGTGCGAATTGGCGATTTGCCCGATTCCTCGCTACGCGCCGTGCGCGTCGGGCAGGTAAGGCGTGTGGTTTGCGGTTCACCGGAGTATTTTGCGCAACATGGGCGGCCCGTACACCCGCACGACCTTAGCCGGCATCGTATCGTCATGGCCAGCGGCATTTCGTTGCAGCCGGAATGGAGTTTCTTCCCGCAAGCCGAGGGAAAGGGGGTGTCGTATCGGGTGGCGCCGCGCCTGGTCATCAACGTCAACGACGGCGCCGTGCAGGCGGCGGCCGCAGGCTGGGGCGTGACCCGCCTGCTTTCCTATCAGATCGCTCCCCAGCTCGAACGCGGCGAGCTGGTCACTGTACTCGAGGAATTCGAGGCGCCGCCGTTGCCCGTGCACATCGTACATCGGGAAGGGCGCCGCCCGGCGGCCAAGGTGAGGACCTTCATCGACCGGCTCGCCGAGCGGCTCAGGAGGGAAGCGGTGCTGCGCTAGGCAGCGGCCTGCTGCTCCTTGTCGTAGTTGATCATCCAGGCGACACCGAATTTATCCACCAGCATGCCGAAGCGATGGGCCCAGAAAGTTTCCTCGAGCGGCATATGCACACTGCCATTGTCGGCTAGCGCATTGAAGAGCTGCTCGGCCTGCTGCACCGAATCGACGCCAACCGCGATGCTCGCGCCCTTGATACCCTCGTACGGCGCCGGGCTGCAGGGGGAGTTGTCCGACGCCATCAGCGTCTGGTCGCCGATGCGCAGCCGGGCGTGCATGACAAGGTTGCGCGCTTCCTCGGGGATTTCCATGCCTTCGCTGTCAGGCATTTCGCCGTAGGTGGCCATGGCCTCGAGCTTGGCATCGAAGCAGTGCTGATAGAACTCGAAGGCCTCGCGGCAGTTGCCGTCGAAGATCAGGTAGGTGGAAAGCTGCATGGTGGGTCTCCTGGAGGATTGTTGTTGGTTCTACTTCCCTTCGTCGATTCAACGTAGACGATTTCGACACCCATTCATTTATTTTCTTGCTGCCAACCGTTGCAACCGGGCAGCCTGCGCCAAGAGGGCGTCGCACAGTTCCGGTGGGTCGAGGATATCGAAGTCGAAGGGCTGGTGAGCCAACTGGCGAGCGAACCAGGTCAGGCTATCGGTGCGGGCATGCAGTATCACGGCGCTTCCGTCGGGCGTGAAGACGCCGATATTGCGGCCCAGCTCTGATACGGCATGGGCAACGTCGGTGTGCAGGCGCACGCTGACGGCGGTAGCACGGGGCAGGCTGACGATGCTTCGTGCCAGATGCTCTGCCGGATCGAAGTCTGCCGGCCTGTCGAAGCTGGCCTGGAGCGGCGTGGCCTTGGCAATTCGATCCAGGCGGAAACTTCGTAGATCACGGCGTAGATGGCACCAGCCGCTGACATACCAGCGACCGCCCCGATAAACCAGGCCGTAGGGGTTGAGCACACGCTGGGTAAGCTGGTCCCGGTCGTCCCGGTAGTCGAGCCGGACTCGTTGGCGTGCCTGGGTAGCGGTAGCGAACAGACCCAGCAGGCGTTCATCGCCTGGCACCTTCGCCGGAGGGAGTTCCAGCCGGGCGCTCTCGCTCAGGGCCTGCGCCTGCCGTTGCAACCTGGTGGGCATGATCCGCTCGAGCTTGGCCCGAGCGGTTTCCAGCGCGGGGGCCGTTTCGGCAATGCCCAGTGCCTGGGCGGCGAGCAGTCCCAGCGAGACGGCCAGTGCCTCTTCGCTGGTGAACATCAGCGGCGGCAGCTTGAAGCCCGGCATCAGATGATAGCCGCCGTGCCGTCCGCGTTCGGTGGTGACGGGAATGCCGAGCTCTTCCAGGGCCTGGATGTCGCGCCGCAGTGTACGGCGGTCGATGCCCAGCCGGTCGGCCAGCTCCCGGCCGCTCAGGTGGCGGTGGGTCTGCAGCAGTTCCAGCAATGTCAGAATGCGAACGGTGGGATTGGCCACGTTGGATTCTCCCGTTTAAATAGGACCCGTTTTGCCCTATATAGCCATTACCTTGCTGGCGAGGCCAGGCGCAGAGGGCGCTGGCGTTTCTCACTGCAAGGAGCAAGACAATGGAACCCGTTCTCTTCTATGGCGTACCGCAGGGCTGCTCGTTCGGCTCGATCGTGGCGCTCGAGTGGCTGGGCAAGCCCTATCGCCTGTGCCGCATCGAGATGCTGGAGCAGCCCTGGGACCCGCTCTATGCCAAGGTCAATCCGCTGTTCCAGACACCGGCGCTGTTGCTGGAGGATGGCGAGCCTCTCAGCGAGAGCCTGGCGATCCTGCAGCACCTGGCAGCAGGCGACCTCGAAACGCGGCTAGGCTTCAAACAGGGAAGCCGGGAGTATGACCGGCTGAACCAGATGCTGGCCTATCTCAATACCGACTTCTTCTCAGCCTTCAATCCCTTGTGGGCGCTCTACGAAACCCAAGGGTTGAAGGGGGTGGAGCAGGAATTGCTGCGCCGGTTGGGGCGTGAGCAGGTTGCCAAAGGGTGTGCTCATCTCGATGGACTGTTGGCGGAGCGCGAGTGGCTGCTGGGCGATGCGCATAGCATGGCGGACGCCTACTTCATCGGCATCGCACGCTGGGCCGAGTACCACCGGCTGTTCGATCTCGAGAGTGATTATCCGAACCTGGCCCGGCATATGGCGAAACTCAGGAAAGACCCGGCCATACAGTTCGCCGAGTCAATCGAACGCGGCGAGCAGCCGGTGGGACGGGGCCACTTCAAGGGGCACGTAAGCCTGGGGGAATTGGAGCCGCGTCTGGCTGCGTGAAACAAGCACAAGCCGAGGAAACTCTACGCCGCCGGGCACGCTAAGATCGGGCGATGCCCCGGCGGCGTCTCGACACGAAGGAGAAACGGTATGTATCTATCGTCACAGGATATCGAAGCCCTGGAAGGCGTAAGGAAGGTGCACTTCCTCAATGCCGATGCCGTACGCGTCAACAAGTCGCTGGGCGACGCCGTGGGCATGACCCAGCTCGGCATTCATCAGATCAGCGTGCCGCCCGGCCACTTCTCCACCGAGTACCACTGTCATCGCTACGAGGAGGAGGCCCTCTACGTGCTCTCCGGTACCGGCGTGGCGACCTTGGGCGAGCGCAGGCAACCGATCGCTCCCGGCGATTTCATCGGCTTCCCCATCAATGGTGTGGCGCACGACTTGTATAACGACGGCGACGAGCCGCTGGTGTGTCTGGTGGTGGGCCAGCGCCTGATGCACGACGCTGTCGACTACCCGCGCCTGGCCAAACGGCTATATCGCAACAGTGGCGAATGGAGCCTGGTTGATCATGCCCATATCGAGCACATACCCCGTTAGCCGTGCATCGAAAAGCTGTGCAGTCGAGCTTTTGCGGTTAGAAAAAGCTAACCGGGGCGCTGACTTTGCTGCTGTTCGTCAGGTCCTGTCGTGGCGCTCGCGGCTGTCGGCAGGCGCTTGCTCGCGTTCGTGCATGCCGTAGTCGCGCGTCACTGTGGCGACGCGCAGACGGTAGTCGTCGAAGACCACTTCGCGACCTTGGGCCTGAGCCGCGCGGTGGCGTTCTAGCTGGCGCCACTGGGCCACGGCCTCTTCATCTCGCCAGAATGAGAGCGAGAGGATCTTGCCCGGCTGGGTCAGGCTTTCGAAGCGTTCGATGGAAATGAAGCCATCGATCTCATCGAGCAGCGGGCGAAGGCTGGCGGCAATATCGAGGTAGTGGTCGCGGCGACCGGACTTGGGAATGACTTCGAAGATGACGGCGATCATGGTGGTTCCGTGTTGTCGTTGTAATGCGCGTCCGATACTACTCGTGCTGGCTTCAGGTGGCGATCTCGTAAGCGCTTACCGGGGCGCTGCATTGTGTGCAGGGTAGCAGGGCGAGTGGGTGGTTGCCCGAACGTCAACGGCGCTGCCAGACAGGCAGCGCCGTTTTCCGGTCATAAGGTGCGATTGATGGAGACGCCGCCATCGACCAGCATTGCCGTGCCGGTGACGAAGCTGGATCCATCGCTGGCCAGATAGAGCGCCGCCTGGGCGATTTCCTCCGGCGTGGCCATGCGCTTGAGGGCGTGCAGCTTCTCGACGAAGGCCAGCACTTCCGGTCCGGCGTCTGGGGAGTTGGTGATGCTGGCCGGCGTATCGGTGCCGCCAGGTAGCAGCGCGTTGGCGCGGATACCGTTGGCGCCGAGCTCGGCGGCAAGGCATTTCACCAGGCCCAGGATGCCGGCCTTGCTGGCAGCATAGGCCGCCATGCCGGGCATACCGACAGTATGGCCAACGAAGCTCGAGGTGAATAGCAGGCTGCCACCACCTCGCTGCAGCAGCGCGGGGACTTGGTATTTGGCGCCCAGGAAGGCGGCGGTCAGATTGGTCTCCATGACATCGTGCCAGTCACTCGGCGACATATCCTGTATGGGTGCCATGGGCCCCACGACGCCGGCATTGTTGAAGGCGATATCAAGCCCACCGAAGCGCTCGATGGCGGTGACGACCAGGCGCTCAGCCAAACTCTCGTCGCGCACGTCTCCGCTTACGGCGACGGCAATGCCACCGTCGCATGCGATGGCTTCGACCAGCGCATCGAGTTCGTCCCGACGGCGAGCGCTCACTACGACCTTGGCGCCTGCGCTGGCGAAGAGACGCGCGGCGGCACGGCCGATGCCCGAACTGGCCCCGGTGACGATGGCGACTTTTCCGGCAAGTGTGTTCATAGGGTTATCCTCTCTCCAGGTTGGCTGGGGACACCGATCGCGGCCCCTTGTCGAACCCTGAGGGAGGGAGCCGGCAGGCTCACTCCGCTTATTGCCGCTGAATCGAAAAAACTTGCAATGCTATGCTGCGAATGTTGTGAAGAGGTGGGTTCGCTTTGAAAGCAAGGGACGGAGTGTGGCAGGTAGGCTCGGGGGCCATCCTGTACTCATGGTGAACGCCGAATCCACAGTGGAGGCCCGTCATGAGCGAGACAACGAGCGAATTACTTGCCGCTTTCGATTCCGATGAAGCGAAATGGGCGGCGGTGCTGGCCCGCGACGCCGCAGCGGACGACGCTTTCGTCTATGCGGTGCGTACCACCGGGATCTATTGCCGCCCCACCTGCCCGTCGCGCCGGCCGCGCCGTGAAAACGCCGAGTTCCATGACGATGCGACGGCGGCCGAACGGGCCGGCTATCGTCCCTGCCAGCGTTGCCGGCCTCAGGAACTCTCCCTGACTCGCCGCCATGCCGAGAGCGTTGCCCGTGCCTGTCGGCTGATCGAAACCTCCGACGAACTTCCTTCGCTCGACGAACTGGCGCAAGCCGCAGGGCTGAGCCGCTTCCATTTTCATCGCGTATTCAAGTCGATCACGGGCCTGACACCCAAGGCCTATGCCGTGGCGCGGCGCGCAGAGAGGGTACGTGCCGAGCTGTTGCGCAACGAGACGGTGACCGAGGCGATGTACGAGGCGGGCTTCAGCTCCAGCGGACGTTTCTATGCCGCTTCGTCACAGATGCTCGGTATGACGCCGAAGCGCTACCGTGCGGGAGGAGAGGGCATGGAGATTCGCTTTGCTCTGGGAGAATGCTCGCTAGGCACGATTCTGGTCGCGGCCAGCGAAAAGGGCATCTGTGCCATTTCCCTGGGCAACGATCCGGAGCAGCTCTTGCAGGAGTTCCAGGATCGTTTTGTCAGCGCCACCTTGATTCCCGGAGGCAAGGATTTCGATGCCTGGGTGGCCCAGGTGGTGGGCTTCGTCGAAGCGCCTGGCCTTGGGCTATCGCTGCCGCTGGATATTCGTGGCACTGCCTTTCAGCAGCGGGTCTGGCAGGCGCTGGTCGAGATTCCCGTGGGCGCTACGATCAGTTATGCAGAGTTGGCGGAGCGTATCGGCTCTGCCACGTCGGTGCGTGCCGTGGCCAGGGCCTGCGCCACCAATTCCATTGCGCTGGCCATTCCCTGCCACCGGGTCGGGCGCAGCGACGGGGGGCTCTCGGGTTATCGCTGGGGCGTCGAGAGAAAGCGTGCCCTGCTCGAGCGGGAGAAAAATCACGAACTCGTCGGCGACTCGTGCACCGATTCCTCCAATGCTTCGGTGATTCCCGCTTGCGGGGTGCGCTCGAGGAACGTCGACAGCACGACATAGCTGCGCGTGGCTTTTACGCACGGTAGGGCATAGAGCCGAGCGAGCAGTCCCTCGAGTGCTCGACTGCTGGCGCAGCGAACCTTGAGCAGCATGCAGGCGTCGCCAGCGACGGAATGGATCTCCTCGACCTCAGGCAACTCAGAGAGCGCCAACAGTTCCTTGGTCTTGCCCCATCCCGTGGAATCGACATGCACGAAGGCCAGGAAGGGCTTGCCCATCTCGGGGCCGTCCAGCATCGCCACCGTGCCGCGGATGCGCCCTGTGGCGCGTAGCCGCTTGACCCGCTCGTGCACGGCCGGTGCCGAAAGCCCGACGCGGTTGCCCAGCTCGGCGTAGCTGAGCCCGGCGTCCACTCCCAGTTCACCTAATATTTTTCGGTCGAAGGCGTCAAGCGGGCGTGTCTCCTGCCCCCTGTCCCGAATGGCTTCTGTTTTTTCCAGGTTCGGCATTTTGGCGATTGCTCCGAATGAGATTCCTTTATTCAATGCTAGTGTTGAATCACATATGGAGCTAGCCGTGATTACGCGTCGCCTTCTTCTGTTGACTGCAGCCATTGCCGTAATCGGTGCCAATTCGCTGGCGCTGAGTCCCATTGCCGCCTCGGTGGCGGAGGCGTTCTCTGGTCACAGCGCGGCCGATGTGATGACGGCGGCGGCCTTCTACGGCCTGGCCACGGCTTGTAGTGCGCTCTTCCTGGCATCGATGGCGGACCGCATCGGCGCCGAGCGCGCACTGGTGCGAGCCCTGCTGGTGCTGGCGGCGGCGCTGGTGCTGGCGGGAACCGCGCCGTCACTGGTGGTCCTGATTGGCGCCCAAGCGCTGGCCGGGCTGGCGGCGGGCGTGGCGCTGCCGGCCGTCTATACGCTGGCCGCCCAGGTGGCGGTGAAGGGGCGCGAGAGCGAAACCCTGAGTTTCGTGCTCACCGGCTGGACGCTGAGTCTGGTGGCGGGTGTCAGCCTGTCGGCGGTACTGGCCGATATCGTGCACTGGCGCGCCGTTTTTACATCACTGGCGATGGCGTCCCTCATCCTGGCATCGGGCGTGGCACGCTGCCGTGAGTGGGGCAGTGTGCGTGCCGTCATGCCGACGTCGCCCCTCACGGCGCTGCGTGTTTCCGGAGTTCCCGTCGTGCTGGGCAATGTGGCGGCCTTCATGACGGCGTTCTATGGCCTGTACAGCTATCTTGGTCCGCATATCAGCGAAACGCTGCAGGCTTCGGCCTCTTTCGCCGGGCTGGCCATCGCCGTTTACGGTGTCGGTTTCGGCATAGCCGCTCCCTTGGGTCGCTGGGTCGATCGTCATGCGATGAGCACGGTGGCGTGCGTCGCGTTTGCCGGCTTGATTCTCATCTATCTCGGCTTGATGGCGGCGGCCATGCTTCCCCTGCTCCTGCTGCTTTTTTGCTTCGGCTGGGGGGTGGGCAATCATGTCGGCCTCAACCTGCTCCTGCGCCGCCTGGGGGAGCTTGATCCCAATCAGCGCGGTGCCATCATGGGGCTGTATAGTGCCATCACCTACCTCTGCGTCTTTGTTGGCGCGTTGCTCTATCGGCCGATCTTCCTGCATTTCGGCTTTGCTGCCTGCGCTTGGGCCTCGGCAATGCTCGTGCTGCCCTCGCTGGGCTGGGCGCTGGGGCAGCGGCGCAGGAAGCAGGCGGCGCTGGAGTAGAGATCACGATGATGTCGGGCCATCGCGGGATCAGGCCGAGGCGACATAAACCACCATCCTGAGGTGACGATGCTCGTCCACCAGCAGCGTGGCGTGTTCGTATTCCCTTGGATTCGAATCGGCGTCGAGGATGGTGCCGATGCCGTAGCGGTAGGCTTCAAGATTGGGCTGATTCCACCAGCGGCGAAAATCCGGTGAGAGCTTGGCGAGCGCATCGATCAATTCCTGCATGGCCGGGTCCTCGGGGGCGGCGGCCAGGTCGCAGCGGAACTGGGCCAGCAGGCGAGAAGCGTCTTGCCGCCATCCGGGGAGGCGCTTGCGCAGTGCCGGATCGGCGAACAGCAGGCGCATCATGTTGCGCTCGCCGAGCTCCCTGTCGCTGAAGCCAAGCAGGGCATCGGCAGCGGCGTTCCAGGCGATGACGTCCCAGCGCAGGTTCATCACGTAGGCGGGCCTTGGCATGTCGTCCATCAGCATCTGCACCAGGGGCGGAATTTCCTGCCACTGGTAGGCTTCCACCGGCGGTGGGCGGCGATGGGCGAGCAGGAAAAGGTGGCAGCATTCGGCGTCGTCAAGCTTGAGCGCCTTGGAGACGCTGAGCAGAAAGTTCTCCGAGACGTTGATGTCGCGCCCCTGCTCGAACCAGGTGTACCAGGTCAGTCCTACCCCGGCGAGGGTGGCCACTTCCTCCCGCCGCAGCCCTGGCGTGCGCCTGCGCCCGGTGGAAGGCAGGCCAACATCGGCCGGCGTCAGCTTGTTGCGGTGATGGATCAGGAAGTCGGTGAGCTCGCTGCGGGTCCTGTCGAGGCTGCGTCCGGCCATGGGATGGCTCCAAAGAGTATCGCTAGATAGTACCGCGAGTAATAGGATAACTGGCTATATTGTAACCCTACCAAGTTGCGCCAAGACTACCATGCCAACCCTATGGAACAGGAGGTATGGCATGGCTTCTGCCATTGAGAAGGCTGCGAGTTCACATTACGTCCAGCAGCGGGCGGGTATGAAGGAGTGGGCCGGCCTGGCGGTGTTGGCGTTGCCTACTGCGCTACTCGGCCTCGACGTCACGCTTCTCTATCTGGCCCTGCCCGCCCTGGCGGCGGACTTGCAGCCGAGCAGTACCCAGGCGCTGTGGATCATGGATACCTACGGCTTCATGATTGCGGGCTTTCTGATCACCATGGGTACGCTGGGCGACCGCATCGGCCGCCGTCGGCTGTTGACGATCGGTGCCCTGGCTTTCGGCATCACCTCGGTGATGGCGGCCTACTCCACCAGTGCGGCCATGCTGATTGCGGCCCGAGCGGTGCTTGGTGTGGCCGGTGCAACGTTGATGCCGTCCACCCTGGCGCTGATCAGCAACATGTTCGGTGATGCACGTCAGCGTGCCCTGGCCATCGGCGTGTGGGCCACTATGTTCGCGCTGGGGATGGCGCTGGGGCCGGTAGTGGGCGGCCTGCTGCTGGAGCGCTTCTGGTGGGGCTCGGCCTTTCTGGTGGCGGTACCCGTGGTGGCTGTATTGTTGATTGCGGCGCCGCTGCTGCTACCGGAATACCGTGCCCCGCGTAGCGGCCCGCTGGATTTCGCCAGCGTACTGCTCTCTCTAGCTGCCGTGCTGCCGGCGGTCTATGGCGTCAAGGAAATGGCCAAGGCGGGGCTCGAGCCCGTACCCGTATTGGCCCTGCTGCTGGGTGGCCTGCTGACGATCGCTTTCGTACGACGCCAGCAGCGCCTGACCGACCCGCTGCTCGACATGCGGTTGTTCGAAAGCCGCACCTTCAGCGCAGCCCTGATCGTGTTGCTGGTTGGTCTTGTCGGTGTTTCCGGCGTCATGCTGCTGGTGACCCAGTACCTGCAACTGGTGGCCGGTCTTTCGCCATTGGCGGCGGGGCTATGGATGGGGCCGCCGGCCCTGATGATGGTGCTGGCGGGTATCGTGGCGCCGCTGCTTGCTCGGCGTATCCGTCCCGGTTATGTCGTGGGGGCCGCGCTGGCGCTCTCGGCGGTAGGCTACTGGCTGTTGGCAGCCGTCGGAGTGAATGCCAGTGGGGTAGGGGTGGCGATAGCCGGGTTCTCGCTGGTCTATCTTGGCCTGGGCACCATCGCCGCACTGGGTACGGACCTGGTGGTGGGTGCGGCGCCGGCGGATAAGGCCGGCTCGGCCTCGGCCATGTCGGAAATGGTCCAGGAGCTGGGTGTGGCGCTGGGTGTGGCCATGCTGGGCAGCCTGGCCACTTTCGTCTATCGCGCGCAGGTCAGTGCGATGATGACCGATGGCGTCGCTGCCGATGTAGCCGGCGTCGTAGGAGAGAGCCTATGGGCCACCGTTTCGGCTGGTGAGCGTCTTCCGGTGGGGCTGCTGCGGGAAGCCCAGCAGGCCTTTACGGCCGGGCTGAATCTGACCGCCATGGTGAGCGGCGTCGTCATCCTGGCGTTGGCGGTGGTGTCGATCGTCAGCCTGCGCCATGTCGGGGCAATAGGTAAAACCGCCCCCGGTGAATCCGCGGATGGGTGTGGTTCGTCTTGCTCTACACCATAGCGGCCGGCTAGTCGATCGTCTCGAACAGGCCCTCGTAGGTGACGACCACCTGAGCGTCGTCGACCTCCAGGTCAGCCTCGAAACCCTTGGCGATACCCAGATCGGTGTATCGCCAGCGGTTCTTGCCAAGAGCCGTATAGCGCTGGCGAGAAGGCAACAGCTGAAGGGAGGGCAAGTCCACGTAGAGCGTGGTCAACTCGCCCGAACCCTGGAGCCGTCGCATGGCCAGCGTATTGCAGAATGGCGTCGCCGATAGGTCGATTTCATCGCATTTCGCGAGATCGGAGCGGAGTTGGCCATTCACCCACCAGCCTTCGTCACTCCGCTCGATCTGCAGGGTCGCTACCGAGGGGCTTGCCAGGTGAAGCTCCAGGCGATGGGTACGCCAACCGTGGTCGAGTTGCCACAGATAGGACAAGCCGAAGGCCTCGGCGCCTGCATGCACGACCGAGGAGAGGGCTAGAATGCCATCGTTGTCGGGTTGAACGTGCAGAACCTCCAGGCCCGGCTCATCCAGGCGACGCCATTTGCGGGTCATCGATAGCGCTGACATGTGGGCACCTCATGGCTTGACTTGAGCGACGGTCAGACAGGCGTAGGATTGCGCTCGGCGAACTGGCCATTCCAGTAAGGGTAGTAAGGATAAGGCGGCGTCACGCGACTGGCGTTATCGAGCCGCCTCGCCTGCTCCTCGTCGAGCCGCCATCCACTGGCGCCCAGGTTCTCGCGCAGTTGAGCCTCGTTGCGCGCCCCGATCAGCACGCTCGAGACCGTGGGGCGGCCGAGCAGCCAGTTAATGGCAACCTGCGGGATCGACTTGCCCGTCTCTTCGGCGATGCCGTCGAGGGTATCGACGATCCGGTACAGGCGCTCGTCGTCCACCGGCGGCGCGAAGCCGGCGGTTTCATGTAGCCGGCTGTGGTCGGGAAGCGCATGACCGCGTCGAAGCTTGCCGGTCAGGCGCCCCCACCCGAGCGGGCTCCAAACGATCGCTCCCAGGCCCTGGTCTTGCCCCAGCGGCATCAGCTCCCACTCGTAGTCGCGCCCCACCAGCGAATAGTAGGCCTGGTTGGCGACGAAGCGGGAATAGCCGTAGCGTTCAGCTACCGCCTGTGACTTCATGATCTGCCAGCCGGAAAAGTTCGAGACGCCGAGGTAGCGCACCTTGCCGACGCGCACCAGGTCGTCCAGCGTCGCCATTACGCTTTCCACAGGGGTCATCGCATCGAAGTGATGCAGCTGAAGGATATCGATATGGTCGGTATCGAGCCGCTTCAGCGCCTGGTCCGTCGCCTTGAGTAGATGATGACGAGAGGCGCCGACGTCATTCGGCTCATCGCTCATGCGCAGCGTCAGCTTGGTGGAGAGTACGACGCGATCGCGCCTGCCCTTGATGGCGGCCCCGAGAATCGACTCGGAAGCGCCGTCGGAGTAGACGTCGGCGGTATCGAACAGATTGACGCCGGCCTCGAGGCAGATGTCGATGAGGCGGGCCGCCTCCTTGACATCGGTATTGCCCCAGGCACTGAACAGCGGACCCTTGCCGCCGAAAGTGCCCGTGCCCAGTCCGAGTGACGACACCTTGAACCCCGATTGGCCGAGAAAGCGATATTCCATGTTCAACTCCTGTCGATGGGTGGCCGACGAAGCATAGAGCGTTGCGCTTTCAAGTGAACCGGCTTAAAACGACAAGGACATTCAATGAAGTATTGATAATGAGCCGAATCGACGACCTCTCGCTGTTCCTGCGTATCCTCGACCTGGGGTCGATCAGTGAAGCGGCGCGCAGTCTGGATATCTCCGCGGCCGTCGCCAGCCAGCGCTTGAAGCGCCTCGAACGGGAGCTCGGCGTACGTCTACTGCAACGCACCACCCGGCAACTGCGGCCGACGCCAGAAGGAAGGAGCCTGGCCGAGCAGGGGCGGGAGGCAGTGGAGGATCTCGAGGCGCTGATGAGCGGGCTGCACCAATCGACGCGCGAGGTCACCGGCACCCTACGCCTGACGATGCCGCCCACGTTTGGTCGCCTCTATGTCTCACCGCTGCTACCCCGATTCTTGAGCCGGTATCCCAGGCTACGTCTCGATCTCGACCTGGACGATCAACGCCGGGACATCGTGGGGTCGGGGTTCGATCTGGCCATTCGCATCGGCTCGCTAACCGATTCCACCATGGTGGCGCGCCGCTTGGCCACGAATCGCCGGGTGCTATGCGCCTCTCCCGCCTATCTGAAGCGCCACGGCACGCCGCGCACCCCCGAGGAGCTGCCCCAACATGAGTGCCTGGTATTGACCGATGGGGAAGGGGAGACTGGCACCTGGCGCCTTAGGGATGCCAACGGTGAGCGGTGTACTGTCAAAGTGAGCGGACGCATCCGCTGCAGCCAGGGCGAACTCCTGCGCGACGCCGCGGTGGCCGGGCTGGGCATCGTGCAGCACTCCATCTGGCATGTATGCGATGACCTGCGGGCCGGTCGGCTGCAGCAGGTTCTGCCGGACTGCACACTTCCTGAAGCGGGCATTCATGCCGTCATGCCGCAGCGCCGCCTAGTGCCGCCGAGGGTGCGGGCCTTTATCGATTTCCTCGTCGAGCAATGGGAACCTGTGCCGCCCTGGGAACGGCACAAAGAGGGCATCAGGTATCCGTGCCGCTGAGGCACTAGGCGTTCTGTGCAGAGCCGGTAAGCGCGTCCCAGCCCGCCATGGCGCAGTCGGCGATCGCCAGCAGTGTTTCGCGCGAGGCGCCGTCGCGGGCCTGGATCGACATGCCGTGCTGCAGGGTGACGACGTAGTTGGCCAGTGCCCGGCATTCCGTCGAGGCGGGTAGCTCGCCTTCCTCGACGGCTCGTTTGAGGCGCCGCTCCAGCAGGCAGCCGTTGGCCTGACGATGCGCTTTCAAGACATCGCAGACCTTAGGGTTGGCACCATGCATCTGCGGGGCGGCAAGCACGATCATGCAGCCGCGTGGAGCGAGGCCGCGGGTGAAGGCTTCTGCCGTAGCACACAGTACCTGTTCGATGGCGGCGCGGGCCGTCGGTGCCGTTTCCACCTGCTCCCAGATACCGCTGCCTTCCGTGCTCACATAGAGCTCCACCGCTTCCTGGAACAGCGCCTCCTTGCTGCCGAAGGTGGCGTAGAGGCTGGGCGCGTTGATGCCCATGGCCCGGGTCAGGTCGGCGAGCGAGGCATTGTCGTAGCCCTGAGTCCAGAACACCTCCATGGCTCGGCGCAGAGCTTCTTCCCTGTCGAAGCGGCGGGGCCTGCCACGCTGGGGCATGTCGCACTCCTTTTTTGTATCGATGACTACAAAATATCTTGACAACCGCTCGGATGTCTAGCCATCTTGTTTTTGTATCATTCACTACATAATTGGAGCGAGACATGCAGCAACTCAACGGAAAGGTGGCGATGGTCACCGGTGGCAGCCGCGGCATCGGTGCCGCCATTGCCCGTCGTCTGGCGGCGGAAGGGGCAAGCGTGGCAGTGACCTACGTCAACGGAGAGGCCCAGGCGCAGTCGGTGGTGGACGGAGTCGCCTCAGCAGGCGGACGGGCAATAGCCATTCGCGCCGACAATCGTGACGACGCGGCGCTTAAGGCCGCCGTCGAACGCACGGTAGCCGAACTGGGCGGGCTCGATATTCTGGTCAACAATGCGGGAATCTTTCCGAGCGGGACGATCGAAGAAGCCACGCTGGAGGAGCTGGATCGCACCATCGCGATCAACTTGCGTGCCCCGGCCGTGGCGGTGATGGCGGCAGCGGCACATCTGCCGGCGGGTGGACGCATCATCACCATCGGCAGCAACCTCGCCCAGCGGGTGCCCCGGTCTGGCATCAGCCTGTATGCCATGAGCAAGGCGGGCCTGGTCGGGCTGACCAAGGGCATGGCCAGGGATCTCGGGCCGCGCGGGATCAACGTCAATGTCGTGCATCCGGGCTCCACCGATACCGACATGAACCCGGCCGATGGCGAACTCTCCGACCCCCAGCGCAGCTTGATGGCCATTCCGCGCTATAACGAAGCCGACGACGTGGCCGGCCTGGTGGCCTGGCTGGCAGGCCCCGAAGGGCGCTCGGTGACCGGGGCGGAGTTCACTATCGACGGCGGTGCCAATATATAGTGACACGCCTCACTTGCGTGCCGACCTGCGGGCCGGCACGCGGTTCATCAGGCAGGATCGGGAAGGCGAGCGGGTATTGCTAGGCTTTCCGCCAGTTCCGCTACCAGAGAACCGATACGCCGTTCGGCCTGGGCCAGCGAATGCTGCAGGCGTTCGTCGCCGAACTCGTCGTACTCCACGGCGATACCGTGCACGTCCTCGATACCTAGGTAGCTGAACACGGTGCGGATGTGTGGCTCGACATGGTTGGCCTCTGCCATGCGTTCGCCCGGCTCGTAGCCGTAGTCGCCCCGGGCGCTTAGCACCACCAGCCGCTTGTGCATGTCCGTCAGCATCGGCCAGTAGGGCAGGCCGGCACGCGAGCGGTCGAAGCCGAAGGTGCGACCGACGCGTACGATATTGTCGATATACGCCTTGAAGCCAGCCGGTACGCCGAAGTTGTACATCGGCACGCCGGCGACGATCACATCGGCCTCCAGCAGTTCGTCGACCAGGGCGTCGCTCTCGGCCAGGATGTCATGCATCCAGGGCTCGCGATCTACCGGCTTGGTGAAGGCGGCGTGAATCCACTCTCCGGTCACGGGGCGTGGCGGGTGCTGTCCCACGTCGCGGTAGAGAATGCGATCGTCGGGGCGCGCCTGTCGCCATTGCTCGACGAAGTAAGCACTGAGGCGACGGGAATGCGAGCCATGAGGATCGATTCCGGAACGACCGGGGCGGGCGCTGGCGTCGAGATGCAGTAGTGTGATCATGAACGTCTCCTGGCAAGAAAAATTCAACTTGAATGCTGCGTAGAAGAGAGGATCGGTCCATGATGCAAAGGCTGACAAACGAACATTTTTAGTGGAATGAAAAAGCTGAGCTTGTCCATGAAAGCATTTTCATGAGGAGATGCCGTGAACCGACGCACGTTGCCGCTCTCCCAGTTGCGCGCCTTCGAAGCAGCAGCGCGCCACCAAAGCTTCAAGCAGGCCGCCGAGGAGCTGGCCGTGACACCGGCGGCCATTAGCCATCAAGTGCGCGAGCTGGAAGCGTTGCTGGGTGTAGCCCTGTTCGAGCGGCGTATCCGTCAGGTGATGCCGACGCCAGCGGCGGAGCGTCTTTACCCGGTGCTGCATCGCGGCTTCGATGCCTTCGGTGACGCGCTCGAGGCGCTGCGTGAGCAGGGCGATGGCGGCAGTGTCACGCTCTCCTGCACCTCGGCCTTCGCCAGCCAGTGGCTGTTGCCGCGGCTGGCCGACTTTCATGCCCAGTGTCCCGATATCGACCTGCGCATCCACGCCAGCGAGGCGCCACTGGATCTATCGCGCGGTGCTTCGCTGGCGATTCGCTACGGCATGGGACCTTATCCGGAGCATGAGGCGGAAGTGCTGGCCGAGGACAGCTTTGCCCTGGTAGCCAGTCCGCAGTTGGGGCTAACCGGTTATGAAGACCTCAAGACGGTTCGACATATCGTCTTCGACTGGCACTGCTCCACGCTGGGCCTGCCGTCGTGGCATCACTGGTGCCAAGCCGCGGGTTTCAATATCGTCGACTTGGGAGTGAGCCTGACCTTCTCCGACGAGAGCCATGCCATCCAGGCCGCCATCGCCGGCCAGGGTGTGGCGTTGCTGAGCCTGACCCTGGTGAAGGCGGAGCTCGAACGCGGCGTGCTGCAGGTGCCCTTAGGGCCAAGGCTGCCGGGGCTGCGCTATCAACTGGTTCGGCATGGCCGCTTCGCCGATCACGCCGCCCTTGAACGGGTGGCCGAATGGCTGCGGGGGGCCTTTGCTAATCAGGGGGCTATGGGCTGAGTGTCCTCCGTGGAGCCTGTTCGCATGCTCGCACTTGCCGGGTAGGACGGGACCGGGCATCGTGTTAAATGTGCCGGCATGACAGCTCGCGTGACGTCGATCCGGCCCCGCCAATGAGAGGCAACGCAAATGAATATCGAGCTATGGCTGGCCTTCGTGGCCGCTTCCGCCGTGATGCTGGCGATTCCTGGGCCGACGATCCTCACCGTGATGAGCTACTCGCTGGCCTCGGGGCGGCGCGCCAATTTGCCGCTGGTTGCCGCCGTCGCCCTGGGTGATTCCACGGCCCTGGCGATGTCACTCCTGGGCTTGGGTGCCCTGCTGGCCACCTCGGCGTTCTGGTTTACCGCGGTCAAATGGGTCGGGGGTCTCTACCTGCTCTACCTGGGGATCAAGCTGTTGCGTGCCGGGGCGAGTACGAGCGTCGTGCTGACTCCGCCGGAGGCCGTCTCGCGCTGGAAGCTATTCGGCAACACTTACTTGGTCACGGCGCTCAATCCGAAGGGCATCGTGTTCTTCGTGGCCTTCCTGCCGCAGTTTCTCAATCCGCAGATGCCGGTCACGCCGCAATTGTGGGTGCTGGCCGCGACCTTTGTCACACTGGCCACGCTGAATGCCGCCCTCTACGCCCTCTTTGCCGCTTCCGCCCGTCGCCTGTTGTCCACGCCGCGTGCCCAGCGCGGCTTTCATCTGGCGGGCGGATCGCTGCTTTCGGCCGCCGGGGTGTGGGCGCTGTTGGCCAGACGGCCGGCCTGAGCAATAGCCGGAGCCGAATGCTCCGCTCGATAAGGAGAACGCCGTGATACCGCTTTCCGATCTGCTGCTTTTCGCCATGGCCGCCCTGGTCGTGGTGCTGACGCCGGGTCCGAACATGATCTACCTGATCTCGCGCTCGATCTGCCAGGGGAGAGCGGCGGGCGTGATCTCACTTTTTGGTGTGCTGGCCGGCTTCCTGGTACACATGCTGGCGGCGGCCGTCGGTCTGACCGCACTATTCCTGGCCATCCCCCTGGCCTACGAGATTCTCAAGTGGCTCGGTGCCTTGTACCTGCTCTTTCTGGCGTGGCAGGCCGTCAGGCCCGGTGCGCGTTCACCCTTCGAGGCGCGCACGCTTCCTGTGGATCGGCCTCGCAAGCTGTTCCTGATGGGTTTTCTGACCAACTTGCTCAACCCCAAGATCGCCGTCTTCTACCTGGCGATCTTCCCGCAGTTCGTCTCGCCCGAGCATGGCCCCGTCTTTCTCCAGAGCCTGGTGCTGGGCTTCACCCAGATCGGCGTGAGCTTCACGGTCAACCTAGGGATTGCCTTGTCGGCGGCGGGCATCGCCACTTGGTTCCAGCAGCGCCCCACCTGGTTGGCCGTGCAGCGCTACGTCATGGGCGGCGTACTGGCCGGCATGGCAGCCAAACTGGCTGCGGAGCCGCGTCACATCAGCTAATCCGACGGATGCCTTCGGCCAGTTCACGCACCAGGCCATGAACCCCTTCAACAGCGCCACGCCGGGTCTCGGCGCTTTCAATGCGCTCTACCAGGGCCGAGCCGACGACCACGGCGTCGCTGAACCGGCCGATCGCTGCCGCCTGTTCGGCGTTGCGAATGCCGAAGCCGACGGCAATCGGCAAGCGGCTATGCTCGCGTAGGCGGCCTACCATGCGCTCGACATCGTGAAGTGCCGGGGCGAGCCCACCGGTAATGCCATTCACCGAAACGCAATACAGGAAGCCCGAGGCACTCTCCAGCACCCGGGGGAGCCGCTTGGCGTCGGTGGTCGGCGTGGCGAGGCGAATGAAGGCACTACCGTGCTCCCTGGCGGGCAGGCACAGCTCGTCGTTATGCTCGGGCGGCAGGTCGACGACGATCAAGCCATCGACACCGGCGCGGGCGGCATCCTTCAGGAAGCGCGCCACGCCGTAGCGGTGGATGGGGTTGTAATAGCCCATCAGCACCAGCGGCGTTTGCGTATCCTGACGGCGGAAGGCGTGGACCAGCTCGAGCGTTCGGGTCATGTTCTGCCCGCCCTCGAGGGCGCGTAGCGCTGCCTTCTGGATCGTGGGGCCGTCGGCCATGGGATCGCTGAACGGCATACCGAGCTCAATCATGTCGGCGCCAGCCGCCGGCAGTCCTTTCAGGATTTCAAGCGAGGTCTCGACGTCGGGATCGCCAGCGGTGACGTAGGTCACCAGGGCAGGCCTCTTGGCCGCCTCGAGCGCGGCAAAGCACTGGTCGAGGCGAGTGGCGTTATTCATGGGAATTTCCTTGGCGGCGTTCATTGAAAATTCTCACCGAGACGCTGGGCGACGCTCATCATGTCCTTGTCGCCACGTCCGCTCAGGTTGACCACCATGAGATGGTCGCCGGGCAACGTCGGTGCGCGCTTGGCGACCTCCGCCAGGGCGTGGGCCGATTCCAGTGCCGGGATGATTCCCTCCTGACGGCAGCAGCTCTGGAACGCCTCGAGCGCTTCGTCGTCGGTGATCGAGACGTACTCGACGCGTCCCCGTTCATGCAGCCAGGCATGTTCCGGGCCGATACCGGGGTAATCGAGCCCGGCGGATATCGAGTGGGCATCGATGATCTGGCCATCCTCATCCTGCAGCAGGTAGGTGCGGTTGCCATGCAGTACGCCGGGTACGCCGCCGATGAGGCTCGCCGCGTGCAGGCCGGTGTCGAGGCCCTTCCCGCCGGCTTCGACACCGACCATCTTGACCGTTTCGTCGGCAAGAAAGGGGTGGAACAATCCCATGGAGTTCGAGCCACCGCCGATGCAGGCAACGAGGGAGTCGGGCAGACGCCCCTCCTTCTCGAGGATCTGCGCGCGGGTTTCGCGCCCGATCACCGCCTGGAAGTCACGCACCATGGCGGGATAGGGGTGCGGCCCGGCCACGGTGCCGATGATGTAGAAGGTGTCATCGATATGGGTGACCCAGTCGCGCAGCGCCTCGTTCATTGCATCCTTGAGCGTGCCGGTACCCGTGGTGACCGGGATGACCTCGGCGCCAAGCAGCTTCATGCGGAACACGTTGGGTTGCTGGCGTTCGATATCGGCCGAGCCCATGTAGACGACACAGGGCATGCCGAAGCGTGCCGCGACAGTGGCGGTGGCGACGCCGTGCATGCCGGCACCCGTTTCGGCAATGATGCGCGTCTTTCCCATACGCCTGGCGAGCAGGATCTGGCCGATGCAACTGTTGATCTTGTGCGCGCCCGTATGGTTGAGCTCTTCGCGTTTGAGATAGATTTTCGCGCCGCCAAAGTGCTCGGTCAGGCGCTCGGCCAGGTAGAGCGGGCTGGGCCGGCCAACGTAATCGCGCTGGAAGTAGGCGAGCTGGCGCTGAAATTCGCTGTCCTGCCGGGCCGTATCGTATTCGGTCTGAAGCTCGGTAATCAGCGGCATCAGCGTCTCGGGGACGAAGCGTCCGCCGAAGCGGCCGAACATGCCTTGGGCATCGGGCAGCATCGAAGGGTCGGTCATGGAGAGCCTCGAAGTGTCAGGGAACATTCGACGAAGCTAGCGCAGACAGGCGGCACGGAAAATCGATATGATGGCTGCTATATGTGAGCCAGAGTCACAGGTCGATGCTTCATTCCATGCCTTCCCTCAGCGCCCTGCGCGCCTTCGAGGCCACCGCGCGGTTGGGCAGCGTCACGGCTGCTGCGCATGAACTCAGCGTGACGCACGGCGCGGTCAGTCGTCAGCTGCGTAGCCTGGAAGAACACTTCGGCGTAGCGCTGTTTGCCAAGGCGGGACGAGGCCTGGAGCTCACGAGTCACGGGGAGCGGCTACAGCACGGCGTTGGCGAGGCATTTGCCCGCTTGCGAGACAGTTGCGCGCAGTTGAAGCGTGACGTCGAGGGGGCGCCATTCATCCTGGCCTGCCCGGGCAGTCTCCTGGCACGCTGGCTCATTCCCCGGCTCGATCATCTGAATCGTGAACTGCCCGAACTCAAGCTGCATGTCGTCTCCAGCGAGAGCGAAGCTACCCCTGGAAGGGACGAGGTCAGCGCGACGCTGACTTTTGCGGAACCGCCTTGGCCGGCCGGTGTGGAGGTGGTCGAGCTGGCCGCGGAGCACATCTGCGCGGTAGCGAGCCCGCAGCTGGCCACTCGATTCGATCCGGCGCAGCCGGCGACGCTGTTCAACGCCAAGCTGCTGCATACCGCCTCGCGGCCGCAGGCCTGGCCGCAGTGGGCCGGCGCTCAGGCACTCGATCAGGCGCGTCTCGACCGGGCGCTGGCCGAGGGGCAGGGCTTCGATCATCTCTATTATCTGATCGAGGCGGCGGTGGCGGGGTTGGGCATAGCGATCGCACCCCGGCTGTTGGTCGAGGATGACCTGCGTATGGGGCGGCTCGTTGCCCCGTGGGGGTTCGTCGAGACACCCGCTCGGCTGTGCCTGTGGCATTCTTCAGGTGGCGACCGGCGGCGCAGCGAGCGGCTCATCCAGTGGCTCAAACGTGAGCTCGGCGACATGCTCTTGTCGCTGTAAGTGACCTCTCCCCGGGAAGATCATCGCGTTTCGACCGTCCCTCGATTACGTTGTAGGAAAGCGATAGTCCGGAGCGCCCATGCCGCTCGATGTCTTTCATCCCGCTGTTAGTGACTGGTTCGAACGCGATCTCGGTGCGCCCACCGAGGTCCAGGCGCGCGCCTGGCCGGCCATTGGCGCGGGCGGCCACGTGCTGATCGCCGCGCCAACCGGTTCGGGCAAGACGTTGGCAGCGTTTCTTGCCGCCATCGATGCCCTGGTGCGCCGCGGGCTCGAGAGCGAACTGTCCGATGAAACGGTGGTGCTCTACGTGTCGCCGTTGCGCGCGCTTTCCAACGACATTCAGCGCAACCTGCAGCTGCCCATCGCCGGTATCGGCGAGGGGCTGAAGGCCGAGGGTCAGGAAGCCCCAGAGATTCGTGCCTGGGTGCGCACCGGCGATACCTCGTCGTCGGAGCGTGAGCGCATGCGCAAGCGCCCGCCGCATATTGTGGTCACCACGCCGGAATCGCTCTACGTGTTGCTGACGTCCGAGTCGGGGCGTCGCATGCTGACGAGCGTGCGCACGGTGATCGTCGACGAGATCCATGCGGTGGCCGGTACCAAGCGCGGCTCGCACCTGGCGCTGTCGCTGGAGCGTCTGGCCGGGCTGACGGCAACGCCGCCACAACGCATCGGGCTCTCGGCGACGCAGAAGCCGGTCGAGGCGGTGGCGGCATTTCTCGCTGGCGGCGCCGACTGCACCATCATTGACACCGGCCACGTACGCGAGCGCGACCTGGCCATCGAAGTCACCGGCTCGCCGCTTACCGCGATCATGGCCAACGAGGTGTGGGAGGAGGTCTACGACCGCCTGGCGGCGCTGGTGCGCGAGCATCGCACTACGCTGATCTTCGCCAATACCCGGCGGGTCTGCGAGCGGGTGGCGCGCTATCTGGCCGACCGCCTGGGCGAGGCGTGGGTGACCTCGCACCACGGTAGCCTGGCCCGCGAGCACCGCCTGGCGGCGGAACAGCGTCTCAAGCAGGGTGAGTTGCGCGCGCTGGTGGCCACCGCCTCGCTGGAACTCGGCATCGACATCGGCGAGGTGGACCTGGTCAGTCAGCTCGGCTCGCCGCGCTCGATGTCGGCTTTCCTGCAGCGCGTGGGGCGCTCCGGCCACGGGGTGGGGCGTGTGCCCAAGGGGCGGCTGTTCCCGCTGACCCGCGACGACCTGGTGGAATGCACGGCCCTCATGGGTGCGGTGCAGGCAGGCGAGCTCGACCGGCTACACATCCCCGAAGGGCCGCTCGACGTGTTGGCCCAGCAGATCGTCGCCGAGGTTGCCGGGGCGGGGGAGACCGACGAGGCTGAACTGTTCGGGCGGATAAAGGCGGCCTGGCCTTACCGCGCGCTGACTCAGGAGAGCTTCGATAACGTGGTGCAGATGCTCGCCGACGGCTACACCACCCGACGCGGGCGGCGCGGCGCCTACCTGCACCGCGACCGGGTCAACGGCCGCCTGCGCCCACGACGCAATGCGCGGCTGGTGGCACTGACCAATGGCGGGGCGATTCCCGACCACTTCGACTACGACGTGATCCTGCAGCCCGAGGAGATTCGTGTCGGTACCGTCAACGAGGACTTCGCCTTCGAGAGTATGCCGGGCGACATCTTCCAGCTCGGCAACCAGGCCTACCGCATCCTGAAGCTCGCCACCGGCAAGCTCTTCGTGGAGGATGCCCGCGGGGCACCGCCGAGCATTCCGTTCTGGTTCGGCGAGGCGCCGGCGCGAACCGCGGAGCTCTCGCAGGCGGTGTCGCGGCTGCGTGAGGGTATCGATCGGCAGCTGGCCGAGGGCGACGAGAGCGATGCCCAAGCGTGGCTGGAAAACGAGTACGCCCTGGTGCCCGCCGCGGCCGAGCAGTTGGTGCGCTATCTGGCCGTGGCACGGGCTGCGCTAGGCGTTATCCCTTCCCAGCAGCACCTGGTGCTGGAGCGCTTCTTCGACGAGGCCGGCGACATGCACCTGGTGCTGCACTCGCCGTTCGGCTCCAAGCTCAACCGCGCCTGGGGCCTGGCGCTGCGCAAGCGTTTCTGTCGCAAGTTCAACTTCGAGCTGCAGGCGGCGGCGCTGGAGGACAGCATCGTGCTGTCGCTGGGCCCGACCCACAGCTTTCCCCTCGACGAGGTGTGGACCTACCTCAACAGCAAGACGGTGCGCGAGGTGCTGATCCAGGCGCTACTCGACGCGCCGATGTTCGGACTGCGCTGGCGCTGGAACGCCTCGGTGGGGCTCGCCGTGCCGCGCACGCGCAATGGCAGGCGCCGACCGCCGCAATTGCAGCGCCAGGATTCCGAGGACCTGCTCTCGGTGGTGTTCCCCGATCAGCTCGCCTGCGCCGAGAACCTGGCCGGGGCACGCGAGCTGCCCGACCACCCGCTGGTCAACCAGACCCTGCATGACTGCCTGACCGACGCCATGGACATCGACGCCCTGGAGCGGCTGCTGGCTCGCCTGGAAGCCGGCGAGATCGCCGTCAGCGGGCGCGACCTGGCGGTGCCTTCGCCGCTGTCGGAAGAGGTGGTCAACGCACGCCCCTACGCCTTCCTCGACGACGGCGCCCAGGAGGAGCGGCGCACCCTCAGCGTGCGCACCGGAGATATGCTCGACGTGGCCGATGCTGCGGCTTCAGCGCGTTACGCCCCCGAGGTGGTGGCCCGGGTGCGCGAGGAGGCCTGGCCTGTACCGCGCGATGCCGACGAGCTGCATGACGCGCTGGTCATGAGCGGCTTCATCGCTGAGCACGAGACCGAAGACGACTGGCGGCCCTGGTTCGACACCCTTGCCGCCACCCGGCGCACCACTGTCATCAGACCACCCGGCGGTGAGCCGCTGTGGGTGGCGGCGGAGCGGTTGGGCGAGCTGCTGGCGCTCCATCCCGAGGCCCCCTTCGAGCCACCTGTTGAAGCCGTGGGCGAGGGCCCGGCAACCCCCGACGAAGCGTTGCTTGAACTGGTGCGCTCACGCCTGGAAACGCTGGGACCGGTCACGGCGGCAAGCCTGGCTGCGCCCCTTGGCGTCACACTGGAGCGCACCATGGCCGCGCTGGCGCTTCTCGAAGTGGAAGGCTTCGTGCTGCAGGGTGCGTTCCTGGGCCGCAGCGAGGTGGCTTGGTGCGAGCGGCGCCTGCTGGCGCGCATGCACCGTTACGCCATCGATCGCCGCCGTGCCGAGATCGAACCGGTGAGCATCCAGCACTACCTGCGTTTCCTGCTCGACTGGCACGGGCTCGTCGAGCGTACTGAAGGCCCCGAGGCGCTGGCCGGGGCAGTGGAGCGCCTGGAGGGCTTTCCGGTGGCGGCAGGCGCCTGGGAGAGCGAGGTACTGCCGGCGCGGGTGGCCGACTTTACCCCTCATATGCTCGATCAGTTGCTCGCTAGCGGGCGCTTCATCTGGCTTCGCCTGCTGCCGCCGCGGCTTGCCGAAGGCGATGAGCGCCAGCGCCCGGGGCCGCTGCGCAATACGCCGGTGGCGCTCATCGAACGTCAGGCGCTGGCTGACTGGCGGCAGGCCGCCCCGGCACCGGATGTCGAGGCGCTGCCGCTCTCCGGCGGCGCACGCCGTGTCCTCGAGGCGCTGCAAGGCGGCGGAGCGATGTTCTTCGCCGACCTGCTCGGCCCCACGCGCATGCTGCGCACACAAGTCGAGGAGGCGCTGGGTGAGTTGGCTTCATGGGGCCTGGTCACTTCCGACAGCTTCACCGGCCTGCGCGCGCTGATCGCCCCGGCCAGCAAGCGTCCGCCGATCGCCGCGAGCGGTAGGCGGCGGCGGCGTTACGCACCGGGGGTGGATGCCGCCGGGCGCTGGTCATGGCTGCCCGCACCTGAACGAGATGAGCCTGTCGCGAAGCGCCGCATCAGTACCGACCTCGAAAGCCTGGAGCACATCGCCTGGATACTGCTGGAGCGCTACGGCGTGGTGTTCCGCCGCGTGTTGGAGCGCGAGCCGGCGCTACCGCCGTGGCGCGAGCTGCTTTACGTCTATCGACGGCTGGAGGCGCGGGGCGAGATTCGCGGCGGCCGCTTCGTACAGCAGTTCGCCGGTGAGCAGTTTGCCCTGGCCGAAGCCGTGGGCGCGCTCAAGGCCATGCGCCGGCACGAGCCCGACGGCACCCGTGTAGCCGTTTCCGCCGCCGATCCGCTCAATCTGGTGGGCATCCTTGCACCCGGCACGCGCCTGCCGGCGGTATCGGGCAATCGCCTCCTTTATCGCGACGGCGTGCCGGAGGCGGTACTGCAGAACGGCGAAGTGCATTTTCTGGAAACCTTGCCCGCCGAGGAGAAGTGGCAGGTACAGCAACTGCTGCGTCGCGGGCCCGGCCATCTTCTCCCTGCCTCGGCACCATCCGCCAGCGACGATACTCGCCCGGGCGCGCAGGGCCGTATGGCAGAGTCCAAATGAATCAGCCCCCGGCGCCTGAGGCGCCGGGGGCTGCGATCTGCATGCGTTGGTGGTTAGCGCCGCCTGCGATTCCGGTAAGGTTCGCGCTCATGATCCTCGATACGCACTTCCTTGCGAACGGGGTGCCTCTGCTTCTCGCTCCGGGCGTAGGCCACAGCCAACAGCGCCACTGCGGCCACGCTCACGGTCAGCAATTCGATGATACCCATGCGCATGTCCTCCTGCGGGTGGATGGGGCGACCCTCGGGACGTCACTGTCCCTACGAGAGGCGGCCGATGAAATGAGGGTGGCAGCTTTCTCGCTGGCCGACAAATGCTTTGACCCAATGGCAGCGATTAAGTTTTAACGCTTCGCTATAAGCTGGTGTCGTCTGTTTCGCCGACTCCTGGCCGGGTGGGTCTCGTTGCGATTGACAATAGCCGCAGCCTATCGAGGGCATCGAAACGCTTCCTTTTGACCTCAACTTAGCTTGAGGTCGTATTGTCACGGCATCGCATACCGAAGGAGGACAGACGATGCACGATACGCTCAAGGTGGCCGTGATCTATGGCAGCGTGAGGGAAGGACGGTTCTGCGATACCGTCGGGCAGTGGACCGTGAACCAGATTCGGCGTCGGGAGACGTTCGACGTAGTAGTAATCGACCCCGCCGCAGAAGCTGCCTCGGCGTTTGCCGAGCGCCTCGCCGAGGCGGATGCCTTCGTGGTGGTCACGCCCGAGTACAACCACTCTTATCCCGCTGCGCTCAAGACGCTGATCGATGGCTACAAGGCGCAGTGGCAGGCCAAGCCGGTGGCCTTCGTCTCCTACGGTGGCGCCTCGGGCGGGCTACGAGCGGTGGAGCATCTGCGCAATGTCTTTGCCGAGCTGCATGCGGTAGGCATTCGCGACGGGGTGATGTTCCCCAACGCCTGGGAGCAGTTCGACGAGCAGGGCCAGCCGCTGCAGGCCGCCCGATACGAGCGGGGGATGCGGACCCTGCTGGCGAGGCTCGCCTGGTGGGCCGAAACGCTGCGCCAGGGGCGTACCGCCCGGGACTATGCGCAAGCGGTTGCGCTGGATTGAGTGGCCGGAAGGAGAGGGGAGTGCAACCTCCCCTGCCTGTCGGCGTACATTCAATCGCCTGCCGCCTGGGCGCGCAGCCATGCGATCTCCTCGGCCCAGATCTCGGGTTCGATGGTCTCCAATATCAGGGGGATGTCGTCGATGCGCGGGTCGCGCATCAGGGTGGTGAAGGCATCGAGGCCGATATTGCCCTGGCCCAGGCTGTGGTGGCGGTCGACACGGCTGGCGTATTCGCTCTTGGCATCGTTGAGGTGCATGCCGCGCAAGTACTCGAAGCCGACCACCTTGCCGAACTCGTCGAGCGTGGCGGTGCAGGCCTCGGGAGTGCGCAGGTCGTAGCCGGCAGCGAAGGCGTGGCAAGTGTCGATGCACACGCCGACCCGCGACTTGTCGTCGACCTGCTCGATGATCTCGGCCAGATGCTCGAAGCGCCAACCCAGGTTAGTGCCTTGACCGGCGGTGTTCTCTATCACCGCCGTGACGCCACGCGTCTCGGCAAGGGCATGGTTGATCGAGTCGGCAATGCGAGTCAGGCATTCGCTTTCGCTGATCTTTCTGAGATGACTGCCCGGGTGGAAATTGAGCAGGCTGAGGTTGAGCTGTTCGCAGCGTTGCATCTCGTCGAGGAAGGCGGTGCGCGACTTCTCCAGCCCCGCCTTGTCCGGGTGGCCGAGATTGATCAGGTAACTGTCGTGGGGGAGGATCTGCCCTGGGCCGAAGCCGTGCTCCCGACAGGCGCTGCGAAAGGCTTCGATGGTAGCGTCGTCGAGGGGCTTGGCGCGCCACTGGCGCTGGTTCTTGGTGAACAGGGCGAAGGCGTCGGCGCCGATCTCGACGGCGCGGAGCACGGCCTGGTCGGGCCCGCCGGCGGCACTCACATGGGCACCGAGGTATTTCATCTGTCCTCTCCATGGTGGGAAATACCATTACGATAGCATGCACCACTCCTCGCCTGCCGCCGTGGCCCTGCTAGGCTCAGAGAGGGATGGGCGAGGAGACTCAGCATGCTGCCACTGCTACTGGTTGCCATGAGCGGTACCGTGGAGGAAGACCCGGTTGCCGCGTCGCTCGCGCGCGTCGATGCGCTGCGAAGTTATCGTCTCACCCTGCGCAGCCAGGGTGACGGGGGCGAGGAGGTCATTCGCTACAGTTACCGGGCCCCGGGTTACGTGCGCATGGACATGGCGTCTCCCTACCGCGGAGCGGTGCTGATCTACCGCCCCGATACCGGCAAGGTGCAGCTGTGGCCCTTTGGCTCGCCGGGCAGGCGGCCGGGGCTCTCCCTGCGCCCCACCAACCGCATGGTGCGTAGTTCGCGCGGGCATCGCGTGGACCAGTCGGACGTGGGTACGCTGCTACGCAACGTGCAGCAGTTGCAGCAACATGGCAGTGCGCGCCGCCTGGAGTCGACGGACCTCGACGGGCGTCCGGTGCAGCATGTGGTGGTGGAGGCCGAACCCGGTCGGGCGATGCATGAGGTGGCGCGCTACGATCTCTGGCTCGATGACGAGACACTCTTCCCGCTCAGAGTGATGAGCTACGACCGGCGAGGGGAGCGGCTCGAAAGCGTGCACCTGGAAGACGTGACCCTCGATCCTGATTTGCCTGCTGAGCATTTTTCGCCTTGAAGCTCGCGGTGAGGAGTGTTCATGGCACGCTTCCATTTCGACACTACCTGGCATATCGCAGCGCCGCTCGGTGACGTTTTCGACACCCTGACCGATTCGCTTCACTGGCCCGACTGGTGGCCCGGGCTGGTCGATGTCCAGCTGCTCGAGGCCGGTGACGACGGGGGCATTGGGCGCACCCAGCGTTTCATCTGGAAAAGCCGGTTGGGCTATTACCTGCGCTTCGACATTCGCATCACCCATGTTCAAAAGCCCTGCCTGATCGAAGGCTTGGCGAGCGGCGACGTGATCGGTACCGGCACATGGCTACTGCACGAGACTAACGCCGGCACTCGGGTTCGCTACCTGTGGCGGGTTTGCACGGTACGGCCCTGGCTGAACCTGTTATCGCAAGTGGCCCGCCCTTTGGTGTTATGGAACCATCGCGCCATGATGCAGGCAGGCGCCAGGGGGCTTTCGAAACATCTGCGGCACATACCGGAGCCAGCCGAACGAGCCGTGGAAAGCGCATCGTCCAAGCAGCGTTGGTCGTCCCGTAGCGCAAGAGGTATGCTGCATCCCATCTTGTCTCGAAGTCGCCGCAGAGATGTCATGAAGGGCTCGAACAACAGCAACGAACAGGAGCGCTCAACCGGAGAGGCGCGTGGCGGCGATTCTTCCGTTGACGACTGCCAACGGGTACGGCATGAACTCGAGAAGGCGCGCGAGGAGATTGTGCGTCTCAACCGCACCCTGCATCGCATTCAGCAGATTGCCCGGCTGGGCTACTGGCGCGCCAGTCTCAAGAGAAACGAACTCTACTGGTCCGATGTCATCTATGACATCTTCGGCGTCAGTCTCAGCACGTTCACTCCCAGCATTCGTGCCTTCAAGGCCATGGTACATCCCGACGACCTCGAAAGTGTCGAAGCCAGCATGTGGCGCGCCCAAGAAAGTGGCATCCACGACGTAGAGCATCGAATCGTGCGTCCCGATGGCGAGGTGCGCTGGGTACATGAGCTGGCCGATTACGTTCCCGAGGGGGACGAGCAGATCCTGATCGGCACGGTGCGCGACATCACTGAGCAGAAGCGCCTGGAGCTGCGCTTGAGACAGCTGTCGCGCACCGACGAACTCACGGGGCTGTTCAACCGTCGCTATTTCATGCAGCGTCTGGTTCAGGAGCTGGCCCGCTATCGCCGGCATGGCAGGACGGCCTCGGTGGTGCTGTTCGACTTCGACCACTTCAAGCGAATCAACGATACCCATGGCCACCCGGCCGGCGACCAGACCTTGGTGTGCGTGGGCAAGCTGCTGCGCGAGAGGCTGAGGACCAGCGACACTCCGGCACGCCTTGGCGGCGAGGAATTCGCTCTCCTGCTGCCGGACACTGAGCTCGAGGAGGCGACCCGGGTGGCGGAGAAGGTGCGCCAGCTGGTACAGGAGCAGGAATTCACCTTGGAGGCGGGGAGAGGCTTCGGCGTTTCCATCACCTGCGGCGTCTCCGCCTTCCGTGACACGGAAGAGACGGTGGAAGCCATTCTTCACCGCGCCGACCAGAATCTCTACCAAGGCAAGCGGGCGGGTCGCAATCGGGTCGTGGCGGATGAGCCGGCTCGCTGAGTTCATGCCGAAACGTGCCACGGCGCCCCTGGAGCGCGCCGACGGGCTCGTCGAGGCGTTGGGCCTGATGCTGGGCGAGCCGTCGCCCCAGCCCTTGACCTCGCGTCTCTATCACGCCCTGCGCGAGTGGATCCAGGCGGGGCATCTTGCCAGCGGCCAGCGGCTTCCTTCTACCCGTCAGCTGGCCCGCGAACTGGGTCTGGGCCGCAATACGCTGCTTGCCGTCTTCGACCAGCTGCTGGCTGAAGGCTTCCTGGTGACCCGCCATGGTTCAGGGACGTTCGTTGCCGACCTGCCGTTCCTGCCTGCGACAATGGCCGACGTGGCTACTCCGCTGCCGGCACAGGCTGGCGAGATGCGGCTCTCTTCGCGTGGCACGGCACTGCTTGGCTTCTGTCATGCCCGTCAGGATCGTTTTCCCGCCTTCGTTCCCGGTGTGCCCGCGCTGGATCGCTTCCCCCACGACCAATGGCAGAGGCGGTGCGCCGACATCTGCATCGCATGCCGATGGACTGGCTCGCCTACCAGGCTCAGGGCGGCGTGCCGGCATTGCGCCAGGCGTTGGCCGACTACCTCCAGCTTTCCCGCTCGGTGAGATGCCGCCCCGACCAGATCCTGATCGTGCAGGGAGCCCAGCAGGGCTTCGAGCTGATCGTGCGACTGCTTAGCGACAGCGGCGATGAGGTATGGCTCGAGGAGCCCGGCTACCACGGTGCCCAGGCCTGTTTCGCGGCAGCCGGGCTCCGCGTGACGCCGGTACCGGTAGACGACCAAGGCATGAACGTGGAGGCGCTTTCCGAGCCGGGACATCCGCGCCTGATCTACGTCACGCCTTCGCACCAGTACCCCAGCGGGACGACCATGAGCCTGGCGCGGCGGCTGTCGCTGCTCGACGCTGCCGAGCGGCACGGTGCCTGGATCGTGGAGGACGACTACGACAGCGAGTTTCGCTACGGCCAGCGACCCATCGCGGCCCTGCAGGGGCTGGTGGAGCACGCACGGGTCATCTATGTCGGCACCTTCAGCAAGGTGATGTATCCCGGCCTCCGCCTGGGCTACCTGGTGCTGCCGGAGCTGTTGGTCGAGCCGTTTCGCCAGGCCAATGCCCGGCTTCATCGCGAGGGGCAGTATGCCGTCCAGGCCGCGCTGGCCGACTTCATCGTGCGGGGGCATTTCTCGCGCCACATTCGGCGCATGCGCGACTGTTACCGCAGGCGCCAAGCCCTGCTGCGCAAGGCGCTGGCACCGGCGGTGGCGCGTGGCCTGCGGCTATCCGAAGGGCAGGCCGGCATGCATCTGGTGGCCTGGCTCGACGATCCCGGCCACGAGCGCAGCCTGGTCGAGCGGGCCCGACAGGAAGGCATCTCGCTGTCGCCGCTATCGAGCTATTATCTCGCCTCTCCGGGGCGCCCTGGCCTGGTGTTGGGTTACGCCGGCACCGTGGAGGCCGAGATCGAACGGGCCGGCGGGTGGCTGGCCCAGGCCTGGGGCGCCCTGGAGAAGAACCAACCGGCTTAGCGGCCCTTCTGCAGCGACGACAGCGAACGTCGTTGTCGGCCCTGGGCGTCGAAGTTCTCCGGTGCGAGCCAGCGTTCCAGGCGCGCCTCGATGGTTGGCCACTCGCTATCCAGCAGGGAGAACCAGGCGGTGTCGCGATTGCGGCCGTTCGCCACGCGGTGCTGCCGGAAGATACCTTCGAAGCGAAAACCCAGGCGCTCTGCGGCACGGCGCGAGGCGGCGTTGAACGCATCGCACTTCCACTCGTAGCGCCGGTAGCCCAGTTCGAAGGCGTGGCGCATCAGCAGCAGCATGGCCTCGGTGGCTGCCGGCGTACGTCTTAGCATCGGGGAGAAATGCAGGTGGCCGACTTCGATGCTGCCGTGTTCGGGCACGATATTGAGATAGCTGGCCAGGCCCAGGGCCCGACCGGAAGCCGGTTCGACGATAGCGAAGAACAGCGGGTCGTCACTTTCCGCCCTGGCCGCCAGCCAGGTACGGCACTGCCCGGCATCGGCGAATGGCATGCCGCCGACGTAGGTCCAGCGCGCCGCGGGGGCGTCGTGCGGGCCCTCGCCGGGCAACAGGAAAGCAGCATGCAGCGAATCGGCATGGCGCTCGATGGCAAGTGGTTCGAGGTGGGCCAGTCGGCCCGTCAGCGGGGTCCGGCCAGGCCGACGGGCCGGCCGCCAGGCGGGCAGGGTGAAGCCGACCGGTTGGCCGTATTCGTTGCGGTTCACATCGGTAGGCGTCATGTTCCGTTATCCTCGCCGGCCAGCCGTTGCATGTAGCGCCACAATTGGCGGGCCTGCGGGTCGCGGCTCTCGGACAAGGCCACCTCGACGCCCGCCTGGTCGGCCTGGGAGCGCTGGCGGCCGAGCTTGGCCTTGCCCTGTAGCGTCTCGATGCGAAGGCGAAAGCCGACCACGCCGGCCTGCATTTTCTCCAGGTAGGCGCGTTCGCGTGACAACGACTCGAGCAGGGCGGGCTCGTAGTGCGCCAGGCTGCGGTCGAGCAGAGCCTGCGTGGCGTCTGTCTCCAACAGTTCGAGGGTGCCCGTGGCGTGCACGGCCAGATAGTTCCAGGTGGGCACGGCGGGGCGAGTGGCGTACCAGGTCGGCGAGACATAGGCATGCGGGCCGCTGAAGATCGCCAACGCCCGGTTGCCGCCGAGTGTTCGCCAGTGCGGGTTGGCGCGGGCGAAGTGGCCATAGAGTGTGCCCAGCTCGCCTTCGCTGCGGTCGAGCAGGAGGGGTAGGTGAGTGGCCTGCAGGTCGGAACCGACCAGGGCGGCAAAGTCATACTGTTCGATCAGCTCCCAGGCCTGCTCGCGCTCCAGGCGCATCGCTTGAGGAATGTACATGGTGCCTCCTGTCAGCGCTGCCTCGTCGTCGCGTCGAACAGCAAGCCATAGTGATAAAAGGTGGTATCACGTTGCCAGCCGAGCGATTCGTAGAGCGCCTGGGCGGTGCGGTTATCTATTTCGGTGGCGAGCTTGAGGTGGCCGACGCCATGTGCTTCGGCCAGCTCCCGGGCGGCCGACATCAGGGCGCGCCCCACGCCGCCGCGGCGCGCCTCGGGCGCGACGAACAGGTCGTTGAGCAGCCACAGCGGCGCCAGGCGGACGGTGGAGAGTAGCGGGTAGAGCTGCACGAAGCCTTGTAGCTCTCCCTTCGGCCCTTCGTGTACCAGGAGGTAGGAGTCGCCCTGTTCCAGGCGTGCCTCGAGGAAGCGCCTGGCAGCCTGCACGTCCGGCGCCTGCCGGTAGAAGCGGCGATAGCCATCAAGCAGTTCGCTGAGCGGATCGAGATCGTTCGGGGTCGCGGGGCGTACGGTCATCGGTCTTCTCCTTGTCGTTTCCGTATTGATGGTCCTGCCAAGTGTGCGGGCTGACTGGCCCATTGCTAAGGGCCAGTACGACGAAGTTTCGGGGAGCCACTATGGCGTTGAGAAGCGGGCGCGAAAAACCCCGAACAGCGCTTCTGTTCCGGCTAGAATGGAGCCATGAACCACTCGCCCGAAACCCACTGCTGCGGAGACGTTCCCATGTTCGTGGTGACGCGGCACCTGTCGTACCGGCCACCCTATGACTGGCAGGCGATCCTGGCCTTCCTGGCCCGGCGGACGATACCCGGGCTCGAGCGCATCGACGGGGAGGGCTACCACCGGGTCTTCCGCACAGACGGTGCGGTCGGCAGCGTCAGCGTGAGGCATGTTCCGGCTGACAACGCCTTGGAGGCTTCGATCCGGCTGTCCGAACTTGCGGCCTTGCCGGACGTTATTGCCCGGCTGCGGCAGCTCTTCGACCTACAGGCCGACTCCGAGGCGATACGCCGGGGGCTCGTTCGCGACCCGGCACTGGCGCCATTGATAGAGCAGCGGCCGGGGTTGCGCGTTCCGGGAGGGTGGGATCCTTTCGAGATCGCCGTGCGGGCCATTCTCGGCCAGCAGGTCAGCGTCGATGCCGCCACGCGGCTGGCCGGTCGACTCGTCGAACGCCTGGGCGAACCCTTGGCGAATCGAGATGAAACCGGCCTAGTGCGGCTATTTCCTCTCCCCGAGCGCTTTTCCTTCGATGACATCAAGGCGCTCGGCATGCCCACCGCGCGGGCCGCTGCCCTGGTGGCGCTGGCGGCTGCCTACCGTGAGCGACCACGGCTCTTTGCTCGCCACCGGAACCTCGACGAGACCGTGATTCAGCTGTGTGAACTGCCCGGCATCGGTGAATGGACGGCGCACTACATCGCCATGCGTGGGCTGCAGGAGCACGATGCCTTCCTGCCCACCGACGTGGCGCTGCAACGGGCATTGACAGAGCAGGGCCGGCGCCCCACGCCGCGTGAACTGCTTGCGCGCGCCGAGGCCTGGCGGCCGTGGCGCGCCTACGCCGTGATGCACCTATGGCATGCCGATGCGGCTACCACGTCAGCGAATCCGCAACAGGAGCAGCGCGATGCGACTCTGGCTTGAGCGACTGCCCTCCCCGGTGGGCGAGCTGCGCCTGGTCGGTGATGATCAGGGAGCGCTGCGGGCCCTGGAGTTCGAGGGTCACGATGAGCGGTTGCATCGCCTGCTGGCACGCCATTATCGCCACTACGCGCTCATCGAGGGTGTCGCACCGGCGTCGATCCGTCAGGCGCTGGAGGCCTACTTTGCCGGGGATCCTTCCTATCTCGGTGACGTGCCGGTGGCCACCGGCGGTAGCGAGTTTCAGCGCCGGGTGTGGCAAGCACTGCGCCAGATTCCGGCAGGCACCACGATCAGCTATGGCGAGCTGGCCGCGAAGATCGGTCGCCCCGGCGCCAGCCGCGCCGTGGGCCTGGCCAACGGGGCCAACCCGGTAGCCATCGTCGTGCCGTGTCATCGGGTCATCGGCGCCAATGGCACCCTCACCGGCTATGGCGGTGGACTGCCGCGCAAGCGCTGGCTGGTAGAGCATGAGCGGCGCCAGCGACAGGGAGATCTGTTCTTCCAGGCGTAGCGAACGTAGGCCAGTTCAGGCCTGATCGGCGAGCCCATCCAGCAGCTTGCTCAAGAGTTCTCCCAAGGCCTGCTGCTCCTCACGGCTGAGAGCGGCGAGCATTCTGGCCTCGTTCTCCACATGAAGAGGCACGACGCGGTTCATCAGGGCCAGACCTTTCTCTGTCAGCGAGACCAGCGTGCCGCGCCGATCTTCGGGATTCGGCGAGCGCACGATCAGACCTGCCCGCTCCAGGCGATCCAGCCGACTGGTCATGCCCCCCGACGAGACCATCAGCGTCTCGAAAAGCTGGGTCGGTCCCAGACGATAGGGGGCTCCCGAGCGGCGCAGCGTGGCCAGCACGTCGAACTCTCCCAATTGCAGACCGTGCTCCTTGAAGAAGGACTGCAGTCGCTCCTGAGCGAGCACGTGAGTCGTCTTCATATAACCGACCACTTCCATTGGCAGCAGGTCGAGCTCAGGCATTTCGCGTTGCCATTGGGCAATGGCTTGCTTGACACGGTTCATAGGCGTGTTTATCTTTCCATAAAGATACTTTCTGACAAAATACTTTCTGGCAAGATTCTTTTGCCAGCAGAGAGGAGGCGATCATGACCAACTCGAAGACGCCACGCAACCACGCCGGTTGGTACGCCCTGGGCTGCCTGCTGCTGGTCGGCAGCCTGCTGGCCCTGTCACTGGCCTTGGCCAAGCTGGCTGACGGCGCCGGCGCTCCGCGCCTGGGTTTCCTGATGGTGGCGGTGAGCGGTGCCGGCCTGCTGTTGCTGGCACTGGCCGGCCTGCAGCGACAACCGATGCGACTCGACCGCCGCATCGTCGAATATGCGCTGGTCTCTGGCGCGCTGTTCGCCCTACCCAATGCGCTGGGCTTCCTGGCGGTGCGTCATGTGGGGGCCGGCTTTGTCTCGCTCAGCTTCGCCTTCCCGATCCTCGTAACCTGGGTGCTGGCCGTTGGGATCGGCATGGAGCGTGTCAATGCGTTGCGCCTGCTGGGCGTATTGCTGGGTCTGGCCGGTGGGGTGCTGCTGGCCTGGGCCAAGGCGGGTGGCATGCAGGGTGCTCAGGGCTGGATCGCATTGGTGCTGGCGATTCCATTGATCATTGCGCTGGGCAACGTCTATCGCACCCTGCGCTGGCCGCAAGAGGCCGGGCCGGTCTACCTCGCCGCGCTGATGCTGCTGGGCGGTGCGCTGTCGCTTGCGCCCTTCGTGCTCGCGTTCGAGATGCGGCAGGCCTCGCAGTTGCTTGGCCCGGAAGTGTTCCGGCTACTGCTGGCCGAGGCTGTGGTCTTCACCGTGCTCTACGTCTTCTACTTCGTGTTGCAGAAGATCGCCGGGCCCGTCTATCTCAGCCAGATCGGCATGGTGGCGGCCCTGGTCGGCACGTTGATTGCGGTCTCGCTGCTGGGTGAAGCCGTACCGCCCTACCTGGGCCTGGCGGGGGTGTTGGTGGGCCTCGGCGCGGTCCTTTTCCATCGCGGTGCCACGATCTCGCCTACCACGGCGAAACCCTGACTGAAGAGTGACGAGCCATGACTCTGATGGAAGCCCTGCGCTGGCGCTATGCCGCCAAGCGCATGAACGGAGAGAAAGTGCCCCACGACACGCTGAGTGGGATTCTCGAGGCCGCGCGCCTGGCACCGTCGTCCTACGGCCTGCAACCCTATAGCGTGTTGGTAGTGGAAGACGCTGCGCTGCGTGAGCGGATTCGACGAGCCGCCTGCGATCAGCCACAGGTCAGCGAATGCTCGCATCTACTAATTTCGCCGCTTGGGATGAGGTGGATGGACGCCATGTCGACGATTTGATCGAACTGACGGCCACCACCCGCCATCTCGACCCAGCCGAGCTGGAAGGATATCGGCAGTCGCTCCACGCTGCCGTTGCCGGGCTCGCCACGCCGGAGATGCGCCATCAATGGGCGGCTCGACAGGCCTATATCGCCTTGGGTATGGCGTTGGCCGCTGCCGCCGCAGAGCGGATCGATGCCTCGCCCATGGAAGGGTTCGATCCCTCTGCGCTGGATGTCCTGCTGGGTCTCGAGAAGCAGGGGCTACGTAGCGTAGTGCTGCTGGCGCTTGGCTATCGCGATAGCGAGCAGGACCGACTGGCTGGGGTGGCCAAGGTGCGCTGGCCCAGGGCGCGGTTCGTGATGGAGTGGGATGGGGCCTGACGGCCCCGGTGAGCGGGTAGCCGCGTTTGTACTAGACGCTGCCTTCCTTCTCGATCACCAGAACACGGGCCTCGCCGATGGGGCAGGCGACATGTTCGGTGCCTACCGAGGCGTAGAAGATGTCGCCCACTTCCAATAACTGCGCCTGTTCGACACCTTCGCTGCGGTAGCGCATCTCGACGCGGCCATCGAGCACCACGAAAACTTCCTCGCCGTCGTTGACGTGCCAGCGGTAGGGCTGGTCGGTCCAGTGCAGACGGGTGGTGATGCCGTTCATATTGGCGATGTCCTTGGCGCCCCAGGCGCGTTCGGCGGTGAAATCCCGGCTGCGGGTGATTTCCATTTCAATGGTCCTCTGCGTTGAGTCTCGCCATGGGGCGAACCTGACGATCATTCGATTAGACCCGTTCTTCTGCAAGCCACACAGGAAGCGGGCCGAAACGCAACAATAGCGATAATTCTTAACTCTCGGCTATCTTCCCTGTCAGGCCTGTCGATTCATCGCGCGCCCGTTCGATCACTCATCAGGCAGCCATGAGGCTGTGCTTATCAGGAGGAAAGATCATGCAATACATGCTGATGTGCTGTATCGACGAGGCGCTGTGGGAGGGACTGCCCGATGCCGAACGTGATGCGGTGATGAACGACTACAACGCCCTGATCCAGGAGATGGTCACCAGCGGGCACTACCGTGGTGGCGCCCGCCTGCAGTCGGTCGCGGCCGCCACCACCCTGCGCGAGCAGAACGGCAGGACGGTGATGCTGGACGGCCCCTTCGCCGAAAGCCGCGAGCAACTGGGCGGGTTTCACGTCGTGGAGTGCCGCGATCTGGACGAAGCCTTGGCATTCGCTCGGCGCATCCCGCCGCTGCGTGTCGGTGGCTCGGTCGAGGTGCGGCCGGTGGACCCTGCCTACCGCCTGTGAGGGAGTGCCGTGTCGCTGGATAACCTCTATCGCCGTGAGTATGGCCGCGTGCTGGCCAGCCTGATCCGCCGCTTCGGGCATTTCGAGCTGGCCGAAGATGCCGTGCAGGCGGCCTTCGAGGCGGCGATGGTGCAGTGGCCGGCGCAGGGCTGGCCACCGAATCCGACCTCGTGGCTGATCGCCACCGCACGCCACAAGGTGGTCGATCAGCTGCGCCACCAGCAGATGCGCGAGCGCAAGAACGATGAGCTGCGCCAGCATCTTGAACTGTCGCTGGCGAGCGACCTCGAGGCCGAACCGCTGGACAGCTTGCGCCTGATCTTCGCCTGCTGCCATCCGGCCCTGGCGCGCCCCGCCCAGGTGGCGTTGACGCTGCATACCCTGGGCGGGCTGCGCACCGAGGAGATTGCACGTGCCTTCATGGTGCCGGTGCCGACCCTGGCCCAGCGGCTGGTGCGCGCCAAGGCCAAGATCCGCGATGCCGGCATTCCCTTCGAGGTACCGGACGACTCGGCCCTGAGCGAGCGCCTGGAGCCGGTGCTGGCGGTCATCTACCTGATTTTCAACGAAGGTTATGCGGCCAGCTTCGGCGATGACTGGGTGCGTACCGAACTTTGCGACGAGGCGATCCGTCTGGGGCGAATGCTGGTGAGATTGCTGCCGGCCGAGCCTGAGGCTCGCGGCTTGTTGGCCTTGATGCTGCTACACCACGCCCGGCGCGAAGCGCGGACCGACGAGGCGGGCGACATCGTGCTGCTGGAGGATCAGGACCGCACGCGCTGGCGCGCCGATGAGATCGAGGAGGGAGGCGCTCATGTCCCGATAGCGCTGCGTGGCGGCGCGCTTGGCAGCTATGCGGTGCAGGCTGCCATCGCGGCGCTGCACGCCCAGGCGCAAACGCCGCAGGAAACCGACTGGCGGCGCATCGCCGCCCTCTACAGCCTGCTGTATGCCATCCAGCCCACGGACGTGGTGGCGCTGAACCGCGCCGTCGCCATCGCCATGGCCGATGGGCTGGAGGTGGGGCTGGAGCTGCTCGAGAAGATTCATTTGCCCGGCTATCACCTGCTGCCGGCGACGCGCGCCGACCTGCTGCGTCGGTTGGGCTGTCACGCAGAGGCCGCCGAGCATTACCGCGAGGCGCTTACGCTGGTGACCCACGCCGCCGAACGCCGCTTCCTCGAACGTCGCCTGACGGAGGTAGCGTTGCGAACGTCGGCTGTCGAATCCCTGCCTGCCGGTTCGATAGAACCATGAGCCCCCCTTTCGGGGTGACTCAGCTACCCGATACAGGAGGCATTACCATGAGTTACGTCGATGGTTTCGTACTGCCGGTGCCCGAGGGGAATCTCGAGGCGTATCTGGACATGGCCCGACGGGCCGGGGAGATCTGGCGGGATCATGGCGCGCTGGAGTATGTCGAATGCGTGGCCGATGACGTCCAGCCGGGAGAGCACACCTCCTTTCCCCAGAGCGTCAAGCTGGCGCCGGGAGAGACGGTGATCTTCTCCTGGATTCGCTATGCCTCGCGCGAGGAGCGCGATCGCATCAACGCCAGGGTGATGGAGGATCCACGCATGGCGGACATGATGGACCCGGCCAATCATCCCTTCGACGGAAAGCGCATGTTCTGGGGCGGCTTTCGCGAGGCACTGAGGCTTGCTTGAGGCGCTAGGCTCTGTCTGGAAAGTCGGCGAGCCTAGGAAAGCCAGGCCGCAAGCAATCCGACCGTGGCCGAGGCCAGCATCGGGCCGACGATGTGGCGGGTCAGGCGGCCGGTTCCCTTCGTCAGGGTCAATACCACCTTGAAGAGGTTGTTCACCGAGGCCGCCAGCACGATCCCCATCATGGCGGTATCAAGGTCGAGGGTGGTCTTCGCCATGCGGCTCAGCGACAGGGCAACGGCATGCACGTCGGCGATGCCGGAGACGCCTGCCAGCAGGTAGACACCGGCATTGCCGAGCCATGCCCGCAGCCACTCGCCCATCAGCATGACGACCACCAGCAGGCCGCCGAGCAACAGTGCGGCGCGCAACTCCAGCGGGTTCTGGGTCATCGGCCGGTCGGCAGCGAGGCCTTGGCGATGCCGGTGCCATAGCCACAGCGCCGGGAGGTAGAGCGTCACCCCCATGGCCGCGACCGGGACCAGCAACCGAGGCAGCAGGGCAGGGCCGAGCAGGGCTGCATAGAGCAATAGTCGCGGCAGCATGGTGCCGCAGGCCAACAGTATTCCGGCGGCGAGCATCGGAGCGAACTGCGGTTCGCGCCGCGCCTGGTGAGCGTATTGCAGGGTCAGGGCGGTGGAGGAGGTCAGGCCGGCGAACAGGCCGGTGAACAGGATGCCTTTCTCGGTGCCGCCAATGCGCACGGCAAAATAACCGATGAAGGAGATCGAGGCGATCAGCACCACCAACCACCAGATCTCACGGGGGTTGAGTACGCCGCCGGGCCCCATGTCTTCGTTAGGGAGCAGCGGCAGCACCACCACGCTGATCAGCAGCAACTTAAGACCGGCATCGAGCTCGTTGGCTTCCAGCTTGTGGAGCAGGCCGTGTATCTCGCGCTTGTTGTCGAGGATCAATGCCGTGATTACGGCACAGGTGGTCGCCAGTCCAATGTCCACCGCCACTGCCAAGGCGCCGAAGCACAAGGTTAGAAGCAGCCCGATCAGCCCGGTAATGCTGTAGTCCTGGCTTTGTTCCATGCGCGCCCGATAGGCCACCAATGCGATGATGGCCACCGCCAGAAATATCAGCGGGAAGGCCCAGCGCGTCAGACTCTCCCCCAGCAGGGCTGCAATGCCGCCAAGCAACCCCACCAAGGCATGGGTGCGTACGCCTGCGACCCGTTCCCCCCATTCTCGCCCGCGTGCAGCCCAGCCGCGCTCGATGCCGATCAGCGCACCCAGCAGCAGTGCCACGCCGAGTTCGATGAAAAACCTGTTAGTGAAAAGAAACTCACGGGTCGCCTCTTCCATTGCGTCTCCGTCCTGGAAAGCGTCAGTCTCAGCGTGGAAGGCGCAGCGGCTTCCTTCAACTGGTGTCGTCGATCCGCGTACCGGTTGCCTCCGGCGAGCAACTGTCGAATACTGTATTTTATTACAGGTATTTCTGGAGGCCCCATGTCCGTCACCCCTTTTCCTTCGCTGCGCATGCTCGGCAGAGCCGGTCTATGGCCCGCAGAGCGGACCCAGCCCCTTTTAGGCTGCCGGGTGCGGGCCGGTTTCCCCAGCCCGGCTGACGATCACCTGGATGGCGTTCTCAACTTGCACGAGCATGTGGTGCGTCGGCCGGCCTCCACCTACTTCGTGCGCGCCGAAGGAGATTCGATGCAGGGCGATGGTATCCATCATGGCGACCTGCTGGTGGTGGATCGCAGCCTGGAACCGCTCCCGGGGCGGATTGTGGTGATCGCCGTGGACGGCGAACTCACCGTCAAGCGGCTCTCGCACGAACGGGGACGCACCTTGCTGCTGGCCAGCAACCCGCACTTTGCACCGATTCCGCTGGAGGGGCGGGATTGCCATGTGTGGGGCGTGGTGACCCACGTGATCCATGCCCTGCCGGGGGCGCCGGCATGATTGCCCTGGTCGACGGCGACAGCTTCTACGTCAGCTGCGAAAGGGCTTTCGATCCCCGCCTGGAGGGGCTGCCGGTGGGGGTGCTCTCCAATAACGACGGCTGCGTGGTGGCGCGCTCCCGGGAACTCAAGACGCTGGGGGTGGCCATGGGGGCACCCCTGCACCAGTTGCCCCCGGCCATTCGCCGCCAGGCCGTGCTGCTCTCCAGCAATTATGCCCTCTACGGAGATGTCTCGCGCCGAGTGAATCAGGTGCTCGCCGAGTTCTCTCCCGTCGTGGAACTCTACTCCATCGACGAGAGCTTCGTGCACTTTACCGGCTTCGAACCGGAAGCGCTGGAGGCCCACTGCCATCGGCTGCGGCAAACGGTGCGTCGCTGGACCGGCATCCCTGCCGGTGTGGGAGTGGCCCCCACCCGGGTATTGGCCAAGCTGGCCAATCGCCTGACCAAGCAGGAGCCCGCCTACGAAGGCGTTTGTCGACTCGACGCCGACAGTGCCGTGACCCGTCGGGTGCTGGAGCAGCTGCCGGTCACGGACCTCTGGGGGGGGGCCCGGCGCACGGGCGAGCGACTCGCGCTGATGGGCATCGAGACCGCCTGGCAGCTGCGCCAGGCCGATCCCAAGGAGATTCGCCTCGCCTTCTCGGTGGTGCTCGAACGCATCGTCTGGGAGCTGCGCGGTCACTCGGCCATCGAGCTCGAGGACATCGCCCAACCGCGAAAGCGCATCCTCGTGTCGCGCTCCTTCGGGCGGCTGAGCGGCGAGTTGACCGACTTGCAGGCCGCCACTCGCCAGCACGCCGCCAGGGCCGCCGAGAAACTTCGCCGTCAGGGCAGCCTGGCACGTGCAGTGCTGGTGTTTCTACGCACCAACCCGCACCGGCTTCAAGATGCCCAGTATGCCAACAGCCACGTCGTGTCGCTGCCTGAGCCCAGCAGCGATACATCGACCCTGATCGCCGCGGCGCGCCAGGCGCTGACGGCGGTCTTTCTCGAAGGGCACCGCTACCAGAAATGCGATGTGATGCTGCTGGACCTGGTGGATGCCGAGCGTTGCCAGCTTTCCTTGCTGGATGCGCCTGCCGATGGGGGGAGACGCGATCGCAGTCGCCGGCTGATGGCCACCCTCGACCGTCTCAACCGCGAGATGGGGCGAGATACCGTGCGCTTCGGCCTGCCGCATAAGGACAATGCCTGGGCGTTGCGCTGCCAACGCCGCACCCAGCGCTACACCACCTGCTGGGATGAATTGGTGAAGGTCAAGGCAGGCTAGGGCCCCACTACCGAGTGCGAGCGCCGGCTAACCGGCCGTTGCCGGTGCGAAATGGCAGCCCTGACCCGTGGATGTCATGCTGAAGGTTCACTACCTGGACGCAGAGGGAGGGGGGCCATGCCTATTTCATTGAGCTGGCACTGCCAGCTATGGCGGTTGTTCAGTGCCGTGCTGTTGGTCGTTTCGATGGAGGCGGGTGCGCGTGAGCTCGCTGCCGAAGCCGACGACATGGTCGAGGTGGAAGTCGCCACGCTGGGACTGGCCGGACCCGTAGGGCCGCCGGTGGTATTGCTGCGCGAGCCGGGCGCACGCGAGGTGATCCCGATCTTCATCGGTGCCAACGAAGCCGGCGCCATCTTGAGGGCGCTTTCCGGCGAGCGCGCGGCGCGGCCGATGACGCATGATCTGCTGAGCGATGTGCTTGGCGAAATCGAGGCCACCCTGGAGCGGGTTTATGTCGATGCCATCGTCAACGATGCCTTTTTTGGCATGTTGGAATTGAGCCTCCCGGGGCGCGACGAGCCTCTGCGTATCGACAGCCGGCCCAGCGACGCCATCGCGCTGGCCATCCATGCGGGAGCGAGCATTCTCGTGGCACCCAAGGTGCTGGAGGCAGCCCGGAACATCGAGTACGAAGGATTGGATGATCAGGTCGTGGTGGCGCTGGGTATCACCGTCGCGCCGGTAACCGATGATCTGCGCGAGGCGCTGGACCTGCCCGATCGCCCCGGGGTGCTGGTGAATGACGTGCACGGACCGGCCGCCGAGGCCGGGCTGCGGCCCGGTGCGCTGCTGCTCGAAGTGAATGGCGAAACACCCGAAACGCCCCTGCAGTACCTTGAGCTGGTGCGTGACACGGCGGTGGATGAGGATGTCAGGCTGCGCTATTGGCAGGATGGCGCGGAGCAGGAGCTTCAAGTCACCACCGACGTGCCGCCGCGACAGCCCATGCCGAAGCTGCAGGAGGACGTGCCCGGCATACGCAGTTGAGAAATGCTACGTCGCGGTCAGCCCTCCCGGGCTGACCGCTTGTTGTATGAGGAGGCTCAGAAGGTTTCCCACTCCTCCTCGGCGGCACGGGCCTTGCGTGGCTTGGGGTCCACGGCGGGCTTGGGCAGGGCGGCAGGGCGTGCGCTTGCGGTGCTGCGTGGCGTCTGCGAACGGGCAGGCCGGGCGTGGCCATCCTCGCCGAGCACGAACGTATTGATCATGTTGCTGAGGTGTTGGGCGTGACGACGCATCTCGTCGGCCGCGGTGGAGGTCTGCTGCACCATGGCGGCGTTTTGCTGGGTCATGGTATCCATCTCGGCCACGGCGACATTGATCTGGCCGATGCCGGCGTTCTGCTCGCGGGCGCCGGCGCTGATCTCGGCAATCACGTCGCTGACCCGCGCCACGCTGGAGACGATCTCCTGCATGGTGGCGCCGGCACGCTGAACGATCTCGCTGCCGTCGCGGGCGTGGGCGACGGAGGTGTTGATCAGGGCGCGGATTTCCTTCGCAGCCTCGCCGGAGCGGCTGGCCAGGGTGCGCACTTCCTGGGCTACCACGGCGAAACCGCGGCCGTGCTCGCCGGCACGAGCCGCCTCGACCGAGGCGTTGAGCGCCAGGATGTTGGTCTGGAAGGCGATGCCGTCGATCAGGCCGACGATCTCAGCGATACGACTGGAGGAGGCGTCGATGTCGGCCATGGTGCGCTCGACCCGCTGCATGGCCGCTTCCCCTTCGCGTGCCACCTGGGAGGTAGAGACGACCAGCTGGTTGGCCTGCTCCGCCGATTCCGCGCTGTGGTTCACCGTGGCGGTGATCTCCTCCATCGAGGCCGAAGTTTCCTGCAGGTTGGCTGCGGCCTGCTCGGTGCGGGTGGCCAGCTCGTCGCTGCCCTGGGCGATTTCCTCGGCAGCCTGGTTGACGCTGGCGGTGCTGCGGCGAACGTCGAGCAGGGTCTCCTGCATACGCGAGACAAAGGCATTGAACTGGGTGGCCAGCTCGCCGATCTCGTCGCGGCTCTCTACCGTCAGGCGGCGGGTCAGGTCGCCCTCGCCCTTGGCGATGTCGCGCATGGCGTCGGCGGTGCGGCGAATCGGACGCACGGTGCGGCGTACCAGCCAGGTCGACACGATCGCCACACCGATGAAGAGCCCCAGCCCCAACAATGCCGCCGTCAGGATGGAGCGGCGCAGCTCGGCGGCTGCCTGGGTCTCGGCTTCGGCCATGGCGGCGTCGATCTCGGTGGCATAGACGCCGGCGCCGATCATCCAGCCCAGTTCGGGCACGTTGGCCGCGTAGGAGTACTTGGGCTCGATGGTCCCGGAGCCGGGATGCTCCCACGGGTATTCATAGAAATCGCCGCCCCGCTGCGCTGCGTCGATCAGATCGCGGAGGATGTAGGAGCCATCCGGGGCCTGCAGGTCCCACATGTTGGTGCCTTCGCGCTCGGGCATCGGCGCGGTGACCATGTTGAGCCCGTCGTACCGGTAGGCGAAGACGTAGTTGCCGCCCTCGAACTTGATGGCGCGCAGGATCTCGGCGGCTCGCTCACGCCGCTCGGCGTCGCTGAGGCCCGACGCCTGCAGCACGGGCTCGATGGCGGTGTGGGCGCTGTCGACCACGTCGCGCACGCCGGTCTTGCGGGTGTCGATGAGCAGTTGACGTTGCTGCTCCAGGTTGGCCCGGCTGTCCTGGATGCGGGTATAGGCATCGATGACCACCAGGCAGAGCGTGGTGATCAGCAGGGGCAGCAGGACCAGGAGAAGGAGACGAGCCTGAAGGCTCAGAGAGAATGAGGCTTTGGGAGCCGATGCTTTCATAGCGAAACCTCGGGAGGAAGTAAGTTTGCTTAGCAGATGCAAGCACTCACTAACTTCGGCCGATTTCCTGCTTCCTTGAGGCTCCCGAGGGCTTCGCTGACTAAGACATTAGCCGCATGCCAGTTGGCATGCGGCTGTCTCAGGGGGCGTCGCGCAGCCGGGTCAGACCCTCCTGGGCGGTGGAGGCGACCAGCCGACCGCTGCGATCATAGATGCTGCCGCGGGCGAAACCGCGGGCGCCGCCGGCCCAGGGGCTGTCCATGTCGTAGAGCAGCCAGTCGTTGACCTTCACGTCGTGGTGGAACCACAGCGCGTGGTCGAGACTGGCGATCTGCAGCCTGGGATCGCGAAAGTTGATGCCATGCGGCACCAGCGCGGTCGTCAAGAGATTGAAGTCGGAGCTGTAGGCCAGCAGGTAGCGATGCAGCGCAGGATCGTCGGGCATATCGCCGGTAAGGCGGAACCACAGCCGCTTGCGTGAGGGCTGGCCCGGTTCGGCTTCGTCGCCCAAGTGCAGGAACTCGATGGGATGGCCGGGAAAGCGCTCCAGCCGTGCACTCGGATCCTCGGCCAGCGCATCGGGCTGGGCGATCTCCGGCATCGCCATCTGGTGGGCCATGCTCGCTTCGCGGCCGTGAAAGGAGGCGCTGCAGAAGAAGATGGGGCGTCCCTTCTGGATGGCGGTGACGCGCCGGGTGGTAAAGCTGCCGCCGTCGCGTACGGCGTCGACCTGATAGACTACCGGGCGGTGGGGGTCGCCGGGGCGCAGGAAGTAGCCGTGCAGCGAATGCGCCTGGCGGCTGGGGTCAACGGTGTGGGTGGCAGCCGAGAGTGCCTGGCCGAGAACCTGGCCGCCGAACAGCTGCGGCAGGCCGAGATCCTGGCTACGGCCGCGGAACAGGTTCTCCTCGATCTCTTCCAGGCCGAGCAGGTTGACGAGCTCTGTCAGGGCGTCGGTCATGAGGCTTCCTCAGGGCGTGTCATACGATTGTTTAAGGCATCAGCATAACGGAGTCCAGGCCGATGCGCAGTGACGAATTCTACATGCACCGAGCACTGGATCAGGCCCGTGAGGGATTGGCCGCCGGCGAAGTGCCGGTGGGGGCCGTGGTGGTGGATGCAAGCGGCGAGATTGTCGGTGCCGGCTACAACGCACCGATCTCGGGGCACGATCCCAGCGGCCATGCCGAGATCCGCGCGCTGCGTACTGCCGCGCAGCAGCTGGGCAATTACCGCCTGGAAGGCTGTACCCTCTTCGTCACGCTGGAGCCCTGCATGATGTGCGCCGGGGCCATCATCCACGCCCGCATCGCCCGGCTGGTCTATGGGGCCGCCGAGCCACGTACGGGAATGGTGGAGTCGAAGGCCAACCTGTTTGCCCAGCCCTGGCACAATCATCGCGTCTCGGTGGAGGGCGGGTTGCTCGCCGCGCGTGCCTCCCGGCTGCTCAAGGGCTTCTTCGAGGCCCGGCGTGAGTCCTGCACTGCCCCTTCAGGCACCTGCGATCCACGCCTCTTCTAGAGTCGCGGTGAAATGATGTCGAACGGCGGCCGGCCATCGTCCTCTTCGGCGGGGGCTTCGCTGAGCTGCAGGTACTGCTGCTGGGAGCGATCGACGTAACTCAGGATTTCATAGTAGCGGCGTACGTTGCGGACGTAGATGACCGGCTCGCTGCCCCGAGCATAGCCGTGGCGAGTCTTGCTGTGCCACTCCTTCTCTTGCAGCAGTGGCAAGGCCTCGCGCACATCCGCCCAGCTGTCGGGATCGCCGCCGAGCTCTTCGGCGATCAGACGTGCGTCATACAAGTGGCCGAGCCCCACGTTGTAGGCGGCCATGGCCATGTAGAGCCGGTCGTCGCCCTGGATCGACCCGGGCAGGCGGTCCATGATCTGGCGAAGGTAGCGCGCCCCGCCATCGACGCTCTGAGCCGGATCGAGACGGTCGCTCACGCCCATCTCCGTCGCGGTGGGCTGGGTCAGCATCATCATCCCGCGCACGCCGGTGGGCGAGGTTGCCTCGGGATCCCAGTGCGACTCCTGATAGGCCAGCGCCGCCAGCAGCTTCCAGTCGAAGCCGGTGTTGCGTGCTGCCTCGCGAAACAGTTCGGCATACGTGGATAAGTGTTCGTTGAGTTGCGCAATGAAGACCCGCGCGCCGACATACTCGAGATAGTCGTCATGGCCGAAGTGATGGGCCACCAGCTCGTCGAGTTGGCCTTCCTGCAGCAAATCGGCGAGGAATCGATTGGCCTCCTGCTGCAGGGCCAGTCCACCGCGGGCAGGAAAGGCCCAGGCCATGGAGAGTGGCTTGCCCAGCCGGAAGCCTCGCTCGACGCCAGGGAAGAAAATGCGGTTGATGCGGAACTGATGCTCGAAGACCACGGCCGCGTCGAGGCTGCCGCTCTCCACGCGGCTGAGCAGCTCGGCGACTTCCATATCTGGCGATTCTTGCCAGCTCAGCGCCGGATACTCAGCCTGCAGCTCGCGAAGGACGCGATCGGTACCCGAGCCGCGAATGGTGCCGATGGCGAGACTGACGAGATCCTCGGGAGCATCGACCGGCGGCAGGCCGCGACGATAGACCAGCAGCGGTTGCAGGTCGAGGATCGGGCGGCTATAGATGAGATCTGACTGGGTCAGGTCCAGTGGCAGGGCGGCGGCGGCCAGGTCGCCTTCCTCAAGCACCGCGTCCAGTGCGCTTTGGATATGGTGACGGGAGTCAAGTGTCAGGCTCACGTCCAGATACTCGGCGAAGCGACGCATCAGCTCATACTCGAACCCGGTCGGGCCATGGCGCCCTTCATAATAGGTGGTGGGCGTGTTGCGCGTGTGGATGCTGATGAAGTCGCGCTCAAGTACCGCTTCCAGCAGACCGCTTTCCGGCGTGAAATGGCGATAGGGAAACAGGCACAGGGTAATGCCCAGCAGCAACAGGGCGGCCAGGCGCAAGCGGCTCAGCAGGAAACGACGATCGGGCTCGGGCATTCAGGCGACGGGTGGCGATGAGAGCTTCACGATAACGGCACGAGGCACACCTGTCATCCGTTGCATTTCGTCCCGCCCCCGCTTTCCAGTATCATGGCGCCTTTCTTCGCCGCCGTGCGGCCCTTCCTCCGCTTGCTTCAGAGGCTTCAAGACATGCTCGAACTTCGAGGCGCGCCTGCCCTTTCCGCTTTCCGTCACGACAAGCTGCTGGCTTCTCTGCGCGCACGGGTTCCCGAGGTCGAGTCCCTGCACGCCGAGTACGTGCACTTCGTGGATCACGACGACGAATTTACCGAAGAAGAGCGGAACCTTCTCAGTCAGCTTCTCGACTACGGCATCCGCAGCGCTAGCGACGATTCACAGGGCGGGGAGCATGCCGAAGGCCAGCTGTTCCTGGTGGTACCGCGCATCGGCACCCAGTCGCCCTGGTCGTCCAAGGCCACCGACATCGCACATAACTGCGGCCTGCGTCGGGTGCATCGAATCGAGCGAGGCCTCGCCTACCGTGTCGTGCTCAGCGCACCCATGTCCGAAGCGGCCTTCGTGGCGATGGTCGAGACCCTGCACGACCGCATGACCGAAACCGTGCTGACCGATGCGTCCGACGCCGCACAGCTATTCGCTCACCACGAGCCGGCACCGTTGGGGCAGGTGAACGTACTGGAAGGTGGGCGGGCGGCCCTTGAACAGGCCAACATCGCTCTGGGCCTGGCGCTGGCCGAGGACGAAATCGATTACCTTGGCGATGCGTTCCGCGAGCTGCAGCGCAACCCCACCGACGTCGAATTGATGATGTTCGCCCAGGCCAATTCCGAGCACTGCCGGCACAAGATCTTCAACGCCGACTGGCTGATCGACGGCGAGGCCCAGAGCCACTCGCTGTTCAAGATGATCAAGAACACCTACCAGGCCTCGCCCGACGACATCCTCTCGGCCTACAGCGACAACGCCGCGGTGATCCGGGGCAGCGAAGCGGGGCGCTTCTTCGCCGCACCGCTGACCGGCAAGGCGGCTGAGCGAGCGGTGTATGGCACGCATCGCGAGCCGATCCATATCCTGATGAAGGTGGAGACCCACAACCATCCCACGGCCATCGCACCCTATCCCGGAGCGGCCACCGGCGCCGGTGGCGAGATCCGCGATGAAGGGGCGACGGGGATCGGCGGCAAGCCCAAGGCGGGCCTCACCGGCTTCGCCGTCTCCAACCTGCGCATTCCGGAATTCGTGCAGCCCTGGGAGGCCTTCGAGTACGGCAAGCCTGAGCGCATGCAATCGGCCCTCGACATCATGCTCGAGGGGCCGATCGGCGGGGCATCGTTCAACAACGAGTTCGGCCGCCCCAACCTGGCGGGCTATTTTCGCACCTACGAGCAGGACGTGCTCGGAGCCGGCGGCATCGAGCGGCGTGGCTACCACAAGCCGATCATGATCGCCGGCGGCTACGGCAACATTCGTGACGGGCACGTCAAGAAGGGCGAGATCCCGGTCGGCGGCAAGCTGATCGTGATGGGCGGGCCGGCCATGCTGATCGGCCTGGGCGGCGGCGCGGCCTCGTCGATGGCCTCCGGCGCCTCCAGCGCCGACCTCGACTTCGCTTCGGTGCAGCGCGAGAACCCTGAAATGGAACGCCGTGCCCAAGAGGTGATCGACCGCTGCTGGGCGCTGGGCGAGGCTAACCCCATCCGCTTCTTTCATGACGTGGGCGCCGGCGGGCTCTCCAATGCCCTGCCTGAGCTGGTCAAGGACGGCGGCCGCGGCGGCCGCTTCGAATTACGCGCGGTACCCAACGCCGAACCCGGCATGAGCCCGTTGGAGATCTGGTGCAACGAGGCTCAGGAGCGCTATGTGCTGGCCGTGGCGCCGGAGGATCTCGCTACCTTCGATGCGCTGTGCGCCCGCGAGCGCTGCCCCTACGCCGTGGTGGGCGAGGCGACCGAGGCGCATCATCTGGAGGTGCGCGACGGCCACTTCGAGAGCAAGCCGGTCGACCTCCCGATGAGCGTGCTGTTCGGCAAGCCGCCGAAGATGCAGCGTGAATTCGAGCGCAAGAACCTGGAACTTCCCGGCGTAATGCTCGACAACCTCGACCTGCGCGAAGCCATGGAGCGTGTGCTGCGCCTGCCCACGGTGGCCTCCAAGAGTTTCCTGATTACCATCGGCGACCGTTCCATCACCGGCATGGTGGCCCGCGACCAGATGGTCGGCCCTTGGCAGGTGCCGGTGGCCGATGTCGCGGTCACTACCGCGAGCTACGACACCCTTGCCGGCGAGGCCGTGGCCATGGGCGAGCGCCCCCCGGTGGCGCTGATCGATCCGGCCGCCAGCGCTCGCCTGGCGGTAGCCGAGACCGTCACCAACCTGGCCGCGGCACCCATCGCCAAGCTCGGTGACATCAAGCTCTCCGCCAATTGGATGAGCGCCGCCGACCACGCGGGCGAGAGCCAGGCGCTATTCGACGCCGTCCACGCGGTGGGCATGGAGCTTTGTCCGCAGCTCGGCATTGCCATACCGGTGGGCAAGGACTCCATGTCGATGCGCACGGCCTGGCAGGTCGGCGACGGCGAGGAGGCAGAGGAGAAGAGCGTCACCGCGCCGCTCACGCTGGCAGTGACCGGTTTCGCTCCGGTCACCGATGCCATGAAGACCCTGACGCCGCAGATCAACCTGGAGCAGGATGAGAGCGATCTGATCCTGATCGACCTGGGGGGCGGCAGGAATCGCCTGGGTGGCTCGGCCCTGGCGCAGGTCTACGGCCAGCTTGGCAACGAATGTCCCGACCTCGATGACCCGGAAGATCTCAAGGCGTTCTTCGCCGTGATCCAGGGGCTCAATGCCGACGGCAAGCTGTTGGCCTACCACGACCGCAGCGACGGCGGCCTGCTGGTCACGCTGCTGGAAATGGCCTTCGCCGCGCATGCCGGCCTCGAGATCAAGCTCGATTGGCTGATCGACGAGCCGACCCAGGCGGTGGATGCGCTATTCGCCGAAGAGCTCGGCGCGGTGATCCAGGTCAATCGCCACTATACCGAGGAGGTGCTGACCCAGTTTGCTGCCGCCGGCATCGAGACCTGCGGTGTCATCGCTCGGCCGCGTTACGACGACCAGGTGCGCGTGACGCTGTTTGAGGAGCCGCTGCTCGAGACCACCCGGTTGCTGGCCCAGCGTACCTGGACGGAAACCAGCTATCGCATGCAGGCGCTGCGCGACAACCCCGACTGCGCCAAGAGCGAGTTCGACGGCTTGCTGGACGGCCGCGACCCTGGGCTCTCGGCCAGTCCGAGCTTCGACGTGAACGAGGACATCGCCGCGCCGTTCGTCAATACGGCACGGCCGGCGGTGGCCATCCTGCGGGAACAGGGCGTCAACGGCCAACTGGAGATGGCCTGGGCATTCGATCATGCCGGCTTCGAGTCGGTGGACGTCCACATGAGCGATATCCTCGAAGGGTGCGTCGATCTCGCCAACTTCAAGGGGCTGGTGGCCTGCGGTGGCTTTTCCTACGGTGACGTGCTGGGGGCCGGCGGTGGCTGGGCCAAGTCGGTGCTGTTCAATCCGCGTGCCCGGGAGCAGTTCGCGGCCTTCTTCGCGCGCGACGACAGTTTCGGCCTTGGCGTGTGCAACGGCTGCCAGATGTTCGCTCAGCTCAAGGAGTTGATTCCCGGTGCCGAGAATTGGCCGCGTTTCGTGCGCAACGAATCCGAGCAGTTCGAGGCCCGGGTGGCCATGGTCCAGGTGGAGGAGAGTCCCTCGATCCTGCTCGCCGGCATGCAAGGCTCACGGCTACCGATCGCTGTGGCCCACGGTGAAGGGCGCGCCGAGTTCCGCGACAGTGCCCACCTGCGCAGCATGCAGGGCAATGCCCAGGTGGCCCTGCGCTACATCGACAACTACGGGCAGGTCACCACGCACTACCCGGCCAATCCCAACGGTTCGCCTTCCGGCATCACCGGGCTGACCACCCCGGATGGGCGCGTCACCATCATGATGCCCCATCCGGAGCGGGTGGTACGGGCCGTAAGCAACTCCTGGCGTCCGGCGGACTGGACCCGCGATGGAGCCTGGATGCGGCTGTTCCGCAATGCTCGGGCATGGCTGGGCTGAGTCACTGTCCGGCAATGAGAGAGGCGGCCTGCCGGCCGCCTCCTCGTTTTGATGCTGTTCGGGCTCGTCCCTGCCGTCGTAACTCCGGTTTCATGAGCGCAGCAGGTTCAGGCACGCTGTTCCCTCTGTCCCATGTCGTGGCGTGAGGCAAGAAATCCCTTCAGCACGACATGCTCCGCCTGCTTCTGCTTGATGATTGCCGTCAGGGCGGGATATAGGGCCTGAGCGCTGCTGGCTTCACGCAGATGCTTGTGGAAGTGCAGCGAGTATTCGGCGTCGTTCACCGCCTGTTGCAGGGTATCGAGGGCCAGCAACGGCGTATCGATGAAGAAGGGCGAATGCAGGGCATTTCGTAGCGGTTGGTTTGCAGATTCCGATCGACCCAGTTGCTGCGAAAGGCGGCGCAGCTCCTCGACACGCATCTCGCACTGTATGCCCAGCGAGGCCATGAGCCGGCTCACGGCGGTATCGAAGGGCAGGAAACTGAAGGCAAGTCGTCGGTACCGCGTGACCTCGGCGCGTTCGTGCGCCTCGGCGAGTGTCAACAGCTCATCCAGCACCAGGGCCAGCCTGGAGATCGTTGTTGTTTTTTCTGGCATGGCAGTGTCCTCTTGTCGGAGGCCGGGCATCGGCCGCATCCTCGCATGAAGCGATGTTGATGATGCCCGGAGAATGCCCCCGGTTTGCATGAACTTCATCAGGTATCGCGACGTTTAAGTCTGATGAGTCAGTGATTCCATTCTTCGGCATGACGAAAGCCACACTTCCCGTTGCCTGCAGCGGGCTTCGTCTGACACGGCACGGCACTGAATTTTTACTATAGACGAATTGACGGTGAAATCAGCGAAGCAAAATGAAACGAATTTTTACCCGGGACTGTCGCGCCAGGCTGCCGCGCGGCATCGCATGGGGCAGCAGGGCATGACACTTGCCTTTCAGCTTCATATCGCGAGGCCGCCCCGCACAGGCGCACGGCGAATTTCCACGAGTGAAGCCTGACGGTGAGCGCGAGTCCGGTTAACATGACGGGCCTTGTCGCTTGCCTATGGTCGCCATGAGCCCTGACGCTGTTTCTGTCATGCCTGCATCCACGGCTCCTGCGCTGCGACCCTACCAGCAGGAGGCCGTGCGCCGCGTGGTAGCGCACTTTCGCGCCAGCGACGAGCCGGCAGTGGTGGTGCTGCCCACCGGCAGCGGCAAGTCGCTGGTGATCGCCGAGCTGGCACGCCTGGCCCGTGGGAGGGTGTTGGTACTGGCCCATGTGCGCGAACTGGTGGAGCAGAACCACGCCAAGTACCTGGCCTATGGCCTCGAAGCCGACATCTTCAGCGCCGGGCTGGGGCGCAAGGAGAGTGCACGCCAAGTGGTCTTCGGCTCGGTGCAGTCGGTAGTGCGCAACGTCGACCGCTTCGACGACAGCCGATTCTCGCTGTTGGTCATCGACGAATGCCATCGGGTCTCGCCGGACGAGGACGCCAGCTACCGTCGCGTGATCGAACGCCTGCATCGAGCCAATCCCCGGCTGAAGGTGCTGGGGCTGACCGCCACGCCCTACCGCCTGGGGCAGGGCTTCATCTACCACCGCCATCACCACGGCATGGTGCGCGGCGAGGACGATTGCTTCTTTCGCGACTGCGTGTTCGAGCAGCCGCTGCGGCTGATGGTCAAGCAGGGCTACCTGGCCGAGCCAAGGCGCGTGGATGCGGCGGTGGCGCGCTACGACTTCTCATTGCTTCAGCCGGCTTCGAGCGGGCTGTTTCGCGAGGAGGAGCTCAACCGGGTCGTCGCGGGCAGCCGCGCCACGCCGGGCATCGTTGCCGAGATCGTCGAGCGCGCCCGTCACCGCCAGGGCGTGATGCTGTTCGCCGCCACGGTGGCCCATGCCGAGGAGGTACTGGGCTACCTGCCTGCCGCCGAGGCGGCATTGATCACCGGCGAGACGCCGTCGCGCGAACGCGAGCGGATCATCGCCGCCTTCAAGGCGCGCGAACTCAAGTACCTGGTCAACGTGGCGGTGCTCACCACCGGCTTCGATGCGCCCCACGTCGACCTGATCGCGATCCTGAGGCCTACCGAGTCGGTGAGCCTCTTCCAGCAGATCGTCGGCCGTGGCCTGCGCCTCGCTCCGGGCAAGCGCGACTGCCTGATCCTCGACTACGCCGGCAATCCGTGGGATCTCTACGCGCCCGAGGTGGGCAACCCGCGCCCGGCATCGGACAGCGAACCGGTGCAGGTCGAATGCCCCGCCTGCGGCCACGCCAACCTGTTCTGGGGGCGCAAGGAGGGCGAGATCGTCATCGAACACTTCGGTCGGCGCTGCCAGGGGCTGGTCGAGGGCGCATCGGGCAAGCGCAGCCAGTGCGAGTTTCGTTTCCGCTTCAAGACCTGCGGCGAGTGCGGCGCCGAAAACGACATCGCCGCACGGCGCTGCCACGGCTGCGAGACCCTGCTGGTCGATGCCGACGACAAGCTCAAGGAAGCATTGCGACTGAAGGACGCCCGCGTGCTGCGTGTCGCCGGCATGCAGCTCGAGGCCGCCGTCAACGGACGCGGCCTGCCGCGGCTCAAGGTCGTCTATCACGACGAGGACGGTGCCACGTTGGCGGAATGGTTCGCCCTGGAAACGTCGGCCCAGCGCGCCGCCTTTGCCGCCGTGTTCCTGTGCGACCACCTGCGCGCCCCGGGGATGCGCTGGCAGCCCACGAGCCCCGACGAGGTCGTCGCCGAGCGTCGGCGTCTGCGCCATCCCGATTTCGTGGTGGGACGCAAGGTAGGGCGTCACTGGCAGGTACGCGAGAAGCTGTTCGACTATACGGGGCGTTATCGCAAGGCCGAAGCGGCGGAATAGCCGCTTCGACGCTGTCTCTCGTACCACCATCTTGCTAGACTGGCGCGTTGATCGAGACTTTCCCGAGAGGCCAGCCCCGCGTGAGCGAGACGCCCCCCATGGCCGATGCCGAGCCGCCGGTCGCGAGCGACGCCGAGACCCAGTCGGCGGTGTTGGCACGGCTGTTCGACGAGCCGATCACGGAACTCCCCGAGGATCTCTACATACCCCCGGAGGCGCTCAGGATATTCCTCGAGGCATTCGAGGGGCCTCTCGATCTGCTGCTTTATCTGATCCGCCGTCAGAACCTCGACATTCTGGCCATCGACGTGGCCGCCATCACCCGCCAGTACATCGAGTACGTGGAATTGATGAAGGCGATGGAGATCGAGCTGGCCGGCGAGTACCTGCTGATGGCGGCCATGCTGGCCGAGATCAAGTCGCGTACCCTGCTGCCGCGCCCGCCGAGGGAGGGCAGTGACGACGAGGAAGAGGACCCGCGGGCGGAGCTGATTCGTCGCCTGCAGGAGTACGAACAGCTCAAGAGTGCCGCCGAGGCGCTGGCCGAGCTGCCACGGGTGGGGCGCGACTGGTTTCCGGCACGGGCGGCGCTGCCGCCGCTGCAGGCGCGAGTGATCCACCCCGATGTGGAACTCGATGAACTGCTCGGCGCACTGGCCGGCATCCTGCGTCGCGCCGAGCTCAACCAGGCTCACCAGGTGGGGCGCGAGGTGCTCTCGACCCGCGAACGCATGCTGGCGATCATGGAGCGGCTCGGCCACGAGCACTTCACGCCGTTCGAGGCACTGTTTACCCTTGAGGAGGGACGCGCCGGCGTTATCGTCACGTTCATGGCGATACTCGAACTGGCCAAGGAAGCAATGATCGAGATTGTGCAGAACGCGCCGCTGTCGCCGATTCATGTGCGTGCCCGTGCCCCGCGTGAAGCGGCCGGCGAGGAGGCCTTCGAGGATGAGGGTGCCGACGTCGAGAGCCCCTTTGCCGAAGAGCCCCTGGCCGAAGAGGAGAAGCGCATGACCCCGGGGAGTGACAGTGCATGACCGCCATGGAGCTGCCCGATAGCCTCGACGAAATCCTCGAGGCGGCGCTGCTGGCAGCGGCCGAGCCACTGTCGCTGGAGCGTCTCGAGGCTCTGTTCGATGACCACGAGCGGCCCCCGCGGCGCCGCCTGCGCGAGGCGCTGGAGCGAGTGGGGGCGCGTCACGAGCGCGGCGCCATGGAACTGATCGAGACCGCCTCGGGCTATCAGTTGCGCATTCGTCCCCGCCTTTCACCATGGGTCTCGCGGCTCTGGGACGAGCGGCCGCAGCGCTACTCGCGGGCCCTGTTGGAGACGTTGGCGCTGATCGCCTATCGTCAGCCGGTGACACGCGGCGATATCGAGGAGGTGCGCGGCGTGGCGGTGAGCAGCTCGATCATGCGGACCCTGGCCGAACGCGGCTGGATTCGTGTGGTCGGACACCGTGACGTGCCGGGGCGCCCCGCGGTCTATGCCACCACGCGACAGTTCCTCGACGACTTTGGTCTGAAGACATTGGACGAGCTGCCGCCCATGCATGAGCTCAAGGGCATGGCGGAGCCGGTCTTCGAGGACGAGACCCCGCCGCCGCCCAGCCCCTTGCTGGCACAGGCCGACGGGGACACGCCGGGCGATGCGGAGGAAGCCGGCGACGAGGATGGGCTCGAAGCCGAGCCAGGGCAGGAAAACGGGCATGCCGAGCATGCCGAAGCGGCGGCCGGGACGGCCGACGCACCACACGCCGGGAAGGCGTCCGACAGGCCAGGGCTGAGCTTCGCTGATCTCGAGGCCCGCCTGGCCGAACGTGCCCGCACCAGCGTCGACGATGACGGCGGAGCGGGGGCGGAATCCACCGAAGACGAGAAGTCAGACGACACATGACTAGCAACACCGAAAAACTGCAGAAGGTCCTGGCCCGCGCCGGACTGGGTTCGCGCCGCGAGATGGAGGCGGCCATCGAGGCCGGCCGCGTCAAGGTCAACGGCAAGGTCGCCACGCTTGGCGACCGCATCGAGATGCGCGACCGCGTCGCCTTCGATGACCGTCCGGTAACGCTGCGAGGCGCCGAGGAGACGCCGCGGCGGGTGATCATGTACAACAAGCCGGAAGGCGAGCTGTGCACGCGCAAGGACCCGGAAGGGCGGCGTACCGTGTTCGATCGTTTGCCGCGCCTCAAGGGTGAGCGCTGGATCGCGATCGGCCGTCTGGACATCAATACCAGCGGCCTGTTGCTCTTCACCACCGACGGCGAGCTGGCCAACCGCCTGATGCATCCCTCAACCCAGATCGAGCGCGAATACGCCGTGCGCGTGATGGGCGAGGTGCGCAAGGAGCATGTGGTGGCGATGGTCGAGGGCGTGATGCTCGAAGATGGCCCGGCCCGCTTCACCGACGTGCAGGAGTTCGGCGGTGAGGGGATCAATACCTGGTTCCATGTGGTGATCATGGAGGGGCGTAACCGCGAGGTGCGTCGCCTGTGGGAATCCCAGGGGCTCACGGTGAGCCGCCTCAAGCGTGTGCGCTACGGCAACATCTTCCTCGACAAGCGGGCCAAGGCGGGGGAGTGGGTGGAACTGTCGCAGGACGAGATCGACGATCTGGCGCTCTCTGCCGGCCTGGCACCGCGCAAGGTGCCTGAGCTCACACCGGACGAGAAGAACCGCTGGAGCCGCGACAAGAACAAGCGGCGCCCGGTGCAGGCGATGCGCAAGCCTAAGAATTCCAAGGGGCGTTGAGAACCCAGGATAAGCCTAAGGTCAAAAAAGTCCTTGCCAGCCAGGGGGGCGATCAGTAATATCTGCACCCGTTCGGAAGGGTCGTTAGCTCAGTTGGTAGAGCAGTTGGCTTTTAACCAATTGGTCGTAGGTTCGAATCCTACACGACCCACCATTCCGGGCCTGTACGCTTGTTCGCAAGTGCCGGGTCGTTAGCTCAGTTGGTAGAGCAGTTGGCTTTTAACCAATTGGTCGTAGGTTCGAATCCTACACGACCCACCAGATTTGGCGCCCCCGTCTCACTCGAGGCGGGGGCGCTGTGTTTTCAGCCTGTTGACAAGCGTAGGGCGAGCCCCCAAGTAGGTATTGCGCCGGAGCCACCGCGATGCGGTAGAATGGCGTGATGGGCCGGTTTGGCGAAAGACGCCGTTACCGACCCCAGGCGTATCGTCCGTACGGAGCGTACGGTTGGCGATGCACCCGTACATGCAGGGGGAGCCCCTGCCAGTCACAGTGGTAGACACGATGACGATCATGACTTCCCGCATCGAGGTGCGTGAACACCTCGCCCGCGCTTACTGCCCGACCCGCATTCCGGCAGAGGACACGGCTCGCATCGACGAGATCAAGCGCCTGCTCGAGCAGCACAATGCCGTGCTCGTGGCGCACTATTACACTGACGATGCCATTCAGCAGCTGGCCGAGGAGACCGGTGGCTGCGTCGCCGACTCGTTGGAAATGGCGCGTTTCGGCGCACGTCACGAAGCCGATACCCTGGTGGTGGCCGGCGTGCGCTTCATGGGCGAGACGGCCAAGATCCTGTCGCCCGAGAAGCGTGTGCTGATGCCGACGCTGGAAGCGACCTGCTCGCTCGACGTCGGCTGTCCCGCCGACGAGTTCAGTGCCTTCTGCGACCAGCATCCCGACCGCACCGTAGTGGTTTATGCCAACACCTCGGCGGCGGTGAAGGCGCGCGCCGACTGGGTGGTGACCTCTTCCATCGCGGTGGACGTCATCGAACACCTGCAGGCGCGCGGCGAGAAGATCCTGTGGGCCCCTGACAAACACCTGGGCGGCTACATCCAGCAGAAGACCGGGGCTGACATGCTGTTGTGGGACGGCGCCTGCATCGTGCACGAGGAGTTCAAGGCCAAGGGCATCGAGGACCTGAAAGGACTCTATCCCGATGCCGCCGTGCTGGTACACCCGGAGTCGCCGGCGTCGGTGGTGGCGCTGGCCGATGTGGCCGGCTCCACCTCGCAGCTGATCAAGGCGGCCAAGGAGCTGCCGAACGACAAGCTGATCGTCGCCACCGATCGCGGTATCTTCTTCAAGATGCAGCAGTGGGTGCCGGAGAAGACCCTGTTCGAGGCGCCGACCGCCGGCAACGGCGCCACCTGCCGCAGTTGCGCGCACTGCCCGTGGATGGCGATGAACGCACTGGACAACCTGGCGGGGGCCCTGCGCGAGGGCAGCGGCGAGATCGTCGTCGATGCCGAGCTGCGCCTGAAGGCGCTCAAACCGCTGGAACGCATGCTCAACTTTCAGAAGTAACTTTCCCGGACACGGCGACCGCTGAGGAAGCGGCGCCGGGCAGGCCGGAGCGGAGGTCAGAACTTCTCCATCGTCTCCCGGTAACCGACGAAATCCTCGCGCCGCTGTTCGATGCGCGCCAGGGCGTTGTTGTCCCCGCTGCGCTCCGCCACCTGGCGGGCCACGTCGAGCTGGCGAATCGCCCGCTGGATGTCGCCGGTGAGCTGCATCTGCTCGGCCCGGGCCAGGTGGCCCCAGGCCTCGCGGCCGCTGCGGCCGGCGGCTTCGGCAAGCAGGGTGAAGACCTGTGGGTCCTCGGGGCGGCGGTCAGCCAGCTCGCGCAGGATGCGATAGGCCTCGTCGGGGTCGCGTTGCAGCAGGGCTTCGCCCAGGATACTCGTGGCCGGAATGTTGCCCGGCATCAGCCGTAGCAGGCGCCGGCTGCGCTCGATGGCCTCGTCGTAGCGGCCTGCCTCGAACGCCACCTCGGCGGCACTGGCCGGCAGCAGGGCCAGGTCGGGCAGCTCGTTCGCCAGGCTGTCGAGCTGGCTCAGGGCGGTGTCGGTCTGCCCGTGATGGGCGGCGATCAGCGCATCGAGATAGCGCCTAGCGGCTGCCGGGGTGTCGCCTTGGCCCAGCCGCGTTGCCGCCTGTTGCGGGTCGCGTTGGTTCACTGCCAGCAGCGCCCGGGCGCGAACCAGATGATAACTCGGGTCCTCCTCGCGAGTGCGTCGCGCCTCGAGCTGGGAAGCCCGCGATTCGGCATCGCTGATGCGTGACTCGGTCAGCGGGTGGGTGAGCAGGAACTCCGGCGGGTTGCCGCCTTGCAGGCTCACCTGGCGCTGCATGGCGCGGAACATTCTGACCATGGCGCCTGGGTCGTAGCCTGCCTGGGCCATGGTCTGCAGGCCTAGACGGTCGGCCTCTTGCTCGAAGCGTCTCGAGTAGGCCAGCTGGTCCTGGATGAAAGCGGCCTGGGAACCCATGGCGGCGGCAATGCCGGCGTCGCCGCCACCGCTCGCTGCGATCAGCATGCCGGCCAGCATGGCCGCCATGGCCGGCAGTTGGGTCTGCTCGGCCCGCGCCTGGCCGCGCGAGTAATGGCGCTGCGAGAGGTGGCCGAGCTCGTGGGCCAGCACCGAGGCGGCTGCGTCTTCTTCGTCGGCGAAGGCGAACAGGCCGGCATTGAGGCCGATGACGCCTCCCGGCACGGCAAAGGCATTGAGCGTGCGGCTATCCACCAGGGTCACCACGGTACGCATATCGGAGAGGCCGCTATGGGGGAGCAGGCGCGACACCAGCGATTCCACGTAATCCTGAGCGATGGAATCCTGCCAGCTCGGCGCCCGGGCCCGAAACTGGCGTAGCCAGGCGCGACCGAGACGGTATTCTTCGCCGGTCATGGCCTGGCTGCTGCCGGTCAGGCTGGGTAGCCCGTAATCTTCCGTGGCGCTCGCCGGTGCTGGCGCGCCAAAAACCAGGATCAGTGCCGTAGCGGCCGTGGTCAGGCAGGTTCGGGTCTTGAGCAGCATGTGCCAGTCTCGTTCGAAGCGGCGGTCGGTTCTCTCTCCGACATTGATTCGGTCCGCAAAGTGCCTTTAAATCTCAGGGGTTTTGCGCATTCCTGCAAGGCACTGTGCCATGCGGCGTGAGCGTTCGCTATTTTCCCGGGAGACAACATGGCTGTGCAACCAGACGATGTACTCGATGCCTGCGGCTTGCCCTGTCCGCTGCCATTGCTCAAGGCGAAGCAGGCCCTGGCCAGGCTGAAGTCAGGCCAGGTACTCGAGATCATGGCGACCGATGCCGGCTCCTGGCGCGATTTCGAAACCTTCTCCGAGAACAGCATCCATGAATTGATCGAGCGTGAGGAGCGCGGCGAGGTCTATCACTACTGGCTGCGCAAGGGCGAGGAGTCCGCCCCATGACCCTGCGTCAGGTCTTCAAGGGCTGGGTCGAACACTACTTTTCCGATGAAGAAGCGGTCATTCTGCTGGTACTGCTGGTGCTGGGCTTCGCCGCGGTGATCCTGTTCGGTCGCATGCTCGCCCCCTTCCTTACGGCACTGGTCATTGCCTTTCTGCTGCAGGGCGGCGTCAATGCCCTGACGCAGCGGGGTGTTCCCCACCTGCTGGCGGTGATATTGATTTTCCTCGCGTTCATCGGCGTGCTGCTGGCGCTGGCCTTCATCCTGATGCCGTTGATCTGGAACCAGCTCGTGGGGCTGGTCCAGGAAACGCCTCGCATCGTGGCTAGCGGTCAGCGCTGGCTGGACGAACTGCAGGAGCGCTATCCCAATTTCGTCACGCCGGACCAGGTTCAGGAGTGGATCGCCGTCGCCGGCCGCGAGCTGACCCAGTTCGGTCAGCGTGCGCTGACGCTCTCGCTGGCGTCCCTGGGCAACATGCTGGCGCTGATCATCTACCTGGTGCTGGTGCCGATCCTGGTATTTTTCCTGCTCAAGGATCGCGACCAACTGGTGAACTTCATCCTTTCACTGCTGCCCCAGCAGCGTTCGTTGATGACCCGGGTCTGGCAGGAGATGGATGCCCAGATCGCCAACTACGTACGCGGCAAGTTCATCGAGATCATTATTGTCGGCACCGTATCGTTCTTCACCTTTGCCTTCTTCGGCTTGCCCTATTCGGCACTGCTCGCCGTGTTGGTGGGCTTCTCGGTGCTGGTTCCCTATATCGGCGCCGCCGTGGCGACCCTGCCGGTTGCCGCCGTGGCCGGTTTTCATTTCGGCATGAGCGAACAGTTTCTCTATGTGCTCATCGCCTATGGCGTGATCCAGGCGCTGGACGGCAATGTGCTGGTGCCGATCCTGTTCTCCGAAGCGGTCAACCTGCACCCGGTTTCCATCATCCTGGCAGTGCTGTTCTTCGGTGGGGTCTGGGGCTTCTGGGGTATCTTCTTTGCCATTCCTTTGGCGACGCTGCTCAAGGCCCTGGTCTATGCCTGGCCGCGAGGCATCAGGCGGTATCAGGCTTCGCAGCAGCCCGTCGAGCTGGAACAACAGGGGGAAAAATGAGTGATGTCCGCCCGGCAGGCCGGGCGGAGCGTGCTTGAACTAGGCCTCAATTGCCGGCATGAAGCGCCTGGGCGGCTTCAAGTACCTCTTGGGCGTGCCCCTTGACCTTGACCCCGCGCCACTCGCGGGCGAGCTTGCCTTCGGCGTCGATCAGGAAGGTGCTGCGCTCGATGCCGAGATGTTCCTTGCCGTACAATTTCTTGAGCTTGATGACATCGAACCGCCGACAGACGTCCTCCTCCTTGTCGGAAATCAGCGCGAAGTCGAAGCCCTGCTTGGCCTTGAAGTTCTCCTGGGCGCGGATCCCGTCGCGCGAGACGCCAAGGATAACGGTATTGACCGCGTCGAAGTCGACCTTGCGGTCGCGAAAGTCGCCGCCTTCGGTCGTGCACCCGGGAGTGCTGGCCTTGGGATAGAAGAAGATCACCACCTGGCGTCCCCGAAGCGCGGACAGGGAGATGGTGGTGTCGCCGGTGGCGGTAGCGGAAAAATCGGGTACCGGTTGGCCGATGGCAAGCGTCATGCGAAGCTCCTTGGTGGGTGGGAAGCGCTTCATTACACGCACGCCGCCAGGCGCTGTCAAAGAGCGCATCGGCCGTGCTGTACAGGCTTGTGTCGCCTGAGTACCATTTACCCTTTGCTCGAGGCCTCGTCGGCGTTCGACACCCGAGTGCAGTATTGCGTAGAGGAAGAGAGATGATCACTGGCAGTATCGTCGCCCTGGCGACGCCGATGAAGGCCAATGGCGATATCGACTGGGAGGCGTTGCGCCGCTTGGTGAACTTTCACCTGGAGAACGGCACCGACGGTATTGTGGCGGCCGGCACCACGGGTGAACCCACCACCATGTCCTTTGCCGAACACTTCGACGTGATTCGTGCCGTGGTGGAAGAGGTCAATGGCCGCATCCCGGTCATTGCCGGTACCGGGGCCAATGCCACCTCCGAGGCGGTGGAACTGGCGCGCTATGCCAGCGAAGTCGGGGCCGACTACTGCCTGTCGGTATGCCCCTACTACAACAAACCCACCCAGGAAGGGCTCTATCGCCACTTCAAGGCGGTGGCGGAAGGCAGCCGCCTGCCGGTGATCCTCTACAACGTGCCCGGCCGTACCTGTTCGGACCTTTACAACGAGACCGTGATGCGCCTGGCCGAGGTCGACAACATCATTGGGCTCAAGGATGCCACCGGCAACCTGGAGCGGGCCGAGGACCTGATTGCGCGGCTCAAGGGCAGCGGCTTCATGCTCTATTCCGGCGACGACGGTACCGCTTGTGAATTCATGCTGATGGGTGGCAATGGCGATATTTCGGTCACCGCCAACGTGGCCCCGGCCGCCATGCACGAGCTGTGTGCCGCCGCTGTCGCCGGCGACGCCGACCGGGCCCACCAGATCAATACACGACTGATGCCGCTGCATACCAACCTGGGCATCGAATCCAACCCGATTCCGGTCAAGTGGGCATTGCATCGCATGGGCATGATCGAGCAGGGCATTCGCCTGCCGCTCACCTGGCTGTCCAGCAAGTACCATGCGACGGTGGACGAGGCCCTGCAACTGGCCGGCGTGATTGAAGATTAAGGGCTTTGCGGAACGACTCCCGCTGCCCCGATAACCTGACTGCAAGGTGGATGCATGAACTCTGCGCTGAAATGGATGCCGCTGGTGGCTCTCGCCGCCCTGGCTACTGCTGGCTGCGCCCGCGAAGGCTTCTATGACGACCGCAACATCGATTATGTGAAGGCCCAGCGCAGTGCGCCCCTGGTGTTACCGGAGGGACGCAACGAGCAGCGCTATCGGGATGCCATGCCGGTGCCCGAGGCACAAGGCAGCCTGCGTAACGGCAACGAACGCTTCAGCGCCCCCAGCCCGGCACGCCTGGCATCCGGCGGCGCCGTGGAGCGCGATTTCGTCGAGCGGCGTGAAGTCGGTAGCGATCAATGGCTGGTGGTAGGCGCCGACCCCGGCACGGTCTGGCCACAGCTGCAGGATTTTGCCCGCGCCCGGGGGTTGCAGGTGAACGCCAGCGACGATTCCCGCGGTGTGCTGGAAACGTCCCAGGGTAGCCTGAGCGTGCGCCAGGGGCTGCGTGCCGGTGACAGCGAGGTTCGATGCGACCAGAACGGGCGCCCCGTGGCGGCCTGCCTCGATGCACTGGGGCAGCACTTCAGCGCACGCAGCGCCACCGCCAGCTCCGCTTCTCTGGCCGGTCAGCAGATCGCCCGCGAAGATCGCCTGAGGCTCGAGCAGCGTGATAGCGGCGAGTGGGTCGTGCGGATACCGCTCGACATCGACCGCGTCTGGGCCGAGCTGAGCCATCAGCTGGAAGCCGACTTCAGCGTGGAGAATCGCCGCGAGCTGCTCGAGCAGAACCCCGAACAGCACGACTTCCTGGTCAACTACATGACCGTCTCCGAGCGCGGCCGTGGCATGCTCCAGATCATCATGAGCCCGGACGTGCGTCAGATGCCCCAGCAGATCCGCTTGGCACTCGAATCCGAAGGCCCCGAGCGCACCACGCTACGGGCCATCAACGAGAGCGAGCGGCGGTTCACCGAAGAGGATGCCCGCGAGCTGCTCGAGCGGGTGTCGGGCCTGCTGCGCTGATGCCGCCGGGGCAGGCCAACGCGCCGCTGTCGAATACAGGCAAGCTTCGCTTTGCTTCGCTCGGCAGCGGCAGCAAGGGTAACGCCACGCTGGTCAGCGATGGCGAAACCACGATACTGGTGGACTGCGGTTTCGGCCTGCGCGAGACCGAGCGCAGGCTGGCGCGTGTCGGCCTGCATCCGCGCCAGCTCGACGCCGTGCTGGTCACCCATGAGCATGGCGACCACCTCCGCGGTGTGGGGCCGCTGGCACGGCGACACGCGGTGCCGGTCTACATCACGCCGGGCAGCTGGCTCTCCGGGCGTCTCGGCGAGGTGCCCCAGCGCCACTGGATCACGCCGCAGTCACGCTTCATGGTAAAGAGCCTATCGATCGACCCGTTCACGGTACCCCACGACGCCCGCGAGCCGGTTCAGTTTCGCTTCGAGTCGCGTGGCTGCCATCTGGGCGTGCTGACGGACCTGGGCCATCCCACCGACCATGTCATCGAGGCCTTTCGCGGCTGTGACGCGCTCATCCTCGAGTGCAACCACGATCGCGGCATGCTCCAGGTGGGGCCCTATCCGCCGCGGCTCAAGCGTCGCGTGGGCGGCAACTGGGGACACCTGGCCAACGTGCAGGCGGCGGCGCTTCTCGAGCGGCTGGGGCTCGACCGGCTGCAGCGCATCGTCTGTTCGCACCTTTCGGAACACAACAACCGCCCCGAGCTGGTCCTCGAGGCGCTGACGCCGCTGCTCGACGGCGACGCCTCACGCTTGATGATCGCCGCCCAGGACAGCGGTCTCCAGTGGCAGGCGATCAGCTGAATTGCCATCCTCAGGTCATGCCTTCACCCTTCGGGAGATTTCCATGGAAAAGCGCCAAGAACTCTATGCCGGCAAGGCGAAATCGGTGTACGCCACCGACGATCCCGACCTGCTCGTACTGCATTTTCGTGACGATACCAGCGCCTTCGACGGCGAGCGCATGGAGTCGCTGGCTCGCAAGGGCATGGTCAATAATCGCTTCAATGCCTTCATCATGGAGAAACTGGCGGGGGCAGGCATTCCCACCCACTTCGAGAAGCGCCTTTCCGACAGCGAGAGCCTGGTCAAGAAGCTGGAGATGATTCCGGTGGAGTGCGTGGTGCGCAACCTCGCCGCGGGTGGCCTGGTCAAGCGCCTCGGCGTGGAGGAAGGGCGCGAACTCACTCCGCCCACCTTCGAGCTCTTCCTCAAGAACGATGCGCTGCACGACCCGATGATCAACGAGTCGCTGGCCGAGACCTTCGGCTGGGCCACGCCCGAGCAGCTCGCCGAGATGAAGGTCCTGACCTTCAAGGTCAACGAAGTGCTCAAGCGGCTGTTCGCCGACGGTGACCTGCTGCTGGTGGACTACAAGCTGGAGTTCGGCCTGTTCAAGGGCCAGGTCGTGCTGGGCGATGAATTCTCGCCGGACGGCTGCCGTCTGTGGGACGCCAAGACCCGCAACAAGATGGACAAGGATCGTTTCCGCCAGGGCCTGGGCGGGGTCATCGAGGCCTACGAGGAGGTCGGTCGCCGCATCGGGGTACGGTTCGACTGATAGCCGCAAGGCGTCCGACAGGCCAGGGAAGGGCGGTAGACGCCGCCCTCTCCCGCGGGCGGCATTCATCACAGCGCTGCAGGGGCGTGCGGGGCGAGGGGCGGCGGCGAAGCCCCGTCTCAGTTGCTTGAAACCGGCGTCAGCGGTTCGTCGTCCTGGTCCGGGTCGTGCTCGAACCTGAGTACCAGTGAATTCTCCTCCTCTTCGACCTTGACGTCCCCTCCGGCGTCGATGACGAGGCTGCTGGCCTCGATCTCGCCGTTCAGTGCCGTCGCAGTGAGCGCCAACTCGAAGCGGGGGTCGTCCTCGTAGGTATAGAGAAATTCGTGCTGGATGCATTGGTCCCAGAGAACTCGCATCCCGCCCTCCTTTTAGACGAAATCCGCTGCATCCACGCGAAGATTCTCCCTGCTGCCGTCGTTGATCCTCAGGCCGACGTAGCCCTCCCCTGACAAAGGCATGTCCCTATCCTCTCTTGTCATGGCGAACGGACTCGTATCGCTCAGCGTAGGTCAAGGCAGCCAGCCGGTCATGCCTCGGGCGGGGCAGAGACGATGTCGACCACCCGTAGCACGATATTTCCCGAGGCATCTTCCATGGCTTGAAAGCGCACGTCGACGTCGCGCAGCCGCACGCCATAGACCCGGCCGTCATTGCCACCGAGGGTGCGCCGGTGATAGGCAGGGCGCGGATCCTGGGCCAGCACCTGACGAATCAGTTCGCGCAGCGAGTCGCCGTCGTGCCGTTCATTCAGCGTCGCCTCGGCACTGTCCGTGAAACGCACACTCAGTAGCGATGGCGCCTCGGGGGCGAACCCGGCCCGTGCGTCGGGGCGGGCTTCCGCCCAGGGCAGGTAGGGCTTGATGTCCAGCACCGGCGTACCGCTGACCAGATCGCAGCCGGCCAACACCAGGCGCAGACCGTGGCGGGTGTCGATGTCGCGGAGCTCCACCAGCGACAGCCCCAGCCGATTGGGGCGGTGCGTACTGCGGCTGGCGAACACGCCGACCTTGGCGTTGCCGCCGAGCCGGGGAGGGCGCACCAGCGGTGTCCAGCGCTCGGGGCTGTGATGGAAGACGAAGGTCAGCCACAGGTGGCTGAAGGCATCGAGGCCACGTACCGACAACGGATCGTCATAGGGCGGAACGAGGTCCAGCGTGGCATGAGCCGCGGGTGCCAGGCCGGGCTGGCGCGGGATGCCGAACTTGTCGGGAAAATCGCTCGCGATATAGCCGATGGGTTGCATCGCGTAGCTGCTGGGGGTATCCGCGGGTCTGGTCATGCTGCGGATTATGCCTGCCATTGGCCAGGGCGGCGAGCTTGTGTAACCTGCACGCGGAGACATGTCACGCGAGACGCGAGCAAGCAGATGGAAACGAAGACGACGAACGATTCGCCGTGTCAGACGGCCCGCTCGCCGCGGATCCTCTACCGCCAGGCCAAACCACGCGACGGCGCCGATCAGGCCGAGGTTTTTCATCACGCCGTGATGCAGGGAGCCGCCGCCCATTACAGCGTGGAGGAGCGCGACGCGTGGGCCTCGACAATGCCGCGTGAAGGTAGCGTATGGGCGGCACGCCAGGCGCTTTACACCACGCTGGTGGCCACCTGCGACGGGCGCTGCGTGGGTTTTCTGGAACTCGACATCCCCGTGGGCCACGTCCATACGCTTTACGTCTGGCCCTCGCTGGCGCGGCGCGGTATCGGGACGACGCTGCTGGTGCATGCCGAGCGGTTGCTGCTGGAGCATGGCCACGGCCGCGTGACCCTCGATGCCAGCCGCATGCTCGCCGAGAGTCTGCTGCAGCGTGGCTGGCACGACCTGGGCGTCGAATGGCTCAGGCGTGACGGCGTCAGGCTCGAGAGGCGGCGGCTGGAGAGGCGCCTCTCCGCCGTCGAGACCTAGAAACCAGGCGCCCCTTCCCTGGTAGTGCAGCGGCGCGTATCAGGCGTCGCGTCGCTGGGTAATGCGCATCGACAGGTCGATCGCCTTGATGTCCTTGGTCAGGGCGCCACTGGAGATGCAATCGACGCCGGTCTCAGCGATCTGGCGCAGGGTGGTCTCGTCGACGTTGCCTGAGGCTTCCAGTGTTGCCCGCCCTGCATTGCGCTTCACCGCTTCGCGCATCGCGTCCAGGCTGAAGTTGTCCAGCATGACGATGTCGGCCCCGGCGGCGAGTGCCTGGTCGAGTTCGTCGAAATTCTCGACTTCCACCTCCACCGGCAGGTCGCGGGCGATGCTGCGGGCCTCCTTGACGGCGGCTTTGATACTGCCGCAGGCGGCGATGTGGTTCTCCTTGATCAGGAAAGCATCAAAGAGACCGATGCGATGATTGTGCCCGCCGCCGCAGGTGACGGCGTACTTTTGTGCCAGGCGAAGCCCGGGGAGGGTCTTGCGAGTGTCGAGCAGCCGCACCCCGGTGCCCTCGAGCAGGTCGACGTAGCGCCGCGTGCGGGTGGCAGTAGCGGACAGCGTCTGCAGCAGGTTGAGGGCAGCACGCTCGCCGGTGAGCAGGATGCGGGCGGGCCCCTCGAGTTCGAGGAAGCACTGATCGACTTCCAGGCAGTCGCCGTCGGCGGCGCTCCACGTCAGGCGCACGCTGGGATCGAGGCGTCGGAAGATCTCCTCGACCCACGCCACCCCGCACAGGATGGCGGTTTCGCGCGTGATGACCCGAGCGACGGCCCACTGCGACTCGGGGATCAACTGCGCGGTGATGTCACCGGGCCCGACGTCCTCGGCCAGCAGGTGAGCGGCGGCTTCGCGAATGGCTTCGACAAGGGCGTCCTGATAGTGCATGGCGGGCCTTTTCATGTTCAGGGAGCATCAAAATGGTCATTATAGGGAATCCAGGTCCACCACGTCAGGGGAGCGAGATGAGAATCGAGGCTGGCTGGCTGGCAGAGGCGCGACAGGTGCCGTCACCCAATCAGGACAGGCGTGCCGCAGGCGAGATCTCAGCGGTGGTGCTGCACTCGATCAGCTTGCCGCCCGGCGAGTTCGGTGGCGCCCATATCGAGCGTCTGTTCACCAACTCGCTCGACGCGGCGGCACACCCCTTCTTTCCGGGCATTGCGCATCTCCGCGTCTCGGCGCACCTGTTGATTCGCCGCGACGGCGAGTGCGTGCAGTTCGTGCCGTTCGAGCGACGGGCCTGGCATGCCGGACGCTCGTGCTGGATCGACGGAGGGCGCCCACGCCGTGCCCTCAATGACTTCACCATCGGCATCGAACTGGAAGGCGATGAGATCCACGCCTATCGTGACGCGCAGTATCGTGCGCTGGCCGCGGTCTTCCAGACACTCATGACGAGCTATCCTGAGATAAACGCCGCGCGGATCACCAGCCACGCAAGGGTGGCGCCGCTGCGCAAGAGCGACCCGGGGCCGGCCTTCGATTGGGCCTATTTTCGCCAGTGCCTCAGTGCGTTGGACAGAGAGACTGAAGCGAGGACAAGGGACGAATATTAATCAAACGGTAGTTTTATTACATTTTCCGCCCATCACCGTGGCGAGTGAGACGGTTGTCGTAACATCTTGTGTTGCAATGCAATAATGCGACTGTGGAAAAAAATTCCATTCCATTCCGATTGGCAGGGAGGCCGCTTTACGGTATGTTCTACGCCATTCGTTGTATACGCTTCGGTAAAATCACTACAAGAGCCGCGTCGCGGCCTGGCATTCCCCTGATCGTCAGTCGTGCTACTTGCCCCAGCGGTAACCCGCCTGGGGCCATCTGACATCACATTGTCACTCGGAGAGACGTCTATGAGTCTGGAGGCAAGAGAAGATTTCGATCCGGTCGAAACCACGGAATGGCTGGATTCCCTGGAGTCGGTCCTGGATCGTGAGGGCGAGGAACGCGCCCGGTTCCTGCTGTCACGCCTGGCTGACCGGCTGCGCCGTGACGGCATGCAGGCGCCCTTCTCGGTAACGACGCCGCACCGCAACACCATTCCGGTGCATCGTGAAGCCCCGATGCCGGGTGACCTGTTCATGGAGCGGCGCATCCGCTCGCTGATTCGCTACAACGCCATCGCCCAGGTCATCCGCAACAATCGCGCCAACCCGGGCCTGGGCGGCCATATCGCCAGCTTCATGTCCGCCGCCACGCTCTATGACGTCGGCTTCAACCACTTCTTCCGCGCCCCCAACGGCGACTTCGAGGGCGACCTGGTCTACATCCAGGGTCACGTGGCACCGGGCGTCTATGCCCGAGCCTACCTGGAAGGGCGTCTCACCGAAGCGCAGATGGACAAGTACCGCCAGGAAGTCGATGGCGACGGCCTGTCGTCCTACCCGCACCCCTGGCTGATGCCGGACTTCTGGCAGTTCCCCACCGTTTCCATGGGTCTGGGTCCGATCCAGGCGATCTACCAGGCCCACGTGATGAAGTACCTCGACTCGCGCGAGCTCAGAGCGATGCACGATCGCAAGATCTGGTGCTTCATGGGCGACGGCGAGTGCGACGAGCCGGAATCGCTGGGCGCCATCCACCTGGCCAGCCGCGAGAAGCTCGACAACCTGATCTTCGTCGTCAACTGCAACCTGCAGCGTCTCGACGGGCCGGTGCGCGGTAATGGCCGCATCATGGACGAGCTTGAGGGCGTCTTCCGCGGTGCCGGCTGGAACGTGCTCAAGGTGGTCTGGGGGCGGCTGTGGGACCCGCTGTTCGAGAAGGACAAGAAGGGTGTCCTGCAGAAGCGTATGGACGAGGCGGTCGACGGTGAGTACCAGAACTACAAGGCCATTGACGGCGGCTACACTCGGGAGCACTTCTTCGGCAAGTACCCCGAAACCGCCGAGATGGTCAAGGACATGTCCGACGAGGACATCTGGCGCCTGAACCGCGGCGGCCACGACCCGTTCAAGGTCTACGCGGCCTATCACGAGGCGGTGAACAACGCCAACGGACGCCCCACCGTGATCCTGGCGCATACCGTCAAGGGGTACGGCATGGGCAGCGGCGAGGGCGAGGCTTCCATGGAAGCCCACCAGGTCAAGACCATGGAGTACGAGGCACTGCGCAAGTTCCGCGACCGCTTCGGCATTCCGCTGACCGACGAGCAGCTCAAGGAGGTGCCGTACTACAAGCCCGAGGACGACTCGCCCGAGCTCAAGTACATGCACCTGCAGCGCGAGCGCCTGGGCGGCTACCTGCCTCAGCGCCGCAGCGACTTCCAGGCGCTGACCATCCCCACCCTCGAGGACAAGACCTTCGCCACACAGCTGGCCGGTTCCAAGGGGCGCGAGATATCCACCACCATGGCCTTCGTGCGCATCCTCAACGGCCTGGTGAAGGACAAGAAGATCGGCAAGCAGGTCGTGCCCATCGTACCTGACGAGGCGCGCACCTTCGGCATGGAGGGCATGTTCCGCCAGCTCGGTATCTATACCTCGGAAGGCCAGAAATACGAGCCCGTCGACAAGGGCCAGATCATGTTCTACCGCGAGGACAAGAAAGGCCAGATCCTCGAGGAGGGCATCACCGAGGCGGGCGCGATGTCGGCGTGGATCGCCGCGGCGACTTCCTACAGCAACCACAACCTGCCGCTGCTGCCGTTCTACATCTACTACTCGATGTTCGGCTTCCAGCGCATCGGCGACCTGGCCTGGGCGGCCGGCGACCTGCAGGCGCGCGGCTTCCTCGTGGGCGGCACCGCCGGGCGCACCACGCTCAACGGCGAGGGCCTGCAGCACCAGGACGGCCACAGCCACCTGCAGGCGGCGACCATCCCCAACTGCCGCAGCTACGATCCCACCTACGCCCATGAGGTCGCCGTGATCGTCCAGGATGGTATGAAGCGCATGTTCGCCGACAAGGAGAACTGCTTCTACTACCTGACGGTAATGAACGAGAACTACGAGCATCCCGAGCTCGAGAACGTGCCGGTCGACGACATCATCAAGGGCATGTACCTGATGCGCGAGCACCAGGGCGACAAGGGCCACGTCCAGCTGCTCGGCTCCGGTACCATCCTGCGCGAGGTGGAAGCGGCGGCGCAGATACTGGCCGACGAGTGGGGCGTGGGGTCCGACATATGGAGCGTGACCAGCTTCAACGAGCTGCGTCGCGAGGCGCTGCTGCTCGAGCGCGAAGCGTTCATCAACGCTGCCGACGAGCCGGTCAAGCCGCACGTGACCCGCTGCCTGGAAGGGCGCAAGGGGCCGGCCATCGCATCCACCGACTACATGCGCCTGTTCGCCGACCAGGTTCGTGCCTGGGTGCCGACCGACTACCATGTATTGGGGACCGACGGCTATGGCCGCTCCGACACCCGCGAGAAGCTGCGCCACTTCTTCGAGGTCGATCGCTACTTCGTGACCGTGGCCTCGCTCAAGGCGCTGGCCGACCGCGGTGAGCTGGATCGCAAGGTCGTCGCCGAGGCGATCAAGAAGTACGGCATCGATCCCAACAAGCCCAACCCGCTGACGAGCTGATCCGGTGGCCAGGCGGGCCCCGGCCCGCCTGTTCCAGGCACGATTTGGAAGGAGCGCGACCTTGAGTAGCGAAATCATAAAAGTTCCAGACATCGGCGGCAGCGAAGACGTCGAGATCATCGAAATCGCCGTGTCCGAAGGGGACGTCATCGAGCCCGAAGACACCCTGATCACGCTGGAGTCGGACAAGGCCAGCATGGACGTGCCGTCGCCCAAGGGCGGCAAGGTCGTCCGGGTGCTGGTGAAGGAAGGCGACACCGTCTCCGAGGGCGACGACATCGTCGAGCTCGAGGTGGAGGGCGGCGGCAGCGACGACGCGGGCCAAGAGGCGAAGGCAGACAAATCCGAGCCCAAGCGCGAGGAGTCATCGACCGGGCCACGGCCAGAGGCTGACGAAGAGAAGCCGGCCGCCAAGAAGGCCAGCGGCGGCGGCAAGCGCACCGTCGAGGTCAAGGTGCCCGACCTGGGTGGCTCGGAAGACGTCGAGGTCATCGAGGTGACGGTTTCCGAAGGCGACGAGGTGAACGAGGAAGATCCCTTGATCACCCTGGAGTCGGACAAGGCCTCCATGGATGTGCCGAGCCCCTACAGCGGCAAGCTGGTGAAGCTCTCCATCAAGGAGGGCGACACCGTCTCCGAGGGCGACGTGATCGGTACCATGGAGATTGCCGGGGAGAGTGGCGACGAACCTGACGAGACCGAACCCGAAGCCGACGAGACCACAGCCGAGCCCGCCGAACAGGCCGAGGCACCGGCCGAGGAAGAGGCGACGAGCGGCGAGCCCGAGCGCAGGGAGGTTCGCGTGCCCGATCTCTCCGGCTCGAGCGATGTGCCGGTGATCGAAATTGCCGTCAGCGAAGGCGACGAGGTCGAGGAGGAGGACCCGCTGATCACGCTCGAGTCCGACAAGGCCTCCATGGACGTGCCGAGTCCCTACAAGGGCAAGCTGGTCGAGCTGACGGTCAAGGAGGGTGACACCGTTTCGGAGGGCGACCTGATCGGCTATATCGAGGTCGCCGGGGCCAAGCCCAGGGCGGCGACGCCGAAGGCCAGCAAGGCGCCGAGCGAGCCGAGCGAGAAGCCGGCCTCGCCCACCCAGGCCAAGCCGACACCGGCCGGCACGCCGAGCCCCGAGGCGCAGATGGCGGCCCACAAGCCGCGCGATGGCAAGCTGGTTCATGCCGGCCCCGCGGTGCGCATGCTGGCGCGCGAGCTGGGCGTCGACCTGGGGCTGGTCAAGCCGAGCGGGCCCAAGGATCGCGTGTTGAAGGAGGATGTCCACGCCTACGTCAAGCAGGTGATGGCGGGCAAGGCTCAGGCGCCTGCCGCTGCGCCCGCCGCCGCGGGCGGTGCCGGCATCCCGCCGGTGCCGGACCAGGACTTCAGCCAGTTCGGTGAAGTGGAAGAGAAGCCGATGGGGCGCCTGCTCAAGATGGGTGCCACCAACCTGCACCGCAGTTGGCTCAATGTGCCCCACGTCACCCAGTTCGACGAGGCCGATATCACCGAGCTGGAGGCTTTCCGCAAGTCGATGAAGGCCGAGGCCGAGGCCCAGGGCGCCAAGCTTACGCCGCTGCCGTTCATGATCAAGGCGTGCGCCTTCGCCCTGCGCAAGTTCCCGCAGTTCAACGTGAGCCTGAAGAGCGACGGCGAGACCCTGGTATGGAAGAAGTACGTCCATATCGGTGTGGCCGTGGACACGCCGGACGGCCTGATGGTGCCGGTGATCCGCGACGCCGACAAGAAGTCGCTGATCGAGCTGGCCAAGGAGAGCGTGGAACTGGCGGGCAAGGCGCAGTCGAAGAAGCTCAAGCGCGAGGAGATGACCGGCGGTTGCTTCACCATCTCGAGCCTGGGCTCCATTGGCGGCACCGCCTTCACACCGATCGTCAACGCCCCGGAGGTCGCCATCCTCGGGGTCTCCAAGGCGCAGATGAAACCGGTGTGGAACGGTTCCGACTTCGAGCCGAGGCTGATGATGCCGCTATCGCTCTCCTACGACCACCGGGCCGTGAACGGCGCCGATGCCGCGCGCTTCACCGCCTTCCTGGCGGCGGCGCTCAGCGATATCCGGCGCCTGCTGATGTAAACGTTGCTTGACGTGGTACCGGCGGCGCCCTGCGGGGCGCCGCCGCTGTTTGGACTCCTCTTTTGGTTGGGATACCAAAGTGCAATCTGTCCATAATGGGCTGAAAAGACTACTCCTTTAGGCCGTTATGTGGCGCTTTCCGGCAGCTTGCGGTTGTCTGCCGCCGCCGCCGCGGTTATCGTTCATGTCATTCCGTTTACCACAAGAATTCCCACTCTCTTAGGAGCAGCTAGATGCGTTTGATCCTGTTGGGCGCCCCGGGTGCCGGCAAGGGCACCCAGGCCCAGTTCATCTGCGAGCGCTACAAGATTCCGCAGATCTCCACCGGTGACATGCTGCGTGCGGCGGTCAAGGAGGGCAGCGAGCTGGGCCTGAAGGTCAAGGAGATCATGACCAGCGGCGGCCTCGTGTCCGACGATCTCATCATTTCGCTGGTCAAGGAGCGTATCGCCCAGCCCGATTGCGAGAACGGCTTTTTGTTCGACGGATTTCCGCGCACCATTCCCCAGGCCGACGCCATGAAGGAAGCGGGGGTCAAGATCGACCATGTGCTGGAAATCGCCGTGGCCGACGAGGAGATCGTCAAGCGTCTGGCGGGCCGTCGTGTGCACCCCGGCTCCGGTCGCGTGTACCACGTCGAGTACAACCCCCCCAAGCAGGAAGGCAAGGATGACGTGACCGGCGAACCGCTGATCCAGCGCGACGACGATCGCGAGTCCACCGTGCGTAACCGCCTGGCGGTCTATCATGAGCAGACCGCGCCGCTGGTCGACTACTACCGGCAGTGGGCCCAGGAGGAGCCGGCGGCGGCGCCCGCCTACCACCGCGTGGAAGGCGTCGGCGGCGTCGATGAGATTACGCGGAAGGTGATCGAGGCGCTGGAGGGCTGAGACCTCCTTTCGACGCCTTGTTGATGGCCCGCCTCGGCGGGCCATCGTCGTTTCGGGCCATCGTCCCGCCTTGCGCTGCGGCGTATAATGGTCGCCCATGCTCCGACACGCGACGTTACTATGCCGATTCTGCTGGCCCTCGATGCCTCCTCCAGTGCCTGCTCCGCCGCCTTGCTGATTCAGCGTGGCGACGATGAGCCCCGGCTCCTGTCCCGCTTCGCCCTGACGCCCCGGGAACATACCCGGCGCCTGCTGCCTATGGTCGACGAGGTACTGGCCGAGGCAGGGGTCGCGCCTGCCGAACTGGATGCCGTGGCCTACGGCCGTGGCCCGGGCTCCTTCACCGGGTTACGCATCGCCGCCGGCGCGGCCCAGGGGCTGGCCTACGGCCTGGACCGGCCGTTGTTGGGTGTATCGACCCTGGAAGCGCTGGCCTTGGGAGCGCATCGACGACATGGCGTCGAATATGTCGTCACGGCCATGGATGCGCGCATGGGTGAAATCTATGTGGCCGCCTGGCACTGCCGAGACGGGGCAACCGAGGCGCTGCTCGAGGAAGCGGTGGTGCCGCCGCCGGCCCTGAAGCTGCCGCGATGGGCAGGCGAAGACGGCTGGTACGGCATCGGTTCCGGCTGGGCATTGTGGGAAGCGATGCCGGCGGAGGTAAAGGCGGCCGTTGCGCAGCGAGACGTCGAGACCGAGCCGGCTGCCGAAGACATGGTGCTGCTGGCGGCGCGCGACTACGCGGCGGGACGACGTCCCGACGCCCATGAGAGCCAGCCGATCTACCTGCGCGACCAGGTGGCATGGCAGAAGAGCCCATGAGTCATGGCACCTCGCCACGGGAGAGTGGCGGCGATGAGCTGACGCTACGGCGCGAGGACGGTGCTCTGGTGCTGGCCGGCGACCCGGCCCGTTACGGCAAGCCGCTGCGGGTGGACTTCGCCGAAGGGCGCGCTGCGCATCGGCGCCGCTTCGGCGGCGGCCGCGGTCAGCTCGTCGCGCGCGCCTGCGGTCTTGCCGCCGGCGTTACGCCCGGTGTGATCGATGCCACCGCCGGACTGGGGCGCGACGCCTTCGTGTTGGCGAGCCTCGGTGCCGAGGTACTTTTGATCGAGCGCGTGGCGGCGATCCATGCGCTGCTGGATGACGGCCTGGCGCGTGCCGCCGGGGACCCTGAGCTTGCCCCCATCGTCGCTCGCATGCACCTGGCCCAGGGGGACGCCATACATGAACTCGGCGCACTGGTGGCGTCGGCGGGCGTACCTCACCAGGTAGTTCACCTCGACCCCATGTTTCCCCACCGCGAGAAGTCGGCGCTGGTAAAGAAGGAGATGCGGCTGTTTCGCGAGCTTGCCGGCGACGACATCGATGCCCCGCGGTTGCTTGAGGCAGCGTTGGACGTGGCCACGCATCGCGTGGTGGTCAAGCGGCCGCGCAAGGCGCCACCCATCGAGGGGCCGATGCCGCAGCACGTCATTGAGGGCAAGACCAGCCGCTACGACCTCTACGTCCACCGCTCGCTCAAGGCTTAAAACTATTCCCAATCAGGAAAGTGTTTTCAGCGTTACTGGGAAGCGCTGAGCAATCGCCGAGCGAGATGAAGCGCTAGGCGCACGGAGCACAGGAACCGGAGCATATGGGGTATATGTGAGGATTCCGACCGGGCTGGCGCACCAGCACCGCGCAACGCAGCGATTCGCTCGCGCAGGCATTGATTCAGTGTTTTCCTACCCGTGGCTGACGAGCTGGAGACGGTGCCGCAACGCCGGATCGTACAGCTCGCCGGTCCGCTGTGCGGCGCGGCGCAGCCGGTCGTCGTACCACAGTCGCTCCTGCTCCTCCCGGATCCACCCTTCGGCCTCCAGGCTCTCGATCAGGCTGGCAAACAGCTTGCGGTCGAAGAATTCGGGCGCATCGCGTCCCGACAGGAGTGCGAGGCGCTCGGCCAACTGCTGGCTGCGTTCCGCCAGGGCGTCGCGCCCCAGACTGCCGGGAGCCTGATCGAGCAGAATCGCCAGCAGCAGGTAGCCGCGCTCCAGCGAGGGCTGCATCAGACGGCCCAGCAGATGGAGCTGCTCACCCGCTTCCAGCGTCGCGGAACGTTCCCAGCCATCCGCCTTGGGCGCCAGCAAGCCTTCCTCGCTCAGCGCTTCCAGCATCGTGGGCAGGGTGTTTGGCAAGGCACCAGGATCGAGGAAAAGTTCTCGCGCCAGTATCGGCCAGGGGGGGCCGAGTTTCGCCTCCAGGCTCGCGAGGTCATGGTGTGGGGCATGGCGAAAGGCAAAGGCGATCAGACCCGCCTGGGCGAAGAGATGCAAGACGTTGTTGCGATACCAGACCAGCAGGCTGGACTGCTCCGCCGTTGCCACCAGAATATCGCCCAGCGCATGCGGGCGTCGTTCGATCATTCCCAGGGAGACGACCTCGGCGATCCAGTCGTCGGGCTCACCCTGGGGCAGGCTGACGTGGCGGCCACCGGGGCAACGGCGCTGCAGGGCAGCCAGCAGGGCAAGCTGGCGCGACATCAAGCTTGCCTCGAGGGCATGGTGAGGCGTTGCCAGCAGCACCAGCGCCACCAGGTTGACCGGATTGAGCGCCGCGGCGGCATTGATGCGCCGAACCAGCTCGTCGGCGAGGGCAGGCACGACCCGGTTGAGCCAGGTCGGCTTCGCCTGGTCGGCGTCGTCACGCCAGCCCGGTGCGGTGTTGTCGAGCCAGGCGCCGAGGGGCAGCGGCTCGCCGACGTTGACCGTCACCTTGCCGAACGGCTGGCGCAGCTTGCCGAGAACGCGCAGTAGCGCCAATGGCGACTCCTTGCGCTTCTTGCCGCCGCGCATCTCACGCTGGTAACTGGCGTTCTCGATGATGCGCTCGTAGCCCACATAGACGGGAATGAACGCGAGCCGCGGGGGGCTGGTTCCCTGCGCACTGCGACGAAAGGAGCGCAGCGTCATCGACAGCATGCCGGGTCGTGGGGGGAGCATGCGTCCGCTGCGTGAGCGACCGCCTTCGATGAAATACTCCAGGGGGTGGCCACGCTCGAGCAGTCGGTGCAGATACTCGTTGAAGACCGCCGCGTAGAGCGGCTTGTCGCGAAAGCTGCGGCGCATGAAGAAAGCGCCGCCGCGACGCAGCAGCGGTCCGATCAGCGGCATGTTCAGGTTGCGCCCGGCGGCGATATGCGGCGGCATCAGGCCGTCGCGATAGAGCACGTACGAGAGCAGCAGGTAATCGATGTGACTGCGGTGGCAGGGGACGTAGACCAGCGTATGGTCGCCGGCCAGCGCCTTGACCCGGTCGAGGCCGCGGACCTCGACGCCATCGTACAGCCGGTTCCACAGTCGGCGCAGCAGGCCGTCCATGAAGCGCAGCACCGGGTAGGTCATGTTCGAGGCGATCTCGCGTCCGTAGCGCAGGGCACGTCGCTGGAGTCTGTTGGGTGAGCGTCTTTCTGCCGGTGCCAGCTCGCCGATGACGCGACGCACTTCGGGGCTGGTGGCCACGCCTTCGATCAGGGTACGGCGGTGAGAGAGGTCGGGGCCGAGCACGCGTGTGCGCATGCGCCGGAAGTGGATCCGGAGCAGGCGCGCACTCTTGCGGTTGGCAACGGCCGGGCCGCGCTCGTCGAGCAGGTCGCGCAACAGCAGCGGTGCACCGAAGTGCACTTCAACGCTCTTGCCGTTGATCACGATCGACAGCGCCCGGCGCAGCCGTCCGGTTAGCTGCCAGCTGTCGGCCGCCAGCAGGCGCCAGAAGCCGAAGCGCTTGCCCGGCGCGCGTCCCCAGAACACACTCACGGGCACCAGCTGGATATCGGCCTCGGGATGGGTGGCCAGCTGCTCCAGGGCCTGGCGAAAGGGAGCCTCGAGCGCGCGGTTGCGCCGCCACAGGCGGCGTTGCCTGACGGGAAGCGCGACGCTGGCGGGCAGTGCAAGGCCATCCAGCTGGATTCTTCCCCGGGCCGGGGGCAGCCCATGTCGTTGGCAAAGCACCTCGAGCAGCAGGGCGTCGGAGAGCGCCGGATGAGGCAGCACGTAGAGCGTCGGTCGTTTCGTATCGATGGCCAGGTCGCTGGGGTCGGGCTCGATGAGGCGGGGCTCGACCCAGGCCTTGATGAATCCCTTCAGAGGAGAGCGAAGCGTAGCGAGCAGTGTGTGGGCTAGTGCCATCCGGTTGTCTCGACGTCGAACCAAGGGGCCAGTATAGCCATGCGCCCGGCGACGGTCAGGTGCTTTCCCTTATTGTGTAAACGTGCGTCAATCATTCAAGGAAGGCGACGGGAGGCGTTTCATGCATGGCGTGTGGCGGGATGGCAATCGGTTCGAGCTATTGGCGGAGTCGTCGTGCTTCCTGCCGGCGATGTTCACGGCCATCGAGGAGGCCCGCCGCTCGATCCTCATCGAGCTCTACCTGATGGAGTCGGGTCGCTTGGCCACAGCGCTGATCGATGCGCTGTGCCGGGCCGCTGAGCGCGGTGTGGCGGTTGCGCTGATGCTCGATGCCTACGGCGCCATGGGGCTTGGCGGCGAGGATCGGCGCCGCCTGGAGCAGGCCGGCGTGGCGTTGCGCCTGTTCAACCCGCTGGGGCTGCGTTCGCTGACGCGCAACCTGACCCGCGATCACCGCAAGCTAGTGGTAATCGACGGGCGCGTCGCCTTCACTGGCGGCTTCGGCGCGGTCGACGAGTTCCTCGAGGCCTGGTACGAAGTGGCGGTACGCATCGAGGGGCCGGTCGTCGCCGATTGGGTGCGGCTGTTCTCGCGGTTGTGGGATTCGCCGCTGACGCGTGGAAAAGGCGAGACGGCCCTGGTGCGACATCTGCAACTCGAGGTCAAACCCCACGAGGACTATCATGGCATGCGTGGTCGTGTGGTGTGGGGTCAGGGCTATCGCTACCAAGCCATTCGCCACTCACTGTATGGGCGAGTGTCGACGGCCCAGCGCCGCATCTGGCTGTGCACCCCCTACTTCGTGCCGACTCGCAGCCTGCGCAGGCGCCTGGCACGTGCCGCTCGCCGCGGCGTCGACGTGCGCCTTCTGCTGCCCGGCCGCGATCACGACCACCCCTGGGTACGCTATGCCGGCCAGCGGTTCTACCGACGCCTTTTGCGCGCCGGTGTCCGCATCTTCGAGTTTCAGCCCACCTTCATTCATGCCAAGTTCTCGCTGGTCGACCAGTGGTCGAGCCTGGGCTCGTGCAATTTCGATCACTGGAGCCTGCACTGGAACCTGGAGGCCAATCAGGAAGTGGATGACGCCCGCTTTGCGGGTGAGGTGGCGGCGCTGTTCGAGCGCAACTTCACCGCCAGCCGAGAGATCACCTATCAGGGGTGGCTACAGCGTCCGCGCTGGCAGCGTTTCAAGGAGTGGATCTTCGGCAGTTTCGATGCCTGGCTGACGCGGCTGCGCTAAAAACGTCTAGGTATGACGTGTCTTGGTCACGCCACGATACGGCGATGGCGAGCGGCCCCGGGGAGCCGCATGAGTTTAATCGCGTCAGGGAAGGCCATCTAACGCTTGCCGCCGTGCTTGCCCTGGCCAGGGCCGCGTCCGGCGGGCTTCTTCTTGCGCGGTACGGGCTTGGGGGTTTCCGGCGGCACGCGGTAGTGCAGGTAGAGGTCCAGCACCAGGTCCGGCAGCTGGCCCACCAGCGACTCCAGGCGGGAGGTATCCTTGACCATCTCGGCCATGTCCGGCTCGTCGTCGAATAGTCCGGATAGCGCCATGAAGGGAAGCAGCAGGGTAGCCACGCTCTCCTCGTCCTGCTCGAACCAGGCCGCCTCGTCGAGGAACACGCCCTCCATGAAACCCGCGCACCAGTCGCCGATGGGGGTCTCTTCCGGCGGCAGGCCGTCCAGGGTCGGCTCGAAAGGCAGCTCGGGCAGCCCTCCCTGCTCCAGGGTCTCGATGGCGTTGCGGCGCAGCTTCTCCAGCAGACCGAGAATCTCGCTGCGTTCGTCGGCGTCGGCGAATTCCGGCTCGCCGTGAAACAGTTCGGCTACCCAGGTGGCGCTCTCGACCTCGCGCGGGGCCACGGCCAACGCTACCAGGAAGCCATGAGCCGAGATGAGGTCCAGGGCATCGGGGTCGACGTGCTCGGAGTCGAGGAAGTCGTCGAGGCGTTCGAGCTCGTCATCCTCGAGCAGGGGCTGGGGCAAGGGGGTGTCTGACATCGGGTCTCTCGCATGACGTCTGGGCGGAAAGCGGCCAACGGGGGCTGGACGCCACCGTGGCGAGGCGTCATTTTAGCAGCCTGTCGAAGCCAACGCCGGTCTGAAAGTCCCATGAGACAACCCGCACTCCCCGACCTCTGTCCCGAAGGGCTGGCGAGCCTGGACGAAGCAGCGCTTCATCGGGCTCTGCTGGAACGGGTGGAAGCTGCCTGGCTGCTGTGCCGCCGCTACCACCCCGCGCTGCCGCGGCCCAATGTCTGGTGCGACCTGCGCGGCAAGTGCGCCGGCCAGGCCCACTACGGCCGCGGCGGGCTGCGCTTCAACCCGGTGCTCTACCGCGAGAACCGTCATGCCTTTCTTACCGATGTGGTACCGCACGAGATGGCTCATTGGCTGGTGCGTCACCTGAGCGACGGGCGCCGGGCCAGGCCCCATGGCCATGAGTGGCGCACTGTGATGGAGCGCCTGTTCGGGCTCGAACCGCGGGTGACGCATGCCTTCGATACACGCCGGGCGAGTCCCATGCCCTATCGCTACCACTGCGGCTGCCAGGCGCATTTCTTCACGTCGCGGCGTCACTCGCTGGCACGGGGAGGGCGTCGCTACCGCTGCCTGTCGTGTGCTCAGACCTTGGTATATCAGCCCTTTGTAGGGCATGCGTAACCTTTCACAAATCCATGATTAGAAAAGAAAAAATCGTGATACCAATGTCTAAAGGGAAAGGCCCGTGTCGAGGGTATATGCTGGAAGGCGAATCTGATGCCGGCGCAACCAACAACAAGGCAGCCGGTAACATCCACCGAGAGGGTGCATCTCCTGGAAGAGGCTAGCCAATGACCGATCAGAAAGTCTATCCGGTACGCGACGACTTCGCCGCCAACGCCTGGGTCGATCGCGAGAAGTATCAGGCCATGTACAAGCAGTCCGTCGACGACCCCGAGGGGTTCTGGGCGGAGCAGGCCAAGCGTATCGACTGGTTCAAGGCGCCGACCAAGATCAAGCATACCTCCTTCGACTCCCACAATGTCGATATCCGCTGGTTCGAGGATGGCACCCTGAATGCCAGCGTCAGCTGTCTCGACCGCCACCTGGAGAGCCGGGGCGACCAGACTGCCATCCTCTGGGAAGGCGACGATCCCAAGGATTCCAAGCACGTCAGCTACCGTGAGCTGCACGCCAAGACTTGCCAACTGGCCAATGCGCTCAAGGAGCTCGGCATCGGCAAGGGCGATGTGGTCACCCTCTACATGCCGATGATTCCCGAGGCGGCGGTGGCGATGCTGGCTTGCGCGCGCATCGGCGCCGTTCACTCGGTGGTCTTCGGCGGCTTCTCCCCCGACGCGCTGGCCCAGCGCATCATCGGCGCCGACTCCAAGCTCGTCATCACTGCCGACGAATCGGTTCGCGGCGGCAAGCAGGTACCGCTCAAGGACAACGTCGACGCCGCCCTGACCCGCAAGGGCACCGACGTTTGCGAGAACGTATTGGTGGTCAAGCGCACCGGCGGTGAGATCGAGTGGAAGGAAGGCCGCGACATCTGGTACCACGACCTGGTCGACAAGCAGTCGAGCGACTGCCCGGCCGAGGAGATGAACGCCGAGGACCCGCTGTTCATCCTCTACACTTCCGGTTCCACCGGGGCGCCCAAGGGGCTCAAGCACACGACCGGGGGCTACCTGGTCTACGCCAGCATGACCCATCAGTACATCTTCGATTACCAGGACGGCGAAGTGTACTGGTGTACCGCCGACGTGGGCTGGGTTACCGGCCACAGCTACATCGTCTACGGCCCGCTGGCCAATGGCGCCACTACGCTGATGTTCGAGGGCGTGCCGAGCTATCCCAGCCACGGTCGCATGGGCGAGATCGTCGACAAGCACAACGTCAGCATTCTCTATACTGCTCCGACCGCGATTCGTGCGCTGATGGCCCACGGCGACGGGGTGATGGACAGCAGCAAGCGCGACAGCCTGCGTCTGCTCGGCTCGGTGGGTGAGCCGATCAACCCCGAGGCGTGGGAGTGGTTCTACCGCGTGATCGGCAACTCGAAGTGCCCCATCGTCGACACCTGGTGGCAGACCGAGACCGGCGGCATCATGATCGCCCCAATGCCCGGCGCCACCGACCTCAAGCCGGGCTCGGCCACGCTGCCGTTCTTCGGTGTCCAGCCGGCGCTGCTCGACAACGAGGGCAACGAGCTCAAGGGCGCCGTGGACGGCAACCTGGTGATCACCGACTCCTGGCCCGGTCAGGCGCGCTCGATCTGGGGCGATCATGAGCGCTTCGTGCAGACCTACTTCTCCACCTACAAGGGGTACTACTTCACCGGTGACGGCTGCCGCCGCGACGAGGACGGCTATTACTGGATCACCGGCCGTGTCGACGACGTACTCAACGTTTCCGGCCACCGCATGGGTACTGCCGAGATCGAGTCTTCGCTGGTGGCCCACGAGGCCGTGGCCGAGGCCGCCGTGGTCGGCTTCCCCCACGACATCAAAGGGCAGGGGATCTACATCTACGTGACCCTGACCGATGGCGTCGAACCCTCCGACGAGCTCAAGAAGGAGCTGACACAGTGGGTGCGCAAGGACATCGGGCCGATCGCCTCTCCCGACGTCATCCAGTGGGCGCCGGGGTTGCCCAAGACGCGTTCGGGCAAGATCATGCGCCGCATCCTGCGCAAGATCGCCGCCAACGAGACCGACGGCCTGGGCGATACCAGTACCCTGGCGGATCCGAGCGTAGTCGACGATCTGATCGAGAATCGCGCCAACAAATAAGGAGGCTTCACCTCCTGATTGGCTAGAGCCAAGCGAAAGATCAACTAAGCCGGCCTTCGGGCCGGCTTTTTCGTTTCAGCCGGCGCTGGCGATGGCCTTGGCCAGCTCGGCCTTGCTCATGCGGCTGCGGCCGGGTACGTCGAGCTGCTGGGCGCGTTCGTAGAGTTCGTCGCGAGAGAGGCCTTCCAGTTCGGCGTGGCGGGCCTGGCCGCTCGGTGCGGTCCTGCCGTTGCTGCGCCTGGCTGCCTTCTTGCCCGTGCTGCGCTTGCCCGCTGGGTGCTTCGGCGCCGTGCTGCGCTTGGCTTTGGGTTTGTCATCCTCATCGCGCTTGCCGCCTGTGCGGGCGCTTCCTTCCTCTTGCACGGGCGGGCGACCCTCGGCCAGGCTTTGCTTGAGCACCTGCATCAGGTCGATTACCTCGCCGCCCTGTTCCGGTTCGACGTCGGGCTCGTCCTCCTCGCCCAGGGCGATCACGTCTTCGCCGCGGGCGAGCTTCTCCTCGGCACGCGCAATGATGCGCTGGCTCTGCAGGTCCTGCAGCGCCTCGCGTTCAAGCTCGTCCCCTGACAAGGCGTCGATGGCCCGCTGCATGGCCTTGACCCGCTGCTTGTCGGCCTCGGGCGACTCGGGCAGGTCGATCTCCTCGGGAGCACGCACCTCCTCGGCAAAGCGCAGCGTCTCGGCGCGCAGGATGCCTTTCTCGGCGATGATCGCCACCAGATACTCCTTGCCGCGCATGACGAAGGTGGCGATACCGGCGCGTGCGGCGTCCTCCATGCTCTTCGCCAGCAGGCGGTAGGCCTTGGTCACGCCCTTGTCGGGCGTCATGAAGTAGGCACGCTGGAAATACATCGGGTCGATCTCGTCCAGGCCGACGAAGCGCTTGAGGTCGATCTCCTGGGATTTCTCGGGGGCCAGCGAGTCGAGTTCGCGATCCTCCACCACCACGAACTCGTCCTTCTCGACTTCGTAGCCGCGAATCAACTCATCGTATTCCAGCACGCGTTCCTCTCTCTCACAGAAGTAGCGCCGCGCCAGCGGCGTGCCTTCGCGATCGACCATGCGCAGCGACACCGGCTTGGGTCGGTTGGCCGGGTAGAGGTTGACCGGCAGGCTGACCAGCCCGAAGGTGATGGTGCCCGACCAGAGCGGACGCGGGCCGCTGGCGTGGAAGCGTTTCTTCTCCTCGCCCTTCGCCTGCGGTGCTTTGTCATTGCCCTTATCTTTGCCCCTGGCCTTGGGCTGGCGCTTGCTCTGGCGTGTGTCAGGCACGTTTACGCTCCTTCTTCAGGCTGGCCTCGAGTGCCTTGGACAGGTCGTCGGAGGCCTCGCGGCGACGTAGGGGGGTGACCTTGACGCTTTTGCCGCGACGCTTGGCCTCGATCAGTTCCAGCACCCGCTCGCGATACTCGTCGTGGTATTCCTCCGGGTCGAATTCAGCCTCCAGCATGCCGATCAGCTGTCGCGCCATGTCGAGCTCCCTGGCGTCGAGGGCCTTGCCCTTGGGCGGCTCGAGGGCGTCAACCGGGACCACTTGCTCCTCGTGACGTAGCGACATCAGCATGGGCACGCCGCGATGCACTCGCAGGGCACCGACATAGGACTTCTTGCGCATGACCCAGCGCGCCAGGCCCTCCTTGCCGCCCTGGCCGAGGGCCTCGGCCAGGGCAAAGTAGGCCGATTCACTACCGTCGGGCCCCAGGTAGTAGGGGCGGTCGTACCAGCGGTGGTCGATCACCTGGGGTGGCATGAAGCGAATCACTTCGATATCCCGACCCGAGTCCGGCTCCAGCGCCTCGAGCTCCTCCTTGTCGAACACCACCAGGCTGCCTTCGTCGGTGCGATAAGCGCGCCGGGTCTCGGCATAGGGCACCACATCGTCGGTGTCAGGATTCACCATGGCCTGCTTGACCGGCGAGCGATCCTTTTCGTGAAGCAGTCGGAAGTGCACGCTGCGATCCTGTACCGCCGAATAGAGCTTCACCGGGACCTGGACCTCGCCGAAGCGAATCACGCCTTTCCACATCGCACGTGCCGCCATCAGCTCCCCTCCCGGTGGCTTTGGTCGTTCCCGGCACGGTTGTCTTCCTCATGGCATTCTGGGCACACCGTCTCGCGGTTCTCGAAGCGTGCGGCAACGCAGGCCGGACAGATCGGTCGGTCGCAATAGATGCAGTGATAGCCCGCTTCGTAATGGAAAGTGCACAGGCAGAACTGGCACGTCTCGGGACCGGATTCGAGCCACCATGGCGCTTCGCTCATGTCGTTCTCCTCCCTTGGTGCCGCTTATTTCACACCGAACTGGTTGAGCAGGCCGGCATCCAGCGGACGCGCTGCCTTGGCGAAATCGGCCCAAGGGTCTTCGCGCAGGGCCGCAAGCCGGCGGCGCAGGTTCTCGACGTTGTAGCGGTCGGAACGCAGCGCGGCGTTGAGTTCATCCCAGCGGATCGGCACGGCGACCGGGGCATTTCTGCGCGCACGCACCGTGTAGGAAGCCACCGCCGTGGCCCCGCGACCGTTGCGCAGGTAGTCGATGAAGATCCGTCCCTCGCGCTTGGCCTTGGACATGTTCGTCGTCAGCCGTTTGGGATCGTCCAGGGCATGGGCTTCGGCGAGTGCCTTGGCGAAGGCCTTGGCTCGGTCCCAGTCGGCAGCGGGCTCCAGCGGCACGACCAGATGTAATCCCTTGCCCCCGGTAGTGCGCAGGAAGGCGGTCAACCCCAGCGACTCGATGCGTTCGCGCAGGGTACCGGCGACACGCAGGATCTCCTTCCAGGCAATGCCTTCGTCGGGGTCGAGGTCGAACACCAGATTGTCAGGCTGCTCGAGATGGTCGATGTGACTGCCCCAAGGGTGTATCTCCAGCGCCCCGGCTTGTACCAGGCCCACCAGGTCGGCGGCGGACTCGACGTAGACGTACTCTGCGCTGCCTTTCTTCTCGGGTACGTCGACGCGGGGTACGCTGGCCGGGATGGCGCGGCGCGGATGCTTCTGGAAGAAGCATTCGTCGTCGCGGCCCTGGGGGCAGCGCACCAGCGACAGCGGCCGGCGGGCCAGGTGGGGCAGGACCCATTCATGGATCTGGTCGTAGAACCGCGCCAGGTCCAGCTTGGTCAGCCCTTGCTCCGGAAACAGCACGCGCTCGGGGCTGGTGAGGCGAACGCCGCGCAGCGAGGTCTCGCCCTTGCGTTTGCCGGCGTTCGGCTTGCGCGGTTTGTGCTCCTCTTGGGGCGAACCATCGGCGGCCATCTGCTTGGTCGAAGTCATGCGGATCTCCTTCGGATTGCGGTCCTCGCGCAGGCCGCGGAAGGCCGGATGGCGTAGCCGGCCATCGCGGGTGCGCTCGGTGAACTCCACCTCGATGACGAGCTCGGGGCGCACCCAATGCACCGAACGGCTGTCCGGCACGCTGCCATGAAAGGGTGAGCGCTTGATCTCGAGTTCCTGGAGAGTGGCGCTGAGACGCTCCAACAGGCGATTGTTGAAGCCGGTGCCCACGCGCCCGGCATAAATCAGCCCCTCCTTGCCGTAGGCGCCCATCAACAGCGAGCCGAAGCCGCTGCGCGAGCCGCCGGGGTCGGTATACCCCCCGACCACGAACTCCTCATGGCTGACGCACTTGACCTTGAGCCAGTTACGGCTGCGCTTCTGCTGGTAGCGACTGTCTGCGCGCTTGCAGATGATGCCCTCGAGTCCCATGTGGCAAGCGCGCTCATGGAACGCCTGGCCCTGAGTGGCAATATGATCGGAGTAGCGAATGGTGCCCTCCTTCATTCCCGCAGCGGAAAGCAATGCTGCCAGGGTGCGCTTGCGCTCGAGCAGGGGCACGTCGGCCAGGTCGTGGTCCGCCAGGTAGGGCAGGTCGAAGAGCTGGTAGACCAGGGAGCCGGTGCGGCCGCTGGATAGGGCTTCCTGCAGCTGGCCGAAGCGGCTGACGCCATCCTGGCCCAGCGCCACGACTTCGCCGTCGAGCAGCGCCGAGTTCACTGGCAGCGCTTTCAGCGACCGGCCGATCTCGGGAAAGCGGTGGGTCCAGTCCTTGCCATTTCGGGTGATGAGGCGTACGTCGTCCTGCTCGATGCGGGCGAGCAGACGGTAACCGTCGAGCTTGATCTCATGAATCCAGTCACCCTGTTTCGGCACCTCGCGGGCCAAGGTGGCAAGCTGCGGCTTCACCTCGCGCGGTAGCTTCGCCCGCCGGGCGCCCTCGAGGCCGCTGGGATCGGGTGGGGCGAGGGGCTCCCGCTCGTCGTCGGAGGACAAGGTGGCGGCGCGATCCTCGGCGATTTCGTTCATGCTGCGTCCGCTGGCGATGCTCTCGTCCAGGTCGGCCGTCAGCGACTCATTCATGCGCGGCTTGTCGTCGTGACGCTTGATCATCAGCCAGTTGCGGCCATGCTTGTCCTGGCGCTTGCCGCTCATGCGGGCGAGGGTCCAGCTGCCCTTGAGCCGCTCGCCCTCGAGCTCGATATCGATGCGATCCGGCTTGGGTCGTCCCTTGAGCCGCCAGGTGCCGCGATCCCACAGCATGACGGTACCGCCGCCGTAGTCCTTTTCGGGGATGATGCCCTCGAAGTCGCCGTATTCGAGCGGGTGATCTTCCACCTCTACGGCCAGGCGCTTCTCACCGGGGTCGAGGCTCGGCCCCCTGGGCAGCGCCCAGCTGCGAAGTACGCCGTCCTGCTCCAGGCGCAGGTCGAAGTGGTCGTGGCTTGCCGCGTGCTTGTGCATCACGTAGCGATCGCCCGCCGAGACGTCGCCGGATGTGCTGCCGGCGGGCTCCCGTGTCCGCGTGAAATCACGTTTGCGACGATACTCCTCGAGACGTTCCATTGGCTCCGTCCTTGGCCATTTCGAGGCAAAACCCCCTTGCTTCAGCCTAGTCCTGCTTGGCCCCCGGGCCAAACCGCCTGTTAACGCAACGGGCCCCGGCATCCTGCCGGGGCCCGTCATGACCGCATACTAATCAACGGATCAGGCCGCCATCAGCTCTTTTTTACGTGCCTGCATCTTCTCACCAAGCTCTTCGAGCTGGCGCTCCGACATGGTTTTCCTGGCCTGGGGGAACATTTCTTCCTCTTCCTCCTCGGCATGATGTTCGATCAATTCCTTCAGCACCTTGGCTCGCCCGGAGAATTGGGTGCCGGTGGGGTCGGCCTGCTTGAGGTCGGGCAAGACCAGATCCTCGACGGCGCGATGCTCCTCATGAGCCTCGTAATACATCTTGTCGTTCGCCTTGCCGCTGGCCTCCTTGAAGGCGGGGTAGAATATCTCTTCCTCGATTTGGGTATGGACCTGCATCTCCTTTTCTATCCTGGCCAGCAACTCGGGCCGTTTCTTCTCGGCGCGTTCGGTAGTGCTGACCAGCTGCTCCAGCAGGTCGCGTACCTTGTCATGGTCTTCCTTGAGCAGATCGAGGGCGTTCATGATGTTACCTCCTGTAGACATCGTTTCGGGCTTACGCCATGTGCCGGGCGGCTCGTGGCCTGTGGCCTTCAGATTCAAATTAGCTCCCTTTCGGGGAGTGTCAAACTCCTGCGTCGGCAAGGTGCATTGCGTACCGTTTTGTTTCTACCGGTGCTGATGGGTAAAGAATCGTCCAGGCCATGGAACCCGGGAAGGGGTCTGGATATCTTGAGAGGGGTAAAGGGAAAAAAGGGGAGCCGCGCGCTGTGGCTCCCCATAGTACTGTCAAGGAGATAGCTGCATGAAAAGGAACATTTTTGTCGTGGCGTTGGAAGACTACCAACGCCAGGAACTCGAGACGATGCGCCACGCCGATGAGTTCGAGGTGCACAATCTGTTGTCGGTCAAGACCGCTGTCGAGTCACCCAACTTCTCATTCAATGCCCTGCTTGACGAGGCTCGCAGCAGGCTCGAGGCCTTCCCGGGGTCCATCGATGCCATCGTAGCCCAGTGGGATTTCCCCACCAGCGTCCTCGTCCCGATCCTGTGCAAGGAGTACGACATTCCCTCGCCATCGGTCGAAAGCGTACTCAAGTGCGAACACAAGTACTGGAGCCGGCTCGAGCAGCAGAAGGTCGTTCCCGAAGTCGTTCCCGCGTTCTGCGGCGTCGATCCGTTTGCCGAGGACCCGCTGGCACAGGTCACCCTCGAATATCCCTTCTGGATCAAACCGGTCAAGGCGTTCTCTTCCCATCTCGGTTTCAAGATCGAGAACGAAGAGCAATTCCACGCAGCGATTGAGGAGATCCGCGAAGGCATTCGCCAGTTGGGCGATCCGTTCAACGAAGCGCTTCGCCATGTCGATCTGCCGCCGGAAATACAGAAAATGGACGGCAACTCCTGTATCGCCGAACAGCTCGTTGCCGGTGTCCAGGGTGCGCCGGAAGGCACGGTGTATCGTGGCGAATTCAACGTTCACGGCATCATATCGCAGCCTAACACGGAAGTGAGTGACGCCCCCTATGACCGAATCGAATACCCCAGTCATCTACCCGAGCCGCTTCACCACAAGATGATCGAAGTATCCAAGAAATATCTCGAGCACATCGGCTACGACAACGGCTGCTTCAATGCCGAATTCCTCTGGGACGAAGAGACGGACCAACTTTGGCTGATCGAAGTGAATACGCGTATTTCACAGTCGCATAGCGAGATTTTCATTATGGTCGACGGTATGTCGAACCACGAGGTGGCTGTGGATATCGCCTTGGGTCAACGCCCCTCGCTGGTAAACCGGCAGGGGGATTATCCGGTGGCTGCGAAATGTTTCATTCCCTACAAGCATGAAGACGGCATCGTGCGGCGGGTTCCCAGCGAGGAGGAAATCGAAGCGTTAAAGCAACGCTATCCAGGCACCATGGTGCGTCTCGATGTGGTGCCTGGTGATCGCCTCGGGGAGCTGATGCATCAGGACAGCTTTAGCTATCGCCTGGGAACCCTCTACATTGCGGGTAAGGATCACGATGAGGTGGACGAGCGATACAAGGCGTGCCTCAAGGAACTCAAGTTCGAGATCGAACCCGTTACCGGCTGACAAGGAGGAATCGTGACTGTCGTGGAGTCGTTTCCTTATCAGGTTCGCGAGATCGAAAATGTCTTCATTCCCATGCGCGACGGTGCGCAGCTGGCCGCGCGCATCTGGCTGCCGGAGGGGGCCGAGCAGGCGCCCCTGCCGGCGATCATGGAATACATCCCCTATCGCAAGCGAGACATCACTCGAGCGCGTGATGCCACCAACCACGCCTACATGGCCGGGCACGGCTATGTCTGCATTCGCGTCGACATGCGCGGCAGTGGCGACTCGGATGGTGTACTGACCGACGAGTACACCCAGCAGGAACAGGAGGATGGCGTGGATGCCATTGCCTGGATTGCCGAGCAGCCCTGGTGCGACGGCAACGTCGGCATGATGGGGATTTCCTGGGGTGGCTTCAACAGCCTCCAGGTCGCGGCCAAGCAACCACCGGCGCTCAAGGCGATTATCAGCATCTGCTCGAGCGACGATCTTTACGCCGACAACATGCACTACATGGGCGGTTGCCTGCTTGGCGACAACCTCTCCGAGGCCACCGTCATGTTCGCCTTCAATACGCTGCCCCCAGACCCGCAGATCGTCGGCGACCGGTGGCGTGACATGTGGTTCGACCGCATGGAGAACAGTGGGTTGTGGCTCGAGCAGTGGGTCAAGCATCAGCGTCGCAGCGCCTACTGGTCGACCAGTTCGGTCAACGAATACTACTCGGCGATTCAGTGCCCGGTGTATGCCATCGGCGGCTGGGCCGATGGCTTCACCAATACCGTGCTGCGACTCATGCAGCATCTGGAGGTGCCGCGTAAGGGGTTGATCGGGCCCTGGGGCCACAAATACCCCCATCAGGGAATGCCTGGGCCTGCCATCGGCTTCCTCCAGGAGGCGTTGCGCTGGTGGGACCACTGGCTCAAGGGCAAGGACACCGGCATCATGAACGAGCCCATGCTTCGCGCCTGGGAGCAGGACAGTGTGCCGCCTGACAACTCCTACGACGAGCGCCCTGGCCGCTGGATCGGCGAGGCCGGCTGGCCTTCGAAGAACGTCAGGGAGCGCCGCTATGGTCTCGGCCCCTATGCCATTCACATGGGCGAAGGACATGGCGGTCCGCACCAACAGGAAGGGCATGAGAGCGCGCTTGCCCTGCAGTCACCGCTCAGCGTCGGCCAGTCGGCAGGGAAATGGTGTTCCTACGCCGCCACCCCGGATCTGCCCGGCGACCAGCGTGAAGAGGATGGCGGTTCGCTGATCTTCAGCAGCCGGCAGCTTGCCGAGTCGCTCGATATCTTCGGCATGCCGGTGGTGGAACTCGAGCTTTCCTGCGACAAGCCCCAGGCGATGCTCGCGGTACGCCTGTCCGATGTGGCACCCAACGGCAAGTCGACCCGGGTCACCTATGGCCTGCTCAACCTGTCGCATCGCGACAGCGATGCCGAACCCGAACCGCTGGTCCCGCATCGTCGGTATCGGGTGCGCATTCCGATGAACGGTATCGCCCAGCGCTTCCCGGCGGGGCACCAGCTGCGCCTGTCCATTTCGACGTCGTACTGGCCGCTGGCTTGGCTGCCCCCGGAGCCGGCACAGGTGGACATCTACCCCGATAGCTGTTCCCTGGTCGTGCCGGAGCGTACGCCCGGCGATGAGGATCAACGGCTGCCCGAGTTCGCCGAGCCTGAGGAGGCTCCTCCCCTCAGGGTGCACAACTTTGCCGCCAGCGAGCACAACTGGCTGTTGCATCGTGACCTGGCGACCAAGGAATCGACCCTTGAGGTGGTCAACGATCAGGGGCACTTCCGAATCGAAGACATCGGCACCGAGATACGTCGCAGCACCCGCGAGTGGTACAGTACCGTCAACGACGATTTCACTTCGGCGCGGGGCGAAACCTATACCGAGCGCGCCTTCAAGCGCGACGACTGGGACGTGGAAATCTACACGCGGAGCATCCTGAGCTGCGACGAGAGCAACTTCTACCTCCATGCCCAGCTCGATGCCTATGAAGAAGAATATCGAGTCTTCTCAAAGAACTGGGAAAAGGTCATTCCGCGTGATCACATGTAGCGATGTTATCGCCGTAGCAGACGTGGCCGCGCCGCTCAATCCGGAGCGGCGCTTTTCTGGCTTCGTCATGGCTATCGGTCAACCGAGCACAAAAAACCCCCGGCGGGTGCCGAGGGAAGCGAGGGGCTTAGCAAAGCGGTTGCCGTGATCGTGCGGGAGGGGCCTCACGTCTTGGCGCGCAGATCCCCATCCTCGGAGCGTGCCAGGAACTGCCGCGTCGTGTCGTCGAGGTGTTGGCCGAGCCAGTCGGCCATGGCTTCCTCTTCCCGCAGAATGCCTTCGCAGATTCGCGCAATTTCGGGCTTGCCGGCTTTTTCCGCAGCCTGAATCAGCGCCTTGTAGCTGGCAATCTCAAAATGCTCGAAGGCATAGCTGGCGAGGCCGCCCTTGACCACTTCGTCGCCTGACATCATGCCGCCCAAGGCCTGGCCGAAGGCGGTCATCTGCGCCCCAAGATCCTTGATAGTCGACAGGTCGGTGCCGAGCAGGGAAATGCACTGTTCGATCTTCTCGGCCTGGTCGCGCGTCTCGGTCAGATGCTGCTCGATGCGTGCCTTCAGCTGCGGGTAATGCTCCAGCCGGTTGGCCTGGGCTTCGAGCATCTTTTCCGCCTGCTTTTCCATGGCATGCGCATCGCGCAGCCAATCTTCCAGATGTTTGGGGGTTTGCGGTTCAGTGCCCATGAGCTAACTCCTTACGGTTGCGATCGGCGATTCCCTTCACTTGGACGGATCGATCTGCTCTTTCTGTGCGCCGGAATGCGGCTTGGCCGGACCCAGCTTGGCTTCCTGCCCCTCGGGGGCCGGCTGATTCCTCACGGAAAATTCGCCGCGCCCGTCGAACGAGGGACCCTGCGACCAGCGGCCTTGTGGGGCTTCCTTGTCGAGCAGAGTGTTGAGGTAGTAGTAGGAGTGCTCCGTTGCCTCGTGAGCCTCGGGTGTGGCGTTGGGTATCGGCAGTTGGGCTTCCAGGCCGCCCATCTCCTCGATGACCGCTAGCCACTGCTGCTGGTGCATGGTGTCTCGGGCAATCAGGAAGGAAAGGAAATCCTTCATGCCATGATCGTCGGTCCAGTTGTACAGGCGCGATGCCAGCACGCGACCGCCTGCCTCGGCAGTGACGTTGGCCAACATGTCGGCTCCCACGTTGCCGGTGGCGTAGATATGGCTCATGTCGAACGGCACGCCGTTGGCGTTTTCCGGCAGGGCCGCGAGGCCGGAGGAGAGCAGGTGGCGTGGGTTGGTGCCGCCGAGGATGGCATTTACCACCGGATCCTTGGCCGATGCTTCCTGATACGAGACCGGGGCGCCTTCCAGATTGAGCGCGACCGCATGCGCCAGCATCTCGATATGGGCCAGCTCTTCGGTAGCCGTCGACATCAGCATGTCGCGAATCCTGTCGTCCCCACGGGCGCCCATGGCCTGGAAGAAATACTGCATGGCGACACGGATCTCGCCTTCTACCCCTCCGATCGCCTGTTGAAGCAGCATGGCGAATTCAGGATCTGGCTTATCGACTCTCACGGGATACTGTAGCTTTGACGAATGGTGAAACATGACGTCTCCTTCGTCTTGCGTGAGCCGGCATTGGCTGCAAGCAGTGCAAGTCAACCTGAAACGTCAGGAAGATGCCTGGCAACACTCTACCGGCGGGTGACAAGAAGCTGCCGGAGACCATTCTCCGGCAGCCTGGGCTGGTCAAAGTGAATGCGGAAACGTCATTCAGCTGTTCTTGCCGCCCTTGCGGCCGGCTTCGGAAGCCTTCTTGGGGTCGTTGGCAAAATTGCCGCCGCTGTTCTGACCGCCTTTCTGGCCGGCCTGGGAAGCCTTCTGAGGATCGTTGGCAAAGTTTCCGCTACTGCGCTGACCGCCCTTCTGACCGGCTTCGGAAGCCTTTTGGGGGTCATTGGCAAAGTTGCCGCTGCTGTTCTGCCCGCCCTTCTGACCGGCTTCAGAGGCCTTCTTCGGGTCGTTGGCGAAGTTTCCGGGATTCTGGTTACGCTGTGCCATGGTAATCTCCTTGAACTTCCTGCATGAACCTCATGCATTCGTACATCCATTTACCGGGAATCCGGCACCGCTGGCGTACTGCCATCGTCTTTGAAGATAGAAGTCGCTTTAAACGGCGATCAAGGGAGTTGCTGTATCGGTGTGAAAAGAAACGTTGTCGCGTCCAATTTTCTGGTTCTTTCGCTGCAGCCACCTGGCGATGCTAATTGTCGACACCGCGTTCGGCACGCTTGGGAAGCGCCCGAGCATGGGGTAACATGCGGTGAACAATCGCAGAGCCCGACGTGGTGGCCCCAGGCCCCGAGCTCGAGGAACCGGAGGAGAATCCATGGCCTTTGCCCAGAAATTCATCGTTGCCGATGACCATCCGCTGTTCCGTGCGGCGCTGACGCAGGCGTTACGGCAGTTGGCGCCTCAGGCCGAGATCGTCGAGTCCGACACCATGGAGGCCACCTGTGAGGTCGTCACCCGTCACCCCGATGCCGACCTGATCCTGCTTGACCTGCACATGCCCGGTGCTCATGGCTTTTCCGGCCTGATCCAGCTGCGTGGCCAGACGCCGGACATCCCGGTGGCAGTGGTTTCAGGCAGCGACGAACCTCATGTCGTTCGCCGCGCCATCGACTACGGGGCCTCCGGTTTCATCCCCAAATCCTCCTCCTTGCAGCTGATCGCCGAGGCAGTAGGCGAGATCCTCGATGGCGAAGTGTGGCTGCCGCAGGAACTGGCCGATGCATTGGGCGACGCCAACGAAGAGGAGACCCGCTTTGCCGAGGCGATTGCCTCGCTGACGCCGCAGCAGTTCCGGGTGCTCAACATGCTCACCGAAGGTCTGCTCAACAAGCAGATCGCCTACGAGCTGAACGTTTCCGAGGCCACCATCAAGGCCCATGTCACCGCCATTCTGCGCAAGCTGGGCGTGCATTCACGCACCCAGGCGGTCATCGCGGCCCAGAAGCTCGAAGTGGAACCGCCTAAAGTGGAATCCTGACCTTCGGTCGGAACTTGAAGAGCGGCGCTTTGCGCCTGGATGTTCGAAGCTGAAACAAAACCGCCTACGTGGCCTGGGCCATGAAGGCGGTTTTGCTTAGGCGGGCTTCAGTCTCGCACCCTGGGCGTCAGCTCTCCTGCCGTGTGGCACGGCTGGCCTGCAGCGTGCGGGTCAGCAGGGCGCGCAGGGCGGCGGGGCGTACCGGCTTCTGCAGCAGGTGGTAGCCGCTGCGACGGATCTCCTCGGCCACCTCCTCGGTGCGGTCGGCCGTGATCACAATACCCGGCACCGCTTCCTGAAGGCGCTCGCTCAGCGCCTCGAGCGCCATCAATCCGGTGACTTCGTTGTCCAGGTGGTAGTCGGCAAGAATCGCATCCGGCTCGCCATCCAAGTTGCGCAGTACCGACTTGGCGCCGCCGATGGTCGTCGCGGTATAGACCTCACAGCCCCAGCCCGAGAGCATCGCCTTCATGCCCTCGAGGATCAGCGTCTCGTTATCGATGCACAGAATGCGCGTGCCGACCAGCTTGTTGCCCGCGCGACGCGGCGACGCGGCTTCCACGGCGCGCTCAGCCTCGCTTCGAGGGGCCACGACCGGCACGCTGACCGAGAACATGGTGCCGACGCCTTCCCGCGAATGAACCTTGATCGGATGGTCCAGCACGCGGCTCATGCGGTCGGCGATGGACAACCCGAGTCCCAGCCCCTTTTCGCTCTCCTTGTGGCGTGAAGCCTGGTCGAGGCGGCGGAACTCCTGGAAGATCTCGGCCTGCTTGGATTCGGGAATGCCCGGGCCGGAGTCCCACACCTCGATAGTCAGCTGCGCGCCTCGGCGCCGGCAGCCCAGCAGTACCCGGCCCTCCTGCGTGTAGCGAAGCGCATTCGACAGGAAGTTCTGGATGATTCGACGCAGCATCTGCGGGTCGCTGTCGACCCAGGACCGGGTCGGTACCACCACCAGATCGAGGCCGCGCTCCTCGGCCATGACCTCGAATTCGGCACGCAGCGGACGGAAGATATCGGCCAGGGCAAAGTGGCTGCGTCGCGGGGTGAGGGCGCCGGCATCGAGCTTCGAGATGTCGAGCAGCGTGCCCAGCAGCTCTTCCGCCGCCTGCAGCGAGTTGTCGATATGGCCGATGGTGCGCTTCATGTCCTCGGCATCCATCTCCTGCGACAGCGCCGAGGTGAACAGGCGCGCGGCGTTCAGGGGCTGCAGCAGATCGTGGCTGGCGGCGGCAAGGAAACGTGTCTTGGAGGCATTGGCATCCTCTGCCACCTGCTTGGCTTGGCGCAGGGCCTGCTCGGCCTGGGCTCGCACCCGGTTCTCCTGGCGCAATGCGGTATTGGCGTCCGACAGCGCCAGGGTGCGTTCCCGTACCCGCTCCTCCAGGTTCTCGTTGGTCTCCTTCAGGGCGATCTCCGCCAGGCGCCGCTCGGTGATGTCCTGGTAAAGCGAGAAGAAGCCCAGGATGGTTCCGCTGTCACCGAAGTGCGGGGTGTAGGTCACCAGCATATAGCGAAGGTCGTCGCCGATACGCATCGAGACCTCGAAGCTGACCCGCTCGCCGGCCAGCGCGCGACGTATCCACGGCTCGCGCTCACGGGCCATCTGCTCGCTGATGACGCTGTCGACATGGTTGCCGATGACCTCGTTGCGATCGATGCCGAAGGCCTGTTCGTAGGCGCGGTTGGTGAAGAGATAGCGGCACTCCTTGTCGAAATAGGCGATCAGCGCCGGCACATTATCGGTGTAGATGCGGATGTTGTTCTCTGAGCGTATCAGCGCTTCCTCGATGCGTTTCTGCTGGGTGATGTCCTGATAGGTATAGACGAAGCCGCCGCCCGGCATGGGGTTGCCCTGCACCTCGAGCACGCTGCCGTCCTGACGGTAGCGCACGTAGCGGTGAGGCTGGCCTTCGCGGATATTGTCGATCAGCAGCTGCACGTGTTCTTCCGGGTCGCCGGGCCCGTATTCGCCGTTGTGGGCGTTGTAGCGGAATATCTTTTCCATGGGGGCACCGACCCGGATCAGGTGGTCGGGAAAGCGGAACAGCTCCAGGTAGCGCTGGTTCCATACCACCAGGCGCATGTTCTGATCGACCACGCTGATCCCCTGGTTGATGTTCTCGATGGTGGCCTGCAGCAGGGCGCGGTTGAATTCCAGCACCTGAGAGGCTTCGTCGACGATGGAGATCACGTCGGAGATACCGATGCCGCGCCCCTGCAGCGCTGAGTTGACCACGATGCGCGCCGAGGATGCGCCGAGTACCGAGGCCAGGAGGCGCTCGGTGAACTGGATGACGTCGATGGAAGCGCGATTGCCGTCCTCTAGCGGTTTGCCGGTGCGCCGCGCGTAGTCGTCGAAGGCCCGGGCCACCTGGCCGGCGCCGAGGAAGCGTTCGCACAGCACCTTGAGATCGCCCACGGTGGTGGCGCCGGTCCAGGGCCGGTTGACCGAGGTCTGGCGGGTCTCGACGCTATCCACGAACAGCGAGGCCTGGATGCGTTCCACCACGCGTTGCGAGGTGATCTGCGAGACGAAGATATAGCAGAACAGGTTGACCCCGAGCGAAAGCATTACGCCGTGGGAGAAGGCGTCGCCAAAGTTGAGCCCGAACAGCGAGGTGGGCGTCAGCCAGGGGTGGCCGAGAGGGCCGCCGGCGAGCCAATGGGCGGGCAGGACGCCGGCCTGGATCATCGCCGGCATCAGCAGGCTGTAGACCCAGATGGCGAACCCGGCGTTCATGCCGACAACGACGCCGAGCCGGTTGCCGCGTTTCCAGTAAAGGCCGCCGAGCAGGGCGGGAGCGAACTGCGCCGCCGCGGCGAAGGAGAGCATGCCGATCGATGCCAGCGAGGTGAATTCGCCGATCAGGTGATAGAAGCCGTAGGCCAGCGCCAGAATCACGCCGATGGTGATGCGACGGGCCTGCAGCACCAGGCGGCCGTAGTCGCGTGGGCGGGCATCCAGCCAGCGCAGGCGGAACAGCAGTGGAATCACGATCTCGTTGGAGATCATGATCGAGACCGCCACCGTGGCGACGATGACCATGCCGGTGGCCGCGGAGAAGCCACCGATATAGGTCAACAGGGTCAGCCACTGCTGGCCGGCGGCCATCGGCAGCGCCAGCACGAAGGTATCGGGTTCCACCGAGCCGTCGGGGAACAGTGCCAGGCCAGCAGCGGCAATGGGGAGGATGAAGAAGGCGAACGCCACCAGGTAGAGCGGGAACAGCCAGCGTGCCTTGGCGGCATCGTTGGGGTGGGTGTTCTCCACCACGGCAACGTGGAATTGGCGCGGCAGGCAGAAGATCGCCAGCATGGCGAGTAGCGTCTGGGCCCAGAAGCCGCGGCCGAAGTCCTGGTCGGCCAGTTGGCGCTGCAGCTCCATCTGGGTGTCGGCCATGGCCATCAGCTCGCCGAGCCCATCGAACATGCCCCAGGTGACGTAGGCACCCAGCAGCAGGAAGGCCAGCAGCTTGACCATCGACTCGAAGGCGACGGCATGGATCAGGCCTTCGTGATGTTCCGTGGCGTCGGTGTGGCGAGTGCCGAACAGGATGGCGAAGGCCGCCATGACCAGCGCGACGAAGAAGGCCGTGTCGGCGAAGACCGGGGTATGGGTGATGTCGGCCGCATCGGTCAGTACCGCGAACGAGGTAGCCACGGCCTTCAGCTGCAGGGCGATGTAGGGCAGCGTGCCGACGAGGGCAATCAGGCTGGCGAAGGCCGCCAGTGACTGTGCCTTGCCGTAGCGCGAGGCGATGAAGTCGGCGATGGAAGTGATGTTCTGCCGCTTGGCCACGCGAATCATCTTGGCGAGAATGGGCCAGAACAGCAGGAAGGTCAGGATAGGACCGACATAGATGCTGGCGAAGGACCAGCCTGAGGTGGCGGCCTGGCCGACCGCGCCGTAGAAACTCCACGAGGTGCAGTAGATGGCAAGCGCCAATATATAGATGATAGGGCGCTTGCGGCTGGCACCATGCCGGCGGGCATTGCGGTCACCCAGCCAGGCGATGCCGAACAGTATGGCAATGTAGAGCAGTGAGACGGCGATCAGCAGCCAACCGGCAAACATGGTTTCTCCCCCCGGTAACTGCGGTCCATTCTAAAGGGATAACGGCGCGACGACACTCGGCGCTAGTGGTTCCTTGTGGGTGAGTTCACCAGGTCGGAATTCACCAAGGCGAGCAGACCGCATCGAAGAGATGTGACTCTTCTTTTACCTGCTTCAAGTCGTCAAGACGCGGCTCGCGACTGCCGCTGGTGAGCGGCACCATCTCGGCGGTGGTGCAGTTCATCAGATAGGGCTGGTGGCGCAGCTGGTCGACATACTCCTTCTCGAAGCGGTAGAGAATGAACTCGACGAGCTGCTGGTCGTCCGCTTGACGGGGCGTCATGCTGTTCTGATCGACCAGGCTGAAGGCCACCGTCATCGGAAAGAGATAGGTCCAGGGCCGCCATGGCATGCTGTCCTGCCGGGTATCGACTACCTCGGCCGTGGCAGGTAGCTGACTTCGCTTGTGCTCGTACCAGTTGTATTCGTAGTGGATCTGGTAGCCCAGCATGCCCAGGCCGCCGCACACGGGGATGATCCATTGGGGGAGCCGCTTGCCACTTGCCAGCCGCAGTAGCAAGCCGATGCCGGCAGCACCCAGGCCGGCGAAAACCGCCGCAATCAAGTGCCAAATCATAACGCCACCTTCTCAAAGCAATCGGGCTTCCCGCAGGGAAGCCCGATCAGGTTGTCTTCCCGGCCCACAGCGGACCGGGAGGCTATTATGGCTTAGTGATCGACCGCAGCACCAGCGCCTTTCGGGTAGCGCACGCTATGCACCAGGTCCTGAATCTCCTGCGGCGGCTCCTCGGTGGCGGTGGAGACCGCATAGGCCACGGCGAAGTTGATCATCGCCCCCACGGCGCCGAAGGAGAGCGGCGAGATGCCAATGATCCAGTTCTCCTGGGTATTCGGCAGCATGTTGGTGCCGGGAATGAAGAACCAGCCCAGGTAGGTGAAGATGTACAGCAGGGTGGCGATCAGGCCGGCCAGCATGCCGCAGACGGCGCCCTTGCTGTTGATGCGGGTAGAGAAGATGCCCATCATCAGCGCCGGGAACAGCGAGGCGGCCGCGATACCGAAGGCGAGTGCCACCGTCTGGGCGGCGAACCCGGGCGGGTTGAGGCCCAGGTAGGTCGCCAGCAGGATGGCGCCGGCCATGGAGATACGCGCCGCGAGCATCTCGCCCTTCTCGGTGATGTTGGGGTTGATGGTGTTCTTGATCAGGTCATGGCTGATGGCTGAAGAGATCGCCAGCAGCAAGCCTGCAGCGGTGGAGAGTGCCGCCGCGATACCGCCCGCCGCGATCAGGCCCACGACCCAGCCCGGCAGGTTGGCGATCTCGGGGTTGGCCAGCACCAGGATGTCGTTGTTGACGGTCAGCTCGTTGCCTTCCCAGCCGCGTTGCTCGGCAATCGGTTGGAAGGCCGGGTTGGCATCGTTGTACATCTGGATGCGCCCATCGTCGTTCTGGTCTTCGAAGGTGAGCAGGCCGGTCTCCTCCCAGGTGCGGATCCAGTCCGGCCGCTCCTCGTAGACCAGTGCCTCGCCTGCTGCCTCTTCATAGTCCTCCACCTGGCCGGCCATCTCCGGGAATACCGTGGTGGCGAGGTTGAGGCGTGCCATGGAGCCCACGGCAGGCGCCGTGAGATAGAGCAGGGCGATGAAAACCAGTGCCCAGCCGGCCGACCAGCGTGCATCGGCGACCTTCGGCACGGTGAAGAAGCGGATGATGACGTGGGGCAGGCCGGCTGTACCGATCATCAGCGACAGGGTGAACAGCACCATGTTGAGCTTGTTGTCCACATCGGCGGTGTAATCCTGGAAGCCCAGCGCATTGACCACATCGTTGAGCTTGGCCAGCAGCGGCACGCCGGATTCGGTGTGGGTGCTGAACATGCCGAACATCGGAATCGGATTGCCGGTCAGTTGCAGGGCGATGAACACGGCCGGGATGGTATAGGCAATGATCAGCACGATGTACTGGGCGACCTGGGTATAGGTAATGCCCTTCATGCCGCCGAATACTGCGTACAGGAAGACGATAGCCGCGGCGATCCAGATACCCATGCTGCTGGGCACCTCTAGGAAGCGCGAGAAGGCCACGCCGGCACCGGTCATCTGGCCGATGACGTAGGTCACCGAAGCAACAATCAAACAGATGACGGCAACGATACGGGCAGTACGGCTATAGAAACGGTCACCGATGAAGTCGGGCACCGTGAACTTGCCGAACTTGCGCAGGTAGGGCGCGAGCAGCATGGCCAGGATCACGTAGCCGCCGGTCCAGCCCATCAGGAAGGTCGAATTGGCATAGCCGCCGGAAGCCAGCAAGCCCGCCATGGAAATGAAGGAGGCTGCGGACATCCAGTCGGCCGCCGTGGCCATGCCGTTGGTGACCGGGTGAACGCCGCCGCCGGCGACGTAGAAGTCCTTGGTCGACCCGGCACGCGCCCAGATGGCGATGCCGATATAGAGGGCAAACGACGCGCCCACGAAGAGAAGGTTGATGGCAAACTGACTCATGCTGGCTTACTCCCCGAGACCGAACTTCTGGTCGAGCTTGTTCATCTTCCAGGCATAGAAGAAGATCAGGCCGATGAAGGTCAGGATGGATCCCTGTTGGGCAAACCAGAAACCGAGGTCGGTGCCGCCGACCGGAATTCCTGACAGCAGGGGACGGAACAGGATGGCGCAGCCATAGGAGACGAATGCCCAGACGATCAGGCATCCGCCTATGAGGCGGACGTTCGCCTTCCAGTATTCAGCAGCATTGGTTTTATCATCTGCCATATTGATGCTCTCCACTTGTTGTAAAGGTTGGGAAGTTGCACAGGGAATTGCCAGGTTTCATCAGGGGGTCACACTAAGCGAATCGAATCGGGCGGTTGGACGAAGGCGCAAGCGCCTTGAGTTCCCTTGCTCCCTGCGGACGAGCCACACTTCCCACCACGACCAGCTACCTTTCGTCGAGTCGCGAAACCAGGTGCGATTGCCCTGTATGACTCATGTGCAATACTGGTCAATAAATGCAAAAAATAAAATCCCAGACTTTGGTATCATGAGCAAAGTTTAATAAACGATAGGCTCTTATTTTCTTTATATATCAAAAACTTATAACTTTGGTTGGCAGGATGTCTCGGCGCACGTCACGTTGCCGATAGGACGATTGTCTAGCATTGAACTTTTGTCTATGCGCTTTTTTATAAGACCATTGTCTAGTTATGAGATGTCGCCTTGCCATTCAGGTCTTCCTTGGACGTTGGTCTAGGTTATCTCTTAAAACCCCAGACTGTTATCCTGCCTCATTAAAGGCTTTTCGATGCCATGGCATTGGAAGCGAGGGAGAGATTCTTTTTTTCTGAGGCGACAGGGACGTGTTTGGCACCGGCCGGTTTTCCTTGTAGGTCGACCTGCTTGCCGGACCTCCTTTCGTATTCGTAAGGCGGGCCGGTGACGCTGGTCGAGCCGCTCGCGTGTCTGGCCGAGGCGCCGCTGCCGCGTCGCGCTCCGGGCGAGGCATGGCGGAGGTGCCACGAGGGGTAATCCGATGGTCGATATCGATCTTTCCCAACCGCCGTTCTCCTTTCTGAACGAGGAAGGGCGCGAGCGTGTCCGTAACGGTGTCGACCTGGCTTATTTCGACCGTGACGAAATCATTCTGGAAACCGGCCAGCCCGGGGAGTACGTCTTTCTCATCCACAAGGGGGAGGTGGCCGAACTGGACGCCACCCAGCCGGGCGCGCGCGAGCGGATCGGCCACTATACGGCCGGTGACCTTTTCGGTGCCATCAGCATCCTCAACGGCAGGAGTCGCTATCGCTTCCGCGCCGAGCAGGAGAGCCTCTGCTACCTGCTGCCCAAGGCACTCTTCCTGCAGCTCTGTGACGACTACCCGGCATTCGCCGAGTTCTTTCGTCAGACGCTGGCGCACAAGGCCCGGCTGCTGACCGAACAGCGTGCCGAGGGTGGCGTGACCATGGCCGGTTTCATGCTGGCTCGGGTCAGCGAATGCATGCGACCGCCACTGTACATGGCGGCGGGAACCACCATAGCCGAGGCGGTGGCAAGGCTGCACGAAAGCCATGCCGACAGCCTGCTGGTGGAGGGAGAGGATGGCGCCGGCATGGTGACCAAGACCGACCTGCTCGAAGCGCTGGTACTGCAAGGGCGCGACAAGGAGAACCCGCTGCAGGAAATCGCGCATTTCGATCTGGTCACGGTGAGTCCCGAGCAGTATCTGTTCGAAGTGCTGGTGAAGATGACCCGCTTCAAGGTGGAGAGGGTCGTGGTTATGGAACAAGCGGGGCCCATCGGGGTGGTCGAACTAACCGACGTGCTCAGCTATTTCTCCAGCCGCAGCTATGTCGTCAGCTTGCAGGTCGAGCAGGCGGACAGCCTCGAGGCCCTGGTCCGTGCCAGCCGACGCACGCCCGAACTGGTCAAGGCGTTGATGGCTCAGGGCGTGAAGCTGCGCTTCGCCATGGGTCTGCTGGCGGCGCTCAACGGGCGCATCATGTCCAAGGCGTGGGGCTTCCTGATCGACGAGCGTTACCATCGCGACAGTTGCCTGATGGTGATGGGCAGCGAAGGGCGCGGCGAACAGATCCTCAAGACCGACCAGGACAACGGCCTGATACTCGCCGATGGGCTCGAATGGCCCGATGTGGACGAGCAGATGCAGCGTTTCACCGAGACGCTGATAGCGCTGGGCTACCCGCCCTGCCCTGGCAACATCATGGTCAGCAACCCCGAATGGGTGGGTTCCGTCTCGCAGTGGCGTGAGCGAATCGCCCGTTGGGCCGAAAAGCGCGACGGCGACAGTCTGATGAAGCTTGCCATCATGCTCGATTCCCATTCGGTGGCCGGTAACCCGGCGCTGCTCGACCGCGTGCGGGAGGCCCTTTTCGCGCAATGCTCGCGCGACGAAATACTGCTTTCCTACTTCGCACGCACGGCGTTGCGCTTCTCCACGCCGCTGACCCTGTTTGGCTCGTTGAAGAAGCCGCAGCACGGTATCGACATCAAGAAGGGCGGGATCTTTCCCATCGTGCACGGCGTTCGCACCATGGCATTGGAGCGACGTATCCAGCCGACTTCGACGCTGGAGCGGCTCGAGGCCTTGGCGGCGGACGGGCGGCTGGAGCAGCGGGTCGCCGAAGATCTCGCCGAGGCACTGTCGCTGTTCACCGAGCTGCGCCTGAAACAGCAACTGGAGCGTCTTGATGGCGGCAGCGACAGCAGGAGCCCCGACCGCGTCGTGGTCCAGCAGCTGTCTTCACTGGAGCGCGACCTGCTGCGTGAAGCACTGCACATCGTCAAGGATTTCAAGCAGAGCCTGTCGCAGCGCTATCACCTGGAATATTCCTGAGGCAGGCGCCCGCGAAGAAGGCGAGAACGAATAGGAGGAAGGGATGTTCCGAGTACTGCGCCGTGCCAGCGATCGTCGGCGCCACGCCGATGGCAAGTATGGCTGGCTCTTCCACCCCTACACCGGGGATGAACTGGTCGCCATCGACTGCGAAACCACCGGCGTCGATACGCGGGTGGCCGAGCCCGTCTCCATCGGTGCGGTCAAGGTGCGCGGCGACCGGGTCCTGACCAGCGAGTCTCTGGACTTGCGCCTCAAGCGGCCCGCCACGCTGACTGGGGATTCCATCCGCGTGCATCGCCTGCGCGGGATCGATCTCGACGAAGGCGTGAGCCTTGACGAAGCGTTGGGGAGCCTGCTCGATTTCATCGGCAACCGCCCCTTGCTGGGATGGCGCCTCGATTTCGACCTGGCCATCCTCAATCGTCAGATTCGGCCCCGCTTCGGTTTCGACCTGCCCAATAGCGGTATCGATGTGGCCCAGCTTTACCATCGCCAGCAGCGGCGCAGCGTGATGGAGCCCGAGCCGCGTGCGCTGCGCTTTGAGACGGTGGCGGAGTCGCTGGGCGTTCCTGTCATGGGGCGCAATACCGCCCTTGGCGATGCCGTGACCACAGCGCTCATGTACCTGCGCCTGGAACGGGCCGGGTTGCAGGCCCGCCGAGAGGCATGAGGCTGAATCGCCGCCTTGGCGTCGCCTCCGGGCGGTGGCGGTGGTAGGATGGCCGCGTCATTCACCACGCCTGGCAGCCCGTGACCATGCAAGACGCCGTAACATTCGACCCCCATTCCGTTGCCGACCTGAAAGCTCGCCTGCAGCAGGGCGAGATGGATCAGGAGAGCACGACGCTTGAGCAGCTCGACGCCAAGGGGCGGCGTGAATTCAACAAGCTGCAGAAACGCCTGAGGCGTCAGGTAGGCAATGCCATCATCGACTACGGAATGATCCATGAAGGGGATCGGGTCATGGTATGCCTGTCGGGGGGCAAGGACAGCTATACGCTGCTCGAGATATTGCGCAACCTGCAGCGCAATGCGCCGGTGAACTTCTCGCTGGTAGCGGTCAATCTGGACCAGAAGCAGCCCGGCTTTCCCGAGCACGTGCTGCCCGAGTATCTCGATTCCATCGGCGTCGAGTACTACATTCTGGAGCGCGATACCTATTCGGTGGTGAAGGAGAAGACCCCGGAAGGCAAGACGACCTGCGCGCTCTGTTCGCGGCTGCGGCGCGGTTCGCTGTACGGCTTTGCCGAGGAGATCGGGGCGACCAAGGTGGCGCTGGGCCATCACCGCGAGGATATCCTCGAGACGCTTTTCCTCAACATGTTCTATGGCGGCAGCCTGAAGGCCATGCCGCCCAAGCTGCTTTCCGACGACGGCAAGAATATCGTCATCCGTCCGCTGGCCTATTGCCGCGAGGCGGACATCATCGAATTCGCACAGCTGATGGACTTCCCCATCATTCCCTGCAACCTGTGCGGCTCCCAGCCCAACCTGCAGCGCCAGGTGGTCAAGGAGATGCTCGCCGATTGGGAGCGCAAGCACCCCGGGCGTATCGAATCGATGTTCAAGGCCGTATCCAACGTGGCGCCTTCGCAGTTGGCCGACCGCGAGCTGTTCGACTTCGAGGGGCTAGAGGCCAAGCAGGCACGAAGACGCGAGCGCCGCATCGATGCGCTGGACGTTTCGCGGGGAAGTTGAACGGCCATCCGGCACGAATGGAAACCGCCCGGCATCCTTTGAGCCGGGCGGTTTCGTTCTGCTGGGCGGTGTCGCAGGGCTTAGTGGTCGTCCTGCGCCTGGGTCACCAAGGCCTCAAGATTGAGTATGTTCACCTCGCGCCCCGATACCTCGACCAGCCCCTGCTGCTGGAAGCGGCCGAGGATGCGACTCACCGTTTCAACGGCGAGCCCCAGGTAATTGCCGATGTCGGCTCGCGACATGGAGAGGCGGAAGCTGTAGGGTGAATAGCCGCGGCGGCGGAAGCGGTCCGACAAACTGGTAAAGAAACTGGCCAGACGCTGGTCGGCGGTCTTGCGCGAAAGCAGACGCATCATCTTGCGGTCGTCGCGCAGCTCCTTGCTCATGCTGCGGTAGAGCTGGCCGCGCAGTTCCGGCAGCTGCTCCGAAAGCGAATCGAGCCGATCGAAGGGAATCTCGCAAACGGTGGTGGTTTCAAGCGCGATCACGCTGCCCGGATACTTCCGTTCGTCGATGCCGTCCAGGCCGACCAGCTCGCTGGGCAGGAAGAAATTGGTAACCTGGTCCTCCCCTGACCCTTCGGTGGTAATCTGCTTGAGGCTGCCGGAGCGCACCGCGAATACGCTGCTGAAGGCGCTGCCCTGGCGAAACAGCGACTCGCCCTTCTTCAGTGGGGCGCGGCGCCGGATGATGGCATCGAACTGCTCCATATCCTCGAGTTCGAGCGCAAGGGGCAGGCACAGCGAGCTCAGGCTGCAGTTCTGGCAGCGCGTTTCGTGCAGCAGCGAACGCCGCTGGCCCAGTGCATTGGCCACGTTGACCGGCATGCTCCACCTCCTTGATCCTGTCGTGTAGCCATTATGGAGCATTATGGGGGCCGGTAAAATGCCCATCGCGACCTTTGGCCGCAGCTCGCCTGTTATTCGGGTCGGACCTCCCGCTCAGACGATGCGTGAAAAGCGCGAATCGGGTGGCAATGTCAGGCGATTGTCGAAGGCCATGGCGAGGTGACGGATCAGCAGGCGGCCGAGCGGTGTCGCCACCAGGCGGCGCCCTTCGAGGTGGGCCAATCCGTCCCTCAGCGGGGCCTCCAATCGCAGCAGGGCATCCGCCAGGTAGCGGGGAGCGTCGATGCCGAAGGTTTCGCTCAGCTCGTCCAGGTCGAGTTCCATGTCGCACATCAGCCGCTCGATGGCATGCTGCCGGATACGGTCGTCGAAGCTCAGGCGAACCCCACGAGCGGTGGGCAGCTGGCTGGCATCGAGCGCCGCTTCGTAGGCGCCGAGGGCGGTGTGGTTCTGGGCATAGACATCGTCGATGCGGGAGATCGCCGAGACACCGAACCCCACCAGGTCGCATTGGGCGTGGCTGGAGTAGCCCTGAAAATTGCGCTGCAGGGTCCCTTCGCGCTGGGCGATCGCCAGGCTGTCGTCGGCGCGGGCGAAGTGATCCATGCCGATATGGGTATAGCCCGCTGCGGTCAACATGGCGATGGTGGTGCGCAGTATCGCCAGCTTCTCGTCGGGGCTGGGCAGGTCTACTTCGCGTATGTGCCGCTGGGCGGCGAAGCGCTCGGGCATGTGGGCGTAATTGAAGATGGAGAGTCGTGCCGGCGCCATGGCGATCACCTGCTCCAGCGTCGCGGCAAAGGTGTCGCGGGTCTGGAAAGGCAGGCCATAGATCAGGTCCAGGTTGAGCGAGCGGAAACCCAGGCGATCGGCCTCGTCGAGCAGCGCTTCGGTGAGGATGCGTGGCTGGATCCGGTTGATGGCTCGTTGTACACGCGGGTCGAGATCCTGAACGCCAAGACTCAGGCGATTGAAGCCCAGCGCCTGCAGGTGGCGAAGGGTGAAGACATCGGCCTCTCGCGGGTCGATCTCGATGGCGTAGTCGCGGTCGCGGGCGTTGGTAAGGCCGAAGCGGGCGTCGAGCCGGTCGATCAGATCGCTCATCTGGTCGAGGTTGAGAAAGCTCGGTGTGCCGCCGCCCCAGTGCAGCTGCGCCACCTCGCGACGCGTGTCGAGGTGTGGCCTGACCAGCACCATTTCGCGGTCCAGCCGCGAAATATAGGGTTCCGCCACCTTGGCGTTCTTGGTGGCGATCTTGTTGCAGGCGCAGTAGTAGCAGGCCTTGCGACAGAAAGGAATATGCACGTAGAGCGACAGCGGCCTGCCATCGGCATTGCTGCGTGCCAGCGCTGCCTGGTAGGCCGGCGCGTCGAACTCCTCACCGAACGAAAGCGCAGTGGGATACGAGGTGTAGCGCGGTCCATGAGTGTCATAGCGCCGCAGCAGGGCCGCGTCCCAGGCGAAGGGGTCGGCCGTCATTCGAGGCATGGACAGCGCGGGGGCGGACATGGAATTACTCCGAAGGCTAACGATTGCCATCATGCTAGCCGTACCCGGCCCAAGGCAGTTTGAGCTGCGTCAAACGAAGCCGTAATGCAGGTTAAGGGCTGGCCTTCAATGTTCCGGAGCGCCCAGCGGCAGCAGGGCAACGAGCTGCCAGAGGGCGAAAGCGATGATAAGGAGGGCCGCCAGGGTGCGGGTTGCCGGATGACGGATCAGCGTGCCCAGCTGGCGTGCGGCGAAGCCGGTGACAAGCAGTGAAGGCAGGGTCCCGAGGCCGAAGGCGCCCATCAGCGCCGCGCCTTTCAACGGATTCGCCGTGGCCAGGCTCCAGGCCAGCATTGAATAGACGAGACCGCAGGGCAGCCAGCCCCAGACCGCGCCAAGGCCGATGGCGTGGGGAACCTTGACCACCGGCATCAGTCGCTTGCCGATGGGCTCCAGGTATCGCCAAAGGTGCCTGCCCAGCGCCTCGACCCTGAGCAGTCCCTTCCACCAGTTGGCAATGTAGAGTGCCATCAGGATCAGCATGAGCGCGGCGAACAGTTGCAGCCCCATGCGCGCTGCCGGCGTCAGGGCCACCACGGTGCCGAGCGAGGCAACCAGCGCGCCGGCGACCATGTAGCTTGCAATGCGCCCGAGGTTGTAGCCAAGCAGAAGCCCGGAGAGCCGGGCTGGGCTACGCATGCTGGGCGGCACGGCGAAAGTCAGCGCGCTCATGATGCCGCCGCACATGCCGATGCAGTGCGCACCGCCAAGCAGGCCAAAGACGAAAGCCGCCAGCAGCGGAGGCAGGCCGAGTCCGGTGGGATCCATCAGCGCGCTGCCCGATCGTCGTCATCGCCGGCGTCCGGCTTTTCCTTTCTGGCCTGACGTCGCTTCTCCCGTTCCGCGAGGGGCAGGTCGTTCTCGTCCTCGTCGAAGAGGATGCGGTGGGCCGGGCCCTCGAGATCCTCGAACTGGTCGTTCTTCACCGCCCAGAAGAAGGCCCAGACGGCCAGGCCGAGCAGGATCAGTGACAGCGGGATGAGCAGGTAGAGAACGGTCATGCATTCACCCAATTGGCGTCGGGGCTCGGCCCGGGGGCGGGGCGCAGGCGGAAGCGATTGAGGCGTAGCGCGTTACCCACCACCACCAGTGAGCTGCCCGACATGCCGAGGGCCGCGACCCAGGGCGGCACGATGCCGATGGCGGCCAGCGGCAGGGCCGAGAAGTTGTAGCATACCGACCAGATCATGTTTTGGCGCATGATGCGGCGAGTCGCGCGAGCGATCTCGACCGCCTCGACGATACGCATCAGGCGTGGACTCAGCAATACGGCATCGGCGCTGGTGCGGGCCAGGTCGGTGGCGCCGTTCATGGCGACCGACACGTCGGCACCGGCCAGCACCGGTACGTCATTGATCCCGTCTCCGATCATGGCGACCTTTTCGCCGGCGGCCTGGCACGCGCGGATGCGCTCCAGCTTGCCTTCCGGACTGACGCCGGCACGCCAAGTGTCGATGCCCAGCTGTTCGGCCATGCTGCGCACGGCACCGATCGTGTCGCCCGATAGCAGTTCGACCCGTGTGCCGCGTGCCTTCAGTGCCGCCACTGCCTCGGCGGCGTCGTCGCGCAGCCTGTCGCGCAGGGCGAACCAGGCGCGCGGCTCACCCTCTTCGCCAAGCAGCAACCACTGGCCATCACCCGGTGCTTCGGGAGCTTGGCCGGGGCAGGCGAAGTCGGAGCGTCCCAGGCGCCAGCGCTTGCCGTCGATCACGCCTTCGACCCCCTGCCCGGTGCGACTGGACCGCTCGCCGGCCTCCACCGTGGCGTCGCGCCAGGGACGGAAGGCCCGCGCGATGGGATGTTCGGAGCGGGCCTCCAGCGCTGCCGCGATCACCTGGGCACGTTCCGCAGGAATGAGGCCGAGCGTACGGGTATCCATCAGCTGCATCTCGCCGCACGTCAGGGTGCCGGTCTTGTCGAATATCACCCGATCGACCTGTGACAGCGACTCGATGGCATCGGCGCGGGTGATCAGCACGCCGCGGCGCCGCAGCTGGCCGTGGCCGGCGGTGAGCGCGGTGGGCGTGGCGAGCGCCAGGGCGCAGGGGCAGGTCACCACAAGCACCGAAAGCATTACCCATAGCATGCGACTGGGATCGATGAACCACCAGGCGACGGTCACGCAGGCGGTCACGACCAGCAGCCGCAGCACGAACAGGTGCGACATTCGCGCTGCCATCTGGGCCAGTCGCGGGCGACTGGCAAAGGCGCGGTCGGTGAGATCGACGATGCTCGCCACACGGGCCTCCTTGCCGGCATGGGTGACACGCACCACCAGGGGGCTCTCGATGTTCTGGCTGCCGCCGGTGACGCTGTCGCCGATACGCCGGCTCACTGGCAGGTATTCGCCGGTGAGCATCGACTCGTCGAGGCTCGATTCGCCCTCTTCAATCATGCCGTCGGCGGGCACGCCGTGGCCGGGCTTTATCAGCACGCGGTCGCCGGGAGCGAGTTCGCTTGCCGGCAGGATACGCTCCTCGCCGTTCGCCTCGAGGCGCACGGCGGAGAGCGGCAGGGCGCCGGCCAGGACGTTTCCGGTATGCCCGCTGCGTCGCCGCGCACGAGCCTCCACGTAGCGACCGAACAGCAGGAAGAAGGTGAACATCGCCACCGAGTCGAAATATACCTCGCCGGTGCCCGAGAGCACGGCATAACCGCTGGCGAGATAGGCGCCCCCGATAGCGATGGAAACCGGCACGTCCATGCCCAGCACGCGCGCCCGCAGGTCGCGCACGGCATTGCGGAAGAAGGGCATGGCGGAGAAGAACACCACCGGGGTGGCCAGGGCGAACGAGAGCCAGTGGAACAGCGCCAGGAAGTCTTCGCTGATCTCGCCGGGACCTGATACGTAGATGGGGATCGAGAACATCATTACCTGGGCCATGCCCACCGCCGCCACGATCAACCGGCGGATATTCATGCGTTCCTCGAACTGCAGCCGCTGCTGGGCCGCATCCGGTTCGTAGGGCTGGGCGCTGTAGCCGATGCCGGCCATCTCGGCGAGAATCCGCGACAGCTTGAGTCTGGCCGGGTCCCATGCCACCCGCACCCGATGGTGGCTGAGGTTGACGGCGCTCGAGGTCACGCCGTCCAGCGCGTTGAGACGATGTTCGATCAGCCAGGCGCAGGCGGCGCAGGTGATGCCATCCACGGCCAGGGTGGCGTGGACCAGGCCGCTGTCGCCCTCGGCGTGAACGAACTGGCGCTGCAGGCCCGGGTCGTCGAACACCGCCCAGGTTTCCGCCTTGACCGCCTGACGCTCGTCGGGGCGCTCCGGCAGCTCCGTGCGAAAGCGGTAGTAGCTGGCCAGTCCGCCATCGACGATGGCATGCGCCACCGCTTCGCAGCCGGGGCAGCATAGCGGATGGGGGGTATCGTCGAGCGTGATCGACCAAGGGGCGCCTGCGGGCACGAGGCTGCCGCAGTGATAACAGTTCGTGGCCGGTTGCCTGCCCTCGGCGGCCTGGGTCGTATCGTTGTGCGTCAAGGGTCTTCTACGCTCGCTAGCTGCGCTGTTGAACGCCCGGTGTCAGGTTGAAGCGCTCTTCGCTGGGGAAGCGGGCCTCACCCACCAGGCGCCACTCGGGCTGTTCGTCACGGGGCTGTAGCTGCAGGTACCAGCGATAGCGCAGGTTGTCGGGCGCCTGGCCCAGGTAGAGGCCGTCGCGAACGTGTTCCAGATCGATCGACTGGTCGCGGTCGGCCTCCGTGGGAAAGATCAGCTTCAAGGACAGCTGATCGGGACGGTCGTCGCCATCCAGCTGTACCATGACATCGCTGGTCAAGGGGTCGAGGCGCAGGTCGGCGGCCAGCTTCAGTTCATGGGCGCGATGTTGCTTGGCCAGTTCCATGTTGATGGCGCGGCCGTGCTCATAGTAGTCCTCCTGCACCATGCCATCGAAGGAACGTACTGAAAGGACGGCAAAGCTGGTGCTGACGGCCATCGCCGAAAACAGCAGGCCGAGCAGGAACCAGGGCCAGAACTGCTTGTACCAGGGGGAGGGGGTCGTCATGGAATTCATCTCCGTGTATCGCCGATGAAGCGCGTCTCGCGATCGAGGGCGATGTGTTCGTCCTGATGCGATTGCAGGTGGAGCACGATCGGGTGGCTGGGCAGTTCGATGTCATCGGGTTCGGCGGTCACCTGAACGGCGAAGGTGCGCGTGGCGCCGGCCGGTACTTCGAAACCGTCTCTGTCGAGTTCGAGGCTGGGCAGTCCGCTGGCCACCAGGCGATAGTCGTGAGGGCGATCATCGCGGTTGCGTACGGTCAGGGTATAGACGTTGCTGATGCGCCCGTCACGCGTCATCTGGTAGAGCTGGCCGCGCTCGCGCTCGGCTTCGAAGTCGAGAGGCATGCGCTCGCTCAGCGCCCAGGTGAACAGGCCGACCATGACCACCAGTGCGGCCAGGTAGCCGAGCAGGCGGGGACGCAGGATATGGGACCGCTTTCCTTCCAATGCGTTCTCGGTGGTGTAGCGAATCAGTCCCCGCGGATAGCCCATCCGGTCCATTACGCTATCGCAGGCGTCGATGCAGGCCGCGCAGGTGATGCACTCGTACTGCAGGCCGTCGCGGATGTCGATGCCGGTCGGGCAGACCTGCACGCACAGCTCGCAATCGATGCAGTCGCCCAGCCCTGCGGCGCGAACCTGCTCATGGTCGAGCGATTTCTTGCGCGCACCGCGAGGTTCGCCGCGGGCCGCGTCATAGGAGACGATCAGGGTGTTGCGATCGAACATCACGCCCTGGAAGCGGGCGTAGGGGCACATGTAGATGCACACCTGCTCGCGCAGCCAGCCGGCGTTGAGATAAGTGAAGACGAGAAAGAAACCGACCCAGAAGTAGGACCAGCCGTGCGCCTCGAGCGTGGGCAGGTCAACCGCCAGCTCGCGAATCGGTGTGAAGTAGCCGACGAAGGTCACCCCGGTGGCCAGCGCGATGGCCAGCCAGATGGCATGCTTGGCGGTCTTGCGCCAGGCCTTGTCGACGCTCATCGGCTCGCGGTCGAGTTTGATGCGGCGATTGCGCGAACCCTCCAGGCGATGCTCTACCCAGATATAAAGGAAGGTCCAGACGCTCTGGGGGCAGGTATAGCCGCACCACACGCGTCCGGCGAAGACGGTAATGAAGAACAGGCCAAAGGCGCAGATGATCAGTAGCCACGACAGCAGGATGAATTCCTGCGGATAGAAGGTGGCGGCGAAGATATGGAACTCGCGCCCCGGCAGGTCGAACCAGATCAGCGGACGGTCGCCCCAGGTGAGCCATGGCAGGCCAAAGAACGCCAGCATCAAACCCCAGTTGGTGAGGCGTCTGAGACGCTGGAAGATACCCTTGATCTCGCGCACGTAGATGTGGCGCCGTTTGGCGTACATCTGCTGCTGGATCGTGTCGCCTGGGGCATGGTGCCCCACGGCATCGGGGGTGATGTCCCGGGTGGGTATCTTTTCGCTCATAGTTGGCTCGCGGCAGGCAGGGCGCCCGCAGAGGGGAGGCAATGAAGTGGCTTCATTGTAGCGAGAGCCCGTCGCGAAGCGGGGATGTGCGACCGCGGGTCGCACATCCCGCCTGGGCGGATATCAGTCGCGGTCGCGAAGACTGTAGACGTAGGCGGCCACCAGGTGGACACGTTCGTCGCCGATATAGGCTTCCTGCGCCGGCATGTGGCCGTTGCGACCGTTACGCAGGGTCTGGCGGACCGAGTCGAGGACGCTCTGTCCCGGTGCCAGGTAGAGCCAGGTATTGTTGGTCAGGTCTGGTGCCCCCAAGGCCTGGTTGCCGGTGCCGTCGGGGCCGTGGCAAGCGGCGCACACCGAGGTGAACACGGCGGAACCCGGCTCGGCGCGTTCGGCGTCGTGCTCCAGGTCGGACAGCGACAGTACGTGGTTGGCCACGTTTTCGATATTCTCCTGGCCAAGCTGCTGCCAGGAGGGCATCAGGCCGTTGCGCCCGCGCACCAGGGTAGTGACGATGTGGTCGGGCTCGCCGCCGTATAGCCAATCGTCATCGGTCAAGTCGGGAAAGCCGTAGCCGCCCTTGGCGTTCGAACCGTGACACACCGCGCAGTTGTTGAGAAAGATCCGCTCACCCACCTGCATGGCTTCGGCGTCCTGGGCCAGCTCGGGGATGGGAATCTCCTGGTACTGGGAGAAGATCGGCGTGAAGCGCTCCTCGGCATGGGCGACCTCCTGCTCCCACTGGCCCTCCTGGGTCCAGCCGAGCAGGCCGGCGAAGTTGCCGAGCCCGGGATAGAGCAGCAGGTAACCCAGCGAGAACACCACGGTGCCGACGTAAAGCTGGAACCACCAGCGTGGCAGCGGGTTGTCGTATTCCTCGATCTCGTCGGCGGCGTGGCCGGTGGTTTCCACGTTGCCGTCGGCATCGGGCACCTTGTCGGTCTTGCGGTTGGCATAGAGAATCCAGAAGGCGAAGGCGATGGAGCCCAGCGTGATCAAGATGATCCAGGCGCTCCAGAACCCCGGAAGGGAGTCACCCCAGAAATTGCTCATGCGTTTTCGTCTCCCCTGTCTTTGCGGGAATCGGCTTCGCCTGCCTGCTCGCGGTGCGAGCCCTGCTGCGAGGCGCTGCGGTCTCGGTTCGATTGTTTGTCGTCATCGGCGAAGGGCAACTGGGCCGCCTCGTCGAAGTCCGGCTTGCGCCGCCGGGAATAAGCCCACCAGACGATGCCGAGGAAGGCGATGACCAGCAGACCGGTGATGATGCCGCGAAAGGTACCGGTATCCATGATCAGCGCGTGCCCTCGAGGACGGTCCCCAGCTGCTGCAGGTAGGCCACCAGGGCCGTGATCTCCTGCTGCCCGCGGACTTCGCGCGTAGCGCCCTCGATGTCCTGGTCGGTGTAGGGCACGCCGAGGCTGCGCAGCACTTCCATCTTGCGCGGGGTGTCCTTGCCGTCGAGGGTGCGCTCGAACAGCCACGGATAGGACGGCATGACAGATTCCGGCACCACGTCGCGCGGGTTGTACATGTGCGCGCGATGCCAGTCGTCGCTGTAGCGGCCGCCGACACGGGCCAGGTCCGGGCCGGTACGCTTGGAGCCCCACAGGAAGTTGTGCTCGTAGACCGACTCGCCGGCCACGCTGTAGTGCCCGTAGCGCTCGGTTTCGGCGCGGAACGGGCGGATCATCTGCGAATGGCAGCCCACGCAGCCCTCGCGGCGATAGATGTCGCGTCCTTCGAGCTCCAGGGCGGAGAGGGGGCGCAGGCCGTCGACCGGTTCCGTGGTCTGTTTCTGGAAGAACAGCGGCACGATCTCGGCCAGGCCGCCGAAGCTGATCACCACCAGGATCAGCACGGCGAGCAGACCAACGTTCTTTTCGACAATCTCGTGTTTCATTGGTGTCGGTTTCCCCGGTTGGTCAGGCGGTCTGCGGCAGCGGCTGCTGGCTCAGTGCCTGGCTGCGCTTGACGGTCATGAAGACGTTGTAGGCCATGATCAGCATGCCGATGACCCAGCACAGGCCACCGATCAGGCGCACGACATAGCCTGGGCCGCTCGCCTCGACGGCTTCGACGAAGGTGTACATCAGGGTGCCGTCGGGGTTGATGGCACGCCACATCAGGCCCTGCAGGATGCCGTTCACCCACATGGCGGCGATGTAGAGCACGGTGCCGATGGTGGCGAGCCAGAAGTGCACGGCGATCAGGCCGACGGAGTACATTTCGGTGCGGCCGAACAGGCGCGGAATCAGGTGATACATGGAGCCGATGGTGATCATGGCCACCCAGCCCAGCGCGCCGGCATGCACGTGGCCGATGGTCCAGTCGGTGTAGTGGGACAGGGCGTTGACCGTCTTCACCGCCATCATCGGGCCTTCGAAGGTGGACATGCCGTAGAACGACAGGGCCACCACCAGGAAGCGCAGGGTCGGGTCGGTGCGCAGCTTATGCCAGGCCCCGGAAAGGGTCATCATGCCGTTGATCATGCCGCCCCAGGAGGGGGCCAGCAGGATGATCGACATCACCATGCCCAGTGACTGCGCCCAGTTGGGCAGCGCGGTGTAATGCAGGTGGTGGGGTCCTGCCCACATGTAGATCATGATCAGGGCCCAGAAGTGCACGATCGAAAGGCGGTAGGAGTAGATCGGCCGCTCGGCCTGCTTGGGCACGAAGTAGTACATCATGCCGAGGAAGCCGGCGGTCAGGAAGAAGCCCACCGCATTGTGCCCGTACCACCACTGCACCATGGCATCGATGGTGCCGGCGTAGATCGAGGTGGAGTACATCATCGTCACCGGAATCGCGGCGTTATTGACGATGTGCAGCACCGCGACGGTAAGGATGAAGGCGGCGAAGAACCAGTTGGCCACGTAGATGTGGGAGGTCCTGCGCTGCTTGATGGTCATCAGGAAGACGATGGCATAGCTGACCCAGACCACGGCGATCAGGATGTTGATCGGCCACTCGAGCTCGGCGTATTCCTTGGTGGTGGTATAGCCCAGCGGCAGCGTGACCACCGCGGACAGGATCACCGCCTGCCAGCCCCAGAAGGTGAACGCGGCCAGCTTGTCGGAGAACAGCCGCGCCTGGCAGGTCCGCTGTACCACGTAATAGGAAGTCGCCATCAGGGCGGAGCCGCCGAAGGCAAAGATGACGGCATTGGTATGTAGCGGACGCAAGCGGCCGAAGCTGGTCCAAGGCAGATCGAGGTTGAGTTGCGGCCAGACCAGTTGTGCGGCAAGGATGACACCGAGGAGCATGCCCACGATGCCCCACACCACTGTCATGATCGCGAACTGCCGAACTACCTTGTAGTTGTAGGTCGGGTGCTCTAGTGCTGTGCTCATGTCAGGTTCCCATAGAACGCGTATCGGGAATTCGTGGTGGCGGTGACGGCCACGACGGCGCTCCCGGTTGGGTGATGCAGGTCAGAAAGCAGGGCGGATTCTAGCGCAGCCGCCGGACAGACTGAAACAAGGATACAGGTGAAACTCGTATAGGAATTTGACGTGTGTCGAACTTTTCGCAAATTGATTCGGTCGTCATCAGTCCCGTCCAACTGAGCGAACAGGGGCTGTATTGTGAGCCCGGCCAGTGGCTCGTCGAAGGGTGGGGCCCGCTCGAAGTGAAGGGGGAGGGAGGCATCGGCCGCCTGCTGATCGCCCATGGGGCGGGGGCTGGACAGCATTCGCCCTATATGCGTCATTTGCGGGATGCTCTCGTTGACCGGGGCGTCCAGACCCTTGCCGTCGAGTTCGCCTACATGCAACGCATGCAGCGGGAAGCGAAACGAATTCCACCGCCACCGATTGACCGCCTGGTAGAAGAATTGTCCCACTGGTGCGACATTCTGACACAACCGCAAGGAGGTACTCTGTGGCTCGGCGGCAAGTCCATGGGCGGGCGTGCGGCCAGCCTGCTGGCGGCACGCGACCGGGCCGCCGGCCTGGTGTTGTGCGGCTACCCTTTTCACCCACCGCGCAAGCCCGAGAAGTTGCGCCTGGCGCATTGGCCGTTGATCGACTGTCCCACGCTGGTGGTGCAGGGCAGTCGCGATCCGTTCGGCACTCGCGAGGAGGTCGAAAGGTACTCGCTGCCCGAACGGGTGCGGATGCACTGGCTGGAGGAGGGCGATCACGACTGGAAACCGCGAGGCAAGTCGGGTCTTACCCAGGCGGAGCTGATCGAGGAGGGGGCCACCGCGATCGCCGCGTTCATGCAGGCGCACCGTGCATCGGAGTGACCCATGTCGCGCCGGGCGCGGGCTGCAGCCCCGCGGGGGCTGGCAGGCGTTGCGAAAAGTGGGGCGCCAAGGCGATGAGAGGCGAAAGAGCATTGACAACCAATCCGATCCCTGTAGAATTCAGCGCCACGTGACCAGGGGGTGGTTAGCTCAGCTGGGAGAGCACCAGCCTTACAAGCTGGGGGTCACAGGTTCGAACCCTGTACCACCCACCATCGCGACTGACGCCAAGCCTTGGTGAAGGGTAGCGATCACGTAGGAAGCAAGCAGCGGACCGGTAGTTCAGTCGGTTAGAATGCCGGCCTGTCACGCCGGAGGTCGCGGGTTCGAGTCCCGTCCGGTCCGC